>JBDNDQ010000099.1:0-7046 GCA_046719055.1 Aggregatilineales bacterium | reverse complement strand
ATCTTCACTGCAAAGACTTCATCATCTTCCAGGAAGTCGAGTAGGCCGCTAAAGAGCATCACATACGGCTTGTTGTGCCCGAAAGTGAATGCATTTGCCACAGGATTGCGCGTCACGTACATGGCAGGTTGTGGCACATCGAGGATGGCGCATGCCTCGCGCAGCATGTTGTGCAGGCGTGGATACTGAGTCTCGCCTACACGCACGGCGCTCCCGACGTTAAACAGATACAGCAGGCGCTCGTAGCGCAGCTCGATGAATTTCGCCACCAGGCGCTCGAAGCCAATGATGCGCCGCAGATTCTGAGCAGCCTCGCGATCCTGTGGATGCTGAAAGGCGCTGATGTCTAGCTCTGGAAAGGTGACACGTGTCATGCCTTAGTCCTTCACGGCAAACTGCCGTTCCTAATGTACACATCTTGGGCTAGTACGCAAAACGTGTTGCAAAGGTGCGCAATCACGCTTTGCGCTCTTGCAGGAAGGACTCAGCGCGCTCAACCTGCAGGCGGATCGCCTCTGGCGCCGTCCCGCCAGGCGCCTTGCGCTTAGCAACCGAAGCTTCAAAGTCGAAGACGCTGTAGAGATCGGGCTGAAAGTGCGCACTGATCGCCTGATAGGTCTGTAGAGGCAGCGCAGAGAGCGATACGCCATGCGCTTGTGCCGCCCGCACAGCCGCCCCGACCAAGCCGTGCGCCTCGCGGAAAGGCACGCCGCGCTGAACTAAGTAATCAGCTAGGTCTGTTGCTAGCATAGACTCGTCCAAAGCAGCGCGCATTGCCTCAGGCTGCAGGCGCATCGTCTCGACTGTGCCGATCAGGGCGGGCAAGAGTGTCTCAAGGGTGTCTGCCGCGTCAAAAAGCGGCTCTTTATCCTCTTGCAGGTCTTTGTTGTAGCCAGTCGGCAGCCCTTTGAGCGTGCTGAGAAAGCCTGCCAGGTGCCCGATCAGCCTGCCGGCTTTGCCGCGCGTCAATTCCAGCACGTCAGGATTTTGTTTCTGCGGCATCAGGCTGCTGCCAGTGGTGTAGCGCTCATCCAGACGGATGAAGCCGAAGGGCGGCGCACTGAACAGGATCACATCCTCAGCAAAACGGCTCAGGTGCGTTGTCGTCAGCGCGGCAGCGTACAAAAAGCCGGCCACAAAATCGCGGTCAGAGACGGCATCTAGGCTGTTCGGGCAGAGATCAAGGAAGCCGAGCGACTCAGCTAGCATCTGACGGTCAATCGGGTAGGGCGTGCCCGCCAACGCGCCCGAGCCGAGCGGCAGGATGAGGGTTGCCTCGCGGGTTAGCTCGAAGCGGCGCACATCGCGGCTCAGCAGCCAGAAGCAGCTCAGTAACCAGTGTGCAGCGCTGATCGGCTGTGCAGCCCGTAGGTGTGTATAGCCCGGCATAAGCGTCTCGATGTGCTGTTTGGCCTGCTCCAGCAGGGCGCGCTGTAAGGCGGTGAGTAAGCCGACAATTCGGCTGATGGTCTGTGCCTGCCAATGGCGCATATCGGTGGCTATTTGATCGTTGCGACTGCGCCCAGTGTGCAGCTTGCCGCCTGCAGGGCCGATCAGCTCGATCAAGCGCCGTTCAACGGCTGTGTGGATGTCCTCATCGCCCGCTGCAAAGGCGAACACACCTGAGTCGAGCTCCGTGCGCACGCGCCGTAGGCCGTCAGCGATCGCACTGAGCTCAGTATCAGTCAAGATGCCCGCCTTGTGCAGCGCATCTGCATAAGCCAGGCTGCAGGCAATATCGCTAGCATACAGGCGCCTGTCGAAGGGCAACGAGTCGTTCAGGCGGCGCACGGATTCGGCTGTTACAGTCTCATAGCGGCCCGACCACAACGTCTGTGAAGATGGCTTTGAGTCGGTCATGTGCTTCCCTCGCTCAACACGTCTGGCACGTGCGCAATTGTAGCACAGTCTGAATAAAAGCTGGCAAGGCGAGCGCTGCACCTGCCTTGTGCATGGCTAATTGGCGCTCAGCGGCAAACCCTGCACCATGCGCTGATAGTGCGCCTGCAACGCAGCCAGGTCGAGGCTAGCAATGTATGAGCGATCGAGCGTGATCAAACCTTGTTCGCGCAGTCTATCCACAGCGGCATGTGCCATGCTGCGCGTGATGCCGGAGAGGGCGGCCAAATCGTCTGCAGTCAGGCGCAAGCTGAAGCGCGAACCGATCTGGTAATGTTGAGCGATGTTGAGCAGCAAGCGCACGAGCTTCTCTTCGGGGCTGCGCACCAGCGGCTGATCGATAGCCGATTCAGCAAAGCGCATGCGGCGGCTGACCGTCACCAAGAGCTTGATCGCTACCATCGTTTGGCGCTCCAGAAAGCGGAAGAAGGTTGGGCGCGTCAACACCAAGAGGTCGCTGTGTTCAAGGGCCACAGCTTCGCCCGAGCGTGGCAGGCCGTCTAACAGAGAAAACTCACCAAAAGACTGCTCGGCGCGGAAAACGTCGGTATAAGTAATTGTGTTGTCTCTGCCAAAAACGGTGACTTGCACGCTGCCCGACCTCACAATATAGAGGCAGTTAGTCGTGCTGCCCTGCTGAAAAAGCACCTGACCGCGCCGAAAGCTTTGCAAGATGAACTCGGCTGCCAACGCATCGAGCTCATCCTCATTCAGCTGAGTGAACAACGAGACGTTGCGCAATAAGTAAACATAGCTCATTTTTCACCTCCAAGCCGCAACTTGGCTTAGTCACAGTGTAAAGGTAAATCCGCTGCAGATCTAGTGGGCAAAATGGCTGGATCGGCAGCTGGGAATTTCTTGCAGCGCCTGAACAAATTCTCAAAGCGTCATAAGCCTGCTGCAGCCTGGATTTTTAGACACCCCTTTTCGGCGCTGATTGATCTATAATTGGCCACTGCGACTTTTGCCGGTGAACGCATCTTATGAGTGAGAGGTTGTGAACACTTTCTATACCTTGCTATCCGTGCTGCTGATGCTCTGCTTTTTGCCCGCTGCACTGCTCCTATCCGCCTACAGCTTGAACTTGTGCTACTTGCTAATCGTCACCCTATCCAAGCGCACCAAACCTACCACAGAGATAGCACTCAGCGAGTTTCCGCACGTAACCGTTCAACTGCCGCTCTATAACGAGCGCTATGTCAGCCGCCGCGTCATCGACGCTGTTGCCCAGCTAGACTATCCACTGGACAAGCTGACTATCCAAGTTCTGGATGACTCTACCGATGACACTACCCAGATCGTCACGGAGGCTGCTGCTTACTGGCTAAAACAGGGTAGGGATATACAACATATCCGCCGTCCCAACCGCGAAGGCTACAAGGCAGGTGCCCTCGCCTATGGCTTGCAATTCGTTCAGAGCGAGTACATCGCCATCTTCGATGCCGATTTCGTGCCACCGCCCGACTTTTTGAAAAAGAGCTTACCACCGCTGATCGCCGATCCGAAGGCGGCCTTCATCCAAACCCGCTGGGAGCACCTGAATGCCCAACAAGGGTGGCTAACACGCCTGCAAGCGATCGCTGTCGATAGCCATTTCAGCATTGAGCAGCAAGGGCGCGCCCAGAGCGGGATGCCTTTTAACTTTAATGGCACAGCAGGCCTCTGGCGGCGTGCCGCCATCCAAGTGGCTGGCGGTTGGATGGCGCGCACGCTCACCGAAGATCTCGATCTGAGCTATCGGGCATGGCTGAGCGGCTGGCATGCCCTCTACCGCAGCGAGATCAGCGTGCCAGCCGAGCTACCGCCAACCATGAGCGCCTACAAACGTCAGCAAGCACGTTGGGCACAAGGCAGCCTTGCTTGCGCACGTTTGCTTTTATCTGAGCTGTGGCGCAGCTGCTTGCCCATCGGCAGCAAGTTACAGGCGACAATCCACCTGCTCAGTTACCTAGTCGGCCCTACAACCATGCTGATCGCGATCGCCTACACGCTTGTGCTGCTTCTTTTGCCGCGTGAAGTCTGGCTGAACCTACCTTTCGTTCAATACGCGGCGACGCTCAGCCCCTTCACCTTCGTGCCGCTTATCTACTTGATGATCTCGCAGCTGCTGCTGAGGCGCTCTTGGCAGACACTGCCCTATACAGTCGTTCTGCAGGTCGTCAGCAGCGGGCTTGCCATAACCATCGCGCGGGCTGCCGTGAAAGGCTTGCTTGGTTGGCACAGCGAGTTTCTGCGCACGCCTAAGTGGGGTGGCACAGCACCAACAGTAAGCGCCTACCAGCTCCACGCAGACTCAGGCACGCCGCTCGAAGTAGCATGGGGTGCCTTCTGTCTGCTGACTGCGGCGCTTGCTGCGTGGCATGGACATCTGTTCTTTGTCTTCTACGGTTTGATGCTGTGCATCGGCAGCTGGACGGTTGCCTTTTATACTCTGCTGCCTGGTTGGCAGGCTGCTCTCAAGCGCCAGCACGCTACTCGATCCCGCTAACCACGAAGCCGCTATAGCGCGTGGTGCGCCCGTTGATCTTATTGCCACCAAAGACACCTGTGAAGATTTGCACATCGCCCGCCACGCGCTTAGCCGAGACATCTAGCTGTGCTACGAACTGCCTATTCACAAAGAACCAGGCGCGGCTATCCTCCACCACCAGGCGCAGCATGTTGGAGCCATCAGCTGCTGAGTTCAGGTTGTTGAGTAATCCTTCCTGCACAATGGTAGAGGCGTCTCTGTCGCGCAGGGTCAGGCGCCAACGTCCATCAGACACGACGGCCAGGCGATACTGGCGGTTCTCGCCCTCGTGACGGAAGAAAAAGCCGTAATCCCAGCGCCCTTCATCTGCACCGTACGGGTTGCCGAACAGGGCTTCGACTACGAAATTACGGAACTGCACACCTGCAGGCTCGATTTCGGGGGCTTGGCGCGTTGTGTGGCGCAGCTCGCCGCTGCGCGGCTCAAAGGCCGGCTGCGCGCCAGCCGCTGCACGCTGAGCTGCCACTTCGAAAGAGCGCTGTGTAGCCGTTTGAATGGCTGCCTCAGTCCCTGCGAAGTCAGGCGTCGGAGTGGCAGTGGCAGTGGCGGTGGCGGTTGGTGTGGTGGTTGGCGTGAAGGTCGGTGGCGGGGTCGGCGTGGAGCTGGGCGTGATCGTCGAGGTGAGTGTGGCAGTCGGTGTAAAGGTTGGCGTCTCGGTGGGCGTGCGCGTCGGCGTCGGCGTATTGGTTTGCACCGCCACAATTGCTAGCGTTTGTGTGAGCGCCAGATCAAACGTTGGGCTGGGCGGTGTTGTCGGGGTGAAGGTCAAACTGGCAGCAACGGCTTGAGTCGCCGTGACGGGCGCAATTAAATCAGGCGGAAATGTGGCAGTTGGTGTGATGGTTGGCGTTTCAGTGGGAGTTTCGGTGGGTGTCTGGCTCAGGATTGCCACAGCGACAGCTGTTGACGTCTGGTCACTGGCTGAGATCACGCCACCGCCTGCTGAAGCAATAATGATGAACAGAACGAGCGCGATCAGCAGGCCGCCTAGCACTAGCACAGAAGTCGGCACGGGTAGGGTGCGCGATGGCGGCTCGGTGACTGGCTCTGCTAAAGGGGCAGGGGGCGCCGCCGCAGGGATGCTGCCGATCGGCACGGGCGCAGTAGCGCCTAGATCAGCTAAGTTGACTGGCTGTGTCATGTCGTGACCAAGTGCGTGAGGCTCGGCCGGCGGCTGCGCAGGTGAAGTGTGACGAGAAATGGCAGTGGGCGCTCTGTGCGGCGAGGCATCTCTGCTCGTATCGACTGTGGGATCGGCAGCGGCGTAGGCCTTCCACTCTTCAGCGGCGCGCGCAAAGCTGTTGGCAAACTCGCTGGTCGTGAAGTAGCGATCCTCACGCTGCTTGGCGAGCGCTTTATTCATAACTGCCTGGATGCTGGCAGGTAAGCCCGCCCGGTAAGCGCTGAGCGGTGGCGGCTGATGATACAGATGCAACTGCATCATATCGTAGAAAGTGTCAGCTTCAAAGGGCAGCCGACCTGTCAGCATTTGGTAGGTAGTGATGCCAAGCGCGTAAATATCAGCGCGCCGATCGATCTCGACGCCTTGCCATTGCTCAGGTGCGATGTAGGCAGGCGTACCGACTACTGCGCCCTCACGCGTCAGTGCCTGGTCGGCGCCTTGCAGCTTGACAATCCCAAAGTCTGTCAGGAATAGGTGGCCGTGCTCATCGAACAGGATGTTGTGCGGTTTCAGATCGCGGTGAATGATGCCACGCTGGTGAGCGTAGTCCAGCGCAGGGGCAATCTGGTGCAGGACAGCGACAATGGCAGGAATGGGTAGTGCGCCGCGCTCGATCCGATCTGCGAGGCTGCCGCCGTGCAGCAGTTCCATGGCTAAATATGCCACGTTGCCGATGATACCGTAGTCGAACACTTTGAGGATATGCGCATGGCTCAGCGAGGCGATCACCCGTGCCTCACGATCAAAGCGTGCAAAAAATTCCTCGCTCTCGCTTTGCTTAGGCTGAATCACCTTCACTGCTACATCACGCGACATAGACTGCTGATAGGCACGGTAGACAGTAGCCACACCGCCTTCTCCGATGATTTCCAGCAGCTGGAACTGCCCAAGCGTCTGACCGATCAGGTTCTTCATAAGCTTCCTCAGTCAAAGCCGACGTTTTGACCCGGTAAGCATACCACAAGTTGCTCAGGACTGCGCCTGCACCAGTGTGGCGTTAGCGTAGGGCAGCACAGCGACGCGCTGAATGCTTGGATCGGCATCCAGCACTTCGTACAGCGCAGCGCGCAGGCTGGCAGCGCTGCGAAAGCCGAATTGGGCGGGATTGGGCAGGTCGGTTACCCAGATGACGCGCCGATCGATTGAGTCGCGGGCGATTTGGAAGGCTTTATGCGGGCCGACGCGAAAGCCTTCGGTCCTAAAGCGTTCGATCACGGTGCGGTTTACATCCGCGCCGAGCGGCAAGCATAACTCGCTCAGCCAGCGCTCGTATTTGGCACTGCCGCTGCCTTCACTGCAAGCAGCCGCTAAGATGATCGCGCCGCCAACACGAGAAGCGTGAATAACATGACCAAGCGCCTTCTGCGCCTGATAGATATTGATATCCTTCGGGTAGCCGCCAATCGGCTCAATGTATACTTCGACTTTCCGGCG
>JBDNDQ010000098.1:0-7407 GCA_046719055.1 Aggregatilineales bacterium | reverse complement strand
CCGCGAGACCGGGTGGCTGAGCAAGGCAGGCCGCCTTTCGAGGCGCTGACCGAGTTCCTGACCGCCATCGAACTGATCGCCTACTACCGCCGCCTCGCGCCGCGCGCCCTAGCGCCGACGCGCCACTTTGTCCTGCTCGATCCACACCATCAACACTGGACGGCACGGCAGCCGTACGGCGTTGTCTTAGTGATCACGCCGTGGAATTTTCCGCTAATTCTGAGCATCACGCCGATCGCAGCCGCGCTGATCACAGGCAACGCGGTCGTTTTCAAGCCGTCGGAGTACAGCACGCAAGTTGGCGAGGCGCTGGCGCGTACGCTGCGCGAGGCGGGCGTGCCTGAGGGCGTCTTTCAGATTGTGCACGGCAAGGGCGATCTCGGTGCGGCGCTGATTGAGCAGCGGCCCGACAAGATCAGCTTCACCGGCAGCACTGCCACCGGACGTAAGATCGCCATCGCTGCCGCTGAGCGCTTGATCCCAGTCACGCTGGAGCTGGGCGCTAAAGATGCTGCGCTCGTCCTTGAGGATGCAGATTTGGAGCGGGCAGCAGATGGGATCGTGTGGGGCGCGATGTTCAACGCGGGGCAGGCCTGTCTGAGCATTGAGCGTGCCTACGTCATGCGCACCGTTGCCGAGCCGTTGATGCAGCGGATGAAGGCGGCGATCGAAAAGTACATCAGAGTTGGCAGCGGCGAGGCACTGCAAGTGACGATGGGCGCCCTGACGACGCAAGCGCAGCTTGAAATCGTGGATCAGCAAGTCCGCGAGGCGCTGGCGGGCGGCGCGCGCTTGATCTGTGGTGGTCACATCCTGGAGGGGCACAACGGGCGCGCCTATGCGCCGACAATCCTGACCGATGTGAAGCCCGAGATGCGCCTGATGCGCGAAGAAACCTTCGGGCCCGTCCTGGCTGTCGTGCCAATTGACAGCGCCGAAGAGGGCGTGGCGGCAATCAACGCGCTCAGCTACGGCCTAACGTGTTCGGTCTGGACGCGCAATCGCGCGCGTGGGCTCGCGCTGATGGAGCAGATCGAGGTCGGGCATGCCAGTCTGAACGACCACATCATCACAGCGAGCGTGCCACAGGTGGCCTGGGGCGGCGTGAAGTACAGCGGCTATGGGCGCAGTCGTGGTGTGGAAGGCCTGCACGATATGACCTATGCAAAGGTCTACAGTGCCGAGCGCTTTGCGCCCTTGCCGCGTGAGCTTTTCTGGTACCCTTACACGTCTTTTAAGTACAATTTGCTGCGGCGCTTCATCAACGTCTACTACGCCACGACGTGGCGCGAGCGCTTGGCGGCGCTGTTCGGGCGCTAGGCTACCGCGCCAGCGCCCGATTCGGTATAATGGCGCCCTGTTTGGCGTTCAAGACTCACCTTAACAGAAGGTGTGAGTAACACGTGCGTATTCGAATTGAAGGGCGGCAGCCTCTGCGCGGCACATATCTCGCCAGCGGAAACAGCAACGCTGCCATCGCCGCGATAGCAGCCTCTCTGCTGAGCGATGCGCCCGTCACCTTGCGCAACATGCCCAGCACGGTGGGCGCCGGCGTGATGCTGGAGATCGCGGCGGCGCTGGGCGCCTCTGTGACGCAGAGCGAGCCTTATGGCACTGTGACGCTTCATACGCCGCATGTAGTGGGGCGGACGATTAAGCGTGAGTACAGCATCGCGCTCGGCGCGGCGCTCTTATTCGCTGCGCCGATCCTAGCTCGCCGTCGGCAGGCGCGCCTGGAGCTAGATTACGCCGTCAGCCGCTTGCATCCGCATCTGACGGCGCTGCGCGATTTGGGCATGGATGTGCGCATCAGCGGGACGACCGTTGATATCAGCGCAGCAGCTTGGCGCACGAGAGAGATCGTGCTGACTCAGATGAGCGTCACGGCGACAGCAATCGTGGCGATGTTGGCGGCTGCGCTGGGTGGGCGCACAGTGATCTACAACGCCGCCAGCGAGCCGCACGTTGTGGACTTGCTGACGTTGTTAGGGCAATTCGGCGTGCAGATCGAGGGCGCTGGCTCAAATGTGGTGACGATTCATGGGCACAGCGGCGCTGAGTACACCTGCGCACCCGCTGCGCTCACCATCGCGCCTGATCACATTGAGGTCGGCAGCGTTGCAGCCATCGCAGCGCTGACGGGCAGCCGTCTGAGCATCGAGGGCGCGCGCGGTCGCGACTTGCGCTTGATTGCAAAGGTCTATGAGCGGCTGGGCCTCCATTTAGAGCTGGATGACGATGCCGTGCATGTGCCGCGCCACGAGCGCTTCATGCCGAGCGCCCGCGAGGAAGATGTAGACGTCTCGGTCGAGTCGGCGCCCTGGTATGGCTTCCCAAGCGATCTGATCGCGATGGCGACGGTCGTTGCTACGCAGGCGCAGGGCACCACGCTGATCCACGAGAAGCTCTTTCCGAACCGCCTGCTTTTTGTGGATAAGCTCAACAGCATGGGCGCCCAAATCGTGCTGTGCGATCCGCACCGCGCTATTGTGATCGGCCCAACGCCGCTGCAGGGGGAGTATTTGGATAATCCTGATGTACGGGTTGGCTTGGCACTGCTGGGCGCGGCGCTGTGCGCTGAGGGCGAGAGCGTGATCGACACAGCTGAGGCGTTCGAGCGCACCTTCGATCACGTGTTGGACAAGCTAGTGGCGCTTGGCGCGTGCATACGGCGCGGAGAGTGAGCAGCGCATGACGGTTGAGGCTGTTCAGCTGGCAGGGCTGCAGACCGCGCGCCAGGTCTTGGGCCAGGCAGGTGCGCCGCCTGTGCTGCTGTTGCATGGTTGGGGCGGTCGAATCGAGAGCATGCAGGGTCTAGCTGCAGCGCTGAGCGCACGCGGCTTCCAGACGCATACGCTTGACCTAGCGGGCTTTGGGCGCGGACAGTTGCCGCCTGAGGCGTGGGGAGCCGCCGAATATGCGCGCTGGGTTATTGGTTACCTCGATTTTGCAGCGCTAGAGCGCGTCCACCTGATTGGGCATTCCTTCGGCGGCAGACTGAGTATTGTGATCGGCGCGGAATTCCCCAATCGCGTTGAGAAAATCGTGCTGACGAGCAGCGCTGGCGTGCTCGGCCCGCCCGGTCTGCGCGATGGGCTGATCAAGGCGGGTAAGCTGATCTTCAAGCTGCCCATCTTGCGTGCGCTGCAGCAGCCTATACGGAGTTTAGCGCGCGCTGCTATCGGCTCGGATGACCTGAAGTCGGCTGGGGCACTAGAGCCGACCTTTCGGCGTGTGGTGAAGGAAGATTTGCTGCCCTACGCTGCGCGTATCGCCGCCCCGACCCTGCTGATTTGGGGCGATCAGGATCAGAGCACGCCGCTGTGGCAGGCGCGCAAGCTGGAGCAGACCATCCCTGACGCAGGCTTGGTCATTTTTCAGGGGGCAGGGCATTTCGCCTACCAAGAGCGCCTGCCCGACTTTGTGCGCATCGTCGAGACCTTCTTCAAGAGCAGCGAGGCGCCATGCAGCACGCAGGGCTGATCTCAACCCTGAGTTTATTGAGCGCCCTCGCCTGGTTGGCGCTGATAGGGCGGCGAATTTACTATCTAGCGCGCTATTTTCAGCTGGAGGGTTACGAGAGCCTGCGCTTTTGGCGCTGGTGTGCGCGCACAAAGCGCGAGCGGCGTTTCACTGCGCTGAACGGCGCACTGCTGCTGATTGGCTTGCTCGCCCTCTTGCCCAGCGATATCTTCAGCGCTAATCCCGGCGAGATAGCGCCCCTATTCTTCGGCGTAGCCCTGATTGGCGCGCTGGTGCTCTGGTTGCGCCTGCCCCGCGATCCGCAAGTCAAGCAGCCCTTCAAGCCTACGCTGCGCGCCGTGCGCCTGCTGGTGACTGCACTGCTACTCGGCGCGGTTGTGCCGGTTTACTATCATGTTGGGCTGATCGCCGGCGGCTTGAGCGGCGCTGTGCACAACCTGGCGATCGGCAGCGCCCTGAGCGGGATGTTCCCGCTCTTGCTTGCACCGTTGAGCCTGCCTCTAGCCAACGCACTGATGTTCCCGTATGAGGAGTCGCGCCGCCGCTACTTTATGCGCAAAGCCGCGCGCACGCTGCGCGACTCCAGCGCGACCGTCATCGCCATCACGGGCAGCTACGGCAAGACCAGCACCAAACACTATCTGCATCACATCCTCAATGGACGCTTCCGCGCCTACATGACGCCCAAGAGCTACAACACGCTGATGGGCATCAGCCGCGTGGTGAACGATGAATTCGCCCGCGATCCGCACTACGACTACTTCATCGCTGAGGCGGATGCCTACTTTGTAGGCGAGAACGCCGCGATCTGCCGCTTAGTGGCGCCAAGGCTGGGCGCCGTGATGAGCGTAGGCCCGATGCACCTTGAGCGGCTGGGCAGCATGGAGAATATCATCAAGGCGCAGTACGAGGTCATCCAGGCGCTGCCGCCCGATGGAATTGGCTTCTTCAACGGCGATGATCGGCATGTCTTGGCGATGGCTGAGCGCGGCTATCCACATACGCGCGTTATCATCTCGCAGAAGGGCCTGCAGGGAGCCCATTTCGAGGCGCTCGATGTGCATTTCGGGCCTGAGGGCACTACTTTCACCGTCCGCAACAATGCGAATGGGGCTGCCTGCCAGATGTTCATGCCGCTCTACGGCGAGACGAACGTGACCAACGCGCTGATGGCAATAGCCATCGCTGCGCAGCTGGGCATGTCGCTAGAGGAAATCGCGCCGCGCGTGGCAACCTTGCAGCCGGCCGAACACCGTCTAGTGCGCCACCAGCTGCCTAATGGCGCCGTGATCATTGACGACGCCTACAGCGCCAATCCCGTTGGCACGCGGGCGGCGCTAGACGTGCTGGCGCTGCACAGGCACAGTGCGCGGCGTATTGTGGTCTCTTCGGGCATGTTCGAGCTGGGCGCGCAGTCAGAGGCGGCAAACCGTGCGCTAGGCGCCCATATGGCTGCCACAGCAACCGATATCATCTTGATCACATCGCCCCAGACGCCTGCCGTGCGCCAAGGCGCGCTCGAAGCAGGCTTCCCGCCAGAACGCTTGCGCGAAGTGGCGAACCTTGAGGAAGCTGCCGCCTACTATCGCGGCATTTTAGCGGCAGGCGATACGCTGCTTCTGCTGACCGACCTGCCCGATGTTTATGCAGCATGATGTACCACAAATAAGGACTTTCAGCGCATGACGAGCATTCCGAACCGAAAACTGACCGTCGGCGTGATCTTCGGGGGCCGATCAGTGGAACACGACGTTTCCATTGTCACGGCGCAGCAGATTATGCACGCCCTTGAGCCCGCCAAGTACGAGGTCATCCCGATCTACATCACGCGCTCGGGCGCCTGGCTGACCGGCCCCAGCCTCAGCGATATCAAGACCTTCCAGATCGAGAAGATCGAGGAGCTGATCGGTGTGCGCGAGACGCTGATCTCGCCGATGCCCGCTCATCACGGCATGATCACGCCGCCGCTGGCTGGCTATCTAGCCCGCAACGCGCTCAAACGCCTCGACGTAGCCTTCCCGGCTGTGCACGGCTCACACGGCGAGGACGGCACCTTGCAGGGTCTCTTGGAGCTAGCTGACATCCCGTATGTGGGCTGTGGCGTGCTGGCCTCCGCCCTCGCCAACGATAAGGCGATGACCAAAGCCCTTCTGAGCGCTCACGGCCTGCCGATCGTTGAGGGCATCCTGATTCAGCGTGCTGAGTGGCAAAGCCAGCGCGCCGCCGTGCTAGAGCGCCTTGAAGGGATTGGCTATCCGCTCTTCGTCAAGCCGAACACGCTCGGCTCGTCGATTGGCATCAGCCGCCCCGCCGATGCGAAGGCAGCTGCCACTGCACTGGATATCGCCTTTGGCTTGGATCGCGCTGTGATCGTCGAGAAGGCGCTCGAAGGCGCCATCGAAGTCAACTGCGCCCTGCTCGGCAATGCAGCAGTGCGCGCTTCGCAGCTGGAGCAGCCGATCAGCTTTGAGGAATTCCTGACCTATGAAGAAAAATACCTGCGCGGCGGCGCCACAAAAGGCATGAAGGGCGCCGAGCGCAAGATCCCTGCGCCGCTGCCTGCGCCGCTCACCGAGCACATCCGTGCGCTGGCCGTGCAAGCTTTCAAGGCCATCGGCGGGCGCGGCACAGCCCGTGTGGACTTCCTACTCAAAGGCGAGCAGCCGTACGTGAACGAGATCAACACCATGCCTGGCTCGCTGGCTTTCTATCTGTGGCAGGCAGAGGGTATGACGCCCAGCCAAGTCGTCGATGAGCTCATCGGCCTGGCGCTGGAGAGCTACAAGGAGAAGGCGCGCACCATCTACGACCACAAGACAGGCTTGATCGCCCAGGCGGCAGTGGGCGGCTTAAAGGCGAGCAAAAAGTTCTGAACTTTGTTTGTTTCAGCACCCTCAACGGGTCGAATAGGGTTGCAACATCCGTGCGCGAGAAAATGGCTGAGCTGGACATCTTGGCTGAGGCGGCGGCGCCCTTGCCCGCTTGGGCACTCTCCAAGCCGATGGTCGGCTTGTGGTATGCCCTCTCGCGCTTGGGCGATCACGGGCGGCTGCCGCCGATTCGCCGTCTGATGCGCCTGACCGATCGGCTGTGGTTGGGCGGGCAGATCAACGCGGCAGGCTGGGCGAAATTACAGGCGTGGTCGGTCAGCGCGTTGGTGAATCTGCGGGTAGAGTGGGACGATCGGCAGAGCGGCATTCAGGCGCCTCACTATTTGTGGCTGCCAACCATGGATGGCACACCGCCGACACTTGAGCAGCTGCAGCAAGGCGTCGCCTTCATCCACGAGCAGATCAGTGCGGGGCGGGGGGTATATGTGCACTGCGCTGGCGGGCTTGGCCGGGCGCCAGCGTTGGTGATCTGCTACCTGATCGCACGGGGCCTGAGCGTTGAAGCGGCTGTTCAGTTTGTCAGGGCGCGTCGGCCGTTCATCCAGCTCTCGGCGCGCCAGCAGCAGGCTATCCGCGCTTTTTCATCTTCCTTCGCTTGTTTGTTTCACCACCCTCAACGTTTCAGTACCCTCAACGGGTCGAATAGGGTTGCAACCTGAACGTCTTCAGGCTTGCCGCGCCCGAGCAGCTGTTTCAGTACCCTCAACGGGTCGAATAGGGTTGCAACGAGAGTGAATTCGATAGCCAAATCGAGGATGCTCTAGTTTCAGTACCCTCAACGGGTCGAATAGGGTTGCAACCGAAGCGCCAGCAGCTACCGAAGCACAGCCCGTGCGTTTCAGTACCCTCAACGGGTCGAATAGGGTTGCAACGCGATGATGTCCTCTGGCAGCCGCTGGCGCATGTAGCGTTTCAGTACCCTCAACGGGTCGAATAGGGTTGCAACATCGCTATTTCTATCGCAATGTCGTCTTTCTGCTGGTTTCAGTACCCTCAACGGGTCGAATAGGGTTGCAACCTGCTGAATGAGGCG
>JBDNDQ010000097.1:0-8028 GCA_046719055.1 Aggregatilineales bacterium | reverse complement strand
GCGAATATCTACGTGGCAGCCCAAATTGCGAAGAGCAGCCGCCAGGCGTGTCCCCGTCTCATCGTAGAAGTAACTGAGGCCGCCTGGCACAATGATCAAAATACGGGGCGCATTTCGAGCTACAAGCGCGCGCTGCATCAGCCGACCACCTCAACATGCAGCGGATCGAGCGGATCGGGTAGGGCGGCTGCGCCCGGCAGGCGTCCCTGCATCGACCAGGCGCCTGTCCACGTGATCTCGACCTCCAGCACTTGCCCAAGCCGATCTCGCTCATCGCTGAAGAAGACCAACTTGTTCTGAGGCGTGCGCCCGCGCCATTTATCGCCTTGCTTCGCCTCGACCAGCACCTCTACGCGCTTGCCGAGCCACACTGCATTGCGCTCAGCGCTGATGCGCGCATGTTGCTCATCCAGCAGCTGCCGACGACGCTCCTTCTCCGCTTCGGGCACGTCGTCGGGCATGGTGCGCTCGCTCAGCGTCTGAGGGCGGGGGCTGTACTTGGCGATGTGCACTTTGTCGAGCCGCAAGTCCTCCAGGAGTTGATAGGTCTGCATGAACTGCGCCTCAGTCTCTGAGGGGAAGCCGACGATGATATCGGTGTTGATCGCCACCTCTGGAATGCGCGCTCGAATGCGCTCGATCAAGGCACGATAGTCCGCCTGCGTGTAGCCGCGCTTCATACGGCGCAGGATCTCGTCGTCGCCAGCTTGGACGGGCACCTCAATGTGCGGCATGACCGCTGGTAGCTCGGCGACAGTGTCTAACAATTTATCAGTCATCCAGTTGGGATGGCTAGTCAGGAAGCGGATGCGCAAGAGGCCTTCATCCGTGCCGACTTGATGCACAATCCGCAGTAAATCGGCGAGATCGGGCCCGTCAGGGATATCTTTACCGTAGCGATCGACAATCTGCCCGAGCAGGGTGACTTCCTTGACGCCTTGGCGCGCTAGGCTGCGCACCTCCGCCACAATTTCGCCGACGCTGCGGCTGCGCTCCACGCCGCGCCGAAACGGGATGATGCAAAACGAACAGGCGTGCGAGCAGCCGTAGACCACAGGCACATGCGCCGAGACCAAGTTGCCGCGTTCATGAGCGGGTAGGAGCAGAAGCTCATCTTGCAGGGCGTCTTGCAGGGCGCGCGCCTCAGCCTCGATAGCACGTGCATCTTCTATGCCGCGCTCTCGCAGGAACGTCACCATCGGCTGCGGATCCGAGGGCGCCATGAAGACATCCACAAAGGGGAAGCGCTTGCGCAACGGCAGTGGATCGCGCACGCCGACCATGCAGCCCATTACGCCGATCACCTTCTCGGGCTGCTGACGCTTGATCTTGTGCAGGGCATGCAGGCGCTGAATGCCTTTCTCTTCGGCGCCTTGCCGCACCACGCACGTATTCACCACCAGCACATCCGCCTCTTGCGGCGTTTCTGCGGCGCGCAGACCGAGTTTCTCCAATTCGCTAGCCAGCCGCTGCGAGTCTGCCGTGTTCATTTGGCAGCCCAGCGTCCAGATGAAATATTGAGATAGCCCCTGTTGAGTCGACACGCGCTTAGTTCCCATTCCCAAAGTTTGTGCCCGTCATTATAGCCAACTCTGACGGGCAGGGCTAGAGGCAGCTGCGCCCTTTGCCGCCCATTTAGCGGCGCCCCGACTGCTCGAGATAGCGATAGATCAAGCGGGGCGCCCAATCGCTGTTCAGGGCACTAAAGCCCGCCTCTGGCAAACTTGGAGTGCCGTCGTTGACGTAGCCCTCTAACGCGGCGAAGTTCAGGTTCCATAGGATCATCGGGCCCATGAACGAGGCGAGCGGCTCGCTTTGGGCCAGCTCGAAGGCGCGCAAGATGTACTGGGCTTGCTGCTGCTCGCTCAGCCGGCCCATCCAACCCAGACCTGGCTCGCTGGGCGGGATGGCGGGCGGCCCGGCCACGTGATCGCGGTAGCGCAAGTTCTCGAAGCTTGCCCAGCCGAACTCAGTTGCCCACAGCTTGCCATTCACATGCCCGAACTCCAGCATGATGCTGCGGTAATCTTCGATGTTATCCAAGAAGAAGAAAAAGCGCTGATCATCCCAGCCTTGCGAAGGATTCGCACAGCAGCGCGCATCCGGCGGATTTGCCCAGCCATACGGATGAATCCCGACGCCGAAATTCGGGTCGTCAATCGGTAGGCCAGCGCTGTAGAGCTCGCGCAGCCAGCGCCGGTCGTCCACTGAGCCATCAGGCGTATCGCCGGCGGGCGCTGGGCCTGCCGTTAGCACCACGATCTCGCTAGAGCGAGCCCGAATCGCTCGATAAGCTGCATCAAAGTAGCGCTTGTAGACTGCGCCGCCTTTAGGGGCGCCCGTCCATTCGCGGATTAAGTTCGGCTCGTTCCAGATCTCAATCGCATGGATGTAGCTCGTCCCCCAGTTATCGAGCAAGGTGCCGATGAAAGCAGCATATTGGTTCGGATCGCTGGGGGGGCCTTCCAGTTTGCCACGCGCCTCAGGTGGACGTGCCCAATCAGGCGCGTTCACAATGCTGATCATAATTTTGAAGCCGCGCCTGCCCGCATAAATCAAGTTATCGCGCACCACAGAGAAGACCTGTGTGAAGACGCCAGGCTCAGGCTCCATCTCACTCCAGTTGACCTGCGTCTTAATCCAGCCCAAGCCCATAAACTGGACCCGATCCACCAAGAGCTGCCACGCGTCGATCTCGACGTTGGCGTA
The DNA here is from genome assembly GCA_046719055.1 of Aggregatilineales bacterium. Taxonomy (GTDB): domain Bacteria; phylum Chloroflexota; class Anaerolineae; order Aggregatilineales; family UBA2796; genus CP2-2F. The sequence continues at coordinate 5,319 of JBDNDQ010000097.1, read as the reverse complement.
GGCTTGAATGCCCATCAGATCGCGGCTCAGGGTTGGCAGGGGCGGGATGGTCGGCGTGGGCGAGGCGATGGGCGTAGGCGTTGGCTGGGGCGTGGCTGTGATGAAGACTGTTTGCGGCGTCAACGTTGGGGTGGCCGGATCAACGACTGGGCCGAACGGAAGCGTGAACGGCGTTGGAGTCGGCACGTCTTGTGCGCCAACCGGCGCGAGCGCGCTCAGACTGAGCAAAAATAACAGCCCAACAGCTGCGAATGAGCGTGGCTTCATGACTTTCCCTGTCTACGCAAAAACTGTCAAGGATTGTACCACAGTTTAAGCTTGCCTAAGCCCGCCAAACGCGCTATGTTTGGCAGTAGTGAAAGAATTTAAGTGCTCAAGTGCTCGGTGAATCAGTGACAATGGCCGCCTCGCAAGGCGGATAGCTGACAGGCTGACGTTTATCATGCTCTCAGATATCTCAATTGGAATTGCCTTCATCGCGGGCTTACTCTCATTCATCTCGCCGTGCGTTCTGCCGCTCATCCCCGCCTACATCGGCTACCTGACGGCGCGTGCTAGCGGGCAAGCTGCCCTAGAGGTCGGGCAGGCTAACGCGGCGCTCAGCCTGAGCCGGGCCAATCGACTGATCGTCTTTCTGCACGGAGTCGCCTTTGTGGCCGGCTTCACGCTGATCTTCGCCGGGTTGGGGATGCTGGTCAGTGGCGGCTTCCGCCTGATCGTTGGGCAAGAGGCGGCGGCAGTGGTCGGTGGCGGCGCCCGCGACTTGCAAACAATCCTCTCGCAGGTGGGCGGCCTGCTTGTGATCTTTTTCGGCTTGCATGTGATGGGCGTCACGGGTTGGGCGCTGCGCCGCTTGGTGTATGCTGTGAACTGGGCAGGCTTAGGCAAGGCTGGCGCGGCGCTGAGGCGCCTCTTTGAGCGCTTGTTGGGCTGGCTGTACGCTGATACGCGTCGGCAAATCGATCCGCGCAATCCGTATGGCTTGCTGGGCTCAGCGCTGATGGGGATGGTTTTTGCAGCGGGCTGGTCGCCGTGCATCGGCCCGATTCTCGGCTCAATCCTGACTGTCTCCATCTCGGCGAGCACAGCAAGTGAGTGGTGGGCAGCGGCAGGGATGCTGCTGGTCTATTCGCTGGGCTTGGGCGTGCCTTTCCTAGTCGCCGCTGTGGCTATCGATCAGACGCGCGGCTTGATGAGGCGCCTGCAGAAGCACATGCGCTTGATCGAGGCAGTCAGCGGCATCTTCCTGATTGTGGTGGGCTACTTGCTGCTCTCTGGAGAGCTAGCCCGCCTTGCCAATGTGGGCGGCAGCATCGCTGACTTCACTTACAACTTGCAGGAGTGCACGGTCAGCGCTTTTCGGGGCGAGATCGCCTGGAGTGAGCACAGCGCCTGCATGGGCGCTGGACATGGTGCCTTTTTGCGCCAAAAAGCGCTTGAGCAGCCGGCTTCAGGTGCCCTACCGACTCCAAGCGCGCCCGAAGCCTCGCTGCGGCCAACGCAAAGCCCGCCTGAGGCGCTCACTGATCGCGCAGTTGGCATCGAGGTTGGCCTGAAGGCGCCCAATTTCACGGTCACGCTCTTCGACGGCACGACGGTCGATCTGCGCAGCTTCGAGGGCAAAGTCTTGATCCTGAACTTCTGGGCCAGCTATTGCGCGCCCTGCCGTGATGAAATGCCCTTCTTCCAGACTCTCAGCGAGAAGTATCCTGACCTAGCACTGCTGGCCGTGAACACAATTGAGGTCAATCCGCAGGCGGCGCGCCAATTCGCAGCCGAGCTTGATCTGCGCTTTCCGCTGGGCACGGATGCCGATAACCGAATTGGGCGCCAGTTTGGCGTGCAAGGCCTGCCCACGACATACATCATCGGGCGCAATGGCGTGATCCTCAAGCGGCTCTACGGTGCGGTCAACTTTGCCAGCTTTGAGGCGGATGTGCAAGCATGGCTCTCGGGCGAGTAGCGCGCCTAAGCCTGGCAGCGCTGCTGACACTGACCGCCTTTGCACTGATCGGGGCAGCGGGCCTGCCTGAGGCGAACCATCTGCTCGGCTTGTGGCAAGCGGGCGCGCCGATCCTTGCGGGCAAGACGCTGGATGGTGCATCTTTCTCGCTCGCAGCGTGGCGCGGGGAGGCGGTGATCATCAACTTCTGGGCAAGTTGGTGCCCGCCCTGCCGCGATGAGTTGCCTGCCCTACAAGCCCTGCACGAGGCGGGCTTCCGCGTGGTCGGCGTAAACGTCGGTGAGCCGCCTCAGCGAGCAGCAGCGTTTGCGGCAGCGCACGGCGTTACCTTTCTGAACCTCACCGATGCAGATGACTACTGGCTGCGCGTCTTTCGGGTGCGGGCGCTGCCTAGCACCTTCTTCATTGCCCCTAGTGGGGCAATCCGTGACGTGGTGAGCGGCGGCATGAGCGCCAACGAACTGCGCGCTAAAGCCGAGTCGCTAGCCCAGCCGTAGCCGATCGTAGCGCAGCAGAAAGTTCGGCTCGATCAGCACACCGCTAACAGACTCTGCTGCATACAGCACTTGGACGCTCTGCCAGAGCGGGATGGCGACGAGATCCCGCACGGCGAGGTGTTCTAAGGCTGCGTAGGAATCGGTCAGGGCGGCGTTCAGCAGCAGCTCAGAGGCTTCTTGCACGTCGTACTCAGCGCCAATGGCCAGTTCGCCCGTCAGCAGCGGCTCAAAGTAGGCATGCGGATGCGGCACTAAGGGTGACCAGCCAATCAGGATCAGGCGAAAGGCGCGCCGATCGATCTGATCGAAGAACGCCCGCGTCTCAATATCTTGCACGCTGAAGCGCACGGCATCCACAGTGCTGATCTCGCTGAATAGACGCGCTGCTGCCCGCAGGACGGAGTCACCATAGAGCAGGCGAGCCGTCTGTAGCTCGCTGACGACCTGCCTGAAGCGCGAATAGCTGCCCTCGCTCAGCGCACTGCGCAAAGCTTCAAGGTCGAAGTCGGGGTAGCGGGGCGACTCAACTGCGCTGAACGGCGTGAAGGTATGCAGCGGCACGCCATAGCCCCTCAGACCATCGCTCACGGCGCGAGCACGGCTCAGACTGAGCATCAAGACTCGGCGCGCCTGAGGCGCGTTGAACGGCTCGCGGCGCTGCCCGACGATCAGGTAGAAGCACTGCAAACTGGGCGCGGTGTACTCCCGCACAGAGGCAGTCTGCTGCGCGTCTAGCCCATCGGCGCCTGCCAAGCTGCGCCAGGCTAGCTGCACCTCGCCGCGCTTGAGCGCCTCACGCAGAGCCGCCGAGCTCTGATAGCGTCGTAGGACGATAGTCGAAGTTTGCGGCGGCGCTCCGCGCCACGTCTCATCAGCTACTAGGCGGTATTCATCAAAACTGTAGGCGCTCAAGCGGTAGATGCCATTCGTGCGCAGTGCACTCAGTTCAGGGCGCCGATTCAGGCGGTCAGTCGGGAAGCTCTGCGGGTGGAGCGGGAAAAAAGGCGGCAGCGCCACCAATTGGCGCACAAAACTGAGCGGCAGCGCTCTGGTGAGCTCAATTTGTAGCGCGCCCGTCTCGTCGACAGTGGCGCTTTGCACATACGGCGCAACTATCTCAGCGGCGCGCCCGCGCAAGCGCAAGACGCGGTTGATCGAATCGGCAAAGGTCTGAGCCGTAATAGGCGTTCCGTCGTTAAAGGCGGCCTCAGCGCGGATGCGAAAGGTGTGCGTTATGGCGTCAGCGCTTGCCTGGTGTGCTTCGGCGAGGGCAAGTTCGTAGGTCAGGCTGCCGGCTGCCTGGCGAGTCAGGCCTGTGTAAAGGTGCGTCAGGACTTCCCACTCAAAATACGAGCCCGCATCGGCAGGATCGAGGTTAGTCAACGGCTCCAGCGTGCCGATGCTCAGGGTAGACTGTGCAGCACTACGCCACGGTAGAGCACTCAGCATGACGACCAGCAAGGCGGCAAGCCCTAGAGAACGGAAACGTGACATTGATATCTCCTCATTCGCTCAGCCGCCGGGCTGAGTAGCGATGGGTGGCGCTGCCGGTATCCCACCGCCGCACTGGCGCAGACCATCCTGAAACTGCGAGGCAAGGGCGCCATTGGCATCGAGGCGCATGCCCTCCCGCAGCAGCGGTAAGGCATCGCTGCAGCGGTTGAGCAGGCTGAGCGACAAGCCTGCCACGAGATAGGCCGCTGGGTCTTGAGAACCGTGCTCGATCGCTTGCAGGGCGACTTCAGCAGCCCGTTGGTAGTTCTGCGCCCGATACAGCACCGTGCCAAGCCAACGCAGGCACTTCACCTGCTTGGGATCAATATCGCGGCAGCGCTCGAGGTAAGTGCGCGCCTGATTCGGGTCGCCACGGTTCAAGTAGATGCGCCCGAGTAGGTAGGGATTGATCGGATCGTCCTTATCGCGATCGAACGCCTCTTGCAGGATGCGAATCGCCCTATCTGAATCGGCGCGATTGAGGTAGTAGCCGGCGATCCATTGGGCGATGTAGCCACGCGGGGCCGTCGGATCGCTTTGCGCTACGCGCCAGGCCTCTTCATAGGCACGGATGGCTTCAGCGCCGCTAGTGCGGCTCAGCACGTTGCCCTGAATGACGTGCGCGTAAGCAAGCGCCGTGACATCAATCGGACTGCTCGCCTTTGCTGCCTCGATAGCCTGTTCAGCGTAGCGAGCAGCTTCATCGGGGCGATCGAGATCGTCGTAGGTGTCGGCTAGGACGGCAAGCAGCATCGGATTGCGCGGCTCAAGATCGCGGGCGCGCAACAGATAGGGCAGCGCCAGCTGCGGGTTGCCGCTGCTGTTGTGCGCCAAGCCGCTCATGATCCAGCCCTCGGGCGACTCGGGGTCGGCGTTGAGTGCAGCGGTGGCTGCACGCAGAATCTCGGCGTGGCGCGCCTTATCGTCAGGATCGCCGCGCAGAGCGATCAGGCGGGCAAGCGTGGCAAACAGCTGCGCATCGTTTGGCGCTAAGTTGCCCAAGCTCCACAGCGCTGTGATAGCATTGTTGATGTTGCCCGCCTGCATGTAGCTGATGTAGCGCACGCGCAGGTCGGCGGCTGGCACGGTCGGCGTGGGAGTAGGCGGGTTCAAGTCGATTTTGATGTTGCGACTGGCCCAATCGCCCACATACTGGCTAACTAGCTCGCGCTGGTTCCAGATCAGCAGCAGCGGGATCAGCAGGATTGGGAACAGGATGTACAACCACACCCAACGCAGATTGAACAGATAACGGCGCTTGCCTTTGGCTGTGTAGCGCTTCGGCGTACGCAGATACATGGTTAGTTCCCCATGCGTTGGTTGCAAATGGTCACGCCTTTGTTAGTCAGCTCGATAGCAGCCGAT
>JBDNDQ010000096.1:0-8154 GCA_046719055.1 Aggregatilineales bacterium | reverse complement strand
TGCGCGCCGCGCCGCTGCGGACCATGCTGGTTGCCACCTGCAGGCCATAGGCGCAGCACCTGGTGCTGAACATCAGCCCGGATACGATCATGATCCGCTATGATCGTGACGGCATTCCGCGCCCACTGCTGATGGATTTAAGCCTTGCCGTGCCGCCCAGCGCCATTGACTTTGATGAACTAGAGCGCTACAGCATGGCAGCCTACATCGCGCCCGAGCTGCTGATCGACCGCGAAAAAGGGCAATACGGCGCGCAGACCGACGTCTATGGGTTGGGCGTGCTGCTCTATGAGATGCTCAAGGGGCGCCCGCCGTACATCTACCGCCTGCGCCGCCCTGAAGATGTGCGCCAAGAAGTGCGTTTGATGCCTATCCCACCACTCGATCGCACTGATCTCAGCGGCGATATCAACATGATCGTCACGCAGGCGATCGATAAATCGCCCACGCGCCGCCACAAAGATGTGCGCACCTTCGCCAAAGAGCTAGTCGCGAAGTTCGGTGAGGTGCCGCCCGAGCGCAAAGGCTGGCGCATCCCACCACAATATCTGGCGGCGGGCTTGGCTGTTATCCTACTGCTGATCGGATGGGTACTCTTCACAGCCACCTTGCAAGCGGGCGCCTAGCACGCAGCTTTAGGTGGTCAGGCCCAACTCAGCCAGACGCAGGCAGACGTCGCGTTCGGGCATCTCAAAGCGCGCGCTGATGGCAGATAACGTACGTTGTGCGGGGGGCATCTCCTCCAGCATGGCGCGCGGCATCACGATAGCGCGCGCTAGGGCGTGCACGGCTTCTTGGTCTTCGGCGTAGGCTGCTAGGCCGTGCTCAACGCCCCACGGACAGCGGCATATGTGCCGCGCCAGCAGCCGCGCAACAGACATACGTGGGCCGAAAGGCTGTTGCGTGTCGATAAACGAGAGCGAGAGTTCGCTCAGGTTGACTTGGCGCCACATATTCGGGCGCGGACGCTGCAAGATCAGCTCGAGCGGCACAGGTGGCTGATCCACGTCAAAGGCGCTCAGCAGCGCCCTGACTGCCTGCTCAAACACGGCGAGAGTCTCAGGCGTTGGTTCAGGCATCTTGCTTATAGCTCCTTGAAAATCACCTACGTGCTCGGGCGCTCGAAGAACCAGAGCAGCGTGTTGCCATATTTCCGCTCATCCACTGCGCGCAGGTTTTGTAAGGTCACAGCCTGCTTTTCCTGCGGATCGATCTGCACAATCGCCCACCCATCCAGGCATAGATGCTCTATATTCTCGTCGAGCAGCGTCAAGGTCTCCAGCCATAGACCGCGATATTGCGGCGGTGCAATGTAGATCAGCTCGAAGCAGTCACGCGGGGCAGCGCGCAGATAGTCACGCACGTCAGCACGCAGCACATCGGCGAAGCTATCCAAGCCAACGTGCAACAAATTCGCTTTGATGGTCTGAATGGCAAGTTTGGCGTTATCCACAAATGTGACATGCGCCGCCCCTCGACTGAGCGCCTCAATCCCAACGCTGCCCGTGCCAGCGTAGAGATCAAGGAAGTTAGCCTCCAGCACCCGTTCGCCCAGAATGCTGAAGAGCGCCTCTTTGACGCGATCCATGATCGGGCGCGTGCCATCACCTGGCACAGGCTTCAGCTTGCGCCCTTTGGCAATGCCAGCAATCACACGAATCGGCATAGCTCCCTACTTGACTTCAACGGCCTGGCGCACAGCCCGAATGTTGGCCAGCGGCGTCGTGATCGGCATGACGCAGCCCGTCGATAGGATAAAGCGCCGCCCGGTCGTCTGCTCGATCGCCTCGCGCGCCATTGCCCGTATTTCAGTCGGCGTGCCGTTGTGCAACGGACTCCACTGCCCAATGCCGCCACATACCGCCCCACGAAACTTCAGCTTACCATCAGCGAGGCTGGTGTTACTGCTGCGGTCATGCCAGTTGACGACCTGCACGGGATAATCTGTGAACAGGTCTAGGATGGGCGCATCGCCGTGAATGTGCAAGATGTTCAGCCACCACTCATTTGGCAGCGCCTCAAGGATGCGCAGATCGTAGGGCACTCCGAACTCGCGGTACTCTGCCGGGCTCAAGTGGGCGTAATCGGCCAGCTGCGCCGCGTAGAAGACGCCGCTCGGCTTGGTGTGCCGCAGCGCCTCGATCAACCGCAGCGTGCTCTCGGTTAGCGTGTTCAGCCCTGTGTGTAGGCGCTCGGGCGCGCTGCGCAGGTGCAGGATCAGCGTTTCCAAACCGGCTAGATTCTTCGCCTGTGCCAACGGGCTGTAGATCGTCATCAGGTAGGGCGTCTCAGCGCCTTTGAGCGCCTCTTTGAGCAGACGGAGCGTGGTCACCTGCGTGGAAAGCGCTCCACGCGTTGGATCGAGCGGGCGTAACTCCAGCCAATCGGCGGAGCGCTTGACGACTCGCCGTATGTAGCGATTGGTACCCTCCAGCGAGCCAACCCACTCATCCTGTGCGCCGTAGTCGATCAGGCAGTAGCTGCTGGCGGGCGTCACTTTGATGAAGTCCCAGTCGTATTGGCGCTGGAAGTTCAGCGCCGACTCGACGAAGTCGGGTGGGCGCTGATCGTCGACGGGGAAATGCCGCCAGAGCGCCACAGGGACGCGATCAGGCAGTTCGCCGCTGATAGCACGTTCCAATCGCTCGCGCTTGTGCATGATTCAGTTTAGCGTGGCAAGGTGCTGTTCCACCATGCGCAGCAGCATCTGAAAGCGCGAGGTGTCTTCGCCTACCTGCTTGGTCTGCTCCGCCTGGATGTACTCGCGCACCTTTTGGAACTGTGCACGGGCTTGGTCGTGGCGCCCGGCACCCTTGTAGGCAAGCGCCAGGCCGTAGTTGGCGTCGATGTGATCGCGCCACTCGTCTACCAGCCGCTCAAACTCGGCGATAGCTGCCTCAGATTGCCCATGAATGTGCAAGCTCCACGCCTTGCCAACGCGCTGATCATATTCGGTGAATCCGGCGCGCACGCCCTTTGATTTGCTAGCCTTGCTCACAGCCTTAGGCCCTTTCGTGAAGTCAGTTGTGCTCTCTCAAAATTAAGGCAGAGTATAGCCCAAACCGACGGACAAGGGTAGGTATTCGGCTGGCAGAATGCTCCAGCTCTGTTATAATCGCGCCGATTCTGAGAGGTAAGCAATGCAACTTTCCGACTATGTACATATTTTGGCGCGGCGCGGCTGGCTGATCGCCCTAGCAGTGGCGATCACGGCGGGCAGCGCTTTCCTGTTCAGCCGCCTGCAGACGCCAATCTACCGCGCCACGCAAAAAATCCTGATCCAGCCTGCCCGCAACGATTTCGGCTTAGCGCAGACTCTAAAACAGCTGATGAGCAGCTGGGCGACGCGCCTCGACGCCGATGAGCGTGCTGACGACGTGATCCGCGCCCTCAACCTCGACCTGACGCCGGCCCAGCTGCGCAGTATGGTCACTGTTTCCACCAATTTGGATACCTTGCTCATCAACATTGACGTGGACATGCCCGATATCCAGACGGCAGGCCGTATAGCGCGCACCTATGGCGAGCAATTTGTACAATGGCGCAACCAATCCAACGCGCCAATCCGCCTTGAGGATCGCATCAACGCTGAGCTTATCGATCAGCCTGCCATCAGTCTATTCCGCCCGAACACTGCCTTCAACGTGGCGGCGGGGGCCTTGTTGGGGCTTCTGCTCGGCGGCAGCGCTGTCTTCGTGCTGGAATATCTGAGCGCGAATATCTTGCGCCACCGCGAGGACGTCGAGCGGGCTTTGAATTTGCCTGTGCTCGGCGCCTTGCCCTCAGCCGACTAGCCTACGGAGCGACCAATGACTGACTTGATCACCCTCAAAGACCCACGCGCGCCCGCTGCTGAGGCTTTTCGCGTCCTGCGCACGAACATCCAGTTTAGCGCACTCGATCAGCCGATTCACACCCTGCTGATCACCTCTGCCGCCGCCGATGAGGGCAAAGGCATCACAGCTGCCAATCTAGCTGTCACAATGGCGCAAGGTGGCAGCCGCGTCATCCTTGTGGATGCTGATCTGCGCCGTCCATCACAGGGCGCTCTGTGGAAATTGCCTAATGAGCGCGGGCTGAGCGCAGCTATCCTTGAAAATCTGCCCCCAGAGGCGCTGCCGCTGCACAGCACTGCGGTCGAAGGGCTGTGCGTGCTGACTGCAGGCACGCCCGTGCCCAACCCCGCCGACTTGCTGGGCAGCAAGCGCATGGAAAGCCTGATCACGGCGCTGAAGGCACAGGCTGATTACGTCCTCTTTGATGCGCCGCCCGTGCTAGCCGCCGCCGATGCACCCTTGCTTGCCACCAAGCTGGATGCCACTTTGCTAGTCTTGAAGGCGGGCAGCACCCGCCGCGATCACGCTCAGCGCGCTAAAGAGGCGCTCTTGCGCGCCAAAGCGCGCATCATTGGCGTGGCGCTTACCAACGCCCCGCGCGATTCTTCACTCAGCATCTACGGAAAGGCGCAGCTATGAAAGGATTGATTTTGAGCGGCGGCAAAGGCACGCGCTTGTATCCGCTGACTTACACACGCGCCAAGCAAATGATGCCGCTGGCCAATAAACCCGTCTTGTTCCGCGTCATCGAGACCATCCGTGATGCAGGCGTGACCGATATCGGAATCATCGTCGGCGATACCGCGCCAGAGATCCAAGACGCAGTCGGTAATGGCTCGCGCTTCGGCGTGCGGATCACCTACATCCCGCAGGATGCGCCGCGCGGCCTGGCCCATGCCGTCCACATCGCCCGCAACTTCATCGCTGGTGATCGCTTCGTGATGTTCTTGGGCGATAACGTGATTCAGGGTGGCATCAGCCCACTCATCGCCGACTTCGCCAACCATCCCGATTGGAACAGCCAAATCGTGCTGACGCCGGTCGAGCAGCCCGAGCACTACGGCATCGCCAAGCTGAGCACGGACGGGCGCGTCGAGCAGCTGATCGAGAAGCCCGGGCGCAACCCGCTCTGCAAGGTGGCGCCGAGCAACTTGGCCCTGGTGGGCATTTACATGTTCGATGAGCACATCTTCGAGGCAGTTCAGCACATTCAGCCGTCTTTTCGCGGCGAGCTGGAGATCACTGACGCCATCCAGTGGCTGATTGATAACGGCTATAACGTCTTTCCGCATGTACATCGCGGCTGGTGGATCGATACGGGCAAGCCGATCGACATGCTGCGCGCCAACAGCCTCATCCTAGAAGAGCTGACGCCTTACATCGCGGGCGAGGTCGATGGCAGCTCGCAGGTTGATCAGCGCGTGACGGTCGAGCGCGGCGCACAGATCATCAACAGCGTAGTGCGCGGGCCGGCCATCATTGGCGAAGAGACACGCATCGTCAACAGCTATATCGGGCCGTTCACCAGCATCTACCACCATGCCGTTGTGGAGAACTGCGAGATCGAGTACAGCATCGTGCTGGAGGGGGCTGTCATCTGCGACATTGAGGCGCGCATCCAAGACAGCCTGATCGGACGCAATGTGATGCTGAGCCGCGCCGCCTCGCGGCCGCGAGTTCTATCGCTCACGCTGGGCGATCACAGCAAGGTCAGCCTGTTCTAGCAAGCTGCGCATAACCCGCATCGCGCTGGACAGCTTCAAAGCTGTCCAGTTTTGCTGCTAGCGCTGATTTCTTTTCAGAATCTATGCCTTTATTTACGCAATTCTATTACAAGCGCGCTATTGTTCTATGCGTGAGACCCTATGGCGCGCTCTCAATCCTGCGCGCCCAAAACGCTACTTTGAAGTGGAGAGAGATCGCCGCCCATGAGCGAAGTAACCGATCAAAATGCAGCCGAGACGCCATCAGCGGCTGAGGCACCCGTCATCAGCGCTGAGGGTCCTTCGTTAGAAGAGCAGCTAGAAGAGGCACGCCGCAAGGCTGATGAATATCTGACTGGCTGGAAGCGGGCGCTGGCTGAATTCGATAACTATCGCAAACGCGCCGAGAAAGAGCGCGAGGAAATTGCTCAAAACGCTACCATCGAGATGTTGCGGCGCTTGCTGCCCGTCGTAGATGACTTCGAGCGCGCTCTGAGCAGCCTCCCAGCTGAGCGCGCTGAGGATGAGACGCTTAAGGGCTTCGCCCTGATCCATCGTAAGCTGATCGGGCTGCTGGAGGGCGCCAACCTGACTCAGATCGACCCGATCGGGCAAGCTTTCGATCCGACGCGCCACGAGGCCATCGGGCAGGAGCCCAGCAGCCAGGTGGCTAGTGGGCACATCTGCGCAGTGCTGCAGAAAGGCTATCTCTACGGCGAACGCGTGATTCGTCCGGCGCTGGTGCGCGTGGCAGAGTGATTTTGGGCACGTGGCGAGGCGATCCTCGCCCAATAGGCTTGTAACACATTTCACATAGGTGAGGAGACATACAATTCTATGAGCAAGGTAATCGGCATTGATCTAGGTACCACAAACTCAGTCATGGCAGTGATGGAAGGCGGGCAGCCGACTGTCATCCCTACTAGCGAGGGCAGCCGCCTGTTGCCATCAGTGGTCGCTGTCAATCCGAAGACGGGTGAGCGGCTGGTCGGGCATGCAGCGCGCCGTCAGGCTGTCATCAACCCTGAAAACACAATTTTCTCGATCAAGCGCTTCATGGGGCGCAAGTTCAACGATCCTGAAGTGCAGCGCGCCATGAAGATCGTGCCGTACAAGGTCACTGAGGCGCCTAACGGCGATGTGCGCGTGATCATGGGCGGCAAGGAGTACAGCCCGCCAGAGATCAGCGCCATGATCCTCAGCAAGCTGAAGGCTGATGCAGAAGCCTTCTTGGGTACCGATGTGAATCAGGCTGTCATCACGGTGCCGGCCTACTTCAACGATAGCCAGCGCAACGCCACCAAAGATGCAGGCCGAATCGCCGGTTTGGAAGTGCTGCGCATCATCAACGAGCCGACGGCTTCAGCGCTGGCCTACGGCTTGGATAAGAAGGGCGACGAAACCATCGCCGTCTACGACTTGGGCGGTGGCACCTTTGATATTTCAATCTTGGACGTGGGCGATGGCGTCTTTGAGGTCAAGGCGACCAACGGCGATACCTACTTGGGCGGCGACGACTTCGATAACCGCATCATCAACTGGATCGCCGATGAGTTCAAGCGCGAACAGGGCATCGACCTGCGCAATGACCGTCAGGCGCTGCAGCGGCTGAAGGAAGCGGCTGAGAACGCTAAGAAAGAGCTCTCGCAGACTATGCAGGCCGAGATCAACCTGCCCTTCATCACGGCGGATGCCAGCGGCCCGAAGCATTTGGTCATGCAGCTCTCGCGCGCCAAACTGGAGCAGCTGACTGCTGATCTGATCGAGCGCAGTATGGAGCCTGTCCGCCGCGCCCTAGAGGATGCCGGCATCAAGGCCAGCGATGTGGATGAGGTCGTGCTCGTCGGCGGCATGACGCGCATGCCCGCCGTGCAGGAGGCGGTCAAGAAGCTCTTCGGCAAGGAGCCGAACAAGAGCGTGAACCCTGATGAGGTGGTCGCGGTGGGCGCGGCGATTCAGGCAGGCGTACTCAGCGGCGAGGTGAAGGATGTGCTGCTCCTGGATGTGACGCCGCTCACGCTCAGCATCGAGACGCTCGGCGGCGTGGCGACGCCTCTAATCGAGCGCAATACCACCATCCCGGTGCGTAAGTCGCAGGTCTTCTCGACGGCCTCTGATAACCAGACGCAGGTCGAGATTCACATTGTGCAGGGCGAGCGCCCAATGGCGAACGATAATAAGACGCTCGGCCGTTTCATCCTGGATGGCATCCCGCCGGCTCCGCGCGGCGTCCCACAGATTGAAGTCACCTTTGATATCGATGCCAACGGCATCCTGAACGTCTCGGCCGTCGATAAGGCGACAGGGCGTTCGCAGCACATCACGATCACGGCCTCGAGCGGCCTGACAGAAGCCGAGATCGAGCGCATGGTGAAGGATGCCGAGCGTAACCGCGCTGCCGATGAGCGCCGCAAGCAGGAGATCGAGCTGAACAACCTCGCCGATAGCACAGTTTACGCCGCTGAGAAGGCTCTGCGCGACTACGGCGATAAGATCGATGGCACGCTCAAAGCCAGCATCGAGAAGCAGATCGAGGCGGTCAAGAAGGCGCGTGAGAGTCGCGATCAAGGGCAGATTCGCAGCGCCGTAGAAGAGCTGCAGCGCAGCGTCCAGCA
>JBDNDQ010000095.1:0-8174 GCA_046719055.1 Aggregatilineales bacterium | reverse complement strand
AAGTGAACGATTACATCACCAAGCCGTTTAGCCCAACAGAGCTTGTTCAAAGCGTGCGCAAAGTGTTGGATCAAGCCACTGCATCTTAGCCAAAGCGCCCCAATCGCCATGACGACTAGGGCGCTTTGACATTTCTACGCCTCAAAATGCGCCAAGTCAGCGTAAAGCGCCTTCAAAGCAGGGTAAATAGCGCGGAAGATCGGGTAGAGCCGTTCGTAGTCGGCTGCGCCTGCTGGATCGGGCGTGATGACCATCTCCTTACGCACCAGCTGGCGGCAGGCAGTTGGCACATCAGGATAGGCGCCCGCACCAACTGCAGCTAAGATCGCCGCGCCAAAGGCTGCACCCTCATGCGTATTGACAGTGTAAAGCGGGATGCCCATGATATCAGCCGTCAGCTGCCGCCAGACGGGGCTGTTGGCTGCACCACCACCAATGACCGCTTCAGCGGGTTGCACACCTTGCCCACGCAGCAGCTCTAAGTTATCGCGCATGCCGAAGGCCACGCCTTCCATCACGGCGCGAGCCATATGTGCTATCCCATGCCGCAAGGTCAGGCCGACAAACGCGCCGCGCGCTAGCGGATCAGGGTGCGGATTGCGCTCGCCCGTCAGGTAAGGGGCGAAAATCAAGCCGAGCGAGCCACGCGGCACGCGCTCCACGTGCTGATTCAGCTCATCGTAGCTCATGTTGGGCGTTAGCTCGTCGTGCAGCCACCGCAGACCGCCCGCCGCGCTCAGCATCACGCCCATGTAGAACCATGTGCCCGGCACGGCTGCGCAGAAATGGTGCAGCAAGCCCTCAGGCTGCGGATTGTAAGTATCGCTGCTGGCGAATGCCACGCCCGACGTACCGACAGTCAATGAGACCTGGCTCTGCTCCACAATGCCGCTGCCAACGCCTGCTGCCGGCTGATCGCCTGCGCCGCCCACAATCGGTGTGCCGACGCGCAAGCCAGTCTCAGCGGCAGCCGCTTCGCTAACGTAGGCGCATACGTCAGGCGACTCACACAGCTCTGGCAGCCAGGCGCGCGGGATGTCGAAGGCAGCTAGCATCTCATCCGACCACGTCCGCTTGGCGATCTCCATTAAGCCAAAGCCAGAACCATCTGCCACGTCTGCCACGTAGGCACCGCTCAGACGATAACGTATGTAGTCTTTCGGCAGCAGCACATGCCCGATCTGTTTGTAAATCTCGGGCTCGTTCTCGCGCAGCCACATGATCTTTGGCGCTGTGAAGCCTGCCAGCAGACGGCTGCCGATCAAGTTCCAAAGCTTGTGCGCGCCAACTTTCTCTGTGATCACCTCGCACTGGCGGCCGGAGCGCTGATCGTTCCAAAGAATAGCGGGACGCAGCGGATTGCCATGTTTGTCCAGCGAGGTCAAGCCGTGCATCTGCCCCGTCAGGCCGATGGCAGCAATGTCGTCGGGCGATACTTGTCTCATCACATCGCGCAGAGCAGCGCTCGTGGCACGCCACCAGTCGTTGGGGTCTTGCTCGCTCCACAGCGGACGTGGCGTTGAGAGCAGATGCGGGTAGCTCTGGCTGGCAATGACCTGCCCCTGCAGGTCTATCACCAGCGCTTTGGAAGCAGTCGTGCTGACATCAATGCCAATAAAGTAAGGCTTGCCCATGCAAAAGTCTCCGTGTTGTTATTCAAAAAGTGCTATTCAAGGCATATCTTAGCCTGAACGTTTGTGCAGAGCAACTCACACCTGTCCAACGGGGCGCGCTGGATTGCCAGCCACGATGGTGCGCGGGGGCACATCGCTTGTGACAACGGCGCCCGCCCCAATCACAGCGCCGCGTCCGATCCGCACACCTTTCAGGATGATCGCCCACATGCCTATGAAGACCTCACTTTCAATTATGATCGGGGCGCTCTTGCCAGCGCTCGGATAGGCGCGCCGCGCCTCAGGCGAGAGCGGGTGAAAGTCTGTGTCAATGATTGTGCTGTTAGCGCCGATCCAGACGTAATCACCGATCTCAACCTGCGTTTGCGCTACGATCACCGCACCCGTCATGCCGACACCGCGCCCGATGATTAGCTGCGCGCCGCGCGCCCATGTACACAGCAAGGTGCGGCGCGACACGCCCAACGGATTCGAGGCATACCAGCTCCGTAGAGTCAGCTCAGGCCCAATCCGAATGAGGCTGCCCGCATGCCGTTGGATGATCGGCGTGCCGTAAATACGCCAGCCGCTCTGCCATGCCACGCCGTGCACTGCGAAGGTCAGGCGGGCTAATGGCAGCGTGATGTGGCGCCTGAGCTCAGTCAGCGCTTTCCACGGCGTTTGGCGCGCTTGACGCAACAGTTCCACTAGCGCGATTCGTCCTCGTGCCAGCCTGCTAAGCCGTAGGCGCCCACTTTGAGCACCTTCAGCGAGAGTAAAGCGCACTTCAGGCGCACGGGCCCAAGCGGGATACCCAGCATTTCGAGCACCTCTTCTTTGGTGATCAGGCGCGCCTCTTCAAGCGTTTTGCCGACGATCAGCTCGCCCAACATCGAAGCCGACGCCTGGCTGATTGCACAACCCTCGCCCGACCAGCCAACCTCGAGGATGCGTCCGTCGCGCACACGTATGGTCAGGCGCAAACGATCGCCGCAGAGCGGATTCTTCTCCTCGTGATCAATATCGCATGGCTGTAAGATGCCCCAATTGCGCGGATGACGGTAGTGATCGAGGATTGCCTCATGGTACATATCCATAGCGCACTTAGCCTTTCTTGCGCTGATTATAGCGCACCACCTTCAAGCTAGCGCTTGCCGTCGGGGAGTTTTTGCGCTAGGATTAGCACTCGGCAGATAGCGTCATCACTGTGAGCTTTCATCTCGTAGCCAGCATGCACAGACTACTTGTTTTCTTGACGGCTGCTCTTGTATTCGCGCCGCATCCCCTCCTGGCCGACGATCAGGGGCAGTTGGAGCTAGTTGACTCGCTCCCACAAGCCGACTTTCTGCCCATCCCAACACAGGCATCACCTGCTAGCATGGCGCCGCTGCCCAAACCATTTCTGATGTTGGGCTTGCTGGCTGCTTTTTCACAATGGCGGCTTCCTTCGAGCGGGGGGTCGACCCTCACATCAACCTCCACGCCAGTCGCACAGGCAGCCGATGGCCATTCCTGTAATTGGCACGCTCGCCTGGAAGCGCTGATCGTCTTCTCGCAGTTGAGCAGCTATCACACAGCCACAGGGCAGCCACACCGCCGCGCGCCACCTCAGACCGCTAGATAACTGCGCCATTGTTTCTACAGGCGCGACAAGCGTTTTTCAACCTTTTCGTTGACGTTCGTTTCAACCGACTTGAAGGGACTCTTTTGACGCCTATGCGACGAGAAAGCATTGTGTGGCTGGTGATAGTCATCGCCATAGCCATCCTGTGTACCTATATGATCCTGCCCAATCCAGGTCTATTCGGGCGCCCGATTGAGGTGCGCCTCGGCTTGGATATTCAGGGCGGCGTACGCGTGCTGATGCGCGCCGATCAAGCTGATGTGACACAAGAACAGATGAATGAGGTGCGCCGAGTCATCGATCGGCGCGTGAATGCTATCGGTGTGGCTGAGCCAATCGTGCAGACGGCTGGCAATAACCGCATCATCGTCGAGCTGCCAGGCATCCAAAACCCTGACGCCGCCATCGATCTCATCCGCCAAACAGCTCTGCTGGAGTTTGTGGATTTCAGCGCTGTTGCAGGTTGTACAGCGCCTATGCCGCCTGCCGGCTCGTACATTTTGACCAACCGCCAGCTGGAGCTGCGCCAAGCTGCGCCAACACCTGAGGCGACCCCTGAAGCTGCGTCCACCGCTGAAGCCACTGCAGAGGCGACTTCTGAAGCCGCGCCTACCGCTGAAGCCACAGCAGAGGGGACGCCTGAAGCCGCGCCTACCGCTGAAGCCACAGCAGAGGGGACACCTGAAGCTGCGCCTACCGCTGAAGCCACCCCTCCCGCACCAGAGCCGACGCCTGAAGCGAATCCGCTCGGCAGCAAGACAAATCCGTTCCTAAACCCCTGCACCAACCTGCCCTTCAATACTGTGATGACGGGCGCAGGCTTGCGTGATGCTCAAGCACGGCTGGGCGGGCAAGGCGGCACGCAGTATGTGGTTGGCTTTGAGCTGAACACAGGCAGTCCAGAGGCGCAAGCCTTCGCAGCGCACACAGGGGCAAACATTGGGCAGCCGCTGGCAATTGTGCTAGATGGCGAAGTGCTGAGCGCGCCGATCATTCAAGCGCGCCTTGATGATGGCGGCGAGATCACAGGCAACTTCACTCGCGAGGAAGCAGTCACATTAGCGGTGCAGCTGCGCTCTGGTGCGCTGCCCGTCTCGCTGAGCATCGAGTCGCGTGAGCAGGTTGGCGCCACACTTGGCGCTGAGTCGGTGACACAAGCCGTGCGGGCAGGTGTGCTGGGCATCCTGACCATCTTCATCTTCCTGATTGTGTACTACCGCATTGGTGGTTTGGCAGCAGCGCTCGCTCTGATCCTGTTCGGGATGATCAACTTTGCCCTCTACAAATATATCCCTGTCACACTGACGCTCTCTGCCATCACGGGCTTTTTGATCTCGATCGGCTCAGCTATCGACGGCAACATCCTGATCTTTGAGCGCGTGAAGGAAGAGCTGCGCAATGGACGTAAGCTGAACAAGGCGATCGAGCTGGGCTTCTCGCGGGCGTGGACAACCATCCGCGATTCGAACATCTCGACCATCATGATCGCGCTGATCTTGTACTTCTTTGGCGGTCAGTTCGGCGCAAGTGCTGTGCGCGGCTTCGCCATCACGCTGATCATCGGCTTGATCATCAATTTGTTCACGGCTGTGGTGGTCACGCGCGTCTTTTTGGATGTCCTCCTCGCCATTGGTGGCGAACGCCTAGCGCGTCTCAAGCTCTTCGGGCAGTAAGCTCAGAAAGGGATAGCAAACTATGGTCGACTTTGTGAAACGGCGCCGCTTGTACTACCTGCTCTCAATGCTAGTCATCTTTGGCGGTATCGTGGCAATGGTCATCTCTACACAGACCTACCGGGAACGCTCCATTGTGCGTTTGAGCATCGATTTTGTGGGCGGTGCGCTTTTCCAGCTCCAATTTGAGCCAGTTGAAGGGCAGACGCCCGGCACACTGACGGGCAGCGCTATTCAGCAGGCCTTCACTGCAGCAGGTTTAACTGATGTGACGGCGCAACGTGTTGGGATTGGCGAGACGTACCGTTGGCAAGTGCGCGCCAACTTCGGCGACGATAGCGCTGAGCAGATCGAGGCTATCGCGCAAAATCTAACGGCGCTGGGCAGCAGCCTGAACTTGACCTTCGATGCACAGCACTTCCGCGAAAATTTCAGTGAGGTCTCACCCGTTGTTGGCAGCGAGGTGACCAACGCAGCGCTAGTCGCTACAATCGTCGCCAGCGCCCTCGTGCTGTTCTGGATCGCCCTCGCCTTCCGCAAGCTGAAGCACTCGCTGCGCTACGGCGTGACAGCTCTGGTGGCAATGGTGCACGACGTGCTGATTATGCTGGGCGCTATGTCGATCATGGGCTTGATCGCGGGCTGGGAAGCCGATGCACTATTCCTAACAGCCGTGCTGACGGTCGTTGGCTACTCCGTTCAGGATACCATTGTGGTCTTTGACCGCATCCGCGAGAACGACGTGCGCCATCGCGGTGAGCCGTACGAGCTGATCGTCAATCGCAGCCTGCTAGAGATCATCCAACGCTCGCTGATGACGCAGATTGCGGTCGGCTTTGTGTTGGTGGCGCTGCTGATACTCGCGAGCGGCTCGATTCAGCAGTTTGTGGGCATTTTATTGGTCGGTTTGCTGAGCGGCTCGTACAGCTCGATCTTCATTGCAGTGCCGCTGCTGGTCTCTTGGGAAAACGGCGAGATTCCGTTGGTAAATCGTGCCGCCAAGCGGCGCGCTGCAGCAGCTTAGAGCAGACCAGAATGCAAAAGCGCGGTAACCGGCCGCGCTTTTTGCATCTCAAACTGGCTTTTGAGGTAGATCTTTCAGCCGCGAGAGCATTCCGCTCAGCTTGCGTGGCTGTGTGGGCGGATCGGCGAGCCCGTAGGCGGCTAGCAGCTCGTGCTCGGTGTGCGCTACCTTCACGCGCCGTACGGCTGCCAGTGCGGTCGCCATGCTGCGGATATCCGCCGTCAAGTCTTCATCGCTGAAGCAGATGCCTACATTTTCGACGGCGCGGTGCTGCAGAACACGATACAACATTGCTTGAAGCGTCCGGCTGAAGCTGCTCGCCATCGTTAGGTCGAGGATGACTGTGACCGGCTCAGAGAGCTTATCCAGGAAGCCTTGCAGATCCTGATAGAGCGACTGCGCCTCGCCTACACCATTGATGCGAACCCTTAGTGCGCCTTCGTAAAGGCTGAGTTGATGAGCCATGCTGTTTCTCCACTCCACTTGTCCAAAGATTTAGATAAGGACTTGCAGATAGAAAGCAATCCATGCAGTGAAGAAACATTACAATAAATGTAACGACGGCTATCCGATATGGGTATAGTACAAAGGTCATGCTCTGGCAATCTGTGATTAGATTGATACGGCTTGTTATAGCGTATCACGGAATTGTTATGCAATGTAAGTGAATATTGATGGAAATCAAGCGCGTAAATATTCTAGGCGTCGGCGTCAGCGCCATCAACATGTCACAAGCGCTGAGCGTTATCGCAAGTTGGCTAGAAAAACGACAACCGCACTATGTATGCGTCTCAAACGTCCACAGCATTATGAGCTGCCAACGCGATCCTGCGCTACGGGCTATTCACAATCAGGCGGGCATGGTTACGCCAGATGGCATGCCGCTGGTCTGGCTGAGCAGGCAGGCGGGCTACCGGCATGTGGAGCGTGTCTACGGGCCTGATCTGCTTTTAGCATTATGCAAGTATGGCTTGGCGCGCGGCTATCGGCATTTTTTCTATGGCGGGGATGCAGGAGTCGCACAACGCTTAGCAGATCGGTTACAGGCGCGCTTCCCGACCTTGCAAGTGGCAGGAGCATTCACGCCACCCTTCGGCGATCTCAGCGCTGCTGAGGATGCCGAGATCACTGAACATCTGGCGAGGAGTGGCGCACATATCATCTGGGTCGGCTTGGGGATGCCCAAACAAGAGCGCTGGATGGCGGCGCATGTCGGGCGCCTGCCACAAGTGCTGATCGGCGTCGGCGCTGCGTTCGATTTTCACAGTGGCAACAAACGACAAGCGCCGCTCTGGATGCAGCGGCGCGGCTTGGAATGGCTCTTCAGGCTGATGAGCGAGCCGCACCGTCTGTGGCGGCGCTACTTGACGACAATTCCGCCGTTCATAGTCTTGGCAGCAGTGCAACGGCTTGGGCTGCGCCGCTACATCCTGCCAACTGAACAGCTCACTGAAGATCAGGTGTAGCGACAGCTGTTGGCTCTGCAGTGGGCTCAGCCGTTGCTTCGGCGGTTGGTTGTGGTGTCGGCTGGGCTGTGGCGCGCTCAATCGCCTCGATGCGCTCTAAGAGCACCTCGCGCAGCGCCGTGAAAGTGTTCACATCAACGCCGATCACGCCTTTTTGGTTCAAGATAGTCAGTGCGTCATCGCCCAACAAGTACCAAGCGTAGGCGCGCACCTCAGGTCGCCTCAGACTGCTCAGGTTCAGCGCAGCGAACAACGGATACGCCAACGGATAGCTGCCATTCTGGATGTTGGCGATCGTCGGTGCGACGCAGCCGCTGCCGCCGTCAATCTGGACGGCTTGTATGCGTGCGCCGCTGCGCATGAACTCGTTGTAGCGCATGAAGGTGACGCCACCAGGCGTGTTCTGCACGGCTGTGGCGCGGAAAAGTGGATCATTGCTCTGCGCATTCTCGCTGATATCCGTTCGGAAGCGCGGGGCAAGCTGATTGCGCGCTGCAAAAGTTAGAAGTGCATCGGCCTGCACATTACCGCTGCGTGGCGCGATTACCACTAGCTCTTGTTCAGGGAAGCCCTGCGCCACTTGCGCCCACGTCTGAGCGTTATAGTTGGCGCTGAACAGCCGCTCCACATTGGCCAGTGAAAGGCAGCGCGCAAAGGTGTTCTCCAGGTTGACTACAATCAGGTCTGCCTGGTAGCCAAGTGGGACTTGCAGGGTCTGGATGGCGTTGCTCTGGCAGAAATTGGCTTCCTCTTCGTTCGGCTGGCGCGAGATCG
>JBDNDQ010000094.1:0-8494 GCA_046719055.1 Aggregatilineales bacterium | reverse complement strand
TCGGGAGACGGTGGTGCTGTTGAGGGTAGGCGAGATCGGCCGCACAAGCGCTCCAAGCCAAGATCAGCAGGCCCGCCCTGAACAAAGCTCGGCTGCCGACAAACCGAGCACTCGGCATAGCGGCGGGCGCCAGCGCCTGAGCAGCTTTTGGGAAGCAGTGGACGAAGTGGCAGCTGAACAGCCTAGCCGCCCTAAGGTGAACATTCGTAGTGGGTTGGCCGCCGAGCTTTCTACGCCTTCTGAGGGTGATCAGCCTGAACCGCCAACACCGCCAGGCCGCCCGAAGATGGTTGGCAAGCTCTTTGAAGAACTTTCTGCCAAGCCGTCAGATGATACTGAATAGGCTCTATTGGCAAGTAGGGGGATGCCTGTGCCTTCACAACAATTTGTGAGCTTGGAAGAGTTACTCACGTTAGCCCGTAACGAGTCAGCCGCTCAGATGGACTACTATGTTGGCGTGGAACACCTGCTTTTGGCACTTTTGCGCATCGAAGGCGGCATCACAGCCCACATCTTCGCCCAGCGAGACTCATCTAGCAGCTACGTGCGCTTCTTGGCTCAAAGCAGCGGCAACGCGGATGCAACGGGCTTTCTGGGCATCCTGACGCCACGCGCCAGCCGCGTTATCGCCAAAGCGCAAAGCTACATCGAGCAAGGCATGCATCCGGATGAGCGCGCCGTGTTGCTTGCGCTGCTGGAAGAGCGCGATAGCTTGGTCATTAAGCGTGTGTTGCGCAACCTAGATGTCAAGCGCCAACAGCTGATCGAGGAAGTCAAGGCCTGCCAGGCACAGCCCGCCATCAACTTCAGCCTGCCACCTATCGCAATCCTGAACAATGACTCGCGCTACACGCCATCGCCCGATGAGCAGGCTATCCTTCAGCGCATCTTTCGCACGTCCTCACGTGTGATTATCGAGCGGCTGCTCTCTTCAGAAGGCCACTCTTACAGCGGGGCGCGCGTGCTGCTAGTGCGCGCTTTTGACCATGCCGGGCGTGAGCAGTCACCTTCCGTCATCAAGCTGCACGAGCGCCACCAGGTGCTGTGGGAAAAAATGCGCTACAACGAACATGTGCGCGATAAACTGCCTGCTAGCACCTCTCACATCATGACGGACGCACTGCCTGAAGGCAGCCCACTTGGTGGCTTGAAGTATTCTTTTGTACAAGGGCACCTCGATGCACACTCCACCAACCTGCACGACTTCGCGCTCGTTCAGCCGCCGCAGGTCGTGGCGCAGCTGCTGCGCGAGAAGCTTTACGGTGTTTTCGGCGCCACATGGTGGAATCAACGCCGTGACTACAACTTCACCGTCTGGCAGGAATATGACTTGTTGCTGCCGCCTGCTCTAGAGCTGGAAGCCCTGCCTCAGCTGCCGTCGAATGCACGCAAAATTCAACCGCTTCACGAGGCACTGCGTACGGAAGGCGCTTTTCACACCGATGAACTGGTCGTTTTGACGGATTTCACTGTGCTCAAAGCCAAGCCAGCGCGCAACAATACTGTGCAGCTGGTGGCCGGCAGCAACGCCGAAGCGATGAATCTTGCCCTGCGTGTGGACGTGCGCAACTTCGACCTCGCGGCGCATCCCAACTTGCATCGCGGCACTATCCTGAGGCAAGTGGCTGGCCGAGTCATCCGCACGCGGGATGACATCCTTCAAGAGCAAGTGCTGGCGCTCCTGCCCGACTTCAACTTCACGAGCGATCCGCTGCCGCGGCATCCCGCCTTACCGACGCGTCTGCCCAATCCGCTGCGCAACTATCGCTGGCTGCTAGAGGCGCAGCTGAGCAGCTCATTCTGCTCTATGCATGGCGATTTGCACGTCGGCAACATCCTGATCGGGCGCAACGGCGAGGCGTGGCTGATCGACTTCGAATGGACGCGCGACGGACACACCCTCTTCGACTGGGCCACTCTCGAGACGAGCCTGCTCCTTGAATTGCTTGTCCCGCGCCTATCCGACTCGTGGGATGCCATATGGGAAGCCATCGCACTTCTCGAAGCGCTCAACCGCTCTTGCTACGCCGAGCCGCATATGCTCGAGACAGAGTTATTTAGTGCTGACCATCCGTATGCCCAAGCGCTCATCCCTGTGATGGAGGTGCGCCGTATTGCTGCTGGCTTGCTGCAGCGCGGCAACTGGGCGGAATACTTCATCCCGCTTGGCCTGATGGCGCTGCGCGTGCTCAACTGGAAGGAGCGCTCGCTGGCGGCGCGCCGCTTTGCCTACGCGCTTACAGGGCTCGCCATTCAAACTAGCCGTGAAGCTCGTGACCACTACACATCCGAGACCGAGAGCAACCCCACCGATACACCTTAATCACGGCTTGCAGCAAAATCCATCTTGATCGGTTATACTGCATCCCATGACAGACAGACGCGAGTCTCCGACCCCTATTCGGCAAGCAGTGCCACAGCTGCCATGGCGATCGCCAACACAGGCGGTGGCGCTCATCTTTCTGATCGTGATCGTAGCGATCTTCATCGGTGCGCTCTATCTGGCGCAGGCAACCGTGACTGCCACAACGGGCAGCAGCCTGCTAGAGCTGCAGCGCACTCGTGAGTTCTTGCAGCGCGCCATCAGCGATATGCAAGCCCAAATTGCCCAGCAGCGCAATATTAATGCTTTGCGCGGGCGCGCCCAACAGCTTGGCTTTGCGCCAGCCAGCGCCCAAGACCTCGAATATATCGTAGTGGAGGGCTACTCGCCTATCCGTGCCACGCCTACACCTGCCTTGATACCGACGCCAACGCTGATCTACGACGAGACCTTCGAGGGCTGGGTGCGCCAGCAGTGGGATACCTTGCTGCGCCAATTCGAGCAGTGGATGAGCGGTGAGAGCACGCCGCAGGAGCAATGACTATGCGCACAAGCTTCAACCGAAGGCTTTCTCTGTTCACCTTCGCAACTATTATCACGGGCGTGCTGCTGTTCGCGCGCCTTGCCTCGTTCCAGTTTCAGCTGGATGTGGCAGCTTATCTGCAGCGCATAGCCAGCAGCAACTACCGCACCGTCAACGACCGTTTTCCCGAGCGTGGGCGCATCTACGATCGCAGCGGCGAGCTGCTGGCCGCCAACACTACTGAATATCGCATCGGCATCAGCCCGGTGTACATTTCCGACAAAGCTCGCTTCGCCCGTCAACTTGCTGATGCACTTGGCGAGGATGAAGAACGCATCCTGCGCCTTGCCAGCAGCCGCGCCCCCTACGAGCTGGTCACGCGCCAGCCTGTCAGCGCCGAAGTTGCACAAAAAGTGGCGCGCCTGAACTTGCTGGCTGTTAGCATCGACCCTGAGCCGAAGCGAATCTATCCGCACAACAGCCTAGCGGCACACGTGATCGGCTTTGTGGGCTGGGAAGGCAACCTACGTCGTGGCTACGTAGGTGTAGAGGGCGGCTATAACGACGATCTGGCTGGGCAAAGCCGCATCACAGAGCGCAGTCGCATCCCCTTTGACGCCGTGCTGGGCGAACTGCCGCCGCCCGGTCGGGATATCTACCTGACCATCGATCGCAGCATCCAGCACCTTGCCGAAAGTGAGCTATACGATGCGATCAATCGCTACGGCGCCACCGGCGGCACAATCCTGATCATGAATCCGCGTACGGGTGAAGTGCTGGCGATGGCTTCCTACCCAACCTTTGATCCCAACGTCTACTTCCGGGCCAGCCAAGAGACCATCCGTAACCCTGCCATCAGCGATACCTACGAGCCAGGCTCGGTCTTCAAAATCGTGACTGCCGCGCTAGCTCTGGAGTCGGGCAAGGTCTCAGAGGATTCCACCTATTACGAGGGCAGCGCCTTTCGTGTGGTCGGTGGCAGGCGTGTCTACAACTGGGATCGGGCGGCACATGGCTCACAGAGCTTCGTAGACGTCCTGGTGCGCTCGTGGAATCTTGGGACCACCTGGCTGGCAGTCGATGTGCTCGGCCCGACTGAGTTCTACGAAGGGCTGCGCCGCTTTGGCGTTGGGCAGCCCACCGGTATCGATCTCGAAGGTGAAGCAGCCGGTATCCTGCGCCTGCCTAACGACCTGTATTGGAGCGATTCCGACCTGGCCACGAACAGCTTCGGGCAAGGGCTGACCGTCACACCGCTGCAGATGCTCTCATTTGTGAATGTCATCGCCAACGGCGGTCAGATGATGCAGCCGCATGTTCGCCTGAAGACGGTGGATGGCGACCGGGAGTACTACGCTGTGCCAGCTGCCGTCCGCACGCCGATCTCAGCTGACGTCGCTCGCCGCATCACTGATATCATGGTGCAGGTGGTGAACGTTGGCGAGGGCAGCGCAGCGCGCGTGCCGGGCTACACCATCGCCGGAAAAACGGGCACCGCTCAAATCTACTGTCCCACTTGCCCCGGCCTGTATGACCCCGAGCTGAGCATGGCGACTTTCGTCGGCTTCTTGCCCGCCGATGAGCCGCGTGTGAGCATCTTGATCAAGTTGGATAAGGTCGGGCGCTATGCCAGCGAGACGGCGGCACCCGCCTTTGCGCAGCTCGTTCGGCGGCTAGTAGTGCTGATGAACATCCCGACCGATGCACAACGCGCCGAGCTGCGCGCTCAAGGCGGCGATACCAGCCTGATCGTCAAGCGTTAGAGCCGCATGAACGCCTACACTGAGAGCCCGAGCTACCGCCGCTGTCAAGTGCTCTTCGATCGGCGCTACCCAAACTTCGTCAATGCCGGTGAGCGATACGCAGCGTGGGTGGCGGCAGCGCTGCCGCCGTCGGCTTCGCTGCTGGATGTTGGCTGTGGGCGCGACTCCCTAGCCGCGCAGGCCATCCGCGCTGCTAAGCGCAGCTTCGGCGTGGACCTAGCAGCCGAAGATTTGCGCTGCAATCGTGTGGTAGAGCTGCCGATTCTGGCTACGGCTTATCGACTGCCCTTCCGCGCCGAAAGCTTCGATGTGATCGCCTCTCAGTGGGTTGTAGAGCACTTGCCTGAGCCTGAGCGGGCCTTCCGCGAGATGGCGCGCGTGCTGCGCCCGAGTGGATCGCTCATCGTGCTGACGACCAACGCCTACAACTATGTGCCGTTGCTCAGCCACTTTGTGCCAGGCACAGTCCGCCGTTTTGCCCTCAGCCGCCTGTTGCGCCGCCCGCCCCACGAATCGCACCCGACCTTCTACCGTGCCAACACAGGCAGAGCGCTAAACCGCCTCGCTCAGAGCGCTGGGCTGCGCCTCGCTCAGATTGAATACATTGGCAATCCGTTTTACATGGCGTTCTCTGTGCCGCTCTTTCGGCTCGCCCTGCTCTACGAGCACCTGACTGACTCGCGGCACTTACGCCATCTTAAACTCTACTTGCTGGCGCGCCTCGTCAAGGCCTGAGGCAGCCTAAGCAGGGCATTTTGTTGACAAGCGTCTGTTTAATTCGTTAGACTGATGAGGTATAGTATGCAAAAATAGGGTTGGCTACCGCTTTTGTTGGGTGCGGCAGGGTTGTGGGTAGTGAGCATGAGTATTGTAACACATGCGCAACAGGGCAAGTGCGGCGATCCATTTAAGGATGCGGGTCAACTGCGCTTTTCAACGGCGTTTTGGCAAAAAACAGATTTTTGCAAGCACAGCGTGCCGTACAGTGAGATTTTCAGCGGCGGGCTGCCGCCGGACGGCATCCCGCCCATCGATCGCCCGCACTTTGAGTCGGTTGATGCTGCAGAACGCTGGCTGAGCCCGCAATCGCCGGTGATCGCGTTAGAAATCGATGGCGATGTGCGCGCCTACCCGCTAGCTATCCTAATCTGGCACGAGATCGTCAACGATACAGTTGGCAGCGTGCCTGTGGCGGTGACGTTCTGCCCATTGTGCAACAGCTCAATTGTGTTTGATCGGCGCGTGAACGGCCAAGCGCTGCGCTTTGGCGTCTCTGGCAATTTGCGCAAGAGCGATCTAATCATGTGGGATGAGCAGACGCAGAGCTGGTGGCAGCAGATCGCGGGCGAAGCGATCGTTGGCGAGCTGACAGGCACGCGCTTAGCGCTGATCAGCTCACAGGTGGTCAGTTTTGAGGCGTTCAAAGCAGCTTTCCCTGAGGCGAAGGTACTCAGTCGCGAGACCGGGCACGATCGCAGCTACGGGCGTAATCCCTACACTAGCTACGACTCCAGCCCGCGCCCATTTCTGTTTGAAGGCGAGAGCGACCCGCGCCTGCCGGTGACAGAGCACGTCTTGGCGGGCGTTGTGGATGGGGTGGCGATCGCCTATTCGTTCAGTCTGTTGGCGCGGGCAGGCGCGCTGAACGACGTGGTCGGCAGCTTACCGGTGGTCGCTTTGTGGCAGGATGGCGCCGTCAGCGCGCTAGATCGCAGCGATATCGATAGCTCGCGGCGAGTTGGCATGGCTGCCCTCTACGAGCGGATAGTAGACGGGCGTGTGTTGACCTTTGAGCTGGGTGAGGATGGCAGTCTGCGCGACCTGGAGACGGGCAGCACGTGGAATGTCTTCGGGCGCGCGATGGAAGGCGCGTTGGCTGGCAAGCGGTTATTGCGCGCCTTTGCTAATCCGCATTTCTGGTTCGCTTGGGCAGCTTTCCAGCCCGAGACGCGCATCTACGGCCAGTAAGCCGATTGTCTCAAGCGTCTTGGGTATTTTGCGCGGCAAGTGCTCAAGTTGAGAAACGGGCGCAAGACTCAGAGGCGTGCTGCATGGCACAACTGTGCGGCTGTGCCTTACGTCCTCTTCAGCGCAGATGCACGAACACTGTGCTTGGAGCTCTATTGTGGTGAGCCTTCACATTCTCTTATGAAAAATATAGGCAAGCAGGACTCGTCAGAGTGCGCTGTTGTGCGTATAATTATGGGTAACCTAGCGTACAATGTTGCGCTAGATTCAGGATATAGCGCTCGAAATGGCTTGTTTCCCAACTTGCGCCGCGTCCCAAATTTAGTTTGGCGCAATCGCCCAAAGTGCGGAAAGAACAGCCTTTCGTGATGAGCAATGTCGTGGGAAAGCAGGGCGATGGAGGTAGTTCGACGTGGCAGATAAAATGGAACGCTTTACCCAGCGCGCCCGACGTGTCTTCAGTCTGGCGCAAGAAGAAGCTGAGCGGATGCAACATAGCTATGTTGGCACGGAGCATCTTCTGCTGGGCTTGATGCGTGAAGATGGCGGTGTAGCAGGGCGCGTCCTGCGCGATTTAGGCGTGGAGCCGCGCAAAGTAGAGCAACTGGTGGAGCAAATGACGCATCCTGGCCAGCGCCCGCCCAATGCACGCCTTGACCTCTCGCCTGGCACGCGCCGCGTGCTGGAGCTGGCTGTGGAAGAGGCACGCCGCATGGGGCATCATTACATTGGCACAGAGCACCTGCTGCTGGGCTTGGTGCGCCAAGAAGAGGGCATTGCTATCGAGGTGCTGAAGAAGCTGGGTATCAAGCCTGATGACGTCCGCAGGCAGACGCGCCGCGTGCTTCAGGAGAGCCCTGCTCAGCCTAACAAGCCCACTCCGCCGCAGCCGCAGAGCAGCACGGCACCGCCGCCCCCTGCGCCACGCCGCCAAAGCGTCAAAACGCCCTTAGTCGATCAGCTAGCGACTGACCTAACTGCACTTGCCGAAGAGGGCAAGCTCGATCCAGTTATTGGGCGCGAGGTTGAAATTGAGCGCGTCATTCAGATTCTCAGCCGCCGCACCAAGAACAATCCCGCCCTGATCGGCGAGCCAGGCGTTGGCAAGACGGCGATCGTTGAGGGCTTGGCGCAGCGGATTGTCAACCGCGAGACGCCTTCCACGCTGCTCGATAAGCGCGTCTTGCAGCTGGACGTGGGCAGCTTGGTAGCCGGCACGATGTATCGCGGCCAGTTTGAGGAGCGCCTGAAGCGCGTGATTGAGGAACTCAAATCCTCAGATAGCATCCTGTTCATTGACGAAGTGCACATGCTCGTTGGCGCGGGCTCAGCGGGCAGCAGCGTGGATGCCGCTAATATCCTGAAGCCCGCCCTTGCGCGTGGCGAATTGCAGTGCATCGGCGCCACCACTTTTGATGAGTACCGTAAGCACATCGAGAGCGATGCAGCTCTAGCGCGCCGCTTCCAGCCTATCTTCGTGGATGAGCCCACTATCGAAGAGACCATCGAGATTTTGCAGGGCATCAAGGAGCCTTACGAGGCACATCACAACATTGAGATCATGCAAGAGGCGATTGAAGCGGCGGCGCATCTCTCGGCGCGCTATGTGCCAGATCGCTTCCTGCCGGATAAGGCGATCGACTTGATCGACGAAGGCGCCAGCCGTGTGCGCATGTACAAGTCGCCGGAGGCAATTCGCGTGCGCCGCGCCGAGGCAGAACTCGCCCAGATTAACGAGGAACTCGAGGAGAATGCCTTCCTTGAGGAAGATCAGCGCGTTGAGCTGCGCGCCCGCGCTGCGGAGCTCTCGGCCCAGCTAGCTGCCTTGAAGGCAAGCTGGAACCCCGAGACCAACAAACCGCGTCTGACTGCTGAAGATGTGGCAGAGGTCGTCTCGATGTGGACAGGCATCCCGGT
>JBDNDQ010000093.1:0-9054 GCA_046719055.1 Aggregatilineales bacterium | reverse complement strand
CATCACAGGTTAAACGGAGGCTCTGCGTGGCAAACGAAGAACTCAGTAGGCTGCTCAGCGAGGCGCGCAAGGCCATTGCCAGCGGAAACAAGCCAACAGCGCGTGCCCTACTAGAGCAAGCCCTGACTCTTGATGATAACAATGTGCAAGCTTGGTTGCTCTTGGCACGCGTGGTCGATACACCGCGTGAGCGCCGCATTTGCTACGAGAATGTGCTTGACCTTGATCCCAACAACGTCGAGGCGCGCCGCGCCCTAGAGACTCTCAAGCCCTCGCCGCCTTCTTCAGCTTCGCTCACCAGGCCGCCTGCAAGCAGCGCTCAGCCCAGCACACCACAACGCCCGCCCGTCCGGCCGCCCACCACGCGCCCCGGCACAACCACGCCCGGCGTTGCCGAGGCATGGCGCAGCCAGCGCCAAACGCGCGGCGTCAACCCGCTCATCATCGTCATCAGCGTGATCTCGATCTTGGCGATTGCGATTGGTCTGTTTGTACTGAGCAACCCAGAGGTCTTAGTTGGCACCGCTATCCCTCAGCCAACCGCAGCTGCCCTCATTCAGACCCGCACGCCGACGCCTACCCCAACTCTGCCTATCGTCATTGTGACGGTTCAGCCAAATCCGTTTAGCATCCCACCGACTTGGACGCCCACCTCCACACCTACGCCACTGCCTACCCCAACGCCACCGCCAACGCTCCCATCACTCAGCAGCTACACCTTGCTCTACATCCGCGAGGTAGACGGTCTGCCAGCCCTTTTTGTCAGTCGTGGCGATGGCAGCAATGCCCGCCGCATAACGCCACCAGGCGCGCCCTTTAGCTTCCCTGCCTGGTCTCCGGATGGTACACGCATTGCCTACACAACCCTTGTGGAGGGTAGGGAGCAGATTTTTGTCGCCAATGCCGATGGCAGCGATCCCCAAATGGCTCTAGAGATGCCCAACACACGCGCACGCGGCGTCTCGTGGTCGCCTGACGGTACAGCGATCGTTTTCGCCTCTGATGACGTCCAGCCAGACGATATCTTCATCTATCGCTTCGGCGCTCCCGCTGTAGAGCGCATCACTGATGGGCGGGGCATTGAGGCTGATCCAGTCTGGTCACCCGATGGCACCAAAATTGCCTACGCAGCCGATCCAACTGGCAGAGGCGCCTCGTTACAAATCTTTGTGCGCGATCTGAGTCAGCAAGGGCGTGGCGCAACCATTCAATTGACTAGCAGTGGGCAGAATTTCGCGCCGTCTTGGTCGCCAGATGGCAGCCAGATCGCCTACGTCTCATCGCAAGGGCGCGGCTCGCGCATTTTCGTCATGCGCGCCGATGGCAGTGATAAACGGCAGCTCACTTTTGGCGATAGAGGCGCTGAAAATCGCGATCCAGTCTGGTCGCCCGACGGACGCTATATCTTCTTCAGCTCAACGCGCAACGGCGGCATCTTGAACCTGTTCAGCATGACGCCCGATGGCGGTAACGTCACGCAGATCACGAATTTCCCTGAAAATACCTATTCGCCCAGAGTAAGACCTTAAAGCGCCTAGAAGGAGCACTCAAGGCATGACCACACCCTCAACTGGTGCAAGTGATCCCAAAGTTGAACAACTACTGCGTGAAGGCATGGCTGCCGCCCGCGCAGGCGATAAAGAGACGGCGCGCGCCAAGCTGCGTGAAGTTGTCGCGCTCGACCAGTACAACGAAAAAGGTTGGTTCTGGTTGGCTGCAGTAGCCGAAACGCTTGAGGAACGCCGCGTATGCCTTGGCAATGTCGTTGTCATCAACCCTGATAATGAAAAAGCCAAGCAGATGCTGGAGCAGATCAGCTACACCAGCTTCACTTCCCCCCTGCGCGACTCCGACCAAACGCAAGGTAAGAACATGCTCGTTCGCACGGCTGTTATCGTTGGTGTCGGGCTTGTGGCTTTGCTATTGATCGTCATTGTGCTGTCTGGCGGTGGTGAAGCGCCACCGCCCACGCTCGCCGTCCTGGCCACTAACACACCCAATGAAACCCTTCAAACCGCCACAGCAGTCGCCGCAGCTGCACTTATCACGCAGACGGCAGACGCAGAAGCCACACGCCTCGCCCGCCAACTGCCACCTACCTGGACGCCCTCGCCACCCCCGACCCCGCGCGGCGGGCCTTCGCCCACTCCGCTGCCCAGCTTGCCCTTCACGCTTGAGGGACGCTTGATCATACAATATGGCATCCCGCTCACGCGGGATGGCAATCTACCACTCTTTCTCTACAACCTCGCCACTGGCGAGAAGACGTCGCTCACAGGGCGCGAACGCGGCGATTATGGGCGTTTCGTCCCAGATGGGAGGCGCTTCGTATATGCGCGTCTGGTCAGCGGTGCGCGGCCGCAGCTGCTCTTCCGCATTGCGAACTTAAACGGCTCGCAAGCCCAAGAGCTGAGCGCTTTTTGGGGTAACCAACCACCTCTAGCTGATCAAGCAATGCTCTCAATAGCCCGCAATGGCAACGGACTAGTCTTCATCGCGCGGAACATCGCCATCGACAACGATCCAACCTCTGACGTGTACTACTTACCTCTGCTGATCGAAGTGCCCAGTCTTGCAACCACCCAAACGCCGCTACCCACTCCGACGCCACAAGAGAGCAACGCCACTCCAGAGCCAACTGCCACGCCCATCCCAGAGCCAACTGTCAGGCTGCTCCAGGTGCAGCGCGTAACGGCCCGCGACAGCGGTGTGAACACTTGGGCAGCTATCTCGCCAGAGGGGACGCAGATTGCCTTCGTGTCCGACCGCTCAGATATCGGCGGGGATGGGCACGATATCTATGTTGTGCTGGTTAACGAGACTTTTGGACCTGAACGCGCTCTCACCAGCGATGGCGATGCGCTAATTGAGGCAAGCCCTGAATGGTCGCCGGATGGGCGGCAGTTGGTCTTCACGGCAGGGGCGCGCAACAGCGGGCGTGCTGACATATTCATCATCAATGCGGATGGTAGCGATCGCCGAGCGCTGGTCGAGGATTTTGGCGAGTGCGCACGCCCGTTGTGGTCACCCGATGGGCAGTATGTCATCTTCTCTTCGCGGCGTAGCGGTAAGTGGGAGCTCTATGTGGTAGAAGTCGCCTCAGGCGAAATTTACCAGCTCACCCAGACTACCGAAGACGTGATCATTGCCACAGACTGGGGCAAGTGACCCCTTGAGGATTCGGAGCAGCACATGAGCCTACTTTATGAATACAGCGGCAACCTACACATGCACACGCCTTGCTCTGATGGTGAAGCCTATCACGCTGAGATCGCTCAGGCAGCGCTCTTAGCCGGCTTGGATTTTATCATCGTGACCGATCACAACGTGCTGGTGCAGGGTGTGGAGGGCTACTATAACGCTGAAGGCGATGCGAAGCGCCGTGTGCTGCTGCTGACCGGCGAAGAGATTCATGACCGGGTCCGCCTGCCACAGGTCAATCATCTGTTGGTCTATGGTGTTGAACGCGAATTGGCCGCTTGCGCCACTGATCCACAAGGACTGATTAACGCCGTCAACGCAGCTGAGGGGCTGTGTTTCCTGGCGCATCCGCACGATACTCCGTTAGAGCGCTTCAACGAGCCGGCTATCCCCTGGGAAGATTGGCACGTGCGCGGCTTCACAGGCTTGGAAATCTGGAATTACATGTCCAGCTTGAAGCAGGTCATCAACGAGGGGACGTTCTGGCAAGGGCTGCGCGCTGCCTTTCGCCCGGAGGAAGTCATCAGCGCGCCGAACCCGCTCACACTTGCCAAATGGGATGCGCTGCTGAGTGCTGGGCAGCGCGTGGTTGGCATTGGCAACTCGGATGCACACGGGACAGTCATCCAGCTCGGCCCGCTGAAGCATACCGTCTTCCCGTACGACTTCCTATTCAGCTGTGTGAACACGCACATCCTCAGCACACAGCCGTTCAACGGTGATTGGCAGCACGACAAGGCGATCATCTATAAGGCGCTGCGACAAGGGCACGCCTACATCGGCTATGATCTGCTGGGCAGCACACGGCAGTTTCGCTTTTCTGCGCACGGCCAGTATGGCACAGCCATCATGGGCGATAGCTTGAGGCTAGGGAGCGGCGTCACGTTGCAGGCGATGGCGGGTGTGCGCAGCCATATCAAGCTGATTCGGCATGGTAAGGTAGTAGCAGAGTCGACTGACCGCGAAAACCTGACCTACACAGCGCAGCAGGGCGGCGCCTACCGCGTTGAGGTATGGCGCACCTTCAAGGGGAAGGCACGTGCGTGGATTTTGAGCAACCCGATCTACCTTGAAGATGCTACCTACCGTGTCAATCACGCCTAGCGCGCTTCAAGCGTGTAAGTGACGAGGCTGCGCTCGGTGGTGAACTGGCGCAGTCCGCTCAGGGCGATCACGGCCCCGCCTTTGACATCCAACCTAAGTACCTCATCGCGCTCGAGGATGTGCCGTGCCTGCACTGACCCCTCTGCCAATACCTGGACGAGCGTCCGGGTGGGCAGGCGGTTGGCTATACGTACGAAGCCCTCTGCTTGCCAGCCGCCATCATCGAGCTCAGCATCGTGAAAGTAGCCGATCTCGGGTAGGGCGAGGTCATCAAGCGCCATGCCTTCGAAGTCGATAGCGTCGTCTGTGACGTAATCGAAGCGCAGCAAGATTTCCTTGCCGGCGTAGGGGCTCAAGTCGGCTGCAACAGCGACCCATTTGGGTATGTCGCTGTCTCCGCTCTTGCCGCTGAAAGCTGGGCCATAGGGATTGTGGTTGCCGCCTGCTGGACGGCTGGCAGAGGTCTTGATGGCGCGCCATGTCTCGCCGCCATCTTCCGAGACGCTCAAATAGGCGTAATCCCAGTTATCCTCGATGTTGTGCCAGAGCCGAAAAGTGAAAGTAGCCCGCTCGACGCCGCGTAGGTCAAAGGCGCGGGTCAAGCGGGTGTGACTGTCATCGCCGCGATTGCTCCACCACAAGTATGTGCCGCTGTGAGCCGCTGTCGGGATAACTCTGACGGTCGATTCGCTCTGCACAGTCAGCCTGTAGGTGCCTTCAGCAGGCAGACGGAAGTAGTATGTGCCGAACTGCGGCAAGACTACCAAATTCTCGCCGAGCTGCATCAGTTCGCTGCGCGGCAGTTGGCGCAGCGGCGCCGGGCAGCCGTTATTGAGCCAGTTTTCGGCGGCCCAGTCGGCAAAAAAGTCCTCAGCCGTGATAGGGGCGCCGTTCTCATCAGTGTGATTGAAGGCAGCCAGCGTCTCGGTGATGCTCGCCATGTCGTTGGTGGGATTAGCAACGAGGGCACGCAGCGTATCCGCGCCAAAGCGATGCAGGAAGCAGCGCATGAATAGATAGGCAGCGCCATAGTGCGGCGCCGAGTCCTCGATGACTGTCCACGCGTTCAGTTGTGTCTGTGGGCGATTCAGAAAAGCGCGTGCAAAGCCGCCTGTATCGCTGCGATAGCCGCTCAAGTCGGCCGCCAGCTCAGACATGCCCTCGTTCAGCCACAACGACTCGTTGCTATCCATCGCGTGATGGATCATATGTTGGAATTCGTGCGCCAGCGTGCCTTCGTAGCCCGCCGTGCCGATCTGCATGGTGTCCAGATTGACCCAGAACATCTGATGTTCATTGCTCTCAGGCACAATAGCGCGCGGAAACTCGTTCGTGCTGCTGAAATAGGCGGCAACGTACCTGCCCAAGCTACGCGCATGCACAATGAACAGGCGCGTATCAGCATCTACGCCGGGCGAGTCCTCGCTACCGAAATAGGCGTGCAGGGTTGGGTAGATGACTGTGTCAAAACTTTGGGCGCTGCGGCGGAGCGCCGCCATGTTGGGTGTGTAGCCCTCTTCGAACCACCAATAGGCGTGTTCGCTGATCAGCGCGAGACGTGCCGTGAAGCTGAAGCGCTGGTCAGTATCCAGGTTGTAGGTCTCGAAGACCTTGCTATCGCCGACGCGATAGATGATGGGCTCAGTGCGCGGTTGGGGCAGCTCGCGCACGCCCAGATACCAGCGCGCCAGGGCGAAGCGGTCGCGCTGGGGCAGGTCGGTCGCGCTCAACAGGGCGAGCGTCTCAGCAGCATGGTCATCCCCAGCGCGAATCGGCAGGGTGTGCAGGGCACAGAGCAGCAGGGAGGCGATCAGGAACAAACGGCGCATGTTACAGAACTCCTAAAGGCTAGGCAAGGTTACTCGCTTGGCAGCTTGGGCAGGCGCAGCATGATATCGGCAAGATAAGAGGCGAGCGCGCGCTTGCCCAGCGAACTGAGGTGCACGCCGTCGCCCTGCATCACACCATCAGGGTTGAGCGAAGTGTAGTAATTGAACATATTCTGATGCTCAGGCGAGAGCGGCGCTGTCTTCACGGCTTCGATCTCATCGCGGCGCATGCCCTGCACCACATAAGTTGTGCCGAGCTCGCGGAAGACGCCGTCAACATCCACACAGGTGACTTGCGGCATGCGGCTGAGCGCACCTTGACGACAAGCCCGATCCATCGCCTCGTTGAAGAGCTGGATCGCCTGCGGTGTGAAGCCGCCTGCCATGCCCAGCGTGAACGGCGCCGGCGCCCCATAGTAGTAGTTGACGAACAAGATGCGCCCGTCGGGGTTGTTTTCGATCAGGCGCTGGGCCATGCCCACTAGATTTTGGGCGTGCAGCGGCGCTGCCTCGACGGGATCGATGCCCGAGCTCAGATCGTTCACCCAAGGCAGCACGACCGTGTAGCGGCAGCGATCGCGCAGCAGATCGCGGTAAGCAGGCAGATCGTAGTAGGACTTGTGGCGTGGTGAGGTAATGCCAATGCCTGGGTAGCTACGATCAGTGACGGGCTGATCCACATTGCGCAGCTTTAGCTGCTGCGCCATGTAGAAGCTGAAAGGCGCCATCTTCACATTGATGAAACCGACGCCGCTCAGCTCAAAAATCACCTCGCCATAGGCGATCGAATCGCCCACTATGCTGACACACGCTTGCGCAGGAGGGCGCTCAACTGCTACCTGACCTGTCTCGGGCTGCGGCGTGGGAAGCGGCGCACTTTCAGCAGTGCTGGCCACAGCTACGCGCGCTAGATCGCCGTTCAGGTTCAAATACTGCGCAGAGACCCAGCCTTCGCCTTGTGTGGCAGGCACGCGCACGCGCACCCACTCTGAATTAGGCGTGCGGCGAAAGATGATGATGCGCGCGCCTTTCAGCAGCACAGCAGTGTGGGGGAACTCCTTGCCGGGCCCTGTGCGCAGCATCAGGCCTGCCTCCGCGCTGACTGTCGCCTCAATCTCGAGGGATGGCGCCTCAGTTGGGCGAGGCGTATCGCTGGGCAGCGGCGGCGGCGGGACAAATTGAGTTGGCGTGGGTGTATCCGTGCCAAGAACTGAGCCGAAAGGTTGGGTCGGTCTGGGTGTGTCGGTTGGCAGCGGCGTGGGGAACGGTAAAGTAGCTGTGGGCGCTTGCGCAAGCGCCTTGGGCGGCTCAGGATTGCCAGCAGCAGCCTGCCACGCTGCGCCCAAGCCGTAAGTCAGCAGCCCAATCAGGCAGAGCGCCGCCGCAATCAGCCGCTTTTCGCTTGTTATCAAATCAGTTTCGCGCCTTGCCCTACGCATTGTTGGATGGTTGGCCCACCTAAGTACTTTCTCAATTATAGCCGACATGCGCAACTGCATCCTGAAAATCTATCGAGGGCTTACGCCAAGTTAAGCCTTTCCAGCCTAGTCGTCCTGGCCACCGAGTGTGGTATAATGCAGCGCTGCAAACAAGACTTTCCGAAGGAGCAATGAAGACGTGCTAACCTATTTACGGCGCGCATGGGCTATCTTGATCGCCTGTGCGGCGCTGGTAGCTACTTTCCCTGTTGATGGCCTCTCTGCTGTGCGTGCACAAGGCACCGCCGATCCCAATCAGCTAACCTTCGAAGGCTCGGCACTGGTGGCGGCTGTCATTGAAGCTGCCAAAGCTAGCTATTCAGCACGTGCGCCACAAACTCAGATCTCAATAACCATCTCTGGCACTGCCACAGGCATTGATCAACTCTGCAGCGGCGCAGCCGATGTGGCGATGGCATACGGCCCGATCACGGATGCCCAAATCGCTGAGTGCACTGCCAAAGGTGTTGCGTTCGTCGAGCTGCTGCTGGGCTATGACGCGGTAGCGCTTGTGGTCAACAATGCCTCGCCGGCCCAATGCTTGAGCGTAGATCAGCTAAATGCTTTGCTCTCGCCTGGCGCAGCAGAGGTTAAAAATTGGTCGGCTGTGGATGCCTCGCTGGGCGATGTGCCAATCGAGGCGATTTACAGTCTGCCCGATAACGAGCAGCGGCCGCCGCGCTTCCTGCTCGATCGTCTGCTAGCAGGCGATGGCTTGCGCGCCGACCTGCAAGTCGTAGAGACGGCAGCCGCCATGAGCGATAAGCTCAATGTAGAGCGCAACGCCATCGGCATCATGCCCCTGCAAGATCTGATCGTCGAGCGCACGCCTGCAAAGGCCATTCGCCCGCTGCAAATTCGCACGGGTACTGCCTGCATCGAGCCGAACGCCGTCAATTTGGATGAGGGGCGCTATCCGCTGACTGAGTCACTTTTGCTGTATGTGAACGCTGCACGGCTGGATAAACAGCCGCTTGTGGACTTTTTGCGCTATTTGCTCAGCAGCGACGGCCGCCGTACGCTCATCACGCTTAAGTATGTACCCCCGAGCGAGGTGCTATACTCACGCGGCATCGGCTACGTTGAGACGCGCCGTACCGGACGCACCTATAGCCGTGTGCAAGCCGTGAATGTGCCTGCCAACACGGCAGGCGTCGTTGCGCTGGATGGCTCACCATTGCTGAATGAGATCGTCAAAGACTTAAATGAACCCTTTACACCGCGCTTTGTCAGTATTACACTGCTCAATCAGCCATTTGGTAATGCAGCTGCTTACCGAAAACTGTGCGATAATCGCGCGGATGTTGTCTTCACCACGCGCCAGCCGAACGAAGAGGAAGCCAATTTCTGCCAGAGCAACGCCATCCAGACCCTGCAAGTCCCACTTGGCTACCAGGCAGACCTGATTGTAGTCAACCTGGAGAACACCTTTGCGCGCTGCC
>JBDNDQ010000092.1:0-9288 GCA_046719055.1 Aggregatilineales bacterium | reverse complement strand
GAGCGCAGCTGACCTGCTTCAGCGCTAGTCGGTGTATGCACTTTAGCCGTAGCTACCCTATTCTACTCGAATCTTACATTGCGTTACAATCTTGTAACGCACCTGACGAAGCCTTTCCAAACTTTTGCCACGCTGAGCAACTTCGCCCCTGAAGGCGCATGGCTTTACAGCCTGACCTTTGCGCTGAGTTTTCTGTTGTACTGGATCGGCTATCGCTTTGGCGCAGCACGCCTGAGAAGTGGCCGCTTTGTGTGGTTGATCCTCGCGCTCTCGGCGCTGATGCACGCCATCCTGCTGCCGATGTACCCGCTGGATGCAACCGATGTGTACGACTACATCATCCGTGCGCGGATGACGGCCTTCTATGGCATGAATCCTTTGCACAACGTGCCACGCCAACTACCAGAGGATCCATTTTATCGCTTCGTAGGCTGGAAAGATGTGCCCTCTGCCTATGGCGGCGCATGGGAGCTGCTGGCAGCGCTGGTGGCGCGTCTAGCGGGCGATGACATGTTAACAAATGTGCTCGCCTTTAAAGGCTTGACGGTGCTGGGCAGCTTAATCGGTGCGCTGGGCGTCTACGTGGCGCTGCGGAAGATCGCGCCGCGCCGCGCCATCGGCGGCACATATTTATTCGCCCTCAATCCACTGTTGATCTACATGACGGCAGGCAGGGCGCACAACGACTCGCTGATGATTGCCTGCATGGCTTGGGCGATCGCCTTTCTGGTGCGCCGCTGGTACGTGGCGAGCCTGCTCGGTCTGCTGCTGGGCGCGCTGATAAAATTCATCCCGTTGATGCTCGTGCCTGTGGTCACGATCACAGCATGGCGTGACTTGTGCAAGCGGCAGCGGCTGCGCACGTTCGCACTCAGCGCGGCACTTGGTGCGGCGCTGTGCGTTGGGGCGTATGCACCCTTCTGGTTCGGGCTCGAGACGCTGCGCCTTGAACGGCGGGCTTCAATGTACAGCGGATCGTTCCCGACAGTGGTGCGCCAGCTGATCGCGCCGATCTTAGACGGCAAAAGCGCAGAGACGTGGCTGATCCCGACACCGCATACGAACGTGTTCCTGGCTAGCAGCACAATTGGGCTCTTTGCGGCCTGCTATTTAGCGCTGTTGTGGCAGGTTTGGCGGGCTAGGGCGCTGCATGAGACGCTGTATGTCATGCTGGGCATCCTGTTCGCCTATCTGCTGATCGCGGCGCTGTGGTTCATGGCATGGTATGCGCTGTGGCTTCTGCCGCTGGCCGCACCGCTGAGGCGCTCACCCTTGCGCAGCGCTGCGCTGTGGTTCACCTACCTGGTGACGTGGCAAGGCTTGCTATACAACTACGTCACGCTGCGCCCTGGCGCGCTGGCGCCAGTCCCTTGGCGAGATTTGCTGCCCGTGCTCAGCTACATGCTGCCAATCTGGGTGCTGATCGGTTGGTGGGCATGGCGCCAAGCTAGGGCGCTGCATCTGGCGAAGGGCTAGGCGGGGCGCCCTCTGGGGAGTTGGGTGGGCTTGGACTGGGCGTTGGGGTGCTGATGAGAATGCCGAAAGTCGGTGTGAGGGTTGGGCTGGACGTCGGGCTGGGTGTATGCGTTGCGGTGGGGCTGGGCGTAAAGGTGGAGGTTGGCGTCTGGGTGGGGGTGGTGCGCTGTGTGGGCGTAAAGGTTGGCGTTGGCGTACGGCGATTGCTCGGCTCGGCATAGCGCACAGCGCGCACAGCGAGGGCGCTGGCAATCGGCGGCAGGGCGACGCGCAGGGTGCCGTCAACCGTCCCATCTACAAAAACATCCTCAATACCGATCACATCGCCGTTGAAGATATCCCAAAACTCAACCCGATACATACCTGAAGGCATGTGCTGCGCGCTGAAAGTTGCCTCGATCGGCGCGATTTGGTCTAGGTTGGCGCGGTTGGCGAGGGTGTAGTCCTGGTGTTGGAAAAAGGCGAGCAGGATTCCACCGCTGCGATCAGCGAGGGCGGCCGAGCGCAAGGGCGGGATGTAATCGGCCAGCTCTAGCGAGTCGATCAGGGCGTAATCCTCGCCCAGATTATCGAGCGTGATGAGCTGTTCGCCCGCCTTCAGCGGCACGCTGAGTGTGATCGGTGGACTGTTAGGCGGCAAGATCAGCTCAGCGGCTAGTATGCCATCATTGAGGACGATCAGCCGCGCGCCACCGCGATCGCCGGTGCGAGCTAGGTTGATGCGCAATGTCGTCTCGACTGGCGGCGCGATAAGATACTGCTGGGGGCGGCTGAGCTGCGCATTGAAGCGCGTGCCGTACAGAAAACCGCTAGCGAGGCTCAAAGGCGGCGCCGCGCCTTCCGCCGTGAGGCGAAAGACGAGGTTGGGCGGCGTCTCGCTGCCGAGTTGGGCGTTGTAGCCGCTCAGACGCAGCGGCGCGTAAAGCAGTGGCGGCTCAGCGCTGAAAGCTAGCCCAATCGGCCGCAGATCGGCTGTATCCCAAGGGATACCTTGTACAAAACGACGCAGCGGCATTAGGTGGGCAATCAGGTTGCGCGGCAAGAGGTAGGTATCCCACCACCAGCTGCTCCCTGCGCCGCCCGCCCCACTGAGTGCGCTGGCCCACAGCCCTGTCCGCACGTGCATCCCCTCAGGATCAGCCTCAGCTGGCTCGAACCATGGGCTGAGTGAGAACTCGCTCAGTAAGAGCGGTTGGTTGCTCTCGGCGAGCAGCGGGCGCAGCACACTCAACGTGCCAAGTAACTGATCGGTGGGCGCCTCGTTGGGCAGGCGCTGATAGTAGCGCACTTGCACGAAATCGACGGGCAAGCGGCGCACCAGCGTCAAATTGGCGTTCTCGCGCACGCCCAACGTGATCAGGTGGCGATAGGGATCGTTCTGGCGCAAGTAGCCGATCATCTGATCAGCCCACTCAACAGCAACTTCGGCATTAGCTAGCGTCAGACGGTCAAGCTGATCGATCAACTCCCATGCAAATAGGCTTGGGCTGTAGCTCCAGCGCCCGATCATGTAGCGCAGGCGGTCGCGCAGCACGCGGCGTCCCTCTTCGGTGACGAAGAAAGTAGTCACGGTGGGGAAGGCACCGCCGCGCCGCACGTTATGCGGATTGAGCGACCAATCCGCGCTGATATCAGGG
The DNA here is from genome assembly GCA_046719055.1 of Aggregatilineales bacterium. Lineage (GTDB taxonomy): Bacteria > Chloroflexota > Anaerolineae > Aggregatilineales > UBA2796 > CP2-2F. The sequence continues at coordinate 6,175 of JBDNDQ010000092.1, read as the reverse complement.
CGAGCAGGCGTGGCGGGTGGGTTGTAGGGCGGATCGCTGTAGGTCGACCAGCCTTGATGCCAGATCAAGACGAGCTGCAATGCAATCCCGTATCTCTCAGCCGCGCGCAGGATGCTGTCGAGGCGCCATGCTGAGCTCTGTGCGGCAGCCATGCTGCCGGCGGGCGCATGCCAGCCCAAGCCGATGAACCATGGCACATCCACGTACAGGCGCGCGTAGTTGCCGCCGCTGCGGGCCAGCGCTTCAAGCCATTCGAGGTAGCCGCGCGTGTTGCCACTGCCATCCCACGACCACGCCATGTTGATCCCAACCGGGAAGAACGGCTTGCCATCGCCCGTGCTGAAGTAGCGTCGGTTGCGCCCGAGCTGGAAGGTGCCGCTCTGTGCTGATGGCACGACGCGCAACCTGCCCGCCGTCACGATGCTGGTCGTCTGTGGTGTGCGCATCTCAACGCTGTAGAGCCACTCGCCCACCTGCGTCGGACGGAAGCGCATCATCCAGGCCGGCTCGCCGATGGGCGTGATGGCCTCGTTAGCGCACGTTGGATTGCAGGTTACTGTCTGTGGCTGCATCCAGAAAGCTGGCAGATCGAAGGGCGTTCGATCGGGCGCGGTGAGGCGCACTGTGACGGCGATCTGACGCGTATCGGTCGGATCGCTGTAGGTGCCAGGAATGGGCAACGTGCGCTCAAACAGACCGTTCAGCGGCACTTCCGGCACATCTAGCGGCATGCCAGTCGGCGCGGGAGTTGGCAAGGGCTGTGCGTTAGCAGGCGCTGCCCCCCATAGGGCGAAGATCAGCCCTAGCGCCGTGCTCACACACATACACAGGCCTAAAACACGCCTAAAGACCATCGCCTAACTAACTCCTGACCGACTTGGCAGCAAGTATAGCGCACTTTGGCGAATTGAACGATGCGCCATTGCCATTCAGGCGGATCGGCGCTATGCTTGAGGCTATAAGCCTTTATACCAACCAACAGACCTCCTGAAAGGTGGAGCGCGAATGAATGCCACTTGCCCTGAGTGCGAAGCTGTGCTGACGCTTGACGATGTGCTGCGCGGGGAGATCATCACCTGCGCAGAGTGCGGCGTCGAGCTAGAAGTTGTCTCGATCGACCCGATCCAACTTGAATTGGCGCCGATGGAGCAAGAAGACTGGGGCGAATAAGCGGTGAGCCAGTCGTTACGCGTTGGCATTATTGCCTCTCGGATTCGCGTAGAAGAGAAGCTGCTGCTGGCAGCCTTTGAGGCGCGCGGCATTACGCCAACCCTGATCAACGATGATGAGCTAACGCTGAGCATCGGTGGGCAGGCCGCCCCACTGCCCTACGACGTTATTTTAGAGCGCTCAGTCAGCACTTCGCGAGGCTTGTATGTGCTGCGTTTGCTGGAAATGGCGGGTAATCTCGTCATTAACCGTTGGCAGACGGCTAACACCTGTGCTGATAAACTGCTGACTTCTGCTGCGCTCCACGAGGCAGGCCTGCCGCAGCCTGAAGTCAAGGTCGCTTTTACAGCTGAGTCGGCGCTGGCGGCGATTGAGCAGATGGGCTATCCGGTCGTGCTGAAGCCGGTGATCGGCTCTTGGGGCAGATTGCTGGCGCGCGTCAACGACCGGGCAGCGGCGGAAGCGATTCTAGAGCATAAAGAGGTGTTGGGCGGTTATCAGCACAGCATCTTCTATATTCAGCGTCTAGTGAACAAACCGAATCGGGATATCCGCGCTTTTGTGGTCGGCGAGCAGTGCATTTGCGCCATCTACCGCAACAGTGAGCATTGGATCACGAACACGGCGCGCGGCGGCAAGGCTGAAAATTGTCCCGTCACACCAGAGCTGAGCGCCTTAGTCGTGCGTGCAGCTCAAGCGGTTGGCGGCGGCGTGCTGGCGGTGGACGTACTGGAAGACCCCGAGCGCGGCTTGCTGGTCAACGAGATTAACCACACCATGGAGTTCCGAAACAGCATTGCGCCCACAAGCGTGGATATCCCTGCGCACATTGTGGACTACGCATTGCGCTGCGCCGCAGAGGTGCGCGCATGAACGAGAAAGTGCGCGTCTCGATTGTGGGAGGATCGGGCTACACCGGTGGCGAGCTGCTGCGCCTGCTCTTGGCGCACCCATATGTTACTGTGCAGCAGGTCACATCCGAGTCGAACGCAGGCAAGCCGATTCACGCGGTGCATCCGAACCTGCGCAAGGCAAGCACTTTGCAGTTCGTCTCTGCGACGGCGCTGCAGGCCTGCGATGTGCTGTTCCTGGCCTTGCCGCACGGCGAAGCACAACGGCGCATTGCGCACTTTGCAGCTTTAGCGCCATACATCATCGATCTTTCGGCAGATTTTCGGCTGCGCGATCTGGCCGTCTACGAGCGCTACTACGGCGAGCCACATGCTGCGCCTGAGTGGGTCGAAAAATTTGTCTACGGCCTGCCAGAGATCAGCCGTGAGGCGCTGCGCGGCGCGAAATACGCTAGCGGCATCGGCTGTAATGCAACGGCAGCTATCCTTGCGCTGCTGCCTCTAGCGCGGGCGGGGCTGATCGACACCAGCAAGCCTGTTACAGTGGACTTGAAGGTCGGTTCCTCAGAGGGCGGTGCCACAGCCTCACAGGCCAGCCATCATCCCGAGCGCAGCGGTGCGGTACGCACCTTTGCGGCTGTTGGGCACCGCCACGAGGCTGAAGTGGCGCAAGCGCTCGGCTTGTCTAACGTCTATCTCTCGGTCAACTCGATTGAGATGGTGCGCGGTGTGATGGCGACAGCACAAGTCTTCAGCACGCCTGGCATCGATGACAAACAGCTGTGGAAAGCCTATCGCGCAGCCTACAGCGCCGAGCCATTTGTTCGCATCGTGCACGATAAAAGCGGCGTGCATCGCCATCCCGAGCCGAAATGGCTGGCAGGCACGAACTTCGCCGACGTTGGCTGGGAAGCTGAGCCAGAGAGCGGCCGAATTGTGGCGTTAGCGGCGCTAGATAATCTGGGCAAGGGCGCGGCGGGCAGCGCTGTGCAGTGTATGAACCTGATGTTGGGCTACCCTGAAGAGACGGCGCTGACCTTCTACGGGCTTCATCCCTAGCACCACATTTTGCCGCTAAGCCGACTTCAAGCTACAATGCTAAGCATAAGACCGCTGACTGACACAGCTCAAATGCACAGTGGAGGGTTATAAGCGTGGGGCATTGGGCAAATAAATACGTTATCGGGCTGACGGGCAACATCGCCATGGGCAAGAGCGCTGTCCGCAAGCTGCTGGAGCACTTCGGCGCCTATACCATCGACGCAGATGGCTTGGCACATCAGACGATGGCGCCCGGTGCGCCCGCTTATCTGCCGGTTGTCGAGACCTTCGGGCGCTGGATTCTCGACCGCGACGGCCGGATCGATCGCTCTAAGCTAGGCGCGGTCGTTTTTTCGCACCCTGAGGCTTTGGCACGTCTAGAGGCGATCACGCATCCGTTAGTTGGGCAGGGCATCGATACGCTGATCAGCCGCGCCAAACAGCCCATTATCGTCATCGAAGCGATCAAGCTGCTTGAGGGCAAGCTCGTCTCACAGGTTGATGCTATCTGGGTAGTAGACTGTAAGCCCGAGCTGCAGTTGCAGCGCCTGGTCGAAAAGCGCGGCATGAGCGAACAAGAGGCGCGCAAGCGCATCGAGGGGCAGAATCCCCAGCGCGAGAAGCTGGCGCGCGCTCATGTGATTATCACCAACAACGGCACGCCCCAAGAGCTGTGGGCGCAGGTTGAGGCAGAGTGGCACAAGCTGATCGAGGCTTTGAAAGCTAGCCGCCGCCCCGCTGTGCCCACCAAGCCACATACAGAGCCCCTCCCCACACCAACACCCAGCCGCCAGGCCGGCACCTTGTCCGCCTCAGCAGAGGTGACCCACCCAACCAAGCCCGAGCCGATCCCGACGCCGGCAGCGCCATCGCCGACCATCACCGTCGATATCCGGCGCGGCATGCCCAAAAACGCCGAGCAGATCGCGCAGGTGTTGAACCGAATGCTCGGCAAAAATCTGACGCGTATAGACGTAATGACTGCCTTTGGTGAGAAATCTTACATGCTGGCTGAGATCGACGGCAAGATTATGGGCGTGACAGGCTTCCAAGTGGAAAACTTAATCACGCGGGTGGATGAATTCCTACTCCTGCCAGAGGCGCCGATTGAGCCGGTGGCGCGGGCGCTGATTCAGGCTGTTGAGAACGCCTCCAAAGAGCTGCAGAGCGAAGTTGGCTTTGTCTACCTGCCGGTGAACGCCTCGACGCAAGTCGTGCAGACCTTCCTCAGCAATGGCTACGAGTCGATGAAGATCGAGGCGATTCAGGTGCCCGCCTGGCGCGAGGCCGCTCAGGAATCACAGCCGCCCAACACGCAGATTCTCGCCAAGAAGCTGCGCCCGGATCGCGTCTTGAAGCCACTTTGATGGAATTGGGTGAGAGATGGATCGTTTGAAGAGATTACCCGTGCTTGGGGCGCTGATCGCCTTTGCCGAGTCGCGACCGCGCCTGGCTGCTTGGATTGTGCTCTCGCTGGGCATTGTGATCCTGCTGCTGATCGAGGCGCGCGACGTCGGCTTGCTGCTGGGGCAGTGGATCGCGTTGATCGTCGCCTCAGTGCTGGTGGCGGGGCTGTGCATCTGGATTGTCAGCTGGGATGATCGAGACGAGGCGTCTGAAAAATCAACTGAACAATGACGAGGCGGCTTCTCGACCGCCTCGTCGCCCTGCTTACTTCGGATCTTCCATGTCGGGAATGGCGCGCGTGTAGAGGCCTGGCTCGACCCTCTGCGGCGTACCTGGCACGCCCTCAGGCGGCGGATCGAGCAGCATCTCCTTAGTGTAGATTGCATCGCGCCGGTTGGTGAAGCTCAGCTGGTGCTCGTGCTCGAGCACAATGGCCTCGGTGGGACAGGCATCCTCGCAGTAGCCACAAAAGATGCAGCGCAGCATGTTGATCTCATAGGTCTTAGCGTAGCGCTCACCGGGCGAATAGCGCTCCTCATCGGTATTTTCTGCCGCCTCAACCCAGATCGCATCAGCTGGGCAAGCTGCTGCGCACAGCGAACAGCCAATGCATTTCTCTAAGCCGTTATCGTAGCGCTTCAGATGGTGACGCCCCTTGAAGCGTTCGCGCATAGGGCGTTCCACCTCAGGGTAGCTGATTGTGACAGGCTCCGTGCCAACGTGCTTGATCGTCGTCAGCAGGCCCTTGATGATGTTCATAGTAACAGCTCCTCAACCCAGACCGACTTGTTCAGAGAGCCTCAGGGGCGCCATGAAAGCCCCTGAGATAAACTTTCGCACTCAATCGCCGCTCGACTTGGTATCATCGAGGCGAACGGCGCGCTGCACATTGCGCAGCTGGCGGAGCGTGCCGTTGAACAGCCACACCGGGATCATCAGCAAGACGCCAACTGCCGCTAGCAGCTGGAAGCCGAAGCTGTTCCGCTCCAGCTGCACCTGCTCCGTGCGCACAGGGGGCTCATCCTCGCCAGCGCGCCCTTGCATCATCACAGCGGCAATGATCACAGTGGCCACGCCGCCGCTAATCCATGCCACAGCGCCAGCCGCCTGCCCAAAGGCATCCCCGACCAACACAGCCAACGTCGTCCAGCCGGCTGCCACCAATGCCAACGGGAAGAGCACCTTCCAGCCTAGCGCCATCAGGCGGTCGTAGCGGATGCGCGGCAGAGTTGCGCGCAACCAGATCATGCCCAAGAGGAATAGGATGACTTTGGCGGCGAAGACGATCGGGCCGAGAATAGGTATCTGATCGACCAGGATGAAGTGATAGCCGCCGAAGAAGAGCGCCACTGCCACCATGCTGACCGAGATCATGCTGATGTACTCAGCCATGAAGAACAGCGCGAACTTCATGCCGCTATACTCGGTGTGGTAGCCGGCAGTCAGCTCCTGTTCAGCCTCTGGCAGATCAAAGGGCGCCCGATTCACCTCTGCCAGCAGCGCAATCAGCAGGATGACCGCCGCCACAGGGTTCTGGAAGACGTACCAGCCTAGAATAGCCGGCGAAGCTTGCGAATCGATGATTGTCTGCAAGCTCATGGAGCCAGTGACGATGATCGGGATCGACATGCTGACGCCCAGGCTCAGCTCGTAGCTGACCATCTGCGCCGAAGCGCGCAAGCCGCCCAACATCGAGTACTTGTTAT
>JBDNDQ010000091.1:0-9311 GCA_046719055.1 Aggregatilineales bacterium | reverse complement strand
CTACATCGAGCCGTTCTGGCAGACGGCACCCACCATAGCCAGCGGCTGTCAGCGCCGCCTTAGCCTGATCGGGCGAGAAAATGCCTGCTTCAGGCTGCAGAGTTACATCGGTGACGGCAGGCGTGGTCAGGCGCCAGGTCGGCAGCGCGGCGCCAATGCTCTCAGCGAGAGCTTGCCGATCGATCGAGAGTGCTAGGGCGCGCCGCAGCTCTCCGCGCAGCGTGACTGGGCGTTCAGCAGCGAAGCCAAGCATGATCACGGCCGTGCTAGGTGCGCTGATGAGCATCTGAGGCATTTGTGCAGCAAGCTGGGCTGCTCCCTGGCGCTCGAGGCGCACAAAATCGGCGCCCTGTGCACTGAAGCGCTCCAGAATCACCTCAGACGGCGCGAAGGCGATCTGCACCCGCTCTACATTGCCGGTCTGCTCGTGCCAGAACGGATTGCGAAGCAAGGTCAGGCCTTGCGCATCGCGGGCAACCAGCGCATAGGCGCCGCTGGTCAGCAGGCTGCCTGGCAATGCCCAGTCACCATTGGCATTAGCCAGACCGACCGACTCACGCGGCACAGGACGGAACTCCGGCAGCGCCAGCAGTGCCGGCAGCATCGGCGCAGGGAACTCGAGGCGCAGCGCCAGGGTGCGCGGATTGACGACTCGAGCGCCCAGCTCGCGTGCGATGAACAGATCGTCTATCAACAGCGGATTAGTCGTGGCAATCTTGCGGCAGCCGCTGATGACGAAAACTGTCTTTGCGGCAGGATTGGGTGGCGGCGCATCACAGGCGCGCCGTAGGGCGAAGACGAAATCGCCCGCCACGATCGGTCGGACTGGCACAACGGCGCCATTTTGTACACGCACCCATTGAGCATCCTCGCGCAGCGTGAACGTCCATTCTAGACCGTCTTCGCTCACAGACCACGTCTGCGCTAGCGCCGGTACAACTTGGTTAGTGAGCGGATCGTAGCGGGTAAGGCCGGCGAACAGATTCTCGACGATATCACGTCCGCTTTGATCGGCCGATGCTAGCGCTACAGGGTCGAGCGTGCCGAAGGGCGGCAGCAGGACGCGTACCGCAGCGCTCTGAGCGACGTTCAAGCCACTTGGGAGCAGTGCCATCCATACGAGGCACGCTGCTAGGGTAATTTTCACACTTGTTCGCATAGTGCGGCTAATGCGATGAGTGTACCTTGCGCGTATCGGTGCCATCGCCGGTCGTCATCAGCTGACGTTTCTCACCGAAGTGCGGCTCGTAAAAGTGCAGGTGCGTGCCTGTCGGGTCGACCACCTCGAAATAGCGGACGTTGCTGCCGTACCACCTGCCCCAAGACTCAACGCTCAGTGGGCCGCAGGCGATGCCCAACGCGCTCAGACGCTCATGTTCAAGGTCGGTATGTGGCAGATGGATGCGGATTAGGGCGACGGCGCTGGGCGGATGTGCCTCATCGGCGCGCACAAAGTGCAGCCAGCCGTTGGAGGCCCAGTGAACTGTGAACATGCCGTCTTGCGTCTCGAAGGAGACATTCGGAAAGGCGCGGCGATAGAATGCCTCAACTTCAGGCAGATGATCGGTGTAAATGACTGTGTGAATGTGCATTTTCCGTCCTCAGCGATCTGGGCAGCGAGGCGAACAGCTCAAGCCACCCAGCTTAAAGTTAGGTTGAGCATACCACAGGCGGCATGGAGATGCAATCCACTTCAGCGACGTGAGCATCACGTCGCTGAGTGGTAGGCAGTTTAGCAGCAGATGGCGAAGGGATCAGGGGTAGAATCCGCGCGTCATCATGGCTTGTGCCACGCGGTTGATGGCGGTAATGTTGGCGGCCAGGCGCATGTTGACGTTGAAGCGCTCGGCAGTCGTCACCACTTCATCGTAGGCGCGCACTAAGATGCGCTCTAGGCGGCGGTAAACCTCATCCTCATCCCAGAAGTACTCTTGCAAGCCCTGCACCCATTCGAAGTAGGAAACGGTCACGCCGCCGGCGTTGGCAAGGATATCTGGCACGACGAGGATACCGCGATCGTCAAAGATATCGTCGGCTTCGGGTGTTGTCGGGCCGTTAGCGCCCTCTACGATCAGCTTGGCCTTGACGCGCGGCGCGTTTTCGCCTGTTAGCTGCCCTTCCAGCGCGGCTGGGATCAGCACATCGCAAGGCAGCTCTAGAAGCTCCGCATTGGTGATTGGCTCTGCCTCGCCCTCGTAGCCTGCTAACGTACGATTTTGGCGCACGTAAGCGTACATGTCGGGGATGTCCAAGCCGTTTTTGTTGTAGTAACCGCCGCTGATATCGCTCACAGCGATCACTTTGAAACCTAGCTCGTGGGCGCGCCGTGCCGCGTGCGAACCGACGTTACCGAAGCCTTGAATCACCACTGAGATATCGGGTGGGCTCTTGGTGACTTCCATCTGGCGCAGCGCTTCCAGCATGCAGACGATCGTGCCGCGCCCGGTCGCCTCTTCGCGCCCCAGCGAGCCGCCGATGTTTAGCGGCTTACCTGTTACCACAGCCGGGACGGAGTAACCGACCGTCATACTGTAAGTATCCATTATCCACGCCATTGTCTGGGCGTTGGTGCCCATATCTGGGGCAGGGATGTCGATCTTGGGCCCGATGAGCAGGATGATCTCAGAGGTGAAGCGCCGTGTGATCGCCTCTAGCTCGCTAGGTTTGTGCTGGTAGGGATCAACCACCACGCCGCCTTTGGCGCCGCCGTACGGCAAGTTGACTAGCGCGCACTTCCAGGTCATCCACATAGCTAGGGCGCGCACTTCATCGATGTTGACGTGGGCACTGTAGCGAATGCCGCCTTTGGAAGGCCCTAGCACCGTGTTGTGATGGACGCGATAGCCAGTGAAGATTTTCACCTCGCCGTTTTCCATGCGCGCTGGGAAGTGAACCGTGAGCTCGCGGCGCGGCCACTTCATAAACTCGACCACGCCACTTGGCAAGTTGGGCAAGTACGCCACAGCACGATCATACTGGCGCAAAGCCGTTTGGTAGGTTGGGTCAGTGGTCAGCATGGTGGGAGGAACTGCTTGAGCAACCATAATGATGGGGTACTCCTATTCTTTTGAGCTTGTCAAAGTCTTCAAAAAGCCTGTAAAACGCTTTAAACTGCTCTTCGTTGAGTATACCGCACTTTTGAGAGATAGGGCATGCCACTCTCGGTTTTTAGGAGTGCCTGGCGGTCGGAGCGGTGCTGCTGCGCATGTCATGCGCTTTTGGCTAGACAAACGCGCCAACTTCCTCTATGATCGCACTGTTGAGAAATGCAGTCACAAGCGAGGAGTTATCCGCCAATGGAAGCCTTGATCGCTCAGTTGAACGCCATGCAGCGCGTTGTGCAGCAGCTCATGGAGCGTCTTTGACTTAGCGGCAAAAAGTCAGGAAGCGGCTGCACTGGAAGAGAAATCCGGTGCCCCGAACTTTTGGGATGATGTGCGCACAGCGCAGGCGACTATGCAACGTCTTGCGGCCTTGCGCGAAGAAATTGATGAATGGCAGAGCCTACAGGCACGCCTGAACGATGCACTGGAGCTAGCTCAGCTGGGCGATGAGAGCCTTGCTGAGGAGTTGCAACGCGAGGTCGAAGCGCTGCAAAAGATCGTCGATCAGCGCGTTTTTGAGGCGATGATGAGCGGCAAGTATGATCGTGAGAACGCTATCCTCTCGATCCACGCGGGAGCAGGCGGCACAGAGTCGCAGGACTGGGCGCAAATGCTGTTGCGGATGTATCTGCGCTGGGCAGAAGCACACGGCATGCAAGTCGAGATCATCGATCAGATGGAAGGTGAAGGCGCTGGCCTCAAAAGCGTGACTATGACGGTCAAGGGCAACTATGCCTACGGCTACCTGCAATCTGAGCGTGGCGTGCACCGCCTTGTGCGCATCAGCCCGTTTGATGCCAACAAGCGCAGACACACCTCTTTTGCCCTTGTGGAAGTGGTGCCAGATGTGCAGGGCGAGATCACCGATATCGTGATCGACGAGAAAGACCTCGAAATCGACACCTACCGCTCTAGCGGCGCAGGCGGGCAGCACGTTCAGAAGAACGAGACGGCCGTGCGCATCGTCCACAAGCCGACGGGTCTCGTGGTCACCTGCCAGAATGAGCGCAGCCAAAATCAGAACCGCGAGCGCGCTATGCAGGTGCTGCGGGCGCGCCTGCTCGACCTTGAACGCCGCAAGCAAGAGGAAGAATTTGCCAAACTGAAGGGCGCTCATGTGGACGTGAACTTCGGCAGCCAGATTCGTTCCTATGTGCTGCATCCTTACCAGCTGGTCAAGGATCATCGTACGGACTACGAAGTTGGCAATGCGGCAGCTGTGCTGGATGGGCGGCTAGACGATTTTATGGAAGCGTATCTGCGCGCCAAAGTTGGCCAGGCGCAAGCCTGAGCGCGCTAGAGCATGAACCCGATCTTAGTGCAGCTCGGCGGGCTAGAGCTGCGTGCTTTCACCCTCTGGATCGCGTTTGGCGCCGTGCTGTGCGCGGCGCTGATCGTATGGCGTGGCAGGGCCCGGCTAATCGCGCACTTGGATGTGGTGGTGGCTGCGGCGCTGTGCGGCGCGATCGGCGCGCGGGCGGGGCATGTGGCGCTCAACTGGGTATACTTCTCGGAGCATCTGGGCGAGGTTTGGTCGCTGAGCAGCGGTGGCTTGAACTGGCACGGCGCACTGATTGGGTGTCTGTTCGGCGCGCAGGCTGTAGCACAGTGGCGCCACCTCGACTCGACTCAGCTGCGCGACTCCCTAGCGCTATGTCTGCCGATTGCGGCAGCGGTCACGTGGGCGGCATGCGCAGAGGCAGCCTGCGGCTATGGCATTGAAGTGCGCACACTGGCTGACTATCCCGTGTGGCTCGCCGTAGAGACGTCCGATATCTACGGCGTGCTGGCGCCGCGCCTGAACTTGCCTGCGCTCGGCATAGCTTATGCAGGTGCGCTCGGCGCCCTTGCGCTCTTGTTGGCGAGGGGCAATTGGCTGAGCGGCGCTCGCCTATGGCTGATTTTGGCGCTCTACGCGCTTGGCATGGCGCTGATCAGCGGCCTGCGGGCGGAGTACGTGCCATACTGGTTCGGTCTGCGCGCCGATCAAGCCCTTGATGTGATGGTGGCGCTCTGGGCGAGCTTGCTCTTCCTACGCGCCCTGCATCACAGGCGAGAGAAAGGATGATTCTTGCATGCGCCTTGTTGAGTTTTCACCACAACTGCCTGATGAGTCGGACTATCCGCGCTTCGGCGTGATTCTGGGCGATCAGGTGATCGAGATCGGCGAGAGTGAACGCGGCACGCTCTCAGATTACATCAAGCGCGGACTGCCGGCCTTTGAAGATATCTATGCAATGTACACGGCCTGCCTGGAGGGTGCGCCGCCTGTGTTGCGCGGGCATGAGCGGCGCCTGTTCCCGTTGAGGCGCTGTTTGCTGCACCCGCCGTTGCAGCCACGCACGCTGCGCGACTTTTACGCCTTTGAGGCGCACGTCAGAGCCGCAAACACCATTCGCGGGCGCGAAGTGCCGCCAGAGTGGTATACCATGCCCGTCTTTTACTACACACACTGGGGCACGCTGTGCGGCGATGGCGATACCGTGCCATATCCGCCTTACACCGCCGCACTAGACTACGAGCTAGAGATCGCAGCTGTGATCGGCAAGGCAGGGCGCGACATTGCACCTGAGGCGGCAGAGCCGCACATTCTTGGCTTCACCATCCTGAACGATTGGTCTGCGCGCGATGTGCAGCGCATCGAGATGCGCGTTGGACTTGGGCCGGCCAAAGGCAAAGATTTCGCCAAGTCGCTCGGCCCGTGCATCGTGACGCTCGACGAGCTGGCCGATCGGCGCACAGGGCGGCCTGGTGTCTTCAATCTGCACATGGTGGCCCGCGTCAATGGTGTGGAACGCTCACGCGGCAACATGGCAGACCTGTACTGGTCGTTTGGCGAGATGATCGCGCGCGCCTCGCAAGCTGTGACGCTGGAGCCGGGCGATGTGATTGGTAGCGGGACGGTCGGCACGGGCTGCCTGCTGGAGCTGACGGGTGGCGAGGGCGCCTGGCTGCACAGTGGCGATATAGTTGAGCTGGAGATTGAGCGCATCGGTGTGCTGCGCAACGTGATTGGCTAGAACCAGCGGCGCAACTGCCACCAAGCGAAGGCTGCCGTCTCGCGGATCATGTTACGGATGACCGATTGCCACGGCAGCGCCCCACCGCTGAGCTGAGCCGGGCTGCTGCTAACCGTCAGGCCGTGCGCGCGGAACATCGCCTCAGCACGGAACAGATGGTAGCTATCGCTGACCAACAAGACACTCTGCCAGCCGTTCTCTGCCATAATTTGGTAGGTGTAGAGCGCGTTTTCTTCGGTGTTGCGGCTGTGCTCTTCATAGAAGATCGCGCCGTCTGGCACGCCATAGGCGCGCAGCATCTCCGCACAGGCGGCGCCCTCCGACTTGGGATGGCGCTGTGTATAGCCGCCTGTGCAGATCAGGCGTGGTGCGTAGCCCTGTGCGTAGAGCGCTAGCGCGTGCCGAATACGCCGCGCATAGCTGTAAGAGGGTGTGCCATCGCGCCGTGTGCCCGCGCCCAGAATGACGATGGCGTCAGCCGGCATGGCACGATCTACCTGGCCGTAGCTGTAGATGAAGATTGCGCTGATGATCGGCATGAGCAGCGCTGCGCTGACCATCAGCAGGATTAAGCGTCTTAGAGTGGTTCGCTCTTGCATAAGTCAATTATGGCAAAAGCGCGGCGCCACTCCAAGCTAATCAAGGCTTGTGACGCTGATCTGGTAGCGCTGCGGTGTGACCGTCTCAAGGATGCTGGCAAAATCAAACGGTTTTTGAGCGAGCGTGATGAGATACTCTACACCAGCCTCGAGGCTCAGCTCGAGCGTTGCAGTGCTAAGGGCCCGCCCAGAAATAGCTGCCACTTCGCGCGGGAAGCCTTGCTCAAAATCCTCGATGCGCAGCTCAGGGCTGAAGGTGCCCTCAAGCCTGGTGTATGTGAGCGCAATCTTGAGCGGCTGCGCACTTTTGATGATGTAGAAGCGGCTGTCATCCGCACTGATGGTGCCCTCAACCTGCGTATTGGGCAACAAATTGAGCGTCTGTTGAAGCTCAAGGCGGTAGCTGCCACGTGTGCTGCCAGTCAGCGTGATTGTGTAGCGGCTGCTGGCGGGCAGTTCTGCGATCAGGACAGGCTTCAAGCGCTCCTTGTTGTAGAGCCTGCCAAGCGCCGCACCGCGAGCATCCGTTAGGCCGATGCCGAATTCAAGCGTTGAGAACAGTTCAGTGCCCTGCGGGAAGATGTAGATGACTTCACCCGCCTTGCCCTCAAAAATGAAGCGCGCTTGCAGGCTATCGCTCGTGAATTCGCCCTCGAAGGGGACGCCATAAACGATGGGCGTGGCATCCTGAGCACGTAAACTCAGCAGCCCGTGAAAGAGCAGCCCTGCCAGCAGGCAGAGCACGGTGAATTTTTTCAGCAAGGGATCACTCCTCGTTCTGAATGTAAAGAACTCGCCCTGAGGCTGGTGACGGCGGCGGTGCAGCCTGGCCAAGTGCAGAGTGAAACGAAGTTGGGCGCAGTGCTCTCGGAGGGATTCGAACCCCCGACATCAGGTTTAGGAAACCCGCGTTCTATCCACTGAACTACGAGAGCCAGGTTGCAAACATTATAACAAGGCACTCATAGTTTTGGAAGGGAGTTCCCCTTCACAAAAAGCGCAAATCCAGCTATACTTCGACATGCTGAGCGCTTTTTAAGTGTGAAAAAGGGTCACAAAGGTTCAAAAGTGCTTGGCGAGTTCGGCTGGAGCAACAGGAGAAATCTATGAGTCCGCTAAGCCTTGAAGGGCTACTCGCCCGTACGCTCACGCTGGCAGATGCTGAAGCTGTAGAGACCTTAGCCAATCTGTGTAATCAGCACGATCTCGGTGAGGATTACTACGAAGCAGGCGAGCTGCAGCACGAGTGGCAGCTGCCCAACTTTTCGATCGCCGAGAGTACGCATGCGCTTTTCGCGGGCGATCAGCTCATCGCCTACGCAGATATCTGGGATACGCAGCTGCCCCACGTGCGCGCCTTCGGCAGCTTTTTCGTGCATCCCGAGTGGCGCGGGCGTGGCATTGAAGATCACCTGATGACATGGCTGATCGAGACGAGCAAGCGCAACCTCGCCCGTGCGCCGCAGGGAGCGCGTGTGGTGCTGCACACGAGTGCTGACTCGCGCCTGACCGACCTGCGCGCCACTTATGAACGGCACGGCCTGCGCCACGTTCGTAATTACTACCAAATGCGCCTTGCACTGGAAGCACCGCCGCCTGAGCCGACTTTCCCTGAAGGCATCACTGTGCGAACCTTCGTCAGAGGGCAGGATGATCGCGTCGTTTTTGAAGCCCTGGATGAAGCCTTTCGAGATCACTACGGTCACATCGGCGGCCAGTTTGTATTCTTCGAACACTTCATGCTGAACAGCCCGCTCTCGGATTTCAGCATGTGGTATCTGGCGATGGCAGGCGAGCAGATCGCGGGCGTGTGCCTGTGCTCCAAGCACATCCCTGAGGATCACGAGCTGGGCTGGGTGGAAGACTTGGCAGTCCGCCGTCCGTATCGTAAACGGGGGCTGGGCTTGGCGCTCTTGCAGCTTGCTTTTGGCGAGTTCTATCGGCGCGGCTATCGCAAAGTTGGCTTGAGCGTGGATGCGCAAAACCTGACGGGCGCGCTCAGGCTCTACGAGCGGGCAGGCATGCACCCAGCGCGTACCTGGATGCGCTACGAGCTAGTGCTGCGTGAGGGCGAAGAGCTATCCACGCAAGCGCTCACGGCTTACTAGCAAGCCGCAAGGGTTTATCCAAATTACCAAATCACAGGTGGGCTATAACGCGCGGAAAACCTTGCAAAAACATTGTACTTGTGGCAATAATTGCCATCGTGAACGAAGTGCGTAAAAGCGCTCACGATGTTCTCTGTGCGTTAGAAAACTGAGGAGAAAAACGATGCGCATTAAGCGTAGCCTGCTTGTATTGATTGCAGGCTTTGCACTGTTAGTTGGCGCGTGCGACCAAGCCACACCGACTCAGACGGTTGCGCCCGCAGCCACCCCAACACCCGCCCCGACGGCTGCGCCCACTCAAGAGCCAACTGTACCGCCTGCGCCAACAGCTGAGGCAACTGCTGAAGTGGTTGTGCCGCCCACTTCCACACCGACAGCCGAGCCAACCGCTGAGGCAACCGCTGAGCCAACCGCAGCCGCAACTGTTGCTGCTCTCGAACCGACAGCTGAGGCCACAGTTGAAGCGACAGCGGTAGCCAT
>JBDNDQ010000090.1:0-10101 GCA_046719055.1 Aggregatilineales bacterium | reverse complement strand
ATTGTAAGCGCCAACGGAGCAGGCATGTTGCAACCCTATTCGACCCGTTGAGGGTACTGAAACTTCGGGGCTTCGTGACAGCCGCCGTCGAGGCCGGCGTTGCAACCCTATTCGACCCGTTGAGGGTACTGAAACCGACGAGGCTCACCTCGACGGCGGCAGGAAGAAGTTGCAACCCTATTCGACCCGTTGAGGGTACTGAAACTGTAGTGGTTTGCGTGGATCACTCTGAGCCACGCCGTTGCAACCCTATTCGACCCGTTGAGGGTACTGAAACTTCGTGTGCTTTCGGCTTCGCTTCACGCGCACTATGTTGCAACCCTATTCGACCCGTTGAGGGTACTGAAACCCAATAAGGGCCGCGCTCACGAACGACCTGATAGCTGTTGCAACCCTATTCGACCCGTTGAGGGTACTGAAACACCTTCGCCCGGCGCCGAGACGCCCGACGGCCTGTCGTTGCAACCCTATTCGACCCGTTGAGGGTACTGAAACAAACAGACAAAGAAACGAGGAACGGGATCAAGACTCGATCGAGGGCATACAGGGCAAAGACTGCCATGCTGGCGCTCAGCCCTACGCTGATGGCCAGTGGGCTGAGCAGCTGCCCCGCAGCGCCCAGCCGCGCCCGCAGCATCAGCCCACAGCCCACCGCACCGCTCACATACAGCAGCGCAATTGGGATCAGTGCAGGGTACAGGTAGCGCCCCTGAAACTGCACGAACTTCAAGTTGTAGTAAAAAAAGGCGCCCGCCACGCCCACAAGTGCTGCCCCCAGCACAATCAGCCCATCCCGCTGCACCGAACTCAGGCGGCGCACCCCTATGAACAGGGCATACAGCGCGCCAAGCACTGCTAGCAGCGTCAGGGCATGCAGCACGTGATATGTGCTGGACTGCATCGGCACAGCCATCTCGCCGAACTGCCCCCAGAAGCTCTGGAAAGTGGTGCCGATCAAGTCTTCCAGCCAGCCCAACGCGCCCTTGCGCGCGATCCACTCTTCGGCAGTCGGCTGACCTGATAGGCTGAGCGCAAGGAAGTCGTGGCGCTGCTGGGCTAGGAAATCTGGGAATCCGTAGACGGCGATGTTGCGCAGCCAGAGAGTGCCGCCGATCGAGGCCGCTGGGATGCCGATCGCTAGGCCATCCCGCAGCAAAGCGCGCCAGGGCGCCTCAGCGCGCCGCGCCCGCAGGATCAGCGCCACACCCACAGCCGCCGCAAGCGGATAGAGCGTCAGTTTGGTCACAAAGCAGATGCCGAGCAGCACACCGATCCAAAGCGGGCGGATGTGGCGCTCCGGGCGCAGCCACCATAAGCATAAGGCTAAAAGCGCCGCCGCTAGACTCTCGGCTAGCGCGTCGTTGTTCACACCAACCACCATGCCGAGCCGCTGCGGCAAAAAGGCTGCAAAGCCCGTCACCCCAACTGCCAGCCACAGCTGCGCTGGGAAAAGCGCCCGCATGGCGCTCCACGCCCCGAAGAGCATGCCGCTCCCGATCAGCAGAGTCGCGCCGCGCAGAACATCCAGATTGCCATCGGTGGCGCGGTAGATCGGCGCGAGCAGCAAGTAATACAGCGGCGGCTGATGATCTTCATAATCCGCCCACGTCTCACGCAGCTCCAGGATGGGACAGCAGCCTTCCAGCGCAATCTGCTCGATGGTACGCACGTGTTCGCGCTCATCCGGCGTGCGACCGTGCGGCGTGGCGCGCAAATAAAGGCTGCCCAGCACAAAGTAAGCAGCCACGATAATCCACAGCGGCAAAGTGCGGCGGGGCATTATTGCGTTAATTTCTCGCCTTCTTTTGCCAGCGGGATTGTAAAGTGGAAAGTGGTGCCAACGCCCAGCTCGCTCTCCACCCAGATGCGCCCGCCGTGCGCCTCAATCAAGCCGCGCGTCAGCGACATGCCTAAGCCAGTGCCAGGCTGATCCTTGGCCTCTGGATTATCGCTGCGCCAGTAAGGCTTGAATAGATTCTGCAGGTCTTCGGCGCTCATGCCGATGCCTGTATCGCTGACCGCACAATGGATCACGTCAGGCGCGCCGCCTTCATCCCAGACGTTGCGCGCGCGCTCAGCGAAGACCGTCACCGTGCCGCCTGGCTTGGTGTACTTGTTAGCGTTGCTGATGAAGTTGGTCATGATCTGGATCAGGCGGCGCTCATCGCCCCAGACCGGCGGCAAGTCTTCGGGCACTTGCAAGATCACTTGCTGATTCTTCTCATCGAAGGCGCGCTGCATCGGGCGGATGGTATCCAGCACCACATTGAAGAAGTTGACCACCTTCATGTTCAGGCGTAGATTGCCGGTCTCCTGCGCCGTGACGTCAGTGAAGTCTTCGACCAGCTGCTGCAGGCGTACGGCGTTGCGCTGGATGATGTTGATGTAGTTCTGCTGCTGCTCGTTCAGGGCGCCCAGCACGCGCGCGCTGAGCAGGTCAGCGTAGCCCTTGATGGACGAGAGCGGATTCTTGAATTCGTGCGCCACCTTGCCGATGAAGCTGATGCGCCGCTCGTTAGCCCGCTGCAGCTGGGCGAACAGCTGCGCGTTGGCGATGGCTGTGTTGGCGTGCTCAGCAATGCCCTCAATGTGCTCAGCAATTATCTGCTGGAAGACGCCAGGCTGAGTCGTCTCTAGCAGCAGGATGCCGGTCACCCTATCGCGGATGATCATCGGCACGGCAATTTGGTTGACGGTGCCCGGCAGGAAGGTCAGGCCATCTAGCGAGAGCGTGTTGTTGGGCGTGAGCAGCGGTCGGTTGCGGCGGTAGGCATGCCCAAGAATGCCATAGTCGATCGGGAAGCTGTCGCCCACCTTGACGACTTGCTCTGGGTAGCCGGCACAGCCAACTACCTCAAAGCGCAGCCTATCTTCGCTGACGAGCGCCAAGAGCGCAGCATCTGCCCCGCCTTCGCGGATGGCGTTATCGACCGTCAGGTCGACCACGCGCTGGAAGTCCAGTGTACGGTTCAGCTCCTGGTCGATGCGCTGCATGTTGAAGAGCATGCGGACGCGCTCGGCTAGTGCTTCGTCGGTGCGGCGGAACAGATTGGCGTTATCGATGGCAACAGCTGCCTGCCCGGCGAAGGTCATCAGCAGATTAGCATTGTTATCGTCGAAGCCGGTGCCATCGCGCTTGTTCATGACCTCCAACACGCCGATCACGCGGTTGCGCGAGAAGAGCGGCACTGCCAAGATGCTGTGCGTGCTGAAAGCGCTCTGTCCATCCCGCGCAGAACTTAACTCGCCGTACCAACGCGGGTCGTGCTGGGCGTCGTTGACGACCAGGTATTGTCCGGTGGCGGCGACCGTGCCCGCAATGCCGCTGCCGATGGGTATCCGTGTGCCTAGCAGCGCCTCGCCTTCGCCGCCCACAGCCAGCTGGAAGACCAGATCGCGCGTGTCTTCATCCACCAAGAGCAAGCTGCCAGCCTCGCACTCCAAGATAGTGACAGCCGACTCAACGATATTCTGCAACAGCGCATCTACATCTTCAAAGAGGGTGGCCAGCTGCGAACTGGTGGCGTTGAGCATCTGCATTTGGCGGGCCAGCTGTTTGCTCTCTTCCAGCAGGCGCAGCTTGTAGAGCGCTGTAGCGGCAAGGTCGGCGATATTCCAGAACAGCTTGGTCTGCTCTTCGGTGTAGGTGAGGCCGAGATCGGTCGTGCCCAGCGCCAGCGCGCCGATGCAGCGCCCCTCAGCGGCGTTCAGCGGCACGCCCAACCAGGCGCGCAGCCGCGGATTCTCCAGCGGCAGACCACGCCGCCCTATCTCGCGGGCATAGTTCTCGGTGCGGAAAGGCTGACGGGTGCGCACAATCTCGCTGAAGATATCCCGATCGGCCTGCCAACGGTAGCCTTCGCGCTCCGGCAGGCGCTCGCCCTCTTCCTGGAAGAAGGCGTAGGTCAGTTCGTTAGTGCGCTCATCGTACAGCACGATGTAGAAGTTGGGCGCCTCGATCACCTTGCTGACCTGCGCATAGATGAACTCTAGCAGGGTGTCGAAGTCCATAGCGATGTTCAGGCCGGCGCTGACTTGTACCAGCACTTTCAACTCACGCTCACTCTGCTGCGACTCCAGCACGATCTGAGCGCGTTCGAGCGCGGCGGCAGCCTGCATCGCGATGCCCTCCAGGAAGCGCAAGTCTTCGTGGTTGTAAAAGGTATGCTGGCGGTGCAGCCCAAGTGCGATGAAGCCGTTCAGCCGCTCAGCGCTTTGCATTCGGGCGATGATCGAAGTGTTCAGCACTGCCAGGCGCGAGCGATCAGCCTGTAGGTCGGCGGAGGAGAAACTCTGGTAAGTGAGGTTGAGGATTGGCTCGTCCATTGCGCTGAGCAAACGGATTAGGCCGCCATCCGCCTTGAAACGTATATCGGTCTGGGCGTGGTGGGCATCTCGCTCGAAGATCGGCTCGTAGTCGCCGGTCAGGATGTTGCGGACATAGATGAAGCAGTGCTGCGGGCTCAACGTCGCCATGATCTCCTGATCGAGCAGCCTGACGACGTCGCGCGTCTCGATGGCGGTGGCGAGCGCCCGCGTGAACTGCTCAAGGCGCTGCCCATAGTAGCGCCGCTGACGGAAGAAGGTGTTCTCCACGAAGCGCTCCATGCGCAGGCGCAGCGGCGCGAATAGCAAGGCGATCACCAGCAGCATGCCGCCGATCAGCACCGGGCTGTTCGGGCGCAGCAGACCTGCCGTCAGCAGGTAGGCAGCCAAGGTTACCAACAGATAGCCCAACGTCAGCAGGGCTCCGAGCAAGCCCAACACCAGTGTGTCGTTGACCAGCCGATCAGTGCTGAGCGCGCCACCCTCGCTGCGCAACAAGGTCGCATAGGCCATGCCGAATGGGAAGAAAAGCATCGGCAGCTGTAAGTAGACCATCGAGAAGCTAATGCCTTGCCAGCCTAAGGCCCTTTCGAGGAAACTAGTGAGCCACCAGAGCGCGCCTGGCAGCAGCGGCACGATCATGCCGATCAGGGCTATGGAAGCGCGCTCGCGGGCAAGGGCGGATGTGGCACGCTGCCGCCGCTGGATCATGCTGACGGCAAAGAAGGCTGACGCAACGACCAAGAAGAGCGTCATCAGCGAGAGCGAGAAGCCATACAGACTGGATTGGCCGCTCAGCCAGAGCGAGGCAAGCAGAGTCAGGGCCGAAGTGGCAGCAGCAGCCCTCAATAACAGATTGCGGCGGCGCGTTGTGGTCAGCGTATAAGGGAACAGCAAACTGAACTGCAGCAGCATGAAGCTGACCAAAACAAGGCCGATGCGCAAGGCAAGGTCGAGCGTGTGGGTGGTGCCGATCTCAAAACGCGAGACCAGCGCCACTGCGCCGCTCGTCATCAGCACAATTAGGGCGCGTATGGCTGCCACCTGCCGATACTTCAGCCACAGCCACACAGCGCTGCCTACTAGCGCCACAGCAGCCAAAAATCCGATGCCCCAGTGCCCAACCCAGTCGACGAAGGGAAGCTGCTCCAGGCGGATGCTGAAAGTGCACTCAGCTAGACCTGCCGTCACTTCGATGCACTCAGGCGGCAGCGGCGCATCGTTGGGGTACACATCCCGCTGCACCAAGAGGCGGGCTACGTGCCCGAAGGGCAGCTCGGCAAGGGCAGCGTTGAGCGCTTGACCACTCGCCAAGACGCGCCCGTCAAACGCTAGGATGCGATCGCCAGGCCGGACGCCTGCCTCCAGCGCGGCCCATACATCCCCTGCCAAAGG
Source organism: Aggregatilineales bacterium (assembly GCA_046719055.1). Lineage (GTDB taxonomy): Bacteria > Chloroflexota > Anaerolineae > Aggregatilineales > UBA2796 > CP2-2F. Next base: position 4,380 of record JBDNDQ010000090.1, on the reverse strand, counting down.
GCGCGTCCCGATGATCTCGCCCGTCCGATAAAAAAACGCCCCTATAAACGGCTGGCTATACCAACGGATTGCCAACACAAGGCTCAGCACGACCACCGCCACCGCTGCTAACAAGGCAAGGCTTGCCCAAAGCGTGCTGGCGATCAAAAAGCCCTGCACGTTTGCAACGGACACGGCGCGCCTAAGCGACTCAGCAGTGCCAACGGCAGGCAGACGAACTCTCATGCGCTTCAGCTCCATGCGAATAGCGGAGTTGTTTGCTTGGGCGCTATTATAGCGCAAGCCTACTCTATAGCATACTCATTTTATGTTCAACCTGCTAGCCTTTCGGAAGCTTGCCAGCCCCTCAGAGCGGTGGTAGAATGTTCTATCAGGTTAGCCCGTCTCGCTAGTGACGAATGAGCCAGCCATGCCACATATAGAGGTACGTCCTTTCTTACCGCTCGACTTGCCACTTGTGCATCGGCTTTCGCCCTTGAGCGTCAGCTTGGATTCGCTCACGGCACTGACGCAGGGCAATCATCTGGTAGAAAACGCTGTATGGTCTAGCCTGCCGCTAGCCGATTTCGGGGCGCCTACCTATGTGCTGCGGCTGGGCGAGAGCGGTTACGTAGCCCAATTCCGTCACAAGGTTGGCGATCAGCATGCGCACATCGTCTTTATCGCGCCTTCTTTCGCTGCCCAGCAAGAGGCTGACCCCTGGCTGCGCCTGATCGAGGCGCTCATCGCAGCAGCCGGCAAGCGCGGCGCGATCACGCTCAACGCAGAGATCGCTGAGACCGATTCTACCTTCGCCCTTCTGCGCCAAGCTGGCTTTGCCGTCTACGCACGCCAGACTATCTACCGCCGCGCGCCAGCGCCGCTGCGCGGGCGCATCTTGCCGCTGCTGCGCCCAGTCACCGAGCAAGATGCCATCGCCCTATACACGCTTTACCTTGAAAACGTCCCGCGCCTGCTGCGCCAGGCTTACTCCCCACCGGAGCCGCGCAACGCGCTCGTCTATGGGCGTGGCGGGCGCCTGGCCGCCTACATTGCCGCCCACGAGGGCAAGCACGGCATTTATCTCGATTTGATCATGAATCCGGACGACTGCCAGCCGCGCGCTGTCGATCTGCTCACGGATGCGCTCCATCACTTGCCGCGCGCCGAGCGTCTGCCCGTCTACGTCCATCTCTATCGCCATCAAGAGTGGCTCAGCAGCGCCCTGGAGCGGCTGAACTTCATCCCGCTTGGCGCGCAAGCCTTGATGGTGCGCCATACTGCCCATCGCTGCGAACAGACTGCGCGCGCCACGCAGGCCGTGGAGCATATCGCTCTAGCCCTGCCGCGCCGCCACGAGCTGTGCTGCCATCCGCCTATCGAGCCGACCCTCGACTGCATAAAGGCAACTGAGATTGAATGGAACGGCACATTACAGACGACCTTGAGAAGCTGAAAGCCGCCTTACCCGACGCCCTCGTCGATGCACTCGAACAAATTGGGCGAATCGATGAACTGGTAGAGGTCATCCTAGACTTAGGGCGCGTCCCGACGGCACGCTACACTGATGGCGAGCGCATCCTCGACCAGCGTGAAGTCACCCATCAGATGATCGAATATGTAGTCCGGCGCATTGGCAGTTTTGATGCCGACAACCGGGCTGGCATCGAGCGCACGCTGCACCGCATCTCAGCCATCCGCAATCGGCGCGGCGATATCGTTGGACTGACCTGCCGCATCGGGCGCGCCGTCTACGGCACAATCGACATTATTCAGGATATCATCGAGTCAGGGCAGAGCGTGCTGATCTTAGGCGCGCCGGGCGTCGGCAAGACGACTATGCTGCGCGAGGCGGCGCGCGTCCTAGCCGAGCACAAGCGCGTCATCATTGTGGATACCAGCAACGAGATCGGCGGCGATGGCGATGTGCCGCATCCGGCTGTGGGCAGGGCGCGCCGCATGCAGGTGCCTCAGCCCGCCCTCCAGCACGAGGTCATGATCGAGGCGGTCGAGAATCACAATCCAGAGGTGATCATCATTGATGAGATCGGGCGCGAGCTTGAGGCGATGGCGGCGCGCACCATCGCCGAACGCGGCGTGCAGCTGATTGGCACCGCGCACGGCCAGACCCTCGATAACTTGCTGAGCAACCCCACCCTTAGCGACTTGATCGGCGGCATCAAATCTGTGACGCTATCAGATGAAGAGGCGCGCCGTCGTGGCACACAGAAGACCGTGCTCGAGCGCGCTGCACCGCCCACTTTCGATGTGCTGATCGAACTTCAGACGCGCTATCGCCTCGTCGTGCATCAGGATGTGGCTTTGGCTGTGGATAACTACCTGCGTGGGCGTCCCGTCTCAGTCGAGGTGCGCTACCGCAACTCCGAAGGCGACTTGGTGACCGAGCTGCAGAGCCTGAGCAGCGGTCTGCTTGAGCGAGAGAGCCGCCGCAGCGAGGCGCATCCTAGTCACAGCGCGTCCGCCGAGCGGCCAGAGCACCGCCTGGCGCAAGGCAGCGAGCTGCAGCCGCTGCATGTTTACGCCTATGGCGTGGCGCGCAACCGCTTGATCAGCTCGGCGCGGCGCATGCGCCTGCCGCTGATCATCGAGGAGGATTTGGGCAGCGCCCAGATCATCGTCATACTGAAGAGCTACTATCGACGCCGCCCCAAGCTGATCGTTGATGCTGAGCGGCGCGGCACACCAATTTACGTGCTGCGCGCCAACACCGTCTCGCAGATGGAAGACCTGCTGATGACCCTCATCTCCTCTCAGCACCCTCAATAGGTCGATTAGGGTGGGGAGCACTGGATTGCCGAGTGGCGCCTCAGCTCAGGAAGCCGTTGCGCACTAGGAAGGCGCGCAGCGTAGCTTCGTCGGGCTCGTGCAGCATGCTGCCGCGATCAGCGCTGCGCAGCGCCTTCAAATTGGCTTCTGCAGGCGGCGAGATCGGGTCGAGGCTGCCCTGTTCAGCGACGACGAGCGTTGGCACGGTGCGCGAACCGAGCCAAGCATCCAGGCGCCACGCGATTTCTTCATCAAGGTCTTGGTTGACCTGCCGATAGGGTACATGCCAGGCGCCTAGCCAGCGCTTGGTGTCGATCAAGTCTGGGCAGAAGGTGGCACGCCCGTAGACGACGAGATCGTAGGGCGGGCGCGGTGCGATAGCGGGCTGTGCACCGCCCAGCGCCAGACGGAAGCCCGTCGTCGTATCGGCATAGAAGGGCGGATAGTGATAGCGCACCGTTACCCGATTGACATACTTTCCATCGCTCCAGTTGCCGCCGCGCAGCACCCGACGCTCAGGCGCGTAGCGATCCTCACGCCCATCCGCCCCATCGTAGGGATACGGTCCAAAGAGCGTATTTGTCCACTCAAAGACCTGCCCAAGCATCTCGCTGTGGCCGAAAGGCCCGTCGCCTTCAGGGTAGCTCCCGACTGGCGCCAAGCCGCCGCGCGGGCTGTGTTTAGCATCGCTGTAGCCGCTGTTGAGCTTGCGAGCATCCCACAGGTTGCCCCAGGGGTAAAGCGCCTTCGGGTTATCGCCGCGCGCCGCCCACTCCCACTCAGCCTCCGTTGGCAGGCGGATATTCTCGCCTGTGATCAGGCTAGCCCAGCGCGCGAAAGCCATTGCCTCGAACCAGCTGACGCCGTTGACGGGCAGATCATCGCCGCTGAAGCGTGGCTCGCCCCAGTAGCGTGGCTGTGTGCGCTTGGTGCGCAGCCGCCAGGCCCAGCCGTCGGGCGTCCACAGGCTCGGATCGTCGTAGCTGTGCTCTGCCATGAACTGCGCATAGAGTGCATTGGTCACAGGGTAGCGCGCCAGGGCGAAGGCAGAGACAGTCACGCTGTGTTGGGGCGTCTCGCGCCCGAAGAACTCCGACCAGATGGCGCCATAGGCTTTGATGAAGCGCTCAGCGATGGGCTGTTCCATGCCGAGTGTGGCGGTGCCCTCGGGCACAGGCAGGAAGTCCAGTGCGGTGAGCAGACTTTGCGCAAGGGCGGAAGGTGAGGTCATGAGCACTTTCTCCTAGTATGCTTGTGCACACAGAAGGGGTGAGGCAAGGGCATCTTACCGCCCCTGACGGGGGCGTCCTCGCCCAAATGCAGTCGTAAAACTAGTGTTGACAAGCGCAGGCCCTCTCCGCTAGAATGATGCCTGCAGCAGGTGGAAAAACTCAGCCTTGAGCACTGCACCACTCCCTGCTATAATCGGATGCGAGTGCCGGCGTAGCTCAACTGGCAGAGCACCATACTTGTAATATGGGGGTTAAGGGTTCAAGTCCCTTCGTCGGCTTCGGCAGAGGTGCAAGGTGCTCAGCTGCCAGCCTAAATATGCCTACATAGCTCAGTCGGTAGAGCACTCCCTTGGTAAGGGAGAGGTCATGGGTTCAAATCCCA
>JBDNDQ010000009.1:0-74821 GCA_046719055.1 Aggregatilineales bacterium | reverse complement strand
CCGATCTAGAGACAAACGCGCCCTACGGCTTGGCAAAGAAGATGCTCCTAGTGCAGGGACAAGCCTATCGCCAAGAATACGGCTACAACAGCATACACCTCATGCCGACCAATCTTTATGGGCCGGGCGATAACTTCGACCCTGAGACCTCGCATGTGATCCCAGCGCTCATTCGTAAATGCGCGATCGCTAAGCAGAATGGTGATCCATACATTGAAATCTGGGGCGATGGCACGCCCACGCGCGAGTTCCTATACGTGAAAGATGCTGCCGAAGGCATCCTGCTAGCGGCCGAGCATTACAACGATGCTGAGCCCGTCAATCTAGGCAGCGGCATGGAGATTGCTATCCGCGATCTAGCCGCGTTGATTGCAGAGCTGGTCGGTTTTGAGGGTGAGTTCCGCTATGACACCAGCAAGCCGAATGGTCAGCCGCGCCGCCAGCTAGATGTCTCACGGGCACATCAGGCGTTTGGCTTCAGCGCCAAGACGTCCTTCCGCGAGGGGCTGCGTGAGACCGTCGCATGGTACTTTGAGCAGGTTGCGGCACGTCAAGCCTGAAAGCGCAAGTCTCTAAGTGGTCAGCAGGCAAGTCGCGGACTTGCCTGCTTGCATATATGTCATCAGACACTTGGCCCTGCGTGCAGCACTATACATAACAGACAACCTTCAAAAGTATCTCAAGATTCTCACAAAAATCCCTTGCGCGTTTACCTAAAATAAATTTCAGCATAAGATAAGGTTGCATTAGGTTGCTTTATTTATCAAAAGCTCATCTTAAGAAAGGTTGGTGTTGAAATGGTCGCAGCAGTTCTAGCAAGCTACATCGGTGTTGAGCAGAACAAGATTGAGCGTCTGTTGGCGCTCAGCCAGGCGCAAGTCTACCAGGACGCTGAGTATCAAGCTTGGATCGCGGAGCTGAACGTCGAGCAGCTGAACGATTTTTTGCCACTGGCGCGTGCCGCCTACGAGAAACACCTGGCAACTTTCACAGAGCATCTACGTAAGTACTATGACATGGTCAATACGCCCATGTCAGCTTTCACGCTTGGCAACTGGCTGGTCGGTTTCTTGCAGTATCCCAGCCAGATCAGCGATCTCTCGCGGATGCACCAGCGCTTGCCGCGTCAAGCTGTCCTGGAGATGCTGCCCGAGATGATCGCTATGTTGGATGACATGCCAGAAGGGCGCGCCGAGTGGCAGCGTGCCTTCGCCCTGATGGCGCTGCCGCTTGCTGCAAAGCGAAACTGACCGCTCGTTGGGCACGTTGAATTCGTGAGAAGGGTGAGGATGCGCTACAATCAGCGCATCTTCATCGCACAGGAGTTCAAAACGTGCGCATTTTAATCACAGGCGGTGCAGGCTTCCTTGGCTCTCATCTAGCTGATCGGCTGCTAGCTGAAGGGCATAGCGTGATCGCTATGGATAACCTGATCACGGGCAACACGGATAACATCCAACACCTGATCGGGCGTTCCGACTTTCTCTTCATCCGCCATGATGTCACTAACTACATCTACATCAGCAGTCAGCTGGATGCCGTGCTGCATTTCGCTTCACCTGCCAGCCCAATTGACTACTTGAAGTATCCCATCCAGACCTTGAAGGTCGGTGCGCTAGGCACACACAATGCGCTCGGCTTAGCGCTGGCTAAGCGGGCGCGCTTTTTGCTGGCAAGCACCTCAGAGGTGTATGGCGATCCGCTGGTACATCCGCAGCGCGAGGATTATCCCGGCAATGTGAATACGATCGGCCCGCGCGGCGTCTATGATGAGGCAAAACGCTTTGCCGAAGCGCTTACGATGGCTTATCATCGCTCGCATGGCGTGGATACGCGTATTGTGCGCATCTTCAATACGTACGGCGAGCGTATGCGCCTTGATGATGGGCGCGTGGTGCCGAACTTCATCGGGCAGGCGCTGCGCGGCGAGCCGCTGACGGTCTACGGCGATGGCTCACAGACGCGCAGCTTTTGCTACGTCAGCGACCTGATCGAAGGCATATACCGCCTGCTGATGCTGCCGCCCTCTGAAGATGCCTCGCTGCCTGTCAACGTTGGCAATCCGTTGGAGATGTCCATCCTAGAGTTCGCGCAGACCATCAACGAGATGACGGGCAATCGGGGTGGTATCACCTTTCGCCGTCAGGATCGGATTGAGGGCGATCCGCAGACGCGCCAGCCAGACATCACACGCGCTCGGAGGCTGCTGGGCTACGAACCTGTTGTCGGTCTGCGCGAAGGTTTGGCGCGCACAATTGAGTATTTCCGTGCGCGCGTCGGCGTGACAGCGCATCCGCCGCAGCACGCCGAGTGAGCCATGTTGCGTCTTACACAGCGCCCGCTCATCCCGCCTGTGTGGCTAGGCGCAGCAATCGGCGCGGGCCTGCTAGCTGCCTTGCCGCTGGAAATCGCCTTCCTCGCTCTGGCAGGTGTGACTCTCGGCGCGCTGAGCTTGATCGATCTGCGCATACCCGTCGCCATGACGCTTATCCTGGCGCCGCTGAAGGCGTTGATTGAGACTGAAGCAGCCTGGTACCTGCCAGCTGATATTGGGCAGATCGTCTTTGCGGGCACGGTTAGCCTCTGGTTGCTCAAACAAATTGCCTCCGGGCGGCGTATCATTGTGCCGCGCCTGAGCATGCTCGGGCCGGTGATGGCGTTCATCTTCGCTGCGTCGCTCAGCCTGCTCACCGCTGAGTCGGTCGGCGTGACGCTGAATGAGCTGATCAAGTGGCTGCAAACAGCTGTGATGGCGCTGATCGCTGCCTCGTTGTGTCAGCGATGTGGGGTTGGATGGCTGTTGTGTGCGCTCTTGGCTGCAGCGGGCGTGCAAGCGCTGATTGGGCTGTATCAGTTCATGGGCGGCTCGGGCGCGCCACACTTGTGGATACTTGACTACCGCTATTTTCGCGCTTTTGGCAGCTTTGGGCAGCCTAACCCGTTCGGCGCCTTCATGGGCATGACGTTGCCGCTGGCGCTAGGGGCGCTGTTCGGCGCGCTGAGTACAGCTTGGCAAAGCCGCAAGTGGCGCGGAGTATGGCTCTGGGTGGCGCTTGGGCTGAGTGCAGCTGCAGCGCTGATTGGCGGGGGGTTGGTGGCCTCGTGGAGTCGAGGTGCGTGGCTGGGCTTCGCCGCCGCGTTGGTGACGCTTATCTTACTAGCGCCGCGTCGTCTATGGCACGGTATTGCTATCACGGTGATATGTGCAAGCCTGGTCTCAGCGGCTATGCTGAGTAGTATGATCCCGAATACGCTGCTAGCGCGCTTCAGTGACTTTGCACAAGATCTGACGGGCTTCCAGGATGCGCGCGGTGTGCCAATTAACGACGCTAACTACGCCACCGTCGAACGCCTAGCACACTGGCAGGCCGCCTTGAGCATGGCCGATGAGTCGCCCTTTTTCGGGGTCGGCTTCGGCGGCTACCAGATTGCCTACGAGCGCCATGCATTGGTAAACTGGCCGTTGGCACTCGGGCATGCGCACAATTTCTACCTGAATGTGCTGGCGGAGACAGGTGCAGTTGGCTTGATGGCCTACATCGGCATGTGGATCGGGTTAGGTCTGCTGGGCGTGCGCGCCCTGCGCCTGCAAAACGCTTTTCAGCGCGGTGTGAGCTTAGGGGTGTTGGCAGTGTGGGCACATATCGCCATTCACAGCCTATTCGATAAGCTGTTCGTGAATAACCTCTTCTTGCACTTTGGGGCAATGCTTGGTTTAATTGGCACGCTGGTAGCTGCAGTTGAGCAGTGTCACTCGAAAAGCAAAGCAACGTGAGGCAGCAGTCTTCTATGAACCGATCCGACAGCCTTTCGCTTGCTGAGGGCGAGCGCATGGGCATTATCCGCCGCATCAGCATCCGTTTCGGCGGCAGCAAGCCACGCGAGCTAGAGCGTTTCCTGAAGTTTCTAGTGGTTGGCGCTATCGGTGCAACGATCGACCTGGGCACCACTAATTTTTTGATGCGCTTCGTCTTCCAAGTGCAGGATGGACAGCTGTTGCCAGTGGTTACGGCAGCAGCGATCGGCTTCACGTTAGCGGTCTGCAGTAACTTCCTGTGGAATCGCTACTGGACGTACCCCGACTCGCGCTCACGGCGCGTCCGCTACCAGCTGGCGCAGTTCTTTGCTGTGAGCGCAGTCGGCCTGGGAGTGCGGGCGGGCGTTGTCGCAGTTTTCTCACCTATCTTCGCTGATTTTGTACGCTACCTCGCTGCGAATCACCTGGTCGAGCTCAACCTTGCCGATAATGTGCAATGGAAACTAGGCGCCAATATGGCGGTCGTCATGGCGCTAGTGATTGTGGCGCTGTGGAACTTCTTCGCCAATCGCTACTGGACGTATAACGACGTGGAGTAGGCACGCTGCTTGCCAATTGGCATTGACTACACGCCCGCCTACGGGCAAGGCGGCGGAATCGGGCGTTATGTGCGTGAGTTGGTGGCGGCGCTCGCCATTCACGATACAGCACAAGCTTATCAGCTGTTTGTGGCGGGCGCTGGCAAGCATGAGCAGCTGCCTGTACTTGGTGCTAACTTTCACTACCGCCCAACGCGCCTCTCGCCGCTGACACTAGCGCGCCTATGGCACAGGGCGTACATACCCTTGCCTGTTGAGGTTTTTGTGGGCAAGGTGCGCCTATTTCACGCAACGGACTTCGTCCTGCCGCCGACCTTGCCGCGTACCCGCACCTTGCTCACCGTCCACGATCTGTCATTTGCACGCCTGCCTGAAGCGGCGGCACCGCGCCTGAGAGCCTACCTCGAAGCGGTTGTGCCACGCTCGGCACGCCGTGCCGAGCATATCCTCGCCGACTCAGCTGCCACCAAAGCCGATCTGGTCGAGCTCTACGGCATCCCGGAGACGAAGATCACGGTGCTGTACAGCGGCGTGAGCCCAGCTTTTGCCCCGCTGCACGACCTAGCGAGGCAGGGCGCCGTGCGTGCCAAGTACGGCATTGGCGAGGCGCCCTATGTACTTTCAGTTGGTACGGTGCAGCCGCGTAAGAACTACGAGCGGCTGATGCAGGCGTTCGCGGGGCTGCCTTCACGCTGGGCCGACTTGAAATTGGTGATCGTCGGCGGGCGAGGTTGGCTAGAGGCGCCGATTCATGCTCAAGCGCGGGCGCTCGGTGAACGGGTTGTGTTCACTGGCTTCGCCGCTGAAGCCGACCTGCCTGCGCTCTACAGCGGCGCGCTGTGCCTTGCCTTACCATCCCTTTACGAGGGCTTCGGCTTGCCTGTGTTAGAAGGCATGGCCTGTGGCATCCCAGTGCTGACCTCAAACGTCTCTTCGCTGCCTGAAGTGGCAGGTGACGCTGCTCTCATGGTCGATCCGCACTCCGTCGAAGCCATCCGAGCAGGTCTGCTCAGGCTGCTGGAGGAAGATACAGCTGCACGCGCCGCTCGGATCGCACGGGGCTGCGCTCAAGCGAGACGTTTCACATGGGCAGCTGCTGCCCAGCAGCTCAAAACAATCTACTCTGAGCTTTGTTAGCCGACTTTGCGCAGTACAGCGCGTACGCGCTCGCCAAATTCGGCGCTGCCGAGCGCAGGCGCGCCTGGCTCAGCGATATCGCCTGTGCGCGCCCCTGCCTCAAGCGCCTTGAGCACTGCTGCCTCGAGCACAGTCGCCTCAGCCTCTAGCTTCAGGCTGTGCCGCAAGAGTAACGCCGCGCTCAAGATCGTGCCGATTGGGTTGGCAATGCCCTTGCCGGCGATATCGGGCGCACTGCCGTGAATCGGCTCGTAGACCCCGAACGTTCCCTCGCCCAGCGAGGCTGATGGCAACATGCCTAACGAGCCTGCCAGCACAGCCGCTTCATCGGTCAGGATATCGCCGAACATGTTCTCGGTTACGATCACATCGAAGCGTGCGGGTGTACGAATTAGCTGCATGGCGAACGAGTCCACTAGTGCGTGATCAAGGCGTACATCTGGAAACTCGCTTGCTACCCGCTTGACCGTACGCTGCCACAAGCGCGAACTCGCCAGGACGTTCGCCTTATCCACAGAGGTCAGATGGTTGCGCCGACTCTGCGCGGCACGAAAGGCCAGGCGAGCAACGCGCTCCACTTCCGCCACTGTGTAGAGCATGGTATCGTAAGCGGTATCGCCATCGCCCTGTTCCTGGCGCGCGCCAAAGTAAGCTCCGCCCGTCAATTCGCGCACAAAGAGCATGTCCACACCCTCGAGCAGCTCGGCGCGTAGTGGCGCATGATGCGCCAACATCGGATAGGCGCGCACAGGGCGCAAATTGGCGAATAAGCCGAAATGTTGTCTCAGGCGTAGCAAGCCTTGCTCAGGGCGCACCGCTGCACTCGGATCAGACCATTGCGGCCCGCCGACGGCGCCCAGCAGCACAGCGTGGCAGTCTTCGCACATCTGGCGCGTCTCAAGGGGGAAAGGATCGCCTGTGGCATCAATGGCGCAGCCGCCGAAGAGCGCCTCTTGGAAAGTGAAGGTATGCCCGCCGAGCGCAGCAACCTCTTTTAACAAGGAGACTGCGACGGCTGTGACTTCTGGGCCGATGCCGTCGCCGCCCAAAACGGTGATGGTCGCTTGCATATAGCACACTCTGTTTCTGAATGAAAAGCTGTTTGCGCGCCAGAGTATAGCCGAGCACAGCCCAACCAGCTATGCTTGGCGCGCCACTTCCCATGCCAAGTGGTTCAGCTCTGGCAAAATGAGCGCCTCAACTGCCAACCTGACCGCCTTCGGCGAGCCAGGCATGCTGATGATCAGCTTGCCGCGATAGACGCCTGCTGTCGCACGGCTGAGCATGGCTGCCGCACCGACTTGCTGGTAGCTGAGCATTCGAAACAGCTCGCCGAAGCCATTGAGCGTCTTCTCCAGCTTGCGGACAATCACGTCGTAAGTTGTATCGCGCGGAGCAATGCCCGTGCCGCCGTTGAAGAGCGCGATCTGCAGCTCAGGCAGGTTGGCTAGCGCTTCGAGCACAGCTTCGATCTGCTCAGGCTCATCTCGCACGATACAGTAAAGGGCAATGCGATGCCCAAGCGCCTCGAAAGTCTGGCGCAACCACATGCCGTTCTCATCCGACTCTGGCGTGCGCGTATCGCTGACTGTGACGATGCCTAGCGTCACAGGGCCGTGCCCCGCTAACGCCCGATGTTCCTCTACACCCATCCCTCACCTCGTGAGTGCTTATCCGCTCAGGCGGAACGTGCCAGCCGTTTGCGCAGCCGCCCGAAGCGCTCGCCCAGCGCTTTGAAGAACGATGGTGCCTGTTCCGCCTCCGCGTAGAACGCCTGCAAAATCGTGCGCAGACGGTTGGCATCTAGGCGGCGGATCATGCGTCCGCTGTTGGTGACCGAAATCTGCCCCGTCTCTTCAGAGACGACAACGCACACGCCGTCGCTGACTTCACTGATGCCCAGCGCGGCACGGTGGCGCGTGCCGAGTTTGCGATCGGTCAGGTTGCGCCCGCTAGAGAGCGGCAAAACGCAGGCCGCTGCCGCGATCTTGCCCTCGCGCAAGATGACGGCACCGTCGTGCAGTTCAGTCTTTGGATAAAAAATTGTGAGCAACAACTGCGCGCTGACAGCGCTTTCTAGAAGGACCCCGGTGTCGATGTACTCTTGTAGGCTCATCTCGCGCTGAATGACGATTAGTGCGCCCTGTCGGCGCTCGGAGAGGCGCGCCGCTGCTGCGCAAATCTCTTCGATGATCTTCTGGCGGATGCGTTGGCTCTCTGGCAGACGGTTCAGCCCGAAGCCTGCCCTGCCGAGCTGCTCCAGCAGGCGGCGCAGCTCAGGCTGGAAGATGATTGGAATAGCAACTGCCGCAACGGTCAGGACGTTGCCGATCAACCAGCGGAAAGCAGGGAAGGGGAAGATCGATGCCGCTAAGCCGATCATCGCTAGTAGAATGACCACGCCGCGCAGCAACGACAGCGCCTGTGTGTTGCGCAGCAGTAAGCTCAAGCCGAAGAAGATGAGCGCCACCACTAGGATATCTAGCAGCGCCGCCGCATTCAGGTAAGTCTCGATCAGCCAGCACGGCTCGCCACACATACACTCAGCAGCCCATCTGCATCAAAAGCGCCCGATACTGTTCAACATTTGGCGGATTCAACTTAACAATTTGCTTGATGGTGGCACATGCCTCTTGCATCAAGCCGGCATCCAGCTGTAGCTCGCCCAAGGCATCCAGCTGCTCGATCGCCTCTGGGATGCGCTTGATCTGCTGGTAGACAGCCGCCAGGCGTGAACGCAAGCCCATCTCGCTGGGGCGCGCTGCCACCATGCTCTCCAGCGTCGAGAGGATCATGCTGCCGCGCCGCGACTGCGCATATAGGCGCAAGAGATTGTCCAGTTCGCGCATCGCCTCGATGGGATTGCCGAGCTTGAAGTGAATTTCTACCAGCTCACGGCGCACTTTGTCATCCTCTGGCACGAGGTCGCGCACCTGCTCAAAAGTGCGTTGTGCCTGCCGCCAATCAAGGCGCGTCATGTGGATATCGGCGAGGCGCATCAGAATTTCGACGCGCTTCTCGAGCGGCGCATTCAGACGCTGCGCTAGGCGGTTGGCGGCAAGGTAGGTGTCGCGGGCTTGATCAATCTCCGCTAACTGGTAGTAGGCACTCGCCAATGCGATGTATTCGTCTAGCAGGCGCTCCTCTTCGCCCTCGCGCTCCAGCAGTTCGATCAGGCTCAGGCGCAAGTTGATATCCATCGGCGCCACTTTGATAACCTCATCGAGGATCATGGCGGCGCTAGTGCGATCATCACGGGCAAGAAAACTGTTAATGACCACATTATACTTGGTGATCGCTGCTTGAGTCTGCCCCTCTTGCATCAGCACCTGCGCCACACGCTGATGAGCAGGCAGCGAGGTCGGTTGCTGCTCGATAATCCGCATCGCCTCGTCTGCAGCTAGGGTATACAAGCCGAGCCGGATATAGTTGTCTACGCGCGTTAGCGCCTCAACGATAGAAGGATCTTTGACAATGTCGATCAACTCGTTCTTGCCGCCACCGCGCAGACGATCGTCAATGGCGCGCCGTGTCTGAGGGATGCGTACTTTCCAATCGGCCCCCGAAAGCCAACGGTTGAACTCGTTACACGTCTCGGCGAGGTCGTAGTCCTGCATTTGCTTAGTGGCAGCCAGCAGCTCATCATAAACAGCTACCAACTGATTAGCCTCATCAGGGTTGATCGCCAGCTGCAAGTCAGCCAGCTGCAAAGCACGGACGAACTGCTCGGCGGCTGGGCGCACCTGCCCCATACCCATGTAGGCTTGCCCCATACCGTGTGCTACGCCGGCTGCGTAGACGGCATCCTGCACACGCCCAAGATATTGCAGTGCGTTCTGCCATTGCCCAAGCGCCACAAAGAGTGAGCCCAAGCATACGTATAAGGCAGGATGCCGAATGCCTTGCTTCTCGGCAGACTGGAAAGCTTGCACGGCCTGTACGTTCTCGCCGATTTTCTGCAGCTCGATGCCCTGAATAGCTTGGGCCTCCGCCATTGTTAAGCCGCCTTCTAACAGGTACTCTGCGAGATGTGCTAGAGCCTTTTCGGTGGCCTCGCCTAGCGGCCCAGCGGCATTGGCCTCGGCGAAAGCGGCTGGCGCCTCATTGGGTGTGGCATCGGACGTCTGCACAGTGGCTGGCGCTTTGCTCGCTTTAGACTGATCGTCTTGCAGCTGCGGAACAGCCATCAACTCGCCCGACTCGATGGCGCGTTTGGCGTTCAGCACTTGCACGTTGCTGGGCTCAAGCCGCAGCGCGCGCTCGATCGCTTGCATGGCGCGCTCACGATCCTTATTGCGCTGGAAGTTGAAGGCGAGCGTGAGATATTGCAAGACGGCGGCACGCTTGCGCCCTGTGCGCTCATAAAGCTGGGCAAGACGGAAGTGGATCTGCAGCAGACCGGGCGTTAGCATTGTGGCGCGCTCGTAGTTGCCGATCGCCTTCTCGATATCGCGTTGAGCAAGGTAAATTTCTGCTACGCTCACATACTGTGTAGCCGCTTCTTTTAGGCGCCCCAGCCGCTCTAGCACATCGGCGCTGCGCTCCAGCGGGACGGGATCATCTGGCGCGATTTTGTGCCCTTTCATCAGCACTTTCAGCGCGTCGTGGTAGCGCTTGGTGTGCATCAACGCTAAGCCGAGATATTTATACGGATCAGGCTCTTCAGGGCACTCTTGCAGGGCGCGCGCATAGGCATTGACCGCCTTATCCCACTCCTGATCCCATGCAAGGCTATGACCTAAATTCAGATAGTACTCATACGTCTCTTGTTTCGATGCCATCGCTCCGCCCATCCGATCCTCTCACTCTCAGGCATACCTATCTCATCTCAACTGCTCAACAAACGTACCAAGATAGCTTTCTGTGCGTGTAACCGATTAGCCGCTTGTTGAAAGATTAGCGAATGTGCACCATCAGCAACCTCATCCGTGATCTCCTCGCCGCGATGGGCCGGCAGGCAGTGCATGATCACAACGTGCTTCGCGGCAAGGCGCACTAAGTTTGCATTGACTTGGTAGGGTGGGAAGATCTGTCGCCGTACTTCTGCCTCTGCCTCTTGCCCCATGCTTGTCCATGTATCCGTGTAAATGCAATCAGCGCCCTCGACGGCTGCACACGGATCGTCGGTTAAGGTGAGAGCTAAGCCCATCTCGCGCAGATGTTTGACTTGCGCCTCGCTCAGCTGATAGCCCGCTGGGCTTGCCACGCGCAGCTCGACGCCGTAGCGCGCTGCTGCCTCGCCCAGCGAGAAAGTGACGTTGTTCGAGTCGCCCACGTACGCAATTTTCAAGCCGCGCAGCGCACCAAAATGTTCGTAGAGCGTCAGCATATCGGCGAAGACTTGGCAGGGGTGGCTGTCATCGCTCAGGCCGTTGATGACGGGCACGCTGGCCCACTTGGCCAGCTCTAGCAGGTGCGCATGGGCGAAAACGCGCGCCAGGATGCCCTGCGCGTAGCCACTCAACACGCGCGCCACGTCCGCGATGCTCTCACGCTTGCCCAAGCCAATCTCGTCGGGGCTGAGGTAGATCGCATCGCCACCTAAGTGCTTCATCGCCACCTGAAAGCTGACGCGCGTGCGCAGCGACGGCTTCTGAAAGATCATGGCCAGAATCTTGCCGCCCAGCACAGGGCGATTGCCCCCACTTTGCCACTCTAGTTTCAAGTAAACTGCCTGATTGAGCAGCGCCTCCATCTCGGGCGCCGACCAATCCGCAATATCTAGGAAGTGTCTCATGGTGAACCTATCTACGAAGAGAGAAGCGCTCCAACCGAGGAGTATAGCACGGGTAGACGTGTAAGAATAGTCGACGGGCAAAGCGGCCGAGTTAGCGATCAAGCGCTGCTAAGGGAGTGTCTCAATTGAAACAGTTTGCTCAGTGCGTGGAACGGCACAACTGTACGGCGAGCTGTCTTGTCTTGTACACTCCACCCTCAAATACAGGCGTGCGCGGCTGCCCCTACTACTGTAGAAAGTCGCGCAGGTGGCGCGAGCGGCGCGGATGGCGCAGGCGCCGCAGCGCCCTACCCTCAATTTGGCGGATGCGCTCACGTGTCAAGCCGAACTTCTGCCCGACCTCTTCGAGCGTATATTGCTCGCCGTTGTGCAAGCCAAAACGCAGGCGCAAGATGCGCGCCTCGCGCGGAGTGAGTGTATTGAGCACCTCTTCCAGCTTTTCGCGCAGCAGGTTCTGGTAGGCGCTCTGGGTCGGCGTAGGAGCGCTCTCATCTTCAAGGAAACTACCTAGTTCGCTATCTTCTTCTTCGCCAACTGGACGCTCTAGGCTGATCGGGCGCCAACTGACTCTCAGCAACCACTCTACCTTGCGGGAGTCGAGATTCAGGTGTAGGGCGAGCTCTTCAGTGGTGGGCTTACGACCTAACTCTTGCTCCAATTGGCGCACAGCGCGGTAGATGTTGCGGATGCGATCGGACATATGCACAGGCACACGGATTGTGCGCCCTTGATCGGCGATGGCGCGTGTGATTGTCTGGCGAATCCACCATGTGGCATAGGTGCTGAAGCGATAGCCACGCCTGTGATCAAACTTTTCCACCGCTTTGATCAGGCCAAGATTGCCTTCTTGGATCAGGTCGAGAAAGGGCACGCCACGCCCCATGTAACGCTTGGCGATGCTGACCACAAGACGTGTGTTGGCGCGGATAATGTGATCGCGGGCGAGGCGTCCCTCCTCGATAATGGCGGCCAGGCGCTCGCGCTCCTCGCCTTCAGCAGAGGCGAATGCCTGGCTGGCAATATTGCCGGCTAGGATGCGCTCCGCGATAGCGATCTCTTCCTCAAGGCTGAGCAGCGGCACGCAGGCCATCTCTTTTAAGTAGAGCCCAACGCTGTCATCGCTCGGCACGCCGCTCAGATCGGGCAAGGCTTCGTCGTCTTCCCCAAAATCGCTGCTCTCTTCATCAAAAGTTGTCTCGCTGTAAATTTCTATGCCTGCCGTCTGCAAAAGCGGGATCAGTTCAGCTGGGCTATCGCCGTCTTCGCTGGCGAACTCATAAATTTCTTCAAGCGTAAGAAAGCCTTGTGCTTCAGCCCTTTCGAAAAGCTCGGCTAGGTCAATGCGACGGTCATCTTGACTTGATAAGTCCTGCATAGTGTAAGTTCCCCCTTCACCGCTTGCATACCACCAAATGGCTATCCGTTTGGTTTAGAGAGCTTGTCGCGCAGTGCCTTCAAGGCTGCTAGGCGTGGGTCGATCGCCTCTGTTTGGCAGCTGCATAGCCCCTCGTTCAAGTTTTGTCCACACTCTGGGCACAACCCAAGACAGTTGGGCTTGCACAGCAAGGTGATCGGCGTCTCTAGGATGATCTCTTGGCGCAGCAAAGGCGCGAGGTCTAGCACGCCATCTTCACCGATGGTGAACTCCGCGAAGGAATTAGGCTGTGAAAGGTAGAGTTCTTCGAGCGTGATCTCCAGGGCGGCAGGCGCCTCTGTGAGGCAGCGTCTGCACTCTAGCCAGATCATCGTGCTCAGCACGCCCTGCACCAGAATGCCGCGTGAAGTACGGCTGAAGCGCAGCACGCCGCGCAAAAAGTCCACCGTTACGTCTTCTGCTATGCGCAGGCGGGGTATATCCAGCTTGGTCTCGCTAATTTGGCCTCGCGTGCCTTCCAACAAAAAGCCAAGCTGAAACTTCAACACGCGAGCAGGCACATAGCTGTTGTTAGATGTATTCACGAGGTTACCTAAAAAACAACCACCACCGCGAAAGCGTGGCGGCTGAACAATTGGAAAATTACGTCTGTTCTCATTATAAAGACCATCAAAGGTTTATGTCAATATGTTAGTTGCATATTAAGTGAGTTTGATTTACTTGAAAGTGCCTCTAATCCTTGCCGCGTAGTGGCGACCGTAACAATGTGGCACGTTGATCGCTGCGCTGGCGCATTTCGATTCGTGCACGTTCGAAAGGCTGGGTGACAGTAAATTCTACTGTGCCTTTTTCATAGTACCATAAAGGCGCGGCTGTGTCATCTAGGTAAATGCTATCGGGCTCATCTGGAATGCCGTGTAGCTCGAAGCGGTAGCGCAGGTAGGGCGCGCCGTATTCGCCAACACGTCGCCAATGCAGCGTCACATGGCCGTTAGGCGCAACCTGACAGGTAAAGTACAGCCAACGATAGATGCCCCTCTGATGAGTGAAACCCTCGCCTTCATCCTCGTAGAGGCTGCTTTCTGCCTTGCCAACGTAGACGCGTAGCAAAAGCTCCTCAGGCGGCTTTTGCCCAACATACTGCTGCGCTTCCCATAGCAGCAGCACATGTCCAGCGCGGACTAAGATCGGCATTCGCTCTAGCGGCGCAGCAAGGCGCACCACCTGACCGCCAGTGTAAGGTTGTGCAGTGAAAAAGTCGTACCATTTGCCCGCTGGCAGCGGCACTATGCGCTCTGCTGCCCCTTTTTCTAGCACTGGCGCGATCAGCAGCGAGCGACCTAGCATGAAAACATCCTCAACGGCTCTGAGGGCGGACTCTCTAGGCGCCTCAAGCCACAGCGGGCGCAGCATTGGCATACCTTGCTGAGCCGCATCGGCAGCTGCAGCATACAGATAGGGCAATAATTGATAGCGCAAATTAAGGTACTGGCGCCCTATTACTGCGAATTTTGGCTCAACGCGCCACAGCGGTGCTGCTAGAGCAGGTTTTGGTAAGCTGCACAAGGGCAAGAAAGCGCTCAACTGAAGCCAGCGCACAAAGAGCTCTGGGTCAGCCTCGAGAGTGTAGTTAGGCATGGCGCCACTGAGCGCCATGCCGCTCAGCCCAGCGTTCAAGATAGCGCTGAGCAAGCGTCGCAGCGCATGCCAATCGGCGCGCTCACTGAGCGCGATGCCAGCCCACCCACTCCGCTGGGCGCCGCCTTGCCCTGCTTGAGTCAGCACATGCGGACGCCTAGCTGGTTGCATCGCGAGAAGGGCTGCCTGCCCTGCAGAAGCCAGACAGCCTGTGTAAACATTGTGCGCCGTTACATGGTTGCTCGGCACGCCATCACAGGAGTACTGTGCAAAATCAGGCAAGGCTGGCAGTCCCTCAGGCTGCCACAGCCCGCTGATGCCCGATCGCAATACCTCTGCGTAGCGCTCTGACCACCACATCCGCCCACGATTGTCTGTCAGATCGATCAAAGACGCCTGACCATGCCCTGTTTTCAAGCGGGCTGGCTGACCGTCAGGATATTTCACGGCGACTTCGGCGCTGATCTCCTTTGAAACGGGTGTCACAGGCAGGAGTACTTTGAAGCCGCGCCGCGCCAGCTCACTGATGAGTGCGCTTGGCTTGGGGAAGCGTGTGTTATCCCACGTGAACGGTCGTCCGCCTTCCATGTAGTCGGGCGCTAGCGCGAGGGCATCACACGGAATTTGCTGTGCACGGCATTCGGTGGCGAAGGCGCGCAGCGACTCAGCCGATGTGGGCTGTGGCGCCAGCATATGGGCACCTAGCGCCCATAGCGGCGGCAAAGGCGGGCGCCCGATCAGCTCGGTGTAGCGCTGCAAGATGCTCACAGGCGTGCCGCAGAACTGATAGTAGCGTAACTCGCCTGCGCTTCCGCTAAAAACAACCTGTTGTGGGTTCGCTAGGCCAACATCCACATAGCCACGTGAGGAATTATCCCAGAAGATGGCATCTACCGCCTGATCGCTCACCATCATCAGGAAAGGCAAAAGTGCCGCTACGTCTCGTTCGGGGGTGCTCTGCCAGAGCGTGTAGCGCTTGCCGCGCAGATTGAGCTGTGGAGCTTGGGCGCCCAACCCGTAACAGCGCGCATCGGGGCTCAGCAGGCGTGAGAGCTTGAACTCACCTTGGCGGAATGTGATCGGCTTGGCTTCCTGCCCGATGGGTGTACCATACGGCGTCAGGAATGTGAGGCGGCTATCGCTACGATGGATCAGGCAGAGCATGCCGCCGATCACCTTAATCGTAAGCACCTCAGGCGTCTCTTCCAGCTCAAACTCAGGCGCTTGCCAATCCGTTTTATGGACGCCATAAGAGCGTGGCAGCGGAAAAACGCCTTCAGGCGAAAAACGGACGCACACACAATCCGACGCGATGATATCCAAACGCAAGCAGCCTGCCTCAGCCTTGATAAGGACGCCTTGCCAATCTAGCTCGGCGTCACGCACTCGGCCGATACTTTGGAACTTGCCGTATGCTTGATGTGGCTTGTGGCGCCTGCTGAAAAGTCTGTACATCGGTATGCTCTGCTCCCTGAGCACGCTGATCTGCTCGTTAAGCATAGCGCGCTTTGCCGCAAAAGCGTCATCCCGATTGCGTTACAGCGCACATTACGAAGTGTTTATGGCGAGCGCTGGCTTCAGGTGTGGCGGCAGATAAAGGCTGAAGGCGGTACCGCTCCCAAGCTGGCTACTGACTGTGATTGTGCCGCCGTGCATCTCGACTAACCGTTTGGCAATGCTCAATCCCAGACCGCTGCCGCCATCGCTGTGCTTGCGCGCCCGATCGGCGCGATAGAAACGGTCAAAAATGCGCGGCAGCGCCTCTGCTGGGATGCCCTCGCCACTATCGACCACGCGCAACAGCACGCCGCCATCGCCAGCCGGTTGCGCTTCCAAGCGCACTTCATCGCCGGCTCTGGTGTGGCGCAGCGCGTTATTGATCAGGTTGCCTAAGATTTGGCGCAGGCGCATGGGATCTGCCTGGATGGTAGGTAGATCATCTGCTACCTCAAGGGTGAGGCGGCGCCCGCTCTCTTCAGCACTAATGCGCCAGAAGTCGTGCAGGCGACTCAAGAAAGCACCGAGCGGCACTGGCTCGAGCTGCAAGCGGATTTGATCAGCATCCATCAAGGAGAGCAGGCGCAGATCGTCCACCATGCGCTGCAACCAAGCGATTTCCTCGCGCAAGCTCTCGGTGGCCTGCTCAGGCGATTGGAAGCCAGCCTCGATCGCCTCAATCTCGAGCGCCATCGTGCTGAGCGGCGTGCGCAGATCGTGGGCAATGTCGGCAACCATCTGACGCGTCATGGTCTGTTGGCGTATCAGCTCGGCCGCCATGCGATTGAAGGCTTGCGTCAGCTCACCGAGCTCGTTTGAGGCGGTCACGGGCAAGGGCGCACGCCACTCGCCATGCGCCAGGCGGCGCACGCCCTCGTTCAGGGCACGTATCGGCTGCGAAAGCCGCGAGGACATCCACCAGCCTAGCCCCAGCGCCGCTAAGAGCGAAAAACCGCCCGAGAGCACTAACGCGATGTTCAGCGCACTCAGCAATTGGCGCTGCCCCTCGTCAAGGATGCCCGTCGCAAGCGCCAGACGTGCCACCGGCTGCCGATTGACGTTGATCAACGCGCTGCGCTGCAGCACCTCGCGCGGCAAGACTTGCCCGATTAAGCTCGGCTCGGCGCTGAGCAGCACCACGCCATCTGGATTGGCTAGGATGAGCTCATCGCGGCGTGCTGCTGCAGGCAACGCGCTCACCAACGCACTGAGCCTGGTGCCATCCAGGAGCAGGCGGTCAGTTTCCGTCGTCAGCAGCTGAGCCTGCCGCGCGCCAAGCGGCAGGCACGCCAGAACACCATTTTCGTCGAGGACGAGCAGGTGCCCGCGCCTGACGATCGGGCGGCCTCTCTCCAGGCGAGTGGTGTTGTACGTGAACGGTGTGCCGTCCTGGAAAGCGGTGACCAGTAGTTCGAAGGAACCGTTGGCTGTGTAGTAAGCCTCGAAACATGGTACTAGGCCGCGCAGACGACGCGTGGCATCTTCAGAGACCAGCAGCATCAGTCGGTCTTCTGCCACGCCGCGAATGACCAAGCCGATGACCAGGATCGGCAGCAGCGCCAACGGCAAGTAGCTCAGCAGCAGTTGGCGACGAAACAGGCGCATAGAGCACCTTCCTTACTCCGCTGAAGGAGCGCTCTCGCTGAAGCGATAGCCGATCCCGAACACCGTCTGCACGTATTGCGGGTTCTGCGGGTCGCGCTCGATTTTGCGGCGCAAATTGCGGATGTGAACATCTATTGTGCGCTCGTAGCCAGCGTAATCATAGCCCAACGCCTCGTTGATCAGCCGCTCGCGAGTGAATGGTATGTCGGGATGCCGCATCAGGGTGTGCAAGATGTCGAATTCGGTTGGCGTCAGGTTGACAGCCTCGCCGTTCAACGTGCACAGGCGCTTGTTCGGGTCGAGGTGTAGCCCGCCATAGGTCAGTGGGCGCTCTTGCGGTGTGGTGCGCTGTGCTAAAGCGCCGCTAGCGCGCCGCAGCAAGGCGCGAATGCGCGCCACCACCTCACGCGGGCTGAAGGGCTTGGTCACGTAGTCGTCAGCACCGATCTCCAAGCCGATCAGTCGATCCGTCTCTTCGACCCGCGCCGTGATCATGATGATGAAGGCGTCTGATTGCTGCCGAATAGCGCGACATACATCCAAGCCATCCACATCAGGCAGCATTAAGTCTAGCAGCACCACTTCTGGCTTCTCGCGCTCAAATAACCGTAGACCCGTGCGTCCGTCGTAAGCGCTCAGCACCTCAAAGTGCGCCTGCTTCAGGAACTCGCTCAGCCAGTGGACGATCTTGACCTGGTCTTCAATGATGAGCACGCGCGTCAGATGTTGCATGGTAACATTCTCAACAGTGATGCGAAGTGAGTCGGCGTGTGCCGACCCACCCCTAATTGTACCTTTGAACGCTCGATCGGGTTGAAAGCTGGTCAGTCGCGGCCTGAGATCAGCTCACTGGGCATGCCCCGCCCCTGGATGCCAAGCAGGTCGAAGACATCCGTAGGCAGCACCCCATCGAACCGGATGCCGCTCTGCCCGATGCGCGGCAGATGCGGTCGGCCAGGCTGGCCGTGCGGGCGGGAGATCACCCTCAGCACGCTGTTGATGATCTGCGCCTCGAGGGTCTGGGCGCGGGCAGGCGCCACTAGCCCTTCCTGGACGTCTTTGGCCAGCGCATCACTGTAGGCTTTGCTCAGCGCATCCACAAGGGCCTGCAGGGAGACGCCCCTAGCTACAGCCACCTGCGCAATGGATTGCCCGGCCTGCACCGCTTTGACTAACTCCGGGCAGGGGATGCCCAATGCCTCAGCCGCCACAGCGTACGCCTTGACCGTGTTGCGCGCACTGACGCCTGCTAGCAAGTTCACACGCTGGATAGGCATGCGCATGCCACGCCCGCCCGTTGCCGAAGGCGGGTTATTCAGCAGCTCCTTGAGCTGATCAGCCTGCGCGGAAGTGATCAAACCATCGGCGAGCGCCCTATCTACCTCGGCGAGGCGCGCTGCACGCAATGCCTCTTGTACCGTGGCAATATCCACGCCCCTTTGGGCTGCGATGCGCACCAAGCTGGCGCCACCTGCCAATGCTACACGCAGCTCGGTTGGGGTCATGTTGAGCGCTTGGGCTGCCACACTGGTGTAATCTGTTGTGCTGCAAGCGCCGATCAAGGCGCCTGCGCCTACCCAGCTACGTCCGCCTTGCGCCTCAGCTGTGCTTGCGCTGAGCGCCAAACTGCCAATCAAAGCAACCGCCAGAGCTGCTGCCAACAAACCTTTCGCGAAACGTTTCATGGGATTCACTCCTTGCCTTTGAGATACTCTCGACCGGATTGGTCTTGCGCCTCTCAGTGTAGAGCGAGCTCGTGAAGAAGTTATGAAGAGGCTGTGCAAAGCCAGAGAAGGTTTTCGAGATGCTCAGCTGCCTTCGGCGGTGGCAGCTGGTAGCTCAGGTTTTGCGGGCTTGCGACGCGGTAAGAATATCGCATCGAGGATGAGCTCTGGGCGCGGCTCATTGGGGAAGGGATCGCCGCCCCGAATTTTGCGCAGCATGTAGTCCACAAGCAAGCGCAATGTGCCAAGAATAGGCGCGATAAGCAAAGCGCCCAGAATGCCGCCGAACGCCGTGCCAATGAACAAGCCGACAATCACGACTGGTAGTGGCAAACTAACGGCATCGCCCGTGATTTTGGGCGCGATCACATTCAGCGTGAAGGTCTGTGTGACTAAGACATTCACGAGCACTACGATCAGCACTAGGGTGCCGCGATCCATCTCAGTGAAGACGGTTGAGCCGCCGATCAGCGGCGCAATGCTCACAGGGACGATGCTCAGCAGGTTGCCAACCGTTGGGATCAGCGCGAGCAAGCCACAGGTCACACCGACGAAAATGGCGCCCGGCACGCCCATCGCCTGAAACTGAAACCACGTTGCGAAGCCGATGATCAGAGCGATGATGACCTGCCCACGAAAGAAATACAGCCATACACGCAACACGCCGCGCAGTAAAATGGCGTACTCGCGCTCATAGACGTCCTCCACACGCAAAAAAGCGCGATAAGCACGTGGCAGCTCCAGCAGGATGAAAAACGCCAGTAAGTGACCGAGCAGCAGATTGCCCAGCGTGCCAAAGACTCCGCCAGCCACGTTCGCTACGTTACCTGCCAGGCTGCCCAAGATTGAAGCAACGTTGATGTTGGATGCTTCGCCCTTCACAAGCTGACTGATCGGCTCGAGCAGAAAGTTCAGGTCAACGCGCAGGTCATTTTCGGGATTGTCTTCGTCGCGCAGGAGATAGAGGTAGCGATCGCGCTCGGGCGTGTATTGTCGAAAAAATGTGATGCCGGTGCTGACGACATTCTCGATGGCAGGCTGCCAAGAGCTGATCGTATCGGCTATGGCAGGCCCAATCCGCAAAATTGCAGCCGTGATGCTGCCTAGATACAGGACAAATACACTGATCACAGCCAGCCAGTACGGAAAGCGAAGCCAGCGCATCATGAACTGGATCGGGATGAAGAAGAACAGCACCAGAAGCAGAGCGATGATCAGCACCTGCAGCACCGGCCCGAGAAAAGTAAGCGAGTAGATGCCTGCTATCAACAGCAGCACAGCTGCCACGCGCTTCGTCCAGGTGCTCCACTCAGCGGGATAAGACAAGTTCGGTTCTGCTTGGTCGGGCTGGGCGGGTGGCAGCGGCTCACTCATCAGCTTGTCTCGCGGATCAGCACCTGTAAAGCGGGCTTAACGAGATGTGGATAGCGCACAGAGCAGTCGTGGCCGCCATTTTTGATCATCAGCAAGCGTGCCTTCGGAATGCGCTGCGCTGCCTCCTGCGCTTGATCGGGTGGCACAAGCACATCTAACGTGCCGTGAATGATCAGAGTCGGCACGCGGACTTGGGTCAGGTCGGGCTGGAAAGTGCGCATCTGCTCGATATCCTGTCGGAAGCCCTCAAAGCGCAAGCTGGCAGGATTATTTTGCTGCAAAGTGCGCAAAATTGCTAGCACGTCTTCGTCGCGCTCCAGCAAGGGCAAGGTACGCTCAAACGCGGCAGAAATCAGCCAGTTGGAGAAATCCCAGCGGTTGGCGAGCGCAATGGGGGCCAGGAAGTCCATGACGTAGGGCGGCGGCGTACGGGTAATCCCGTTGCCAAGCACTAGCGCACGGCAGCGCTCAGGATAGCGCATGGCGAAGGCCAGAGCAGCCATTGCGCCCGCCGAATAGCCTGCCATGATGACGCTCGGCACATTTAGGTAGTCCAGCAAGGCAGCGAATGTATCTGCCATTGTCTCTGGTGTGCGTCCAGCATCTAGCGGAGTGCGTAAGTAGCCTGCCCGCGAAGGGGCGATCACAGAGCAGCCCTTGTAAAGCCTGCCGATGGCTTGCCCTTGATCGTAGCCGCCCATCGCCTGATGCGAGACAAAGACGTAAGGCGACTTATCGCCTTGCTGCACATACTCGATACTTGTCTCGGCTACATTCACAAAACGGCTGCCTGTCATTTGGCGCACAGCAGCGGCGCGCATCTCATACTGATAGGTGCGCGCTAGCCAAGCTGTGCCTGCACCAACCAAAAATGCGGCGGCGGTCACTGCGGGGAGCATAAACATTACCCTTTCTCAGTCCTGAGGCATCCAGAAGGCTTTCGCAACGTGGCGCTTCTTAGCGAAGCTCACTCGATACAGCCAGACAGACTGCCAACCGAAGTCTTCAGCGTGCGGCGCTGAAGATGTGCTGGATGGGCTTAGGTGGTTTGCGATGAAGGGTTAGCTGCTGCGTTCATCAGTGTAGCATGCGTAGGGCGTATGTGCTATCACAATGCCATAAAAGGCTGCCGCAAGTGCATACGGCAGCCCTCGAATGTGTGCCTAGGCGGCTTTACGAGCCACCTCGAAGACGGCGTAGAGGATGAGAAAGAGGGCGGCGAGAGCAAAACTGCCCAAACACAGGGTCAGACTCTGGCTAAACTGTAAGCCAAAGACGATCGAGCCGAGCAAGAGCATCATGCCAGGCGCGACCGTCGCTGAGGCGCCTAGATAGTGCAGCAGCTCTGCCGCTTTGCCGCCTTGAATCGGCTTTTTAGCAGCGGACTTACGCGCCACGTAGTAACCCATCCACAACGCCAGCCCGCCACCGACTAGAATCGCGGCCAACCAGTTTGGCATGAGTTGCCCTGCCTAGCGCAACGAGTAGATGAACGGCGCCAACGGCGTAGACGCGCCAAAGATGAAAACAAAGAAGAACAGCAGCAGTACGACAACCATCGGGATCATCCACCATAGGCGTACTTTCCACAGGAAGCTGAACAACTCGCCCACCACGCCTGCTCGCGAGTGCAGGTCGCGGCGCCAGTTGGTCTGTCCCTTAGCTTCGGCTGCAGCGCTTTCCAACTCTGCATCGGTGTACATTGGCGCGGCGTTTTCAGCTTCTGCGCTCTGCATCAGTTTGTCTTGGGTCGTCACAGGTAAACTCTCCACATAGCCTTCAGATTTTCGGGTGATGCGCTCATTTGCGTACTAGGTACGAGCCAAGCACGAGCAGATCGAGTCCGCTCTTGCTGAAAGTGTTCCAAGCGTTGGCAGGCGAGGTTACAATTGGCTCGCCGCGCAGATTGAACGACGTATTCAGCAAAACGGGCACGCCCGTTGCCTCGCCAAACGTCTTGACCACACTGTAATAACGCGGATTGGTCTCGTAGTCAATTGTTTGCAGGCGCCCCGTGCCACCTTCGTGGGTTGTGGCAGGGATAACCGTATGTTTATCGGGGTACACGGGTGAGACCATCAGCATAAAGCGCGGCGGGAAGTGATCAGCTACATTCGGGAAGTCGAAATACTCCTCGGCGCATTCGGTCAGCACGACGGGCGCGAAAGGACGGAATGGCTCGCGGTACTTAATCTTGGTGTTGACCACATTCTTCATCTCGCTGCGGCGCGGGTCGGCAAGGATGCTGCGGTTACCTAGCGCGCGCGGGCCCCATTCGAAGCGCCCTTGAAACCAGCCAACCACTTGCCCTTGCACTAGACTATCTACCACCTGGTCAATCAGGCGCTGATCATCGGGCTCGTAAGTGTAGGGGATATTCTGGCGCTCCAGGAAGGCGCGGATGTGCGAGTCGCCATATTCCTCGCCCCAGTAAGCGTGCTGCATGACAAATTTGCGCGGCTGTTGCAGCACACTGTGATAAGCCCACAGCGCCGCGCCCAATGCACCGCCATCATCGCCGGCGGCAGGCTGTATGTAGACCTCCTCGAAGGGTGTCTCGTGCAGAATTTTGTAGTTTGCCACGCTATTGAGGGCTACGCCGCCTGCCATCACTAACTTTTTCAAGCCCGTCCTAGCATGCAGGTGGCGTGTCATGCGTAGGAGCGCCTCTTCTGTGACTGCCTGAATGCTAGCGGCTACATCGGCGTAGTGTTGATTGAGCGCCATCGCCTCTCTTTCGTTGGCGCGCTCAGGATTGGTCGCCATAGTGAAGAAGTCATCGCTGGGCGCGCGTGGCGGGCCGAATAGGTCAATGAAGCGCTGATTAAAGGTGCGATCAGCGCTGTAGTGGAACGAGAAGTAGTCCATGTTTAGGTGGAAGCTGCCATCTTCGTTGAGCTGGATCAGTTTGTAGACTTTATCCAGGTAGCGGGGCGTGCCATAGGGCGCCATGCCCATGACCTTGTACTCGCCTTCGTTCACTTTGAAGCCCAAAAAGGCGGTAAAGGCTGAGTAAAGCAGGCCGATAGAATGCGGAAAGCGCTGTTCCTCAAAGAGCGTGATCTCGTTGCGCCCATCGCCGTTCCAGTTTGCCCTGGCCCGCCCGAGCGTGGTGGTTGTCCACTCGCCGACGCCGTCAATGGTCAGCACAGCAGCCTCATCAAAGGGCGAGGCGTAAAAGGCGCTCGCTGCATGGGACATGTGATGATCGCAGAACAGGATTTTCTCCCCGCTGATGCCCAAGTGCTTTTCCAAGCGCGTTTTGATCCACAGCTTCTCTGGCATCCACACAAACATCGCCTCGCGCCAAACGTCTCGCGAGCGCGGGAAAGTGCCCAGCACGGTCAGCAGGATGCGCGCAAACTTGACGAAGGGCTTCTCGTAGAAGACCACATAGTCCAGATCGGCTGCCTTGATGCCTGCCTTGCGCAGGCAGAACTCGATGGCGCGCGTTGGAAATCCGTTATCGTTCTTAAGTCGGCTGAAGCGTTCCTCCATTGCCGCTGCTACCAGCTCACCATCTTTAAGGAGCGCCGCTGCCGAGTCGTGGTAGTAGAAGGACAGACCGAGAATGTACATCAGGATTGACTCCGTGCGTCGTTGAGCGATTCGCCAACAGGCTTGCGCGCCCGCCAATGTGGCTGTGCTGACTTGCGCACTTCAAGCGGATCGACCAGGAAGCGCGTGATCAGCGCGAAGGGAATCAAGACGCTGAAATACATCACAAACGTGACGAAACGAGCAATATAATCGCCGTTTGCTTGTCCAATGATTTGAAAGCGTTCCCACGCTGTGCGAAGGATTGGGCTCACAGGAATTGTGCCGCCTTTTGAACTTTGGTGTGTCGTCACTTGGCGCCATGCGCCAAGCCGCGCTAATTATACCGCCTTTGGCGCCGTGCGCTACGGTTTTTTTCAAGGGGAGCGTCCAAGTTTGGATGGGCTGTATGCACTACACTTGACAGGAATAGCTTTGCCGATATAATATGGAGCTTACTATGCAGGCACCTTGCAAAAGATCAAATGCTCTTGTCAAACGCATGAGAGCGCGCTCTCATGGTTTGGCTTGGTGCGTTTATTGTCTGCACGTTTCAAATAGCCGCCTACAAGACCTCTGAACGCCGCATGGCGCTATTCGGCGGTCTTTTTTGCTGAGAGAGGCTGTTGTACACCTCTCGGAAACCGTCTCAAGCCATCGCTAGTTTGGATCGTTAGCGCAGAGGAGGAAAAGCCTTGGAGGCGAAAGATTTCAGCGCACTGCGTGTCAGCTTGGCTTCACCGAAAGACATTGAGTCATGGTCGTATGGCGAAGTCCTCAAACCGGAGACGATCAACTACCGCCGCTTGCGCCCTGAAAAAGACGGGCTGTTCTGTGAGGCAATCTTTGGTCCAACCAAAGATTGGCAGTGCTATTGTGGCAAGTACAAGAATATTCGGCACAAAGGCATCAAGTGCGATAAGTGCGGCGTTGAAGTGACGCGTGCGGCAGTCCGCCGGGAGCGGATGGGGCACATCACGCTGGCGGCGCCAGTGGCGCACGTGTGGTACACGCGGCGTGTGCCAAGCTACATGGGCATACTGCTAGACGTCAGCCGCCGCAACCTCGATCGTGTGCTGTACTTTGCGCAGTACGCTATCACCTATGTTGATGAAGAGGCGCGCGACAGGGCATTGCGCCGCATCGACGAGGAAATTGCCCGCCAAGAGAGCGAAGCAGGCAGCGAGCTGGACTTGCAGATCGAGCGCATCAAAGAGTCGCGCGATGTGGACTTGAACGAGCTGCAAGCTCAAATCGATGCCATCAACGATCGCTTCAACGAAGAGCGAGACCGTCTGACCGATGAGGTGATGCGCGAGGCGCAAAGTCTGCAGCGCCGCGTCGAGGCACAGCGTGGGCAAGTCCTGAGTGAGCCTTTGCTCTTCGAGAGCGCCGGAGAACTGATCGCCGATGCGGGCGAAATTGTCAGTAACGAGCTATTCAGCCGCATTCAGGCGGTCGCCACAGCCCGCTTGAACGAAATTCAAGCAGAGATCGAAGAGCATCGCCGCCAAGAGATCAATCGGCTTGATGTGCTAGCCGACGCCCGTACAGCTGCCGCCGCCGAAGAAATTGACGTGCTGCAGGATGAACGCCGTCTGCGCCTGAGCAAGGCGCGCGCAATGGCGATGGAAGCTCGCCAAGAGCTGCAGAGCCTCCAAGTGCTGACCTTTCTCTCCGACGCCCGCTATGCCGAGCTGAAGCGGCGCTATGGCAACATTTTCCGTGCCGAGATGGGCGCTGAGGCTTTCTACCAAATCCTCGAGCGGATGGACTTGGACAAACTCTCGAAGGAATTGTGGGAAGAGGTGCGCACAACGCGCTCCAAGCAGCGCAAGAAGAAGGCTACCAAGCGTCTACGCGTCATCGAGAGCTTGCGCAAGAGTGGCAATCGCCCCGAGTGGATGATCTTGAAGGTATTGCCCGTCATCCCGCCCGATTTGCGCCCGATGGTGCAGCTGGATGGCGGCCGCTTTGCCACTAGTGACCTCAACGACCTGTATCGACGCGTGATCAACCGCAATAACCGCCTCAAGCGCCTGATCGAGCTTGGCGCGCCGGATGTCATCGTGCGCAACGAGAAGCGCATGTTACAAGAGGCTGTGGATAGCCTGATCGACAACAGCCAGCGCAGCAAAGCGCTCTCGCGGCGCGGTCGGCGCGAGCTCAAGTCGCTCTCGGATATGCTCAAGGGCAAGAAGGGGCGCTTCCGCCGCAATTTGCTGGGCAAGCGCGTGGACTACTCTGGCCGTTCGGTCATTGTGATCGGCCCGAAGCTCAAGTTGCATCAGTGCGGCCTGCCTAAGACGATGGCATTAGAGCTCTACCGCCCGTTTGTGATCAGCCGTCTGGTGAAATACAGCCACGCTAGCAACGTCAAGGGCGCCAAGAAGCTGATGGAAAAAGAGCGCCCTGAGGTCTGGGAGGCGCTTGAAGAGGTCATTAAGGAGCGGCCAGTCCTGCTCAACCGTGCGCCAACGCTGCATCGCCTGGGCATCCAAGCCTTTGAGCCGCAGCTAGTGGAAGGCAAGGCGATCCAGATTCATCCGCTGGTCTGCTCGGCTTTCAATGCCGACTTCGACGGCGACCAGATGGCAGTACATGTGCCGCTCTCGCGGCGCGCTGTTGAAGAAGCGCGCAACTTGATGCTCTCAACCAAGAACTTGCTCAAGCCTGCCGATGGTCAGCCTATCGTCGGCCCGGCGAAAGATATGGTGCTGGGCGCCTACTATCTGACGATGGATCCAACAGCGGACATCGTGGCACGCAAAGAGCGCGCCGCTGAGTTCCGCCACCAAGCAGAGACTAAGAATCGCGGCTACAGGATTGGCGTAGCCCGCAACAGCAGCGGTCAGCACTGGCTGATGCAGCACGAGCTCTACGAAGGCAACGAGGTGATCGTCTTCACGCCCGCCGAGCCCCCCGTTAACGAGCAAGGGCAAAAAGTCGGCAAGGCGATGCCCGCCGAGATTGTGCTGCTGAACGCCGTTATGAACGGCGAAGTGGACTTTGGGCTGATCAACGGCTATGAGTTCCAGCAGCTGTGTAGGAAGCGCCCAGAATTCGCTGAAGCACTTGTGCTGGCTAATTTGGCGGATCGGCGTAAGGTCGTGGATATGGATGAGGTGGAGTACCTCTACAATCTTGGCTTAGTCACGCTGCATACGCCGATCATCCTCGGCAACATCTACGATAACCGCGAACCGCAACCAAGACCTGAGCTGACCACGGTCGGCCGCGCGCTGTTCAACCGCATCCTGCCTGATGAAGCGCGCTTCGTCCAGGATACGCTTGGCAAAAAGCAGCTGCAGGACTTGGTCGCCAAGCTCTACCAGCGCTTTGGGCCTGATCGCACAACTGATATCGTAGACGCTATCAAGGACATTGGGTTCCACTACGCCACGATCAGCGGCACAACCATCGCTGTGAGCGACCTGACTGTGCCAGCAGAACGCGAAGAGGTTCTGCGCGAAGCAAACGCCGAGATCGACATGCTCGACCGCGACTTCCGCCGCGGCATGCTCACTGAAGAGGAGCGCTACCAACGTACAGTCGATAAGTGGAAGGAAGCCAAAGATCGCTTGGGCGATATGATCCGTGAAACCCTCGATCCCTTCGGTAATATTGCGATCATGGCGATCAGCGGCGCCACCAAGGGCGGCTTCGGCCCGATCACACAGCTGGCGGGCATGCGCGGCCTGATGACCGACCCGAGCGGGCGCATCATCGAGCTGCCCATCCGCAGCCACTTCCGCATGGGCCTGACGGCACTAGAATATTTCATCAGCACACACGGCACGCGCAAAGGTCTAGCAGATACAGCCCTGCGTACAGCCGATGCCGGCTACCTGACGCGCCGTCTGGTAGATGTGGCACAGGATGTGATCGTCAACCGCATGGATTGCGGCACCGAGCGCGGCATCACTATCCGCAAGAGCGATAATGTGGCTGGACAGAAGGTGCAAGAGCGCATCGTTGGGCGCTGTGCGGCACGCTCACACTACCATCCCAAGACGGGTGAGCTGATTATCGAACGCAACGGCATGATCGATGAAGATAAGGCTGAGGAGTTGGTTGCCAGCGGCTTGGAAGAGTTCTACGTGCGCAGCCCACTGACCTGTGCGCTGATTCATGGCATCTGCGCCTATTGCTACGGGCGCGATCTTGGGCGCGGCGAGCTGGTCGAGATTGGCGCGGCAGTTGGCATTGTGGCAGCGCAGTCGATTGGCGAGCCAGGCACTCAGCTGACTCTGCGCACATTCCACACGGGCGGCGCAGCGCAAGCCTCTGGCGATATCACCAGCGGTCTGCCACGCGTAGAAGAGCTCTTCGAGGCGCGCAAGAAGCCGAAGGGCGAAGCTGTCATGGCTGATATCGCGGGTACACTGCGGCTGATCAAGCAGGATGGGGTGCGCATTGCCCGCGTTATTCAATCGCAAGTCTTCCGTGATGAGTACAACATCCCCTCTGACTGGGAGATCGTCGTCACCGACGAACAAGCCGTGCGAGAGGGCGAAGTGCTGGCGCGCCGCTTGGATGAGGCGGGCAATGAGGTCGAGACGCTGACTGCCAAGTTCAGCGGCACCATTCATCGGGATGGACGGACGCTCTACCTGCGCTACGAGCGCAAGGAAGTCTCGGATCAGGAGATTCCCAGCACGGCGCGCTTGATGAACGGCATCTACGATGGTATGGAAGTCTACGCTGGGCAGCAGCTGACCGAGGGCTCGAAAAACCCGCATCGCATCCTGCGCATTCAAGGCAAGGAAGCTTGCGAGATGTATTTGCTCTCTGAGGTGCAGGATGTCTACCGCAATCAAGGTGTGAACATCGCCGACAAGCACTTTGAGATTATCATCCGCAAGATGCTCTCGAAGGTGCAGATCACCAAGAGTGGCGGTAGCGATCTGCTGCCAGGTGAGCTGGTCGATCATCTGCAGCTGCTCGCTCTAAATGATGAGCTGATTAAGGCGGGCAAAGAGCCGGCACAAGGCGTACCGGTGCTGTTGGGCATTACCAAAGCGGCGCTCAGCACGGATAGCTTCCTCTCGGCCTCTAGCTTCCAGCATACCATCAAGGTGCTGGCAGGCGCGGCTATCGAGGGCAAGGAAGATCGGCTCTACGGCTTGAAGGAGAATGTAATCATCGGCAAGCTGATCCCAGCCGGCACGGGCTTCCACACTTATCGTGACCGCGAGCTGGTAGCGCCCAGCGTGACCTTAGAAGCGCAAGGCGCGCTAGATCGTGAGGCTGAAGTGGACTACGACCTGATCCAAGATGGGACGTGTCTTAGCGATGACGGTGATACAGGCGGTCTTTAAGATCGGGCGGTGACGTAAAAAGAGCGCGCGAGAGCTCTCGCGCGCTCTTGCTTTCTCAAGGTAACCGCTGCTCAGCCGAGAGGGAGGCTGGGGCGGAACTTATAGCCGTAGAGCAGTACACCGTCAGGGCCGTCGGCGCGGAGCTTGCGGGTCACCATCTCTACGCGCATCCCGATCTCCGGCGCGCCATCCAGATCGGTCAGCTGCGCCGTAACTAGCGGCCCCTCATCCAGCTTGACCAGCGCTAGGACATAAGGCGCCTGCTCCTCAAAACCAGCTGGCGGCTCTTGCACCACTGTGTAGCTGAATACCACACCCTTACCACTGAGCGTGTACTCAGTCTTCGCCTCGGCAGCGCACTCTGGACAGATATCACGCGGTGGGAAGATGAACTTGCCGCATGATGGGCATTTTTCACCAATTAGCTCGTAGCGCTGTGTCTTGACGCGCCAATTCTGAGAGATATGCATAGCTGCCATCCTAGCGCGAGGCGCGCACTGCCTGTGCACCCACTTTCACCGCTACAGGCACTGCCTGACGTGCCTCAGCAGCGCGTTCGCGGCAGGTAGGGCAAACTGCGCGCGGCGGAAAGTAAACGGTCTGGCAGGCTTCGCAGCGGATAGCCTTCAGCGCGTAGCGCTGCGCTTTTAGACGCCAATTCTGTGCAATGTGCATGGTTCTCACTCCGATCGGCTTTTTTATGATCACATACTTGTGAGCTGTGTCACAAAGTATAGTGGTCGCAGACTCTCAAAATCTCTCAGACAGCTTGCGTGAACTGGCAAAATCGCTCAGAGAGCTGGCTGAGCAGTTGGCTTAAGATCCCACTTATCGAAGTGTCACGATCTGCTAAAGTGCTCGGAAGAAACGCGCTGCTAGAATCCAGCATACCTTGACCTATCTTGTAGAAAGGCTTTTGAGGATGGAAAATCTTTCACGACGCGATATGCTCAGGCTGCTCGGCGTAGGAGCGCTAGGTGCCACCTTTGTGGGCAAGATTGCCTTTACGCCGCAAGCTGCGCGCGCGCAAGGTGCGCCTGCCGCCCTGCCCATCGCCTTCTTCCGCTTTACGCTCGGCGCGATGCAGCTGACGGTCATCCGTGATGCAGTGCGCCAGCAAGACCCTGCCGTTCTGGGGCGCAACGCACCTGAAGGTGGCATCGCCGATGTGCTGAAAGCTAACAACTTCCCTGCACCTATCACGACGACCTTCAACGTGCTGCTAATGCGAAACGGCGACAAAATTGCCGTGTTTGACACGGGCTTCGGCCTTGGGGCAGGCGGTGCGTTGGTAGCGACGCTGGATCTGCTGGGCATCCAGCGCGATGCGGTGACCGACGTCGTCCTCTCGCACCTACACCCTGATCATGTCGGCGGCGCTCTGACCGACGGCGCGCTCACTTTCCCGAACGCCACCTACCACTACTCGCAAGTCGAGTTTGACTTTGTGAACAGCCTGCCAGCTGATTCGCCTTTGGCGGGCGTCGCTAGCGCCAACAAAGCTATCTTCGAGGCGGCGGGCGATAAGCTCAAGTTCTACAGCGCTGACGCACAAATCCTTGAAGGCGTGACGACAATCGCAGCCTACGGCCACACGCCTGGTCACACAGCCTTCCGCTTTGAATCTGAAGGTCAGCAGATGCTTCACGTCGGGGATACAGCGCTGAATAGTGTAGTCTCGCTGGCGCGCCCGGATTGGCAGGCAAACTTTGACGTCAACGGCGAACTAGCCTCTGAAACGCGCCGCCGCATCTTCGGCGAGGCAGCCAGGAATGGTGTGCGCATCTTCGCCTATCATTTCCCGTTCCCAGGCACAGGCTTCATCGTAGCTGAGGGCCAGGGCTTCCGCTTCATCCCTGCTATGTGAGGCTGGGGCACGCTTCTGGGTTAAACTACGTAGCTGAACAGGGTGAGCCATGTGCGCTCACCCTGTACGGTTCAGTCCGCCGCAACTTCACGTAACTCGGCGCGCTTAACGGCTTCAGGATCGGCGATGATAGCTCCGCCGCGCACAGTTGCGCCAATGACCAAGCCGGCCGCCACCAGCACGATGTTCTTGATGATGTACTGCCCTTCCAGCGTCGGCGCGTAAGGGAATTGTGTGAACGTCTCGGCTGGGAATAGGAACAACGGCGTGACTGTGCCAAGCATCTGGAAAAGCAGCAAAAGCAGCGTGATGCGCATGAACTTGCCCGTCAGCAAGCCCAGCCCGATCAGCGTCTCAAGCGTGGCTAGCATCGGCAGGGCAAGCTGTGGCTGCACGATCCCGAAAGTCAGCGTCTCAATCGTCCGAGTCGCCAGTTCTTCGGCAGGGCTGAGGTTCGGGAAGAATTTCAGCACGCCGAACCACAGAAACACAATTCCCAGCCCAATCCGCAAGATCGGTACGCTGTATCGCGCCATCCAACGTGTGATTCTCACATCAACGGTCTTGAAGAGCTGCGCTGCACGCTCCATAGTGACCTCCTCTGTCTGATATTTGTGCATTCCTTCACAAAACTTAGCATAAAGCTCAGCCCGTGCCAAATAACTTGACTTTTAGCAGCCTCCTTGTAAGTTTGTGAGGTGAACATGTAGCCAACCAGGACTTACTCACATGCACCCGACCCTGAAAGCATTGCAAGGCGGCTTGATCGTCTCATGTCAGGCGCAGCCACACAGTCCCGTTTACGGAGCGCGCTTTATGGCTGCTTTTGCCCGCTGCGCCGAGCTAGGCGGCGCCGTAGCGATCCGTGCTAACGGCGCACAGGATGTGCGCGCTGTGCGTCAGGCTGTACGCCTGCCGATCATCGGTATCAACAAGCGGCGCGATCCGCGCTATTCCGTCTATATCACGCCGACGTTTGCCTCAGCACGGCAAGTGGTGCGCGCTGGGGCCGAAATT
The DNA here is from genome assembly GCA_046719055.1 of Aggregatilineales bacterium. Classification (GTDB taxonomy): domain Bacteria; phylum Chloroflexota; class Anaerolineae; order Aggregatilineales; family UBA2796; genus CP2-2F. The sequence goes on along the minus strand of JBDNDQ010000009.1, from coordinate 42,636 downwards.
GTGGGGCTAGACGCCACACATCGTCCACGGCAGGGCGGCGAGGCGCCTGAGCGTTTGATCAAGCGCATCCGTGAGGAGTTGGGCGTCCTAGTCATGGCGGATATCGACACAGTAGAAGAAGCGCTGGCGGCTGAGGCAGCCAACGCCGATATGATCGCCACAACTTTGGCGGGCTACACAGAGCGGCGTGAGCGCACGGCTGGCGCTGACCTAGCGCTTGTACGTGAACTGTCGGCGCGCTTGCGCGTGCCCGTCATCTGCGAGGGGCGGCTCACCACGCCCGACGATGTGCGCGCCGCTTTCGAGGCAGGCGCCTATGCCGTTGTGATCGGTACGGCTATCACCAATCCTACAGCTATCACAGCGATGTTTGTGGCGGCATTGCCCAAGCACACCTGATATCACTCGTCGGTGGGGATTGCCTTGCCCTTGCCGCGCAGCCAACGTCCAAGCAGCGCGCGCCGCACGCGCCGCCATGCCGATTCAACCTGCTTTTCTTCAGCGATGTCGGGTGGGCGCGGTGCGTAGCGCTCCGTGATGTAGGCGTCAGTGATCGTCATAATCGGCTGACCTTCTTCACGCAGCGCACGCGCCGCACGCTTACCTCGTTCCAATGCGGTATCACTGGCTTTGAGGGACACTCCGAGCCGTTGCGCAGCGCGCTCCAGCCGTGCGTAAGCGCGCCCAATCGGGCTGAGCCGATCCAGACCGCGATACTCGGCCCACCAAAGCGCTGTCACACTGCCAAAAGAGAGCAGGGCGATGAGCATTGCAACTACCAGCAGATTGCTCAGGAAGTCGGTCACAGGCGGCGGCAGCTCCAGCGGCAGGAGTGGCCGCAACGTCGGTGTAGGTGTCGGTGTTGGGCTGGGCGTCGGCGAGGGTGTAGCACTTAGCAGCGGCGGCAGTTGGAGTGGCTCGGCTACATTGCCGCTCGGCTGGGTGGGTGTGGGCGTCGGTGTAGGCAAGGGCGTTGGTGTGGCAGTCGGTGCGGGTGTAGGTGTGGGCGGTAGCTGCTCGATCTCAGTCCGGTTGATCACGCTTTGGGCGGCAGTTGGCTCAAACTCGACCCAGCCGGCGCCGTTGAAGTAAACTTCTACCCAAGTGTGTGCGTCGCGCTCACGCACTACAAAGTACTGATTTTCAGGGTCGTAAACGCCCTGTGAGAAGCCAGCTGCCATGCGCGCAGGCACCCCTTGCGAGCGCAGCATCATGATCATGGCGGAGGCGTAGTAGGTGCAGTAAGCTTCACGGCGCTCGAAGAGCATCCAGTCTACGGGGTCGCGCCCAGCAGGCGGATTGCCAAGACTATTGCTGTAGGCGATGTTCTGGCGCAGCCACGTCTCGATGGCTTTAGTTTTGTCATAGGCTGTCTGTGCATTGGCAGCGCGCACAATCTGCTGGGCAAGCTCGCGAGTGCGTTGCGTGATCTCAGGCGGCACCTGCAGGTATTTGCTAGTGACCCATGACGGATACTGTGTGCTGGTCTGGCGTAGAAACTCGGCGCTGGCGACGCTGACCGACGAAACGACGGAGTACTGCGCGCCACGCAGCAGCGGCTCGCCCGCCCAGAACGTCAGCGGATCGGATAGGCCGCTGCCCCGATCTATGAAATTGAGCTGAACGCGGACGGGCAGGCGGATGCTCTTGAGCTGTGGTGCCGCATAGACTAAGCGTGAGCCACCCATTGTGATCACAAAGCGCTGTGTCACCTCGCGACGCGTGCCCGCTTGCACAGGGAAATGGCTCAATGTAATGCCGCCCGCACCGACTTGCTGTTCTGCGCTGGCAGTTGTCGTCCAGCGCCCGCCCTGATATGTATCGAATGTGCTAGATTTCCAGTAGTAGCGCAAGCCAGGCGGGGCATCCACTGCCATCACAATCTGATCGCCTAAGTTGATCGGGCCCCCCAGCCACAGTTGATCGCCGCCGAAGTAGTTGGCAGTTACTGGGCCTTGCCCCTCCAACGAGCCAAACAGTCGATTGGCGATGTCCATCAGGCGTGCCAGCGATTCTTCGTTCAAGAAATCTCGCAAGCGCCGTGCATTTTCCTGTGCGTTGCCTGTTGGCAGCGCCCAAGCCAGCAGTAGTGCGGCTGCACCTGCCAGGCTGCCTAAGCGGAAGAACCAACGCCGCACGGAGCTGCGAAAGGCTAGACGGCTGATATACCAATCGTACTCGCGGGCGTCGATGTGTGAGCGGATCAGCAAAAGGAGCGCTAGGAAGATAAACAGGATCACGTAGCCATCCTGGTTGCTGCCCGGATCGGTGTTGTAGACGCTGTTCAGCACCAGCACGATGCCTGGCGGCAAAATAGCGCGCCAAACACGGTCCAGGCGGAACAAGTGCCAGGCTGCATTGTGCCCTAAGAACCAGAACAGCACTGAGAGCACTACAATCAGCAGGAACGGATCGAAACCGATGCTTTCCGTGAAGCCGCCCTGCAACGTGCTGACAAAGCGCGCCACCACCGCGTAGACGCGCTCGATCGCATCGCCGCTCGCTGCGAAAAATTGCACTACCAGCACGGCGCCAAGACTGTAAAGGCCGCTCAGAATCAGTGAAGTCAGCTCTGAGTATTGGCTTCGCGCCAGCAGGAAGCCAAAGACGACGGAGAGAATCACTACCGGCACGATCTGGTCTAGGCTGACCGCCCAATTGCCGCTCTGTACGGCGAACTCCGCCCCGAAGCTGAGCGTCTGGCTCATGGACAAAACAGGCAAGACCATGATGGCGCACGCAATGATCAGCGCCGAAAAATCGCCGCGCGTAAAAAGCATGCGCAGGCTGTTGCGCAAGCGCCGCCACATGACGATCCATTCGAAGCGGCGCGGTCTGCGAGTGGAATAGCGCAAGGTTGTTCTCACACAGCCGAAGATGTGCTCAGTGTAGCGATGTTCAAGCTGATCGGCAAGGTACGCTCACCAATTTTTAAGAGCCTGCCAGATGCGCTAGAATTCTAAGCTACATCGGCTCTGAAGAGAGGATCTGGTATGGACGAGACGCTCAATGTGCTCGTGCTAGTCGACTTCGACGATGCACTCATGAACCGCCTGAGGAACCTTTCGCCGCAGCTGAAGTTCACGCGCAACCTCGCGCGCACCGCCAACGAAATTCCGCGTGAGGTCTGGGCTAGCACCGATATCCTTTATACAGCGCATCTACTGCCCGAACCTGACCAGGCGCTGCGCCTGCGCTGGATTCAGCTGCACTTTGCGGGTATAGATGCAATTGTAGACTCGCCCGTCATCCAGAATCAGAACGTCATCCTGACCACTGCCAGCGGCATTCACGCCTCAACTATGGCTGAGTACACCTTCGCCATGATGCTGGCGCACGCACGCAAGATTCCGCTGATGCTGCGCCATCAGGGGCGCGCTGAATGGCCTGAGAAGCGGTTCGAGCTGTTCCTGCCGCGCGAATTACGTGGCTCCACGCTCGGCATTGTTGGCTACGGCAGCATTGGGCGGGCAACAGCGCGCCTCGCTAAAGCCTTCGGCATGACGGTGCTAGCCACCAAACGTAATGTGATGCAGCCCGCCAGCCGTAACGAGTACGAAGAGGAAGGCGTAGGCGATCCGCAGGGCGAGTGCGTCGATCGGCTCTATCCGCCTGAGGCGGTTCGCTCGATGGTCAGCCTGTGCGATTTTGTCCTAGTCACCTTGCCGCTAACACCACAGACGCGCGGCTGCATCAACGCCAGCGTCTTCGAGGCGATGCAGCCTCACGCGATTTTCATCAACGTCGGGCGCGGCGGTGTGGTAGATGAAGAGGCGCTCATAGCGGCTCTGAAGGCAGGCAAGCTCGGCGGCGCGGCACTAGACGTCTTCGCTCGTGAGCCGTTGCCGCAATCCAGCCCGCTGTGGACCATGGAGAACGTCATCCTCAGCCCGCACATCGCCGGCAACACAGCGCGCTACAACGAACGTGCCGTTGACCTGTTCGCTGAAAACCTAATGCGCTATCTGAAGAAGAAAGAGCTGCTCAATCGTGTCGATCTGGCTAGCGGCTATTAGGCAGCGCAGCAGGCTCAAAATGCTGCCAACGCTCTCACCGCCTGGTGTAAGCACCTGCATAATTTCTCCGACGCCCAAAATTTTGCCGTTTTTGAGGGGTGTTTCGCAGCTCGGTTGGCAGCACTTAGATACTAAGCACGCTGACTTATGTCCTACACACATTTCCGTCTACTTTACGCCTGTTACACCTAGTTCTGATACGGGTAGCCGGCTTTTCGCAGCTCCCCCGCCTTTTTCAACAAAGATCGACTTGCGAGGAGTTGACAAACCCCGCGAGGTGTGTAGGCTGTTTTTCAGTGCGATGCTCTTTAAAAAGTGCATAAAAGAGGCGGGTAGAAGACGCCTGAAAGTGCTCTAGGTCAAGTAGTAGGCGCGGGGCATTTTCGAAGGTCGGTTGCAATCCTATTCGACCTGTTGAGGGTACTGGAACTCAGTAAAAACCATAAACAGTGCATCGAAAAAATGCCGAAGGGATAGAAATCCACTAGGCCGATCAGGAAGAGTGCGCTGGCCCCTGCAGCCAATGCTGTCTTGAACGGATCATCTCTGTGCCACCATACGACGCGCATCCACGCGATAAAAGTAGCGCTCCACAGCCCAAAGCCGACCAAGCCCAGTTCGCTCAGCACAAGCAACGGTACGCTGTGGACATTCTCAGCCCGTAACAAGTCCCGGTACGGGCTGCGCACTAACCGATCGCGCGCCTCCCAAGCGAATGTGCCAATCCCCGTTCCCGCTATCGGATACTCCCGAATGATCTCCTGCGCAAATGCCACGAAGATGGCGCGCTGTGCTACGCTAATTTGCTCGACAGCCTCCCCCCCGACGCCTGCCCGCGCCAATAGAAACGGCATATACGCAACGCTGAACACCGCAAGGATGGATGCGCTCAGCGCGCTTGCCCATAGCGCGCGGCGCAGCACAGCCCGGCTCCACAATCGGCGCCACGCTGCCCACACAACTAGCCCAAAGCCTGTGCCCAAGCATGCCAGCCACGCCGATCGGCTGAAGGTCAGGCACAAGGCGCACAAGCACAGCCCAAAGGTGAGCATCCGCACTAGCCAGCGCCATGTTTCACCAACGCTGAACAGCCAGGCGCTCAGGGCTAGAATGCTAACTGCCAAATATCCGCCCACCACGTTCGGATGCACGCTCAAGCCGTATGGGCGCAACAAGCGCAGCTCACCAGCGTGCAGCACGCTCAGGCCGCGCCGACCCTCATATAAGTTCAGCTCGCCCAGCCAGCGCAAGCCTAGATCGTCTTGAAGGCCCATCTGGGCGATGACCACGACGCTCTGTACCAGCGCGCCCGCCGCTAGAGCGCCGACAAGCGCCCGAGCGTTGATCGGGGTGCACAGAGCCATTACACCGACTGCTGCCACTACCAAAAATTGTAGGGCGCTGCTGCCCGCCACCTGATCGTAACGCGCCCACGTCGGCGAGAGCGCCGCCCAAGCCATCAGCAGCAGCACGGCAAGCAGCCACCAGCGCCGTTCATCGCGCAGAGCGCTGCCCAGCCCCTGCAAACCAAGCAGTAGCCAGCAGATCAAGGCGATGCCGATTGGCAGGCTGATCAAGAAGCCGAGAAAGTACGGCTCTGATGGGGGGCGCAACCCTTCAGGGTAGGCTGGACGCAGCCACCATGCGCCCAAAAAAGCACTCAGCAGCAGGCAGCTCCGCAAGACAGCCCCAAGCAGATTGCGCAGCGCCTGCCACATGGGCAGATATCTCAGTTCGCCCTGCCAACAACTTGCCACTGCCCTGTGCCTTGCAGCCTCAGGAAATAGACAGTACCGTCGCTAGCTGAGATGAACAGTTCATCGGGCGCGTTGCTCGCCTGATAGGCCCCACCGTAGAATTGAGCGGGCGCTAGGGCATAGCCAAGCACATTTTGCAGCGGACGCGTATCGAACCACGTTTGAGTCACCCACACCAAGCCGATCTGGGCAGTTGGCACGAAGCGGCTGGGCGGCGGTGGCGCAATTGGCGGCGGCAGTGGTACGCCTTCCACCCAAGCGTTAGCATAGGCGCCCACGCGAAAATCTGAGGTGAGCATGAAAACGCGGTTGGTGGGCGGGAAGTAGAAGGCGGCGCCGCGCTCAAACTGCTGGAAGACCATCGCCGTAAATTGGGCGGGCTGGCTGGGGCAAATATTGTTCGGTGGCGGCGGGCGGAAGAACCATTGAATGCGACAGGTGATTTCCACAGCAATGGCGCGCTGCACCCGCTGACCGGCGCGCTCAGCGATCAGGCGGAAGGTCACTGAGGTGCCTAGCCGCTCCTCAGCGGAAAAGGTCTGTGAGCCGCTCGAGGGCACCTGCTGGCGCGAGACAGTTTGCCCACGCCCGTCGAGGCTCTCCAGGAAAATTGCCTCAGCATCGGCTTCCCACGTCACGATGATAGCACCGCCTTGCGCGACGCTCAGCGCGTTGGTGTTGAAGGTGATAACAGCAGGTGGCGCAGGCGTCGGGGTGCGCGTATCGGTCGGCGTCAGAGTGAAGGTGGGCGTGGAAGTCGGCGTATCGGTCGGCGTTGATGTTGGCGTGGCTGTGCTAGTCGGGGTGGGAGTGAAGGTATGTGTGAAGGTTGGGGTGCGGCTCGGCGTGAAAGTGGGTGTCGGTGTGAGTGTATCAGTGGCAGTGGGAGTGGCAGTCGGAGTCGGCGTGAGCGTATCAGTTGGCGTGACTGTGGGCGTTGGTGTGGCTGTGGGTGTCGGTGTCGGCGTATCCGTGAAAGTTGGGGTGATGGTGGGGCTGGGCAGCACGGCGATTGTTGGCAAGGGTGGGCGCTCACGACAGGCAGCCAGCGCCATCATGAGAACGATGCCTAGAGCAACTAAGCGGCTAAACAGGCGCAACATAGTCTACTCCTTAACGGACTGAGCAGAACGGCCATCGTTTAGGGCGCGGCGGCGCTGTAGGACGTAATTTGCTAGCTCTAAATCTAGCTGCCGATCGTCAAGAATGTGTGACACGGCAAGGGCAAGACGTTCGGGCAGCTCGCGGCGCCGCGCTCTTGCTACACGATCTAGCATCACGAAGTAGCGCGTCAATTGGTTCAGTACACGGTCGAGCGTGCGCGCTGCCTGCGGATTCGCCGTCACATCGCTGGCAATTTGGCTTGCTGCCGCTTGGTTATCGAGCAGCAAGGCTACGCGGCGCTGCAGCTCAGAGGCGACGGCATGGAAGGCTCGCAGCTCGCCGTCCAGCAGGTCGCGCTGCGGGCGCAGACGCGCTGCCAAGCGCAGATACTCAAAGGCATCGCGGTCGCGTCCCGCGTCTAGCATCGCCTCAACAGCTGCCTCGAGCCGATCCATGTTCGCTTGAGCTTCGGCAAGGCGCGCTTCAAGGTCACGCTCGTAGGCTGCAGCCTGCTCCGCGTAGTTGTAGAGAGCAGCTAGACGCCCTTCAAAGCCGCTGAGGACTTTCGGCGTCTCAGAGGTGGGTGCCTGAGTTGGCTCACTGCGCGGGCGGCTCACAAAGCCACGCAAGGTCTCGAAAAGGCGGTTCATCCGTAAAGTGCCTCGAAGCGTATGAAGTAATCGGGAAAGGTCTTGGCAGTGCAAGCGGGATTCTTGATACGTAAGCCCGGCAGTGCCAAGCCTGTGACAGCAAAAGCCATCGCCATGCGGTGATCCTCATACGTCTCGATCTCGGCAGGCTGCAAGATCGAAGGGTAGATGGTGAGCGAGTCGGGACTTTCCTCGACGTGCGCACCAAGTTTACGCAATTCGGTTGCTAGCGCCGCGATGCGGTCTGTCTCCTTGTGGCGGATATGCCCGATATTGCGGATATACGTTGGTGAGCTAGCAAACGGGGCGATAGCTGCTAGGGTTTGCGCTGTGTCGGACATTGCGTTCAGATCGACTTCCACGCCCCAGAGTTGCCCTGTGCCGCGCACTTCAAGGTAGTTTGGGGCGCGCTCTACGTGACAGCCCATCTGCTCAAGCACATCCACAAAACGTGCATCGCCCTGCAGAGAGCTCTCTGAGAGGTGCGGCACGCGTACCCGCCCGCCGATCAGGGCGGCAGCAGCGAAGAAGTAGGTGGCGTTGCTAGCATCCGGCTCGATGGTATAGCGCTGCGCCTGATAGCGCTGTCCCGCTCGTATGTGGTAGGTTCGGGCGTTATGCTGCTCCACCTGCACACCGAACTGCGCCATCATGCGCAGGGTCATCTCGATGTACGGTTCGCTGACAACCTCGCCTACCAGACTGATTGTCACATCGCTGCGGGCATAAGGTGCCGCCTGCAGCAGCGCCGAAACATACTGACTGCTGCTAGTAGCGTCCAGCCTCACTGTGCCGCCATCCAAGCCGTCAGCATGGACGGTCAGTGGGAAGGCATCGGGATTAATTTCAAAGCTGAAGCGCGCGCCCAGCCCTCGCAGCGCTGCTAAGAGCGGGCCGATCGGGCGCTGGCGCATGCGTGGCAGGCCATCGAAGCGGTAGTTCCCGCTGCCTAGCGCCGCTGCTGCCACCAGGAAGCGGGCTGTCGTGCCGCTGTTGCCCACGAAGAGGTCTGCGCGTGCATTCGGGAAACAAGCGCCCCTGCCCTGCACTGTGAAGCGCGCTGCCTCTCGATCAGCCTCGACCGGGATTCCCAAACGCTGTAACGCTTGGCTGCACCAGTGTGAGTCCTCGCTGAAGAGCGCGTTTTCTAGCATGCTCTCACCTTCGGCAAGCGCGGCCAGAACTAGCGCACGATTAGTGATGCTCTTAGAGCCAGGCACGCTGATCACAGCGTCTATCGGGCGGCGCAACGGTCGAATTTCAAGGCATTCAGGCAGTTGGCTCATTGTGGATGGCTCTCTCTAGGGCTGCGTCGTGGTGCGTATCAGCCGTCGGATGATGGTGCGTCCGTTCTCTGGCACGCGGAAAACTAAGCGCGCTGCGCCATTCAGCGCTATGTTGACTGTTTGCGGCACGCCCACCTGGCTGGCAGGCACGCTTACAGTCTCGCGGCGTTGCAGGCTGTTATCGGGGGCACGGACTTCCAACGTGTAGTCGCCGGGGGCCGCCGGTAGGAACTCAATGCCAGCCCCGCTGAGCACAAGAGCATCGGACGGCTGCGACAGGTCGAAAATTACGGGCAGGTTGGCGCAGCGCAAGGGCGCACTGAGCAGTCCTGTTGTGATTTGGTTGAGATCATCGGCAAGTGTGACCAGCAGCGAGGCAGCTGCGCACTCAGGATTGCCGTCTGTCTCTGTGCGGAGCGTCAGCGCCCATTTGGCGAACTCATCGCCGCGCAAGGCGCCTGCTTCCAGCAGCGATTCGTCGGGCAAGCGCGCGAAGTCAACCACGAATGGCTCTCTGCTTGTGTTCAGTGTGCGCGGCACGAAGTTGTTAAAGATGTTCGACTCAGGTGCGCGGTTATCAGGATTCACCCACGCCGTCGTCAGATAGATACCCCACCAGCCGAAGCGATAAGTGCCAATGACCGTCGTCTTAGCGCGCGGGCTCAAATTGGCGACTGTACCACGCAGCGCGGGCATGGCGTCCTCTGCTTCGGCGTTGCGATCAAACCACACCCAATCAAATTCGCCCGAGTCGCTCGTGCCGTTGTTCTGTAGCTCGATGGCAACTGTGACAGCTTGTCCGGGCGCGGGATTGGGCGGCAAGAAGCGCACACGCGTGATAACCAGATCGATATTGCGCGGCGCATCAGGCGTGGGCGTGAAGGTGGCGATAATGGGCGCTGGCGTCTGTGCAGGTTGTGTCGGCTCAGGAGTACCGCCTAGCAGGCTCCCGAGCAAGCTAACTAGGCCGATCAATACGATCAGAACAGCGCTCAGTCCAATTAGGAAGCGTGGGCGCAGCAACGCCTCGCGCAGACCACCGTACGAGGGGCGCTCTGCGTAAGTGCGCCGCTTTGGGAAGAGCACGCCGCTCTGAGCGCGCAAAAATAGCACAGGCGTAGCCCATTCGAGGTTGTTCAGGCTGCTGCTGATGGCACGTCGCGCCTCTGCGATGGCAGCCTCGATTGGATAGCCTTCTGAGAGCGCGCGGTAGAACTCGTGGGCAAAGATGCGCGCCGCGTCGTCGGTGATGGGAAACTGCATCGCCACAACGGCTGGCACGCCGCGCGCCACGATGCTCGAGGCGATGCCAGAGAACGGATCGTTATGCGCTTGGCGTGCGCCTTGGCAGGCGTTCAACACTACAAGACGGATGCTGTTCTCCTCGACCAGCTCGCGGGCGAGCGCCTCGCCACTGACAGGCTGTGTGAGCTCGGTGCGCGGTGCCTCGAAAGCCAACATGCCCACCGCGCTGCGCTCATCAAAGGTGGCATGACCGATGTAGTGGAAAATTTGGTAGCTGATGCCGCCGCGCAATTTGCGCTGTAGGGTGATGAGCTGGGCATCGTCTAGGCGCTCTAGCTCAAGCAGGCCGCGCTGCCGCAGATCGGCGGTCGCTTCTTGCAGGCTTTGCCACTCAGCCTCAACGTTGAGCGCTGCCTGATCCTTAGGGCTGCTGATCAGCACCAAGACCCGCAGCGGCAGGCTGACCTCCACGACTGGGCGGACGTTGATCAGGCGTGGGTAGCGGATGATTGGCGTCTGGCGCGAGAGGGTTAGGAAGTCGCCTGACGGATCGCGCAGCAATTCCCAAGGCCAATCGGCGAGCGCCTCAGCTTTATCGAGGTTGAGGCGGATGCGCAAGCCGCGTTCGCCCGCTTGCGAGCGGCTAGTGAGGTAGGCAGCATAAATCTGACCGCTGAAAATAGCGCTGAACAGCTTCTCGCCAAAGGTGCGGGCTGCGCGGGCTGCCTCACCACGCGGCATGCGCGTTCTGCCATCGAGGATGCTGATGATGCGCTCAACTTCAGCAGGCGTGATCGGGTTCGGCACATCCACAGCTACCGAGCCAACCGGTGAATTCGCCAGCGTCACGCGCAGCTGCTCGTTGGGCAGTGTCTCAATGTTCAGCTCAAAATCGAGGTAATCTTGCGTCGCCATGGTGCGTCGCCTTTCCGCAGCCGAAAATCCGATCTGTGCACCAAGCGCACATTGTAAAAAGAGAACGGCGCGGTGTCAATTTATGCCACAGGCTAGCTGAGCCTGCCACTGGAAGGCGATCGAGATAGGCCATGAGCTATCCACGCCCGCCGAAACGTGCTACAATGATCACAAGTAGCGCCTATGCACGGGCTGCCTCTTTAGCACAGAACAGGAAGTGCAGTATGGCTGTCAAAGTTTTAATCGTAGAAGACGATCCTGATACAAATCGCCTGCTTCAGATCGATTTAAAGCAGCACGGCTACGAAACCATCACAGCCGCCAATGGCTTGGAAGGTCTGCGCATGTTTCACGATCAGCGCCCGAACCTAGTGGTGCTAGATGTTTCGCTGCCTATGATGGACGGCTTGACGGTCTGCCAGCGCATCCGTGAACTCTCTAGTGTGCCCATCTTGATCATGACAGCTACTGCCATCACAGAAGAAGAAATTGCACGTGGGCTAAATCTTGGTGCTGATGAGTATATGCTCAAGCCGATCCGCAACATGGAGTTTCATGCTCGCGTGCGCGCATTGTTACGTCGTGCTGCGCGTGATGAAGGCACGCACCAATCGGTTGCCTATAGCGATGATTACCTGACGGTAGACCTGAATGCGCGCCGAGTCTGGGTTAATGGACAAGAAATGCGCCTAACGCCGACCGAGTTCAAGCTGATTGCCATTTTGATCAAGCATCGCGGGCAAGTACTGACCTTCAACCAGCTGCTAGAGCAAGTTTGGGGCCCTGAATACAGCTCAGAGCACCACTACCCGCGCATTTACGTCTCGCATCTGCGCCGTAAGATTGAGCCCGATCCAAAGACTCCAACCTACATCCAGAGCGAATACGGTGTCGGTTACCGCTTTACGGGCAAAGCTTAAGGAGCGCGCTCTATGCCCAGCCAGATCGCGGTGGTGGCCATTGGCGGCAACTCGCTCATTCAAAGCGATGAGCGCCGCGAGGTGCGTCATCAATGGGAGAGTGTGCGCCAGACTTGCCAACACATCGCCCAGCTCGTTAAGCAGGGCTGGCGTGTAGTGATCACACACGGCAATGGGCCGCAGGTCGGCTTCATCTTGCGGCGCGCCGAGCTAGCAGCCCACGAAGTGCATACTGTGCCGCTCGATTTAATTGTGGCGGATACGCAAGGCGCTATCGGCTATATGTTGCAGCAAGCCCTACGCAACAGTCTGCGCGCACTCGGTATCAACCAAAGCGTGGTAACTATCATCACACAGACGGTTGTGCGCCGCGATGATCCTGCCTTTGAGAAGCCGGATAAGCCCATTGGCGGCTTTCTGAGCGAGGCACAAGCGCGTCACTTTGAGGCAGAGGGCTGGCACGTGGTGGAGGACGCCGGGCGCGGCTGGCGGCGGGTGGTTGCCTCGCCGCAGCCACTCGAGATCGTTGAGCTGGATGCTATCCGCGAGACGCTCTATAACGATTACGTTGTGATCGCCTGCGGCGGTGGTGGCATCCCAGTTGTGCGCAATGAAAAGGGCGAGTTACGTGGCGTCCAAGCCGTGATCGACAAAGATCGTGCTAGCAGTCTGCTAGCCATTGGTTTGGGCGCCGACTTATTCCTCATCTCGACGGGTGTGCCACGTGTGGCGCTTCACTACAACACGCCGCAGCAGCGCTTCCTAGAGCGAGTCACGCTGCGCGAGGCGCGCCAATACCTTGCCGAAGAGCATTTCGCTGCGGGCAGCATGCGCCCTAAGGTTGAGGCGATTGTGCATTTCTTGGAGCACGGTGGCCCATCGGCTGTCGTCAGCGACCCGCCGAATTTAGCAGCCGCCCTGCGCGGCGAGGCAGGCACATGGTTCGTGCCCGCTTGAGGAGCAATCCCTTCCCTGATGCAGCCAAGCTTTGAGTGACTGACCGTGAACCCCTTCCTCACCTATTATCAATGCGCGTTGTGCGGTCGCGTCTACGCGCTAGACGCAGTGACGTATACCTGTCCGCGCTGCGGCGCAGTTGGTACGCTGGATATGTGCTATGACTACACCGCATTACGCCGTGCCATCGCGCCTGCCCAACTGAGCGGCTTCAGCATGTGGCGCTACGCGCCGCTCCTGCCTGTGACCGAGCCAGCCTGTTTTCCACCGCTTCACATCGGCTGGACGCCTCTAATCGCTGTGCCACGCCTTGCCAACGCACTCGGCGTGCGCGAGGTGTGGCTCAAAGACGACTCACGCAATCCGACTGGGTCGCTCAAAGACCGCGCCAGCGCGATGGTGGTGGCCCGCGCGCAGCAACTAGGCCTCTCGGTTATCACGACGGCGAGCACTGGCAACGCAGCAGCGGCTTTGGCGGGCGTATGTGCTAGCGTCGGCGTGCGTGCAGTTATTTTCGTGCCTGCCAAAGCCCCGCCCGCCAAGATCGCCCAACTTTTAGTCTACGGCGCGACGGTTTTGTTGGTAGATGGCACCTACGATGACGCTTATGCGCTCAGCCTGCAAGCGAGCGCTGAGTACGGCTGGTACTGCCGCAACACGGGTATGAATCCCTACACAACCGAAGGCAAGAAGACTGCTGCTTTTGAGCTCTGTGAGCAGCTGAACTGGCGCGTGCCCGATGTGCTGATCGTCAGTGTGGGCGATGGCAACATCCTGGCTGGACAGTACAAAGGTTTCTACGATCTGCATCAGTTGGGCTGGATCGAGCGTTTGCCGCGCATGATCGGCGTGCAGGCGGCAGGCAGCGATGTGCTGGTACGCGCTTGGGAAGAGGGCGTGCCAGCACAAGCTGTACAACGCGGCGGCACGCACACTATCGCCGATAGCATCTCGGCAGGGCTGCCCAGCGACCGCGCCAAAGCCTTGCGCGCCGTCCGAGAGACGGATGGCGCTTTCTTGCGCGTCACAGATGACGAAATTCTAGCAGCAATCCCATCTCTGGCGCGCAGCAGCGGTGTCTTTGCGGAACCGGCTTGTGCCGCAGCCTACGCCGGCTTGCTCAAGGCGCTCGAAAAGGGCTTGATCGGCTCAGGCCAGTCTGTGGCGCTGTTCATCACGGGCAGCGGCTTGAAGGATATCGGCGGCGCCACGCAGAGCGTAGTAAATGCGAGCAGCTATCCAGTTGGGCGCGATTTTGCCGCCGTGCGCGAGATTGTAGAGCGCTTGGGACTGGCTTAGCCTGCCAATTGGCGCGCCTTTCTGCTATGATTTGAGTACGACTTGTGAAGATCAGCGCAATGTGTGCGGAAAGTTAGCCTATGCAAGGGAATGTTGTCGTTATCGAGGACGAGGCGCCGCGTCCGAAGCAGGCATGGCGCACGAGCGGCTCGTTTTTTGTGATTTTCATGTTCGTCGGCGCGGCGCTGCTGTTCGCTTACAGCCTGTGGTTCGTCAACACGCACTCGCCAGTCGAGGAGCGCTTCAACCAACGCCGACGTCCGTTGGCAGCGGATACATCCGGGCCGCTCATCCTGCGTGAGCGCGCCGGCGACTACCTACGCACCGCGCTGAACGTCGATACGCTCGATGCAACTGAAGGCAGGCGACATGGCATCGCAGACTACGACGTAGAGGGCAAGACCGTCCGCCTTGAGGTGGAGTTCATCCCTGATAGGACGCCCACGCTGGATATGGTCTTCGAAGGCTTCTTCGAGCGCGCCAGCGGCACAGATACTGCCACCGTACTGAAGCGCTTTCCAGAGGCCCGCACGCCCTACTACTTCGCTGTCTTCTCAGGCTTCACCTATACGTACTATGAATTCGGCTGGATTAACGGCAACTGGATACTGCGCGCCTCCACCCGAGAGGCTGGACAAGAAGCGCTGCTGAAGTTTGCCAATGGCTACATCTACTAGGCGGCTAGGCGGCGTGCCAGATCGTTGATAGCCAGCAAGCTCAGGGTGAGCGCCGTGCCCGCAGCAAACGCGATCCACGGCGCCGCCCGCAGGACTGTCCGCCCCTCTGCCAGCATGGTGCCCCACTCAGGCACAGATGGATCGCCGCCGAAACCTAGAAAATGTAGTGTCGCCGCATTCAGGATGGCCCAGGCAACCGCTATCACACCCGCTGAGAGGCACGTCAGCCCTGCGTTAGGCAAGATGTGCCGCCACAGCACGCCCAGCTCGCTGGCCCCCAGCGCACGTGCCGCTTCCACGTAGGGCTGTGCCCGTATCGAGCGCGCTGTTGCCCGCACTATGCGGAGATAGGCGGGCAAGCCGCTCAACGCTGCCGCTAGGGCGATCTGTTGGCTGCCGTTGCCTGCTAGGGTCAAGATGCTGAGTGCGATCAACAGGCTTGGCAGCGCCAAGAGCGCATCGCTCAAGCTGACGACCAGCCAATCGAGCACCCCACCGAAGAAGCCCGCGCTTAACCCGATCGTGCCGCCAATCAAGACCGTGATGCCCAGCGCGATCAGCCCAATGCTGAACGTCCGTGCGCCACCGTGCAAGACTCGACTGAAAACGTCCCGCCCGATCCAATCTGTGCCGAGCGGATGCCGTATTGAGGGCGGCTCTAGGGCCAGCCCGACCTCGGCCAGCGGATCGTAAGGCGCAATGAGCGGCGCAGCCAGGCTCAGCAGCGCCAGCAGCCCCAAGAATATGCCAGAGAGCCCCCATCGGCGCATAGCTCAGGATATTTGCAGGCGTGGATCGCGCCAGGCTGCCAAAACATCCCCCAAAGTGCTGAGCAGGCTATAGGCGAGCGCGCTCAGCAGCACCACGCCCTGCACAACCGGATAATCGCGGCTATTAACCGCGTTCAGCAGCAGCTGACCAACGCCGCGCCGCGTGAAGAGCGCCTCTGTAATTACAGCGCCGCCGATCAGGAAGCCCGCCTGCAAGCCGATCAGACTGATCAGCGCGCCGCCGTGCGCGCGCAGCATGTGCCGCCACACGATCAGGCGCTCTGGCAAGCCTTTAGCGCGTGCCAGCTGCACAAACATTGCACCCTTTGCCTCGCGGAGCGCCGCCGCTGCTACCTGCCCAATGCTCCCGCTCAGCGAGACGCCTAAGGTGCCGCAAGGCAGCAGCAGTGCCTGTAAGCTATTGCCGCTGCTGACCGACGGCAAGACGCCCAGCCACACTGCAAATAAATAGATCGCCAGCGTGCCCAGCCAGTAGATCGGCGTGGCGAGCAAGAGCGCGATCAGCGCCTCGCACAGCTGCTGGAGAGCTGCCCTGCCCAGCGCCGCGCCGACTCCCAGCCCTAAGCCCAGCAGCGTGCCGATCGTCAGCGCGCCGATCGCCAGAAATAGCGTTGAGTCCAGCTGCTCGGCTATTAGCGCTGTCACGGCGCGCCCATTCACCAGCGAGACGCCCAAATCGCCGCGCAGCAAGCCGCCCAACATGCCCAAGTACTGCGCGCTGAGCGGCAAATCCAAGCCGAGCGCGGCGCGCCGTGCCACGATTTGGCCCTCAGTTGCGCCGCTGAGCGTCAATTGCAGCGTGATTGCATCGCCGGGCGCCAGGCGCAACGCAGTGAAGGCGAGAGTCGCTGCCAGCCACAATGTGAAAAGCGCGCCAAACGCCCGTTGCAGGAAGAAGCGCAGCATAGCGCCCTATGGCTCCCCGTTGAACGTCAGATTTGCCAAGAGCGGGAACCAGCCATATGCATCGAAAGCCAGCCCGCTAACGCGCTTGCTGTGCGCATTCAGATTGACGTAATCGCGAATCGGCAGCACCAGCGCTTGATCCATGATCAAGCCTTGAATGCCGGTGTAGAAGTTCTGCCGCTGGGCGGGATCATCGGTTTGCACGGCCTGTTGCAGCCATTGATCGAGGTTTGCGTTGCTGACGCGCATGAAGTTATTGCGCGCCTCGCTCAGATAGAAGTTGTTGAGCAAGCTCGGATCGGCACCGAAGTCGTTAAAAGCGACCAAGTGGTAATCGCCGCTCTGCACAGCAGCCAGCAAGCCTGCCAAGTTCGGCACTTGGCGTAGCTCAGCCGCAATGCCCTGATCGCGCCACTGACTTTGCAGGCGTTGCGCCACCTGCGGCGCATAGCCCCACGTCGGCACAATCACGATCAGGCGCAGCGGCGCGCCGTTCAGGTCGAGGATGCCGTCGCTGTCGTTATCGCGATAGCCCAACTCGGTCAGCGTTTGGCGGGCGACCTCGCGATTGTAGGGATAGTACTGTTTAATTTGCGGCTCGTAGAAGGGCGTGACAGCCGTTAATGGGCCGTAGGCAACGGGCGAGAGCTGCTGGAAGACCGAGTCGATAATAGCGACGCGATCGGTGGCAGTGATGACGGCACGGCGCACTTCTAGTCGGTCGGTTGGCGCCTTGCTCGTGTTGAAGAAGAACTGAAGCGGCATGCCGGGAATTGGTTGTGGGATCAGCGTAATATCGTCGCGGCGCGCCACCGCCAACGCGTCGAGAGGCGGTAGCTCGCCGATGATGTCTACAGAGCCGCTCTCAAGGGCGGGCGCGCGCGTAGCCGGATCAGTGAAGAAACGGAACTCGATCTCCTCAACCGGCGATGGGTTATCAGTCTGATAGAAGGGAGGCCCCCAACGGTAAATCGGGTTGCGCCGCAGGAGGATGTAATCGCCAGGGATGAACTCGACCATCTGGTACGGCCCTGTGCCTACCTGATGCAGCTGATACAAGTCGTTGCCATACTCGCGCAGCGCCTTCGGGCTGGCAATTCCGAGATAAACTTGCGAGAGTGAATCCAGCAGCGGCGCGAACGGCGCTTTCAACACCAGTTGAATGGTGTACTCATCCACCACGATGTAGCGCTCGAAACTGCCCAGCAGAAAAGCGGCTTTCTGTGAGCGCGTCTCAGGCGCCGTGATGCGATCCAAGTTGACGGCCACAGCAAGCGCGTTGAACGGCTCACCGTCATGGAAGCGCACGCCGCGCCGCAGATAAAATGTGTAGACCAAGCCGTCGGGTGAGATTTCCCAGCGCTCGGCTAGGCCGGGCACGAACGTCTTAGTGATCGGGTCGCGATAGAGGAGTGTATCATAGACGGAGCGCAGAGGGATGCCTAACTCGGCTGAGGCGTTAATATGAGGATCGAAGCCGCTAGGCAACAGCGTCAGGCCGTAGACGATACGCGAGGCAGCGGGCTGCGCAGCCGCCGTGCTGCGCATGAGCAGGTTGGTCAGTATGAAGCTGCCCACACACACCACAAAGACGATGGACAGGCACGAGAGCAGCGCAAAAGCGCGCACAAAGTTCCTGAGCATAGCGTGTTACACATCCTGATCGTGGTCAAGATACGTGGGACGTCCAGTATAGCGCAAAAACACTGTGAAGGGTATGCGCCGTTCGTTAGTCGAGCGTAGGCAAGCACGCATATTGTCGCCCATTCCTCAAGGCGCAGACGCGCTATACTGATGTTCAGCGTTTTTGTGTGAGGATTGTGCTATGCGCCATTTTTGGAAGAATCGCCCCCGTCGGCAGAAGATCGCGCTGATCGCCCTTGCGTTGATAAGTGCAGCCTTCGGTGGGCTGTACGTCTGGCTCTTTGCTGACTTGCCTTCACTAGATGACTTGAGCGCAGGCTTAGCGCTGCCCTCTACACGCCTCTACGACCGGCACGGGCGCCTGCTCTACGAGGTGATCGATCCGCAAGGCGGCCGAAACCGGCTGGTGCCGCTTGAGCAGATGCCAGAAGCGCTCATCCAAGCGACTATCGCCACAGAGGATCGCTACTTCTACCAGAGCATCGGCATTGATCTGGGCGGGATCGCTCGCGCGCTATGGATCAACCTGCGAGGCGGCGAGGTGCGCGTGGGCGGCAGCACAATCACACAGCAAGTGGTGCGCAATCTGCTGTTCGATGCGGGGCAGCGCGCCGAGCGCAGTTTGCGCCGTAAGTTGCGCGAGATGATCCTCGCCATCCAGCTGACAACCCGCTACAGCAAGCCTGAAATCTTGGCGCTCTACCTGAATCAGACCTATTACGGCAATCTGGCGTATGGTGTCCAGAGCGCGGCAGAGGTCTACTTCAACAAAGACGTGAGCCAGCTGACGTTAGCCGAGTCGGCGCTGTTGGCGGGCTTACCCCAATCGCCGGCTCTGCACGATCCGCTGCGCAATCCACAGGCAGCTAAGGCGCGCCAGCGCGTCGTGCTGAACTTGATGGTGGAGGCGGGCTACCTCACCCAAGAGGCTGCTGATCGTGCTTTTGCCGAGCCGCTCCAGTACGGCTCTGGCAAGTTCACTATGAACGCGCCGCACTTTGTGCAAGAAGTCTGGCGGCAGCTGGAGCGCGACTTCCCGACCCGCATCTACGAGGGCGGGCTCCGCGTGATCACCACACTCGATCTGGATTGGCAGCATGCCGCTGAGGAAGCCGCCCGCCGGCACCTGGCGCTGCTGAACACCGATCGCGCCGAGAAGCCTTCTAGCCGCGCAGCGGGCGCTGCGGTGGTGGCGATCGATCCGCAGACTGGGCAGCTGCTGGTCATGGTCGGCAGCGTGGACTTCTTCAACGCTGAGATTGATGGCGCGATCAACATGGCCGTCGTACCGCGCCAGCCGGGCTCGACGCTCAAGCCGTTCGTCTACGCCCTGACCTTTGATCCGAATCGCCTTGAGCCCTGGACGCCCGCCAGGATGGTGCTCGACGTGACGACGCCATTTGTCACCAAGCGCGGTGAGAGCTACACACCGCACAACTACGGTTTGGTAGAGCACGGGCCAGTCTCGGTGCGGGAGGCGCTCGCCTCATCTTATAACATACCAGCGGTCGTGGCGCTAGATGAGGTCGGTGTGGGCGCGCTGATTCGGCTGCTCACACAGCTGGGCATCACCACGCTAGACGCCCCCGAGCGCTACGACCTCTCAATTGCCCTCGGTGGCGGCGATGTGCGCTTGACAGAGCTAGTGGCTGCTTATGCCGCACTGGCCAACATGGGCAGACCAGTTAAAGTGAGCAGCATCTTGCGGGTCGAGGCGGCTGATGGCGAGGTGCTCTATGAGTGGAGACAGCCGCCACCTGCTGATCCCGTGATTGATGAGCGTGTGGCATGGCTGATCACGGATATCCTCAGCGATCCTGAAGCGCGCATTCCCTCATTTGGCGTGCGCAGTCCGCTGAGCATTGGCCGCCCTGCCGCCGTGAAGACGGGCACAACAACCGACTTTCGCGATAACTGGACGGTCGGTTACACCCCGCAGCTTGTAGCAGGGGTCTGGGTTGGTAACCCAAACAACGAGCCGATGGTCAATGTGAGCGGCGTTAGCGGCGCCGGTCCGATCTGGCATGACTTCATGCGCGCTGTGTTGAAGGATAAACCTGAGCTGACTTTCGAGCGGCCTGATGGCTTGGTACAGGCTGAGGTATGTGCCCCTTCTGGGCTGCTGCCGACACCGCACTGCCCAAAGCGGCGCGTAGACTGGTTCATTCGTGGCACACTACCGACTAAATACGACGATCTGTACCAGCCATTCACGATAGACGTCCGCACGGGCTTGCTGGCTGATGAAAATACGCCTGAGATATACAGACGAGAGCGTATATACTTAGTCTTGCCGCAGGAGGCGCGAGCTTGGGCCGCCCGCAATGGGATCCAAGCGCCGCCCGTTCGCCCGAGCGAAGCAGTCCGCCCAATTTCAGCTGTGCGGCTGCTCACACCTGATCCTCACACTATCTTCCAGCTCACGCCTGTGATTCCACGCGAGGCGCAACGAATTAAACTCTCGGTCGCGGTGCCGAGCGGGGCGCAAGAGGTCTCGTATTGGCTGCGGGATGCCAACGGGCAAGAGCACCTGATCGCAGCTGTCTACGATGAGCCTTACTGGGCTTGGTGGCAGCTAGAGGCAGGCAGCTATGCGATCATCGCGCGGGTGCGGCTGGCCAATGGCTCACAGCAAGAGTCCGAGCCGGTGCCGCTGCGTGTGATTGCCTACGTACCACCTGATCAGCGTCCGCCTTCAGGCGATGCAGATTGAACCACTACCCGTGCCATCCTGCCTGTGGCAAAAGTTGCCAAGTGCGAAAGCGCAGTTAAGGAGCATAAAAAAGGTTTGACAGCACCCGATTTGGCTTGTAAGATCGCGCTTGAAGACCAACAAAGGATGCGCACAGCCATGTCTGAGATCAAAGCCAATCCAGCTGCTCTAGAGTCGAGCGCCAGCCTGATCGAGGCGAATGCCAATACCATCCAGCGCGAGCTAGCAGCAGCTAACGACCTGCTAGTCAGCTTGCGCCGCACATTCATCGGTCAGCGGGCAGAGGGCTTTTTCCGCCAGTACGACGCCGCCTTTGAAGAAATGCAGAGCCTGGTAGGGCAGATTCACGGCCTGGCTGAAGAGCTGCGCCAAGGCGCACGTGCCCTGCGCGCCGCTGATCAGGGCTAGCGCCTTGCGTTATGTCTGAGCAAGCCACGGCTGAGCTGATCAGCCGTCCACCGCGCCATCGGCCGCCGCCGTTACAAGGTACGCTCGATCTACCTGCACCACCCGCCGAACAGCCCACCGCGCCTCTCAACGCGCTGGTGGCACTCTTGCCTTCAGCGGGTGTTGCACTGCTGGGCAGCTTTTATCTGCTGCTGGGCGGCGCGAGTGCTGCGTGGCTGGCCTTGCCAACGTTGGCGCTAGGTATTTTAGGCGTCTTCACAGCGTTGATCAGCTATGCAGCCAGCCGCCGCCAGGCGCATCTGGCACGTTGGCGCAGCCGTCGCGACTACCATCGCCTACTAGATCGCCGTCTGGCGCGTTTGCAAGCGGCGCGTGACCTACAACAGCTGCAAGCAGAACGCCTGACGCCGCCCGCCACACAGCTGCTCAAGTGCGTAGCGCAACCAAGTCACCAGCTGTGGTGCCGCCGCCCAACTGATGCCGATTTCACGTTGTTGCGGCTTGGTACGGGAAAGGTGCGTTCAGCGGTCAGCATCCGTGCACCTGATCCCGATCTTCTGGGCGAAGAGGCGCGCCGTGCGCAAGCCATCTGCTTTGAATACTGCACCTTGCCCAACGCACCGATTGCGATCAGGTTGCGGGCAGTGCGCGCGCTAGGCATCGTCGGCACGCTTGAGCTGCGCACAAACTTTGCTTACGCCCTGATCGCTCAGCTGGCTGCCTTACACGCACCCTCAGAGCTATCGCTGTATCTTTTCTCCAGCAAGCTGAACCATCCAGCCTGGCGTTGGATGCGCTGGCTACCGCACACTAGCAGCACACAACGCGGCGGCTTTCCTGATCAGATCGCCTTTGAGCCCGAGCAAGCCCGTCAATTGATTGCGCAGTTAGCCCGTCAGCTTGATACAGGGGCCGAGACTCCGTTGCGCGTTGCTGTGTTTGAGGATGTGAGCAGCATCCGGGATGAGATCAGCTACCAACGGGTGCTGGATAATCCCAACTTATGTGCGCTGTACTTGTGCAGCCGCCCCGAGGATGTGCCAAGCGCTTTTAGCGGCGTTCTGACGCTCAGCGGGAGCAAATTTCGCCTATTGCTACCCGATGATGCGCTGGAGGGAACTGCGGAGTCGTTGAAGCGCACTGAAGTCGAGTTCCTCGCGCGGCAAATGGCAAGTTACCGGCTGCCCCAGCTTGGCCAGGTGAGTCGGCTGCCAACGCAGCTGAGCATCCTGCAACTTTACGGCGTAGAACGCATCCAGCATTTGGGCATCGAGGCAAACTGGGCCCGTCCCGTACCAGCCGATGGAGTCTTGCCGCTGCCCGTGCCAATTGGGAATGCCAGCTTCTCTGCGCAACAGATGCTGGACTTATCCGAGCGGGCACACGGTCCGCACGGCATAATTGGCGGCACAACCGGCTCTGGCAAGAGTGAACTCTTGCAAACGCTCGTGGCTGCACTCGCCATTGAGCATCATCCCTACCTGCTCAACTTCTTGTTGATTGACTACAAGGGCGGCGCCACTTTCAACGTTTTTCGGCGCCTACCGCATACGGTTGGCATCATTACCAATCTGAATGAGCGCGAGGCGCTGCGTGCGCTTGCCGCTATCCAGGCGGAAAACCGTCGGCGCCAGCAGTTCCTTGCCGATCAGAACGTCGAGAACATCACAGAGTACCATCGGCGCCTGCGGCGCTATGGGGGGATGTTCCCACCCGATTGGCAGCCCTTACCGCATTTGGTGATTGTAGTGGATGAGTTCGCCGAGCTGACCAGCAGCCTGCCAAAGTTCTTGGATGAGCTGGTGGCAACTGTGCGCGTCGGGCGCAGCTTGGGTATGCATCTTGTGCTTGCCACACAGCGCCCGAGCGGCCATGTGACGGCAGAGATGAAAGCAAACTTAAACTTCCGCATCTGCTTGCGTGTGCAGGCGCCTGACGAGTCGCAGGAGATTTTGCGCCGCCCAGATGCGGCTTTCCTGCCTCCCGATGTGCCAGGCCGTGCCTATTTTCAGGTCGGCAGCGCCCTGCAGCAATTCCAGGCGGCGCGTGTCGGCATCGACTATGCCGAGTCGCAACCAGAGGCTGAAGGGGCGCCCACCTTGCAAGTGCTGCGCCTGGAGCAAGCCACCAACTTGCTACCCGTTGAGGCTGATCCTGAGCCGCCCGCCGTCGTGCCCACGTTGGCAGAGGCATTGGCCGATTACCTCGCAACGCGTTACACTGATCGACCGCCTGAGCCTGTGTTGTTGGAGTCGCTGCCGCCGCAGCTAAGTCTGGCTGATGTGCTGCACAAGGGCGATTATGGCGGTTGGGATGGCAGCCTGTGGCGCCCTGCAGGCACAGATCGGGCATGGGCTTGTGCGCCTATCGGCCTGCTGGACGATTTGGGGCGGCGCGCTCAGCCCCCCTTGCACGTCAACTTCGCTCGGGACGGACATTTTCTGGCAATTGGCGGACCTGCTAGTGGCAAAACGACGTTACTACATACCTTAGCGCTCTCGCTGGCGCATTTGTTCACCCCAAGCGAGGTTGCGCTCTACATCGTCAGCTTTGGCGGCAGAGCGCTAGATACTTTAATGGGTCTGCCCCACGTTGGCGCGGTGATCGGCAGCAACGAACGCGAACGGCTCTCGCGCCTGCTGCGCTACTTACTAGATGCTCTTGAGCAGCGCCGCTATGCCCTCGCCAGTCTGCATGCTGCCGATCTAGAGACCTACAATCGCCGTCGCAGCGCCGATCAGCCGTTTTTGCCAGCGCTCTTCATCTTAGTGGATAACTTTGCCGAGCTGTGGCGGACGCTCGAGAGCGATTCGGATGAGGCCGCCGACTGGTTGCGCCTATTGCGCGATGGGCGCACCGTCGGCATTCATTTTGCTCTGACGGCGCCTGCGGTCAATTTGCCCTACAGCGTCTTGAACTTGATTGAGAGCCGTTTTGCGCTGCGCCTGCCGGAGCGCGGAGATTACTTGGCACTGCTTGGGCGCTTGCCAGAACGCGAGAGCGATCCGCGCCCTGGCAGCGGTGTTTTGGCAGGCAGACCGCCGCTTCACGCTCAGATTGCCCTGCCAAACCTGGCCGCTGACGATGACGAGCGCGATCGTGCTCTAGTAATGACCATACAGGCAATGCGCGCTGCTTGGGCTGAGCGCCCAACACCCGAGCCAATCCGCAGCATGCCCGAAAGCGTGCCGCTAGACTTGCACACCGCCCTTGAGCACTTGCCTCCACGCTGCAGCCAGCCTCAAGCGCCTCGTCTTGAGCCGCTGCGCAGTTGGTTAGGCGTTGAGGGCAATTTGTTACGGCCTTTTCTGTTGCACTGGCGCGATGCGCCACATTGGCTGATCTTAGGCGGCTACGGCAGCGGTAGGTCAAGCCTGCTGCGGACGCTGCTGCTGGGCGTAGCAGCGCGCTATGCACCATGCGAGGCCGCTTTCGTGCTGATCGATCTGAGTCGCGAGGCACTGCGCCCACTGCGCCATTTGCCGCACATACTCAGTTACGCCACCGACCCAGCCAGTCTTTCGCAAGCCTTAAAGCGGCTGCAAGCCGAGCTAATATGGCGGCATAACGCCCTCATGCAGCTCAGCGCAGCTGAGGACGAGCCTAACTCGGCTGATGCTCAGCCGTTCATGCCGATCATCCTCGCCATTGATGACTACGACCAGCTGCAAGAGGCGCTAGCAACCGAGCAATTCGAGCAGCTGGATGCGCTCTCGGCTTGGCTGCGTCACGATGCCCGTTTGGGCTTGCACGCCATCGCCAGCGGCCAGACACTCGCCATGCAGCGTAGCGGCGATGCCTTTTTGAAGGCGCTGCGCGCTTGCCGATCTGGTATGGTGCTTGGCGAAGTGGAAGGTGTCGAAGTGTTGGGCGGGCGGCTGACGGCAGCAGTGCGACGTACAGCCCTGCCGCTTGGGCGTGGCTACTGGTTGCGGCGTGGCGCGCTACGCCTGATTCAATTCGCGCACGCCGCCCATCCGCGTCGTCTGGCACATGAGATCGCAGCGCGTTGGGCAAACTTCCCGCCTGCTATGTGGGTCAGCCGCCCCGAACTGCCTCGCGCGCCAACAGCGCCTCGTCTCGGCTCAGCTGGCTTTGACCTGAACTTCACCTTCGATCTGGAGGGTGCACTTGAGGATTACCGAAAGCAGCAAGGCTACACCTGAAAGCACGCCTACTGCGCACGCAGCGCAGCAACGCCCTCTGCAGCGCTTGAGACGGCTTGCGAAGCAGCGCTGAGCGGATCAGCGTTTTCATCGAGCACGGCGTTGATGGCTCTGCGCAGCGGCAGCCACAGCGCTGCCATCTCCGGGCGATTGGGCAAAGCTACCCCTGCCCTGTAAAGCGCCTCTGCCAGCGGCGATAGGAGCGCCTCAGGCGCGTTAACAGGCAGCGCTGGCACGAAACCATACTCAAGGGCGCCCCGCTGCGACTCTTCTGAGAGCAAGTAGCGCGCTAGGTCTAGGCTCTGCTGGCGAAATGGGCTGCCCAAGCCAATGTAGAGCTGCCAGGCGCGCGCCACAGGTTGCCAGGCGCGCCCCTCTACGCTTGGCAGGGCAAGGACGCCCAGATTCTCGCCCAGCGCAGCCCGCAAGACGGGTAAGCGCCATGTGCCTGCCAGCAAATAGCCAATCTCGCCCGCCCGAAAACGATCCTCTGGGGCGCCCAGCAAGACCCCGTCGCTCTGTGCCAGCGTCCGCAGTGCGATCAGATAGTTGCCCAACGGATTTACGCTGAGGGTGCTGTTGCCATTCTCATCGATCAGCGCGCCGTTCAAGGCAAAGAACATGCCGGCGGTTGGGTAGAAATCGCGCGGCAAGATCAAGCCGTGTTCGGCTGCTTGTGCAGCCAGTTCCCGCAGCGTGCTCACCGACTCAGCCTTCACCACAGCGCGATTGATGTAAAGCGCGTAGCTCTCCAGCACGAGCGGCAAGGCACGCGTCTGACCGTCAAGTTGTGCCAGCTGCCACGCCAGAGGCGTCAGGCTCTGGCGAAACTCAGGGCTCAGGTTGCGATCTAGGCTGGCAGCGAAACGGCGCACGGCTGGCTGCGCCAAGGCATCAGAAGTGCTCAAAACCATGTCAGGCGGGCGCTCCGGCGGATTCTCAAGCTGGGCGGCTAGCTGACCGAGCGGCATATAGCGCGTTTGTACACTCAAGCTGCCTTCGCGGATCGGCGGATAGTCAGCTAGCCACATTTTAAGCAAGGCAGCTTGGGGTGGCTGCCAGGTGTGCCACACGACGAGTACCGTTTGAGCGCGGCTTGGGATGCCGCTTACTGCAGCGCAGAGCAGGAACAGCAGACTCAGGAGACGCAGGAAGCGCATAAGCACGTCACCTCTCGGCATATTGCGATCAGCTGAGCTGCGCGCCGATGATGGGTCTATGGCCGTTAAGAAAATCGCGGGTCGGCTGTGGCGCTTTACCAGCCAGCTGGACTTGCTGAGGTAAGTATAGCCCATCGCCTGTGCCTACAGCGATTCCGTCGTCGTAGGCGATCACCTTACCGATGGCGGCGCTGCCTGCCCGCACTGTAACCGAGTCAGGTGCATCAGTGGGCAGAATTTTCAAGAGTTGCCCGTCCCACTCGGTGTAAGTAGCAGGATATGGGTAGTAGGCGCGCACTTGCCGCGCAATCTGAGCCGCTGAGTCCGCCCAATTGATGCGCCCATCCTCTTTCTTGAGCATCGGCGCGTAGGTATGCGCGGAGTCGTCCTGCGGCTGCGGGGTAATTTTGCCATCCAGATAGTCGCGCAGCGTCTCGATGAGCAAGTTAGCGCCCAACGCCGCTAGTTTGTCGTGCAGCGTCTGACCTGTCTCGTTAGGGGCGATGGAAATAGCACGCTGGCGCAGCATAGGGCCGGTGTCTAAGCCAGCATCCATTTGCATGATGGTGATACCCGTCTCGCTGTCGCCGGCGCGAATTGCCGCTTGAATCGGGGCAGCACCGCGCCAACGCGGCAATAGTGAAGCATGGACGTTGATGCAGCCACAGCGTGGCAAGTCGAGCACGTTTTGACGCAAAATTTGCCCGAAGGCAGCCACCACAATCAGATCAGGTGTGTACGCCTGCAGCTGCTCAAAGACCCCAGCCTCGCGCAGTTTGTGCGGCTGCAGAATCGGAAGGCCATGAGCAAGGGCAAGCTGTTTGACAGGCGGCACCTGCAGCCGCTGACCGCGCCCAGCAGGGCGATCTGGCTGTGTAACGACGCATACCACCTCAAAGTCAGGCGCCTCTAGCAGGGCGCGTAACGACGGCACAGCGAACTCAGGCGTCCCCATGAAAATGACGCGGTGTGGCACGCTTCACTCGCCTCTCTTTGGGTACAACACAGCCAGCACAAACAGACTGACTAGGATTAGCGCAGCTGTGACCAGGAAACTTGCCACTGCCGACCAGTTCAGGGCATTCACGATCAAGATACATGGCAGACCGACGCCGATCGCGGTCAAGTTTAGCAAGCGGCGCGGCACATGGGCAAAGATATGCTGCGGTTTCATCGCTGGCAACTCTCTGACAGGCACTTGACGTGAGTATAGCATAAAAAATGACCCACCACTCTCTTGTGGCGGGTCGTAGTTATGGACGCGAGGGGATTCGAACCCCTGACCTCTACAGTGCGATTGTAGCGCTCTCCCAGCTGAGCTACGCGCCCTTATAGCGTTCATATCGTAGCCGATTTAAGGCGCTACGTCAAGGGCAGGTCTGCGGTGGCACTTGTGCTATACTACGAAAGGGTGAAGAAAATCACGAAATAGCTGAGGAATCCCATGCGCAGCCTACGAACTGCTCTAGTGCTGATGTGTTTTACGTTGGCGGCGTGCGGCACACCAACTGCCTCGCCCACGCCGCCCCCTGATCCGCGCACTTTGCTCAGCGCAGCCGCCGCCGATATTCAAGCAGTCAGTGCGCTGCGCTTCAAGCTGCAACTGACGGGCGCACCCGCCTTCATTGATGACGACGGCATCATCTCGTTCAGCAGCGCCGATGGCGTGTACGTAGCGCCCGATAAGGTCAGCGCTAAAGTCAGCGCGGCTGTAGCCGGTGTGGCAGGTCAAATTGACATTGTCACAGTTGGCGATGAGCAGTACATGAAACACATACTGTTGACGGCGAATCGTTGGTTGAACATGCAGTTCTCGCCCGGCTTCAACGCTGAACGGCTGATTCGCGGCGATCTAGGCATCAAGTATGCCCTCAACGCGCTAACTGACCTGACCTATCACGGCGTAGTCGACCTTTTCGGCACGCCAGTCCATCACATCAGCGGCCGAGCCAGCGTTGCGGATATCAGCGCGGTCACGGTCAACCTGATTCGCGGCACGGGCTCTGCGGACGCCGATATCTACATCAACACTGTCAGTGGGCGCGTTGAGCGCATCGTCCTTGTGCAGCCTGAGACAGTCAGCGATCAGCATCCAGAGCCGACCACATGGATCATGGAACTTTTCGACTACGATGATCGTTCAATCAGTGTAGAAGTGCCGCGCGTCGAGGCGTTGCCAACAGCAACGCCCAGCGTGCTAGGCGCGCCCGCCCTACCGACTCTGCCGAGCCGCGCCACACCTGAGGTAACACAAGCGCCATGACCAACGTGCTTGTAGAGGCGCCCAGTGCGCTGCAAGTCGAAGAGAAGCCGATCAACGCCCACTTGAGTGAGCGCCGCCGCTGGCTGATCATCGCGCTAGTGCTTGTACCGGTCTTTGTTGGTTCCATAGACCTCACCATCATCTCCGCCATCCTGCCAGAGGTGCTTCTCAAGTTGAACATCCCGATCGACACCAATCTGGGCACAGCGGCGTGGCTCGTGACGGGCTACTTACTCGCTTACACGGTCAGCATGGCGCTGATGGGGCGCTTTTCGGACATGGTGGGCAGGCGTGGCGCCTTTTTAGTGTGTCTAGCGCTGTTCATCGTCGGCTCTTGGTGGGTGGCTACAGCGCATCTGTTCCCAACGGTGTTGCTCAACGATATCGCACGGCGCTATCTCGGCCAACGCCCAGACTTAAATCAGCTGACGCTGCTGGCAGTCATCATCGGGCGCGTGATTCAGGCACTAGGCGCGGGTGCAGTCGTGCCCGTCAGTCTCGCGCTTGTGGCAGACCTGTATCCGCCTGAGCGGCGTGCTGCTGCTGTAGGCTTCGTGGGCGCGATGGATACGCTTGGCTGGGTGCTTGGTCACCTGTACGGCGGCGTGATGGTCGGCTTTTTTCAGCAGAACGGCGAGGCAGTTCGGCAGTGGCTGGCAGGGCTGGGCTTGACGCTGCCCGCCCCAGATTGGCGCACGCTGTTCTGGCTGAATGTGCCGATGGGCGTCTTTGCCTTTGTGCTGATGGTGTTTGCGCTGCGCGGCGTGCAGCATCCGATCAGCAAGGGGCGCTTCGACCTGATCGGCGCTGCCCTGATCGCTGCCTCGCTGACGTGCCTTGTGTTAGGTCTAGGCGGCAACACCGATGTGACAGGCGCCACTAGTCTGCAGGCGCTGCAGGCGCAAGCGAACGAGTCGCCGTATAATTTGACGCTCTTAGCGCTTGCGGGGGCGCTGTTCATCACCTTTTTGCTGTGGGAGTGGCGGCAGAAGCATCCGATTTTGGAGCTGCACCTGTTCCGTCAGCGTGCTGTCAGCGCTGCAACGCTGGCCAACCTGCTGATCGGCTTCTTGCTGATGCTCGGGTTGGTCAGTGTGCCGCTTTTGATCAATTTGCGCGCCGAAAACGCCAGCGCAGAGGCGATCGCGCGCGCTGCAGAGCGGGCTGGCGTGTTGCTCTCTACGTTGACGATCCCGATGGCGCTGGCAGCCGTGCCGGGTGCGTGGCTCTCTGGCAAGATTGGTTTCCGCAATACTGTGCTAGGCGGCATTTCACTGGCGATCGTCGGCTTCTTGCTGACTGGTAGCACATGGCGCGCTGATACGCCTGAGCTGTTGATGAGCTTGCATCTGGCTTTGATTGGAATCGGCTTGGGCTTGACCATCGCGCCGATCGGCACGGTCGTGATCAACGCTGTGGATGCTACACGGCGCGGCGTAGCCTCTGCGTTGGTGCTGATCATGCGCTACTTAGGCATGACCATTGCCATCCCCAGCATGACGACGTACGCTTTCAGCCGCCTGAATTACATGGTCAGCCTTGCGCGCGAGTCGTTTGGGCTGGATTGGTCAGCTGAGCAGATTCAGCGCGAGTCGGTGCGTGTGTACTTCGAGTCGGGTGTGGCTGTCATCGCTGAAATGCTCTTGCTCGGTGCACTGATCGGTTTGCTGGCACTTCTACCTGCTTTATGGCTGCGCGGCAAGCAGCTCGATACACGGACAATCTTTCAGGATGGAGTATGACTGATGAAATATCTGATCTGGACGCTAGTTGTGTTGTTGAGCCTGGCAGCGCTGCCTGTGCACAGCTGGGCTGCCGACCCGAATCGCTTGATCGGCACGCAGTGGAAACTCCTGCGTTATGGGTTGGAGAATGCACCTACAGCACTTGTTGGCGAACAGGCGATCACGCTGAATTTTGGCGCGGATAGCATTGGTGGCTCAGGCGGCTGCAATATCTACGGTGGCAGCTACCGTGTAGAGGATACGACGATTAGCTTCAGCAACGTCTTCAGCACGTTGATCGCCTGCGAGCCTGAGGAAATTGGTAGGCAGGAACAAGCCTTTTTCCGTGCGTTGCGCACGGCGACTCAGTTCCGCTTTGCCGACGGCTTGCTGATTATCAGCTACGGAACTGATGAAGCACTGATCTTCACGCGTCTGTTCAACTTTGCCGATAGCACATGGCGTCTAATCGCCCTCGAATCGCCTAGCGCAGAACTCGAGCTCATTGGCGAGCCTGCCATCACCCTGAAACTTACAGCTGATAGCGCTGGCGGCTCAGGTGGCTGCAACACCTATCGCAGCGTGCCGATCTACCGCGAAGAGAGCATCAGCTTTGGGCAGATCATCAGCACGCAGATGGCTTGCGCAGAGCCGGTCATGGCCCTTGAGCAGGCATATCTAGAGGCGCTTAGCGCTGTGCAGAGCTACCGTATGGTCAACGGACAGCTCATCTTGCTCTACGGGGCGGGCGGGCGCCTGATCTTCGATCGCGTGCCGACCTTCGCCGAGTCGGAATGGCGCCTGAGTGCCTATGGCGCCCTGAACGCCTTGATCCCAGCCGCAGGCGAGGTGACACTGCACTTTGCTGGAGGGCGAGCAGGCGGCTCAACCGGCTGCAACCAATACAGCACCTCATTTGCCGCGCGCGGCGACTCACTCAGCTTCAGCGCACTCATCACGACGCGGCGCGCCTGCCCAAGTGCAGCGCTCAGCAGCCAAGAGCAGGCCTTCATCAAAGCACTGGAGCGCGTGACGCACTACAGCGAGCAAGGCGATGAGCTCACGCTGCACTACGACGCAGACAAGCGCTTGATCTTCAAGCGCGCCAGCGTCCAGTAGCCCCCTTCGAGGCGGATGGCTGAGCGCTCAGCCATCCACTTCTCCTGAAAAGCCACCAACATTATGAGAATCGCATAACCTTAGCTATCTCTTAAAATATCTTTAAACAACCTTCTCAACTCTCTTAACCTGCCCCGGCTAAGTTTTATGTAGCATGACGAAGGAATTTCGTTGTGCCAGAGTCAAGGCATATCAGGAGAGATGCAGAACATGAAGGCTCGTATTATTGCCGTGATCGCCTTGCTTGCGATCTTGGTTGCGCCATTGGCGACAATCAACGCACAGGGTGACAAGACGATCGTGCAAATCGCCGTGGAGAACGGCAACTTCACCACACTGGTGGCAGCTGTGCAGGCGGCTGGCTTGGTGGATACGCTTAACAGCGCAGGCCCGTTCACTGTTTTTGCCCCAACCGATGAGGCATTCGCCAAAGTGCCTGGCTTCGTGATCGAGTATCTGCTTAAGCCCGAGAACAAGGACTTGCTGGTGCGCATCCTGACTTACCATGTGCTGCCTGGCAAGGCGATGGCTGCCGATGCGATGGGCTTGGTTGGCAAGACGGCCAAGACAGTTGAGGGCGGCGAGGTCGAGTTCACGATGCTGGACGAGAATCTGCGCATCAACAGTGCCAACATTGTGGCAACAGATGTTGAGGCGAGCAACGGCGTGATCCACGTGATCGATTCGGTCATCCTGCCTGAGATCATGCTGCCTGAGGTCGACCCGCTGGCTGTGACAGGCAATGTCATCAGCGCTGGTAGCTCGACAGTCTTCCCACTGACGCGCCGCATGGCAGACCTGTTCCGTGGCGAAGGCTTCGCTGGCAACATCGAGGTAGCTTCCGTCGGCACGGGCGCCGGCTTCGAGCGCTTCTGCAAGGCAGGTGAGACAGATATTGCCAACGCTAGCCGTCCCGTCAGAGCAAGCGAAGTGGATAACTGCGACAGCATCGGGCGTAAGCCGCTGGTCGAGTTCTACGTAGCGATCGATGCCCTGGCGGTGGTGGTTTCGACGAGCAACGATTTCGTTCAAAACCTGACCAAAGAAGAGCTGGCCAAAATCTTCAGCGGTGAGGCCAAGACTTGGAGTGAGATTAATCCTTCGTGGCCTGCCGAGACGATCCGCCTGTTCAGCCCTGGCTCGGATAGCGGCACGTTCGACTACTTCGTTGAGGAAATCTTCAGTCGGGATGCCACTAAGCTGCTCAATGCGCCTGGCATCCAGCTCAGCGAAGACGACAATGTGCTGGTGGAAGGTGTAGCAGGCAGCCGCTTTGCCATCGGCTACTTCGGCTATGCTTACGTCCCGCCGAACGCTGATAAGATTCGTCCAGTGCGTGTCGAAGGTGTAGAGGCAAACGAAGCCAATGCTGAAAGCGGCGCCTACCCGCTGTCACGTCCGTTGTTCATCTACAGCACGCCTGCTATCATGCAGGAGAAGCCGCAAGTGGCTGCCTTCATCAACTTCTACATCACCAACGTTCGCAGCCAGCTGGGCACCGCCCGCGAGAACATCAATTACTTCCCAGTCAGCAACGACGCCACCAATCTGAACAAGCTGATGTGGCTGGCAGCAGTTGGTGAGTAAGCTTCTTCTGTTCGTATGAAACATGTGATGAGCGCCTGCGCTGCATGGCGCTCGTCCTTGTTTGCGCACCCAGCTTGCTCGGGCTAAATTTTCCACAAGGAGCAGCTTTCTCCCCATGACCTTAGAGACAAGTGTTGAGCCAACCCCCTTTCGCACAGCTGCCGACCGACTGTCGGGGACTACAGATGCGTATGCCAGCTTGAACAAGCGCTCCCGCCCCTTCGAGGATCTCATACGCCTCGCTCTCTTTCTATGCGGCCTGGTCTCTGTGCTGACGACGCTTGGCATTGTTGTGGTGCTCTCCACAGAAGCGATCAACTTCTTCACGCGCTACGGCTTTCGCAGCGCTGGACAGCTGCTCATTGAGCCAGTTGGCACTGAAGAAGTGGTTTTGCGGTTTGATGGTAAAGGCACACTGCCGCGCACTGGTCAAGTTATCCGCCTCAACCAAGAGTATCTGCGCGTAACGCGCTTAATTGACAACCAGACGCTCGAAGTGGAGCGTGGCGTTCTTGGCACACGCCCCGAGCCGCATGGCGTACGCACGACACTCTTTCTGGGCGAACAAGTCAGTATTGTAGAGTTCCTGACAGGCACACGTTGGGTGCCTCAGGGCGCTGACTTTGGCGTGCTGGCGCTGGTTATGGCAACCTTAATCACTAGCTTCGTTGGGATGCTGATTGCAGGTCCAGTTGGTCTGGGGGCGGCTATTTTCATCAGCGAGTATGCTTCAGCGCGCTTGCGCAGCATCCTCAAGCCGATCTTGGAGATTTTGGCTGCCATCCCGACGGTTGTCTACGGCTACTTTGCCCTCACGCTTATCACACCATTCCTACGCAGCGTCTTCTGGCAGAGCGAACTGGGGGCCTACAACCAGCTCTCAGCGGGCATTGCGATGGGCATTATGATCATCCCGACTATCGCCTCAGTGAGCGAAGATGCGCTTAGCGCTGTGCCGCGCACGCTGCGCGAAGGCAGCTACGGCTTGGGCGCCACACGCCGCGAGACGGTCTTCCGAGTCTTGATCCCAGCAGCGCTTTCGGGCATTTTGGCAGCTTTTATCTTGGGCGTCTCGCGCGCAGTTGGCGAGACCATGATCGTGGCAATTGCCTCAGGCGCCGGCCCGAACTTCGCGCTCAATCCGCTAGAAGCCGCTGAGACCATGACTGGTCACATCGCGCGCATTAGCACAGGCGATCTCAGCTTCGATTCGGTCGACTACAACAGCCTGTTTGCGATCGGCTTGACGCTATTCATCATCACGCTAGTGCTCAACCTGATCAGCAACCTAATTCGCCGCCGTTTCCGTGAGGTATACCAATGAGCGTACAAAGCACACTCGTGCCTAGACGCGGGGTCATTGATCCAACCCAAGCAAAGCGCGGCTTACCCTTCTGGGCTCTAACTTTAATCTTGTTAGTCTGCGCAGCTCTGATTGCTGCAGCATGGCTGCTGCTGCCTTGGATTGCCGAAGATGACACTGCTGAGCCGATAGGCGTGCAGCTGCTTGGCGATGTTCAGCACTTGTTCAGCGATGTTGCTGTTGAGGCTACGCGCAACTTCGCACCCATGTGGCTGATTCCGCTTGGCGCGCTTCTGATAGTCTATGCAGCTTTACCGCGGCCGCTGTACCCGTACTTGCAGCTGCTGAGCATCCCCTTCCGCTTGCTCCCTGCCTTGCTGGGCATAGGCAGCATCAATGTAGTGCGCTTGGCGCCCTTTCTGCCGATGCGCAAGCTGCAGTTCGACAGTCTCTTGCTGCGCATTGTACATGCTGTTGGCTGGGTGCTGAGCATCCCCCTTCGGCTCCGCTCGGTGCGCTACACCCCACCGCCCGTCTCACCAAAGGCAGCGCGCAATGCGGGTTTGATCATGTTTGTTGGCCTGTTCTACTTCTGGCTCTATCATGGGCAAATTCAATCTAGCCTGCTAGAGGCACTTCAGGCGCTGGGTATCGCCTTCTGGGTTGTTTTCTTCGTCTGCCTGGCTGTCATGAACATTTGGCGGATCACGCCTGAAGAAGCCCAGCCGATCGTGGAAGAGGCAGCCGAACGGCGCGAGGGTGGCCTGATGCCACCAGAATCGTCGCTATCGCGCACCTTGCGCGCCCGTAAGATAACTGCCAGCCTATGGCGTGCAGCTTTCCTCATGGCAAACATTGTCGGTCTGATGGCGTTGATCATCCTACTGCTGAACATCATCAACCAGTCGTTCGGCTATGTGGTGGTTAACTATGGCATTAAGCCATCTGAGCTTAGCCCAGGTAAGCCGCTAGAGGAGCTCAGCGAGGCTGAACTTGCCCGCATGCTAGAGGATAGAGTCAATCGTAACCGCTTGCGCACGATCGTGCGCGACAACTTACTAGGGCGGCAGTTCTCTCAGATTCGGCTCTCAGGCGCGCGCGTGGTCGACATCTTCCCCGAACTGGCTTTCAACCCTGAGCGTACCGAGCAAACCGTCAGCCGTGCGTTGGGCGACAAGCGTTTCCCTGCCCTAAATGCTCGTGAGCTGGTCACAATCTTTTCGCTTGGGCTGGGCATCCCGCGCGACATGCTTGAGAATGAGCCAATTCGAGTCGCTTTCAGTGGACGTAGTTTCGATGCTGAGATCGCCGAGAAGAAATTGAGCGAGCTGAGCCTTCGAGAGGCGGCTCAGCTCTTGGCAGCTAATGCTCCGCGCCCGCAAGTTACAACCGATTACGTGCTGGGCGAACCGATCAAGAAACTGTTTGCAGGGCGCTCCTTCCGCCCCGAAGTGGCTGAGAAGCGCTACGATGAGCTGACAATCACTGAGTATATCGACTTGCTCGAAGATAACCTGGATACGGGCCAGCTCTATCGTATTATCATTCGAGACGTAGCTCAGCTGCGCTACGACCGTGCTTGGACATTGCTCGAATCACTCACCAACTATGAAGGCATCGTAGCGGCTC
Source organism: Aggregatilineales bacterium (assembly GCA_046719055.1). GTDB lineage: Bacteria > Chloroflexota > Anaerolineae > Aggregatilineales > UBA2796 > CP2-2F. The sequence goes on along the minus strand of JBDNDQ010000009.1, from coordinate 6,397 downwards.
AACAGGCTGACGAGAATCTGCGCGAGGGTGAGCTGCGCTTTAAATCGTGGCTCTCGCTCGATTTCATCACCTCAGAGCTGACCGCCTCACCTGCGACGACCGGTTTGCGCACCTCGCTGCTCGGCTCGCTGTGGGTGATCATCTTGACAATCGTGATCGCTCTACCATTGGGCGTGGGCGCAGCAATTTACCTTGAGGAGTACGCCGAGAAGAACCTGCTTAATGCGGTGATCGAGACTAACATTCGCAATCTAGCAGGTGTGCCCTCCATTATCTATGGCATGCTCGGCCTAGCGATTTTTGTGCGCACGCTTGAGCAACTGACAAGCGGTGCCTTCATCGGCATCACCGACTCAAACGGACGCACAGTTATCTCGGCTGCCTTCACAATGGCGTTGCTGATCCTGCCTGTGGTAATCATTAATGCGCAAGAGGCGATTCGGGCTGTGCCGTCCTCTATCCGCGAGGCGAGCTATGGCGTTGGCGCCACCAAATGGCAGACAACATGGCACCAAGTGCTGCCAGCAGCTTTCCCGGGCATCTTAACGGGATTGATCTTATCGGTCTCGCGCGCCGTTGGTGAGACGGCACCGCTGCTGGTCGTCGGGGGCCTGACATTCACGCTCGTGGACCCGGACGGGCCGTTTTCGAAGTTCTCAGTCGTGCCGATTCAAGTCTACAGCTGGACGGCAGACCCTGCGATCGGTTTTCGCAACGTAGCAGCCGCTGCGATCATCGTGCTGCTCATCGTGCTGCTATCTCTGAATGCAACGGCAATCATCCTGCGCCAGCGCTTGAGCAGAAAGCTGAGAGGATAGAGACATCATGAGCCAAAGTGAGACAAGTCCGAACGGTGCGAACTATGCCGTCCAGCTCAAAAAGATGAGCGTTTACTACGGCTCGCACAAGGCAGTTGAAGACATCACGCTTGATATCACGCGCAACCAGATCACAGCATTCATCGGGCCGTCAGGCTGCGGCAAAAGCACTGTGCTGCGTGCTATCAACCGCATGAATGATCTGATCCCGACAGCACGCGTTGAGGGCGAGGTCATCTTCCGCGGCCAGAACTTGTACCAGCCTGGCATCGATCCAGTTGAGGTGCGCCGCCGCATCGGCATGGTCTTCCAAAAGCCGAACCCGTTCCCTAAAACTATCTATGACAATGTTGCCTACGGGCCGCGTATCCTGGGCGTCCGCGATGCACGGACACTTGATGAGATCGTGGAGACCAGCCTGCGCGCTGCTGCCCTGTGGGATGAGGTGAAAGACGACTTCAAGAAGAAGAACGGCTTAGCGCTCTCGGGTGGGCAGCAGCAGCGCCTGTGCATCGCGCGTGCGCTAGCTGTGGAGCCTGAGATCATCCTGATGGATGAGCCTTGCTCCGCACTCGACCCGATCTCGACCTTGCGCATCGAAGACTTGATGCGCGAGCTGAGCAAGAACTACACCATCGTGCTGGTGACGCACAACATGCAGCAAGCCTCGCGCGTCTCGGATATGACAGCGTTCTTCCTGAGCGATGAATCGCGCACAGGCAAGCTAATCGAGTTCAACCCGACCACGCGCATTTTCACGCGCCCAGCCGATAAACGCACTGAAGACTACATCTCCGGCCGCTTCGGCTGATGTAACCCGCTGGAGGTCTGCGCCTGGGCGCAGACTTCCACCTCACCTTGAGTGTTCGCTGCGCCGGTGCTCAGGTTCGGCAAATGGCTCAGAGCCAGCCTCGCCTTCTGATGATGCCTCTGCATCCTTTACATCGGCCTGTACGTCGATTACCATGCCATCCTCATCGCTGTGGATACGATACTTGCCACCGAAGCGCAGTTGCCGCAGGTGTTCCACTACAGCATCCTCAGGCGAGAGGCTGTTGAAGACCACAATCGCCAGACCGAAGATCGCGATATCATCTAGGATGCCCAGCAGGCGAAACAAGAGCGCAGGCAGCAAATCCAGCGGCGAGATGATGTAAGTGATAGCCACGACCGGCAGGACTTTTAGGAGCAAACTCACCCGGTTATCGCCGAAGAGCAGCCAAGCCAAACGCAGCTGCTCCCAGATGCGCTCTAGCACCCCAAAGTTGCCCGCTGGCAAGGGCACTTGCACGCGTTTCCGCTTTTGTTCAGGCATATTCACCTCTTAGGCACTTTGCAGCTGCAAGACACGCTTGACGAAAGCCTCTGCAGCTGCGAAAACGGTCTCACATTCTACATCGTTGGTCAGAATGTGATCGGATTGCTCTAATGTGAGCGTCTCGACCGATGCATTGACCAAGCCGCTCTGAATAAGTGCCATGTTTTTGTAGGGCACGGTCTGATCCTGCTTAGAGAAGATCAGCAGGGTTGGGACACGCACATGAGGCAAGCAACGGCGCACCTCGCCCTGTAATTTGTGCAGCTCCGCCACGCCCGCTGTGCTCATCTGGAAATACGAGACGCGCCCGGTGACCGGCTCGCCGCGCTGGGCCTGCAGAGAGCGAATGCGGGCATCTAGCGGAGTATCGTCTGGGGAAGAGGTCAGGACGGCTGGGCGCACATAACGCAGGTAGTGTGCTAGCCACAAGGGCACATCCAGCTTGAGCGGTGAGCCCAGCACCACAACGCCTGAGACTTCCTCAGCAGCAGCGAGGCGCAGCGCTAATAAGCCGCCCATCGAGAGCCCCATGACAAAGACGTGATCGCAATGCGCGCGCAGCAAGTGGTAGCCATCCAGCGCGCTCAAGTACCAATCCCGCCACAGGACGCGCCGAAAGTGTTCGCGTGAGATGCCATGCCCATACAGACGCGGTACATGCGCGCTGAAGCCCTGCTTATGCATGTGGTGCGCCAGCCAAGCCATTTCCTGTGGTGAGGCACTCAAACCGTGCAGACACAGACAACCCACACGGTTACCGATCAGGAACATTGGCTCTGCGCCGCGCATGATTTTCAAGTCTGTTGCCACTGTGCTGTGCCCTTTCGTGTTCCAGTTTTGATCTTAAGTTTAGCACGTTCGGGCGAGCTGTGTGAGCCAAATTCTGAGGGTGTTCAACCTGTGCCACGCCAGCCGCAGCACAGGCAGAGCATGATTGCAAGGCTCAGACGAAGTAGGTGGTGATCAGGCGATCGATCTCGCTTTCAGGTAGCTCAAAGATGTATGCCATGCGGTGCAGCAGGCTCAAAGCTGTCTCGTCTAGCGAGTTATACTCAGCTAGCAGCTCGAGGGCAGCCTCGATCGCCTGAAGGTTGTACGGATGGAATGTCAAAAAGACGATCCTGCTCAAGCAGACATCCAACTTTTCATTGTGTACTTGAACGCACTCCTGCAGCCTGTGGATGGTTTCCTCAAGAGAAAACTGTTGAAAACAAGAAAACCTCTGCAGGACAGCCAAGCTATCCACATTGAGCCATTCGGGCCTTGGTGAGCTGTGCCGCAGAAGGAAGCACGCCACGATCGCCAGATAAGCTCCTGCTATCGGCTCGGCGAACATGCAATCATCCTCCGCCTTGATCCAACGTAGGAGCATATTGATGATCCTTTCGCTGAACGCAGCATCTTGAATGTGCACAAATACAGCTTACAGTGGATGCAAGTCTTTTGCTACCAGGTGGCGCAGTAAAAATTGGCCATTTGCCGTATAAACTCACTTTGCAAGATGCTTGTCTTACTCTGGTCCTCGAAGGTATGCTGCCAAATACGAGATGCATGGTAGAAATATGTGGCGAGTGGTCGATCAAATGGGGCAAGGCAGCGGCTTTCTTCTCGACATTTCAGAGTCTCTTCAGTAGCCTGTACGAGACGCTCAGTCCGCTGGCAAAGCAAGTGGCGCTCGACGCAGCGCAGTACACTGAGAAAATCATGCGAGCTGATGCGTCCTATACCATCTAGCCGAGGCTGACCAATTCGAGCAGGCACTGATCGAGGTCCTCAGCGACTGCCATTTTCTCAAGGATGCCCACATGCTAAGCACGCACCAACGGATGAATTATGTAGTAGCGCCCTGAATATCACTCGGCTTCAACACATGTTGATCCACTAGCTCGATCGTGCTTCAGTCACTTGGCAGGAGCTTCGGCAAGCTTACTAGCACATGTGTCGTGCGGAGTGTTTCTCAGCGCTTAGGCTGTATCGGCGCGTCTTGAGAAAGCTCCGCACTACAATGTCTACGCTAGACTAGCCCAAATGAGTTTCAAGATGGGAAAATAGCACTTGGCTATTTTCTACTGATTCAACGCATTCTCGCCCTCATGTGCAAACGCTTGGGCAAAGGCTGATGTGCCTTTTTTGCCCGTCTTAGATGCCTAGCGCTGCACAACCTTGGCTCGCTTTACTGACTCAGCCTCATGTGCGCGGATCGAGCCAATTCCGCAAGCCTTCGCTGATCAGATTACACGCCAAAATTGAGACGAGAATCGCTAAGCCCGGGAAGGTGGCGACCCACCACTGGTAGAACTTGTTGCGCCCTAACGCCACCATAGAGCCCCACTCGGCTGTCGGCGGCGAGACACCCAAGCCGATGAAGCTCAGCGCTGAGACCAGCAAAATCACACCACCAATGTCCAGCGCTGCCTTGATCAGGATTGGAGTCCAAGTGTTAGGCAGCACATGCCGCAAGAGAATGCCGACCTCACGCCTGCCCAGCGAGCGCGCTGCAGTCACATACTCAAACGTGCGCGTCACGATGACCTGAGAGCGGATCAAGCGCGCGTACTCAGGCCACAGCACAACGCATGCCGCTAAAATTGCGTTGTTCAGGCTCGGTCCAAGCAGCGCTGAGATCGCTAACGCTAAAACGACGGCTGGAAATGCTAGTGTAACATCTGCAACGCGCATGATTACATCATCGATCAGGCCGCCGAAGAAGCCCGCAAAAGCGCCCAGCAAGCCGCCGAGCGTCAGCGAGATAAGCACAACAATTAACGCCGATGGCAACGAGATCTGCCCGCCATGCAACACACGGCTGAAAATATCGCGCCCTAGCTCATCGGTGCCAAAAAGATACTCCGCTGAAGGCGGCTTCAGGCGCATGCTGAGATTCTGTTGGTTGGGCGGATAGCGCGTGACGATAGGCGCGAAGGCGATCAACAGCGCAAAAACACCCAACATCGCGCCGCCAATCCACAGCGAAGGGTAGCGCCGCACATGCTTGAGCAAGTCGCGCTGCCACATCCGTTGTGGCGAGTGCACGCCCACCTTCAGACTGATCGAGTTAGCCATGCCGCACTCTCGGGTCTAGGATGCTGTAGAGCACATCAACGCACAGGTTGACGATCACGTAAATCACAGCGATGAGCAATGTGCCCCCCTGAATGGCAGGATAGTCCAAGCTAGCTGCAGCCCGCACCAGATACTGGCCCAGCCCTGCCCAATCAAAAACAGTCTCGGTCATCACGGCGCCGCTCAGCAAGCCCGCGAAAGCCAGCCCAATGATAGTAATCAGCGGCAACAGCGCGTTGCGGAGCGCATGACGCACGACGACTAGCTGCTCTGCCAAGCCTTTGCTGCGCGCCGTGCGGATGTACTCGCGGCGCATCTCTTCTACGATGGCAGCCCGCGTCACGCGCAGCACAAGTGCCAACGTGAAGCCGCCTAAGATAACCGTCGGCAAGACCAAGTGGCTGAGCGCGCCGCTCAGCGCCGCTGTGTTGCCTGCCAGGAGCGAGTCGACTGTCAGCAGCCCTGTGACCATCGGCGGGCGATCCATGCGCGGCGGGAAGCGACCCGGACCAGCTGCGATACCCAGCGAATAGTAGAACACGAACAGGAAAATCAACCCCGTCCAGAAAGGCGGCAGCGAGCCATTCAAAAGCGAAATGAACCACACAAAGCGGTCGAACAGGTTGCCGAAATAGATACCTGCTAGGACGCCCAGCGGAATGCCCAGCACAACGGCAAACAGCAACGAGCTGACCGCTAGCTCGATGGTGGCAGGCAAGTGCGTACGCAGATCATCTAGCACAGGGCGGCGTGTCAGAAAAGAGGTGCCCAGATCGCCACGCAGGATATTTGTCAAGTAGGTGATGTACTGCTCCCAAACGGGACGATCCAGCCCCCACTTGCGGATCGCTGCCTCGACGACCTGCGGATTATCCATAGCGCGCTCGCCGATGATCATGACCAGCGGATCGACTTGCACAATGTTGTAGATCAAAAACAGCACCAGCGTGATCCCGAACAGCATCGGTACGGTCAGGATCAAGCGGCGGGCGATGTAGCGCACAGTAGACATGGCAACTTGCCTTGATAAAACAGGGATAGACCGCTCAGCCTACCCCTGTCCAGCTTGAAGAGCTGCTCGCTACTTGCTGACGCCTGCGAATTCGGTCAGGTAGACGGAGTCCATCATCAGGGAGCAATCACATGGCATGGGGCGACAGGCCAGGGCATGAGTGCGGCATTTTTGGCATCTATGCGC
>JBDNDQ010000089.1:0-10581 GCA_046719055.1 Aggregatilineales bacterium | reverse complement strand
GCCATTCAGATTGCGGCGGCTTGGAGCAGCTAGCTGAGCGTGGCGGCGATCTGGCGCGCGTGGCATCGGTAGCCTCGTTTTTCGTTAGCCGCGTGGATAGCCTGGTGGACGCTGAACTAGCCAAGCTAGGCAACACTGAGCTGCAGGGGAAGATCGCCATTGCGAATGCCAAGCTCGCCTATCAAGCCTTCCGCCAGGTCTTCAGCGGCGCGCGCTGGGAGCGCTTGAAGACGCTCGGTGCGCGCGTACAGCGCCCATTGTGGGCAAGCACCAGCACAAAGAATCCGAACTATCCCGATACAATCTACGTGGATAACTTGATCGGCGCCGATACTGTCAACACCGTCCCGCACGCCACGCTAGACGCGCTGCAAGATCACGCTACAGTCGCCCTGACTATTGAGCAGGGCCTGGAAGAGGCAAAGGCGCAATTGGCGCAGTTGGCGGCGCTCGGCATTGATATGGGCGCCGTGACCGAGCAGCTCCTGCGCGAGGGCGTGGCTTCCTTCGCTAAATCGTTTGAGGCGCTAATGGATAGCATTGCATTGAAGCGCGAACGCCTGCTCTCAGAGGTGCAGCGGCGCTACGCCGACTTGGGCGAGAGCTGGGCGCGCGTGCGGGCGCGCTTGGATGAGATGGATGCCCACGATATCGTCCAGCGCATCTACGTCAAGGATCACACGGTCTGGAAGCCGCAGCCGACTGAGATCGCCAATCGGCTAGGCTGGCTGAACATCGCGACGCGCATGAACGAGCCCGCCATCCTGGAGCGGCTCTACAGACTGACCGATGAAGTCTGGGCGGATGGGCTGCAGCAGGTAGTGCTGCTGGGCATGGGCGGCTCTAGCCTTGCGCCCGAGATGTTCGCTAAGGTCTACGGGACGAGCGTTGGCAATTTGGATGTGCACGTGTTGGATAGCACCGATCCTGACTACATCCGCAGCTTCATCGAGCGCTTTGCACCACAGCGCACGCTCTACATCGTCTCGACCAAGTCTGGCGGCACCGTCGAGACGCTTTCGCTCTTCAAGACGTTCTACAACCTGGTGCTAGAGGCGTACGAGGGCGATGCGCATAAGGCAGGGCAGCACTTCATCGCCATCACCGATCCTAACAGCGCCATCGAACAGCTAGCGAAGGACTACTACTTCCGCGCTACATTCCTGAACGATCCCGAGATCGGCGGGCGCTATTCGGCGCTCTCGTATTTCGGGCTGGTGCCAGCCGCATTGGATGGTATTTACTTGCCACGCCTGCTGGAGCGCGCTGAGCAGATGCAGGCGTTGTGCAGCCCTGCACACGATGCCGTCTATAATCCGGCGGCGTGGCTCGGCGCGATTCTGGGCGAGATGGCACTGAGCGGGCGCGATAAGGTCACCTTCATCCTCAGCCAACCGATCGCGGCCTTCGGAGACTGGGTCGAGCAGCTGATCGCCGAGTCGACCGGCAAAGAGGGTAAAGGCATTCTGCCTGTCGTTGGCGAGCCGCTCGGCACGCCCGAGTCCTACGGCGTAGATCGGCTGTTCGTCTGCCTGCAGCTTGAGGGCGACATGGACTGTGAGGCGGCCCTCGCCGCGCTGGCACAGGCAGGTCATCCGACAGTGCGCTTCGTCCTGCGCGATATCCATGATTTGGGCGGGCAGATTTTCCTGTGGGAGCTGGCAACAGCCACAGCAGGTTACGTGCTAGGTATCAATCCATTCGATCAGCCGAACGTGGAAAGCGCGAAGGTCGCGGCACGCCAGATGCTCGCCGCCTACCGCGAGCAAGGGGCGCTGCCAGCCCAGACGCCTGCTCTCACTGAGGGCGGCCTGACGCTCTACAGCGCTGGTGTGGGCGCGAGCAGCCTCGCCGAGGCATTCAAGGCGTTCATCAGTGCCCTGCCAGAGCGTGGTTACATCGCTGTGCACGCCTACCTGCCGCCAGCACCCGAGACCGATGCCGCGCTCAGCCAGCTGCGCCTGCGCTTGCGGGCTCTGACCAAGCGTGCCGTCACGGTTGGCTACGGGCCGCGCTTCTTGCACAGCACTGGTCAGCTGCACAAGGGCGATGCAGGTCTGGGCGCCTTCATCCAGCTGATCAACATCCCTCAGCACGACCTGCCCATCCCTGATGAGGCGGGCAAGCCCCACACATCAGTGACCTTCGGTGTTTTGAAGTTGGCACAGGCACTGGGCGATGAGCAGGCTCTGTGTGAGGGTGGGCGGCGCGTCTTGCGCGTGAACTTAGGCGCTGACGTCTCTGGCAGCTTGCAGACCCTACTGAAGGGACTTGAGTCATGAGTGCGGATGTTGACCTACTTAAGCGGCGGGCGGCGGAGCGCGCTGTGGAATTGGTCGAGCCGGGCATGATCATCGGCTTAGGCAGCGGCAGCACTGCCAGCCACGCCTTGCGCCGACTCGCTGAAGCAATTCAAGCGGGCAAGCTGCCCGATGTGCGCGGTGTGCCGACCTCCCAGCGGATTGAGCAAGAGGCGCAGGCGCTGGGCATCCCGCTGATCGATCTCGACGATGTTGTTGAGATCGATCTGACCATCGACGGCGCCGATGAGGTCGATCCCGACCTGAATCTGATTAAGGGCGGCGGCGGCGCCCTACTGCGTGAGAAGATCGTAGCACAGATCAGCCGTCGCGAGGTCATCGTGATCGATGACTCCAAGCTCTCGCCCCGTCTCGGCACACGCTGCAGTCTGCCTGTAGAGGTGGTGCCGTTCGGCTGGCGTACGCAACAGCGCTACCTGGAGTCGTTAGGCGCTAAAGTGGTGCTGCGTGGAATAGAGGGCGCACCCTTCCACACTGATCAAGGCAATCTGATCCTAGATTGCGCCTTTGGCCCAATTGACAATCCGAAGGCGCTAGCAGCGCAGATCAAGGCGCGGGCAGGCATCGTTGATCACGGCTTGTTCCTGAGTATGGCCACAGAGGTGATCGTCGCTAGTGCTGGCGGCATTCGGCGCATCACGCGCGGAAACGCCTGAGTGCAGGGCGGGAGTCCCTCCCGCCCCTACTCTACGATCAGCACCTCAACCGTCTGGGAGCGGCGTGTATTGCCGGCGGCATCGTGCACAACCGCGTGAAAGAGCTGTGCGCCCAGCTTGGTGATGCGCCACTCAGTCATGTAGGGCGGCTGCTCCACCCGCGCGATGACGGCGCCATCCCAGAAGAACTCTACAAAAGCCACCTCGACGTTATCGGCAGCGCTGACCATCAGCTGGACGGCGCCCACGCTGGCGTTGATCGCATCGTTAGGCAAGGGAGCAAGCCACTGGATGTTGGGCGGTTGATTATCGACCGTCACTTGCACAGTGTGCGCCTGAAAGCTCTGATCGTCCAGCACCATGCTCAATCGCAGCGTGTAGAGCCCATCCAGCGTGCGCGTATCCCACACAGCCAGGCGGATATCCTCGCCGCGCGCAGCTGCATCGGCCAACGGGATGGCGAACCAGCGCTCTGGGCTGATGCCGGCGCCGTACTCCAGCTGGTAGGTGACGATCTTGCCCACCGGCAGCCTGCCGCGCACCTCGACAGCTCCGCGCAAGCGCGCAAGGCTCTGGGGCGCGCTGAGGTTGCCCTCTAAGGCGCTCAGCCGTGCCGTGCGGGCTGAGTCGTACTCGTTAGGCGGCAGGGGCTGCCCACTTTGGCGCGCCCACAGTTGCGCCTCGGGCGGATACTCGAAGTACACGCGCTCAGCGATTAGCTCAGGTGGCGTCTCAGCGGTGGCGCGCAGGCCGCTGCGGGTGTTGATGCGGTAGCGCCGCCAGTAGGTATCGACTTGTGTTGGCAGCGTGCTGAAGTCGCCTTCGACGTAGAAAATCTCGCGCATGCGTGGGCAATCGGGTGTGGGCAGCAAGCCGCTGCGCTGGCAGACTGTCGCCTCGACGATGCTCTCGGGCGCCTGCCAGCCGCGTGGCGGCAGGGCGTCGCGGCGATGGGCGTATTCCATCACGGCGTGCCAGATTGGCGCGGCGGCGGTCGCCCCGCTCAAATCGTCGCCAAGCGGCGTGTTGTCGTTATTACCAACCCAAACGCCCATCACCAAGTCGGGCGTGTAGCCGACCGTCCAAGCGTCGCGCACGTTGTTCGTGGTGCCGGTCTTAGCAGCAGCAGGGCGCGAGAGCGCTAGCGCGTTGCCCTCGCCGAAAGCGGGCAGGCGTGCCTGTGTATCGGAGAGGATGTGTGTGATCAGGTAGGCCAGGGCATCCTGCAGCACATTTTGTTTAGCGAGTGTGCCACTGCGCTCGTCCAGCTGCCACAAAATGCGCCCATTGCGATCCTCAATGCGCAGAATTGCGATCGGATCGAGGGCGCGGAAGCCTGCGCGCGGGTTTGCCACAGGTGTGCCTGCCATCGTGCCGAGCGTGGCGAAGGACGTATAGGCGTAGGTCAGGTCTAGCAGGGTGACCTCAGCGCTGCCGAGCGCTAGGGCCAGCCCATATTCATCCAGCGGGCGGTTGAGCGTGTTCAAGCCGAGCTGGCGCGCCGTGCGGATGGCCTGTCCGATGGTGATGGCGCTCAGCACGCGCACAGTCGGCACGTTATAAGAATTGGCCAACGCCTCGCGGACGGTCACGACGCCGCGAAATTGCCCATCCTCGTTGCGCGGCGTGTAGGGGAGACCGCCCTGATCGAAGGTCGTCGGGATATCTAGCAGCATCGTCGCGGGCGTGAAACGGGCCTCAGGCGCGGCGAAGGCAGCGACGTACACAAACGGCTTGAAGGCAGAGGCAGGTTGGCGCAAGCCCTGCGCCGCCACATTGAAACTGCCCTGAATGCGGCTATCGTAGTAATCCAGGCTGCCGATCATCGCCAGAATCTCGCCGGTTTGGGGGCGGATGATCACGCTAGCCGCGTTGGTGACGTTGCGCGGCACGCCCAAGCGCAGCGGCGGCGGTGTGGGCAGGTACTCGGCAGCTAGGCAGGCTTTGCCCTCGCCGCTGTTGGGCGCCGCTCTGGGATCGCCGCCGCGAATGCGCTCCACGTGAGCGCGCATGGCGCACTCCGCTTGGAAGTACAGGTCTAGGTCGAGGGTGGTATAGATGCGCAGGCCGCCGCCTAGCACCAGGCGCGCACCATCCAGCCCTTGCGCATCCAACAGACGCTCGGCTTGTGCGCGCGCGAAGAGCGCAAAGTGCGGCGCCACAATCCCAAAGCGCTCGGTCAGTGGCTGTGTGACGATCGGCTGAGCAGCGGCTTGTTCAGCCTGCTCTGAGGTGATGAAGCCAGCCGCCACCATGCTCTCCAGCACCACGATTTGGCGCTGGCGCGCTGCAATGGGGGCATCCAGCGGGTTCAGCTGCGGATTTTGTGGGATGGCTGCTAACATCGCTGCTTCGCCCAGCGTGAGATCGCGCGCTGACTTGCCGAAGTACACGCGCGCTGCTGTGCCCACGCCATACGCCAAATTGCCGTAGAAATTCGTGTTCAGATACCACTCAAGGATCTGATTTTTGCTGTAAAGCCGCGAGATTTCAGCAGCGAGGATGATCTCTTTAATCTTGCGCGCCTGCGAGAGCTGTGCCCGCTCTTCAGGCGGGATCAGCGTATTCTTGACCAGCTGCTGTGTGATTGTGCTGCCACCTTGTACAATATCGCCCTGCAGGGCAAGCCACACCGCGCGTAGAATGCCGCGTACGTCGAAACCTGGATTCTCGTAGAAGCTGCGATCTTCAATGGCGATGGTCGCCTGAATTAGGGCGGGCGCCATCTGATCGAGGGGCACATATTGCCTATCGCCGCTCGGATCGAGCACCTGATACAGCACAGTCTGACCTGTGCGATCGTAGATCAGCGTGGTCTCGAACTGCTCACTGACCTTGACGATCTCAGAGGGCGGCGGCAGATCGCGGGCGTAGAAGTTGTAGACGCCGACGAAAGCTGCCAGAGCGCTGAACGCAGCGAGTGCAAGCGTCAGTAGGGCGCCGCCGAACAAAAATGCTAAAACAGACAGCGCCCCACGCGTTTGAGCAGCGCCTATGTGCTTGCGGCGCGCTCTGCGCTTGCGGACGGTGTGCCAAGTCCCGAGTCGCCCCATGCTCTGCCTCAAACCGCTACACGCAACGCCGCCAGCACTTCGCGCATGGCGCTGAGCACATAACGGACGCGCTCTGGCGTGATATAGTAGTGGGTCACCAGGCGAAAGGGCGATCGACCGCGCAGAATTACGTTGCGCGCCTTCAGCTCAGCCACAAAGGCGGCTGAGTCCACGCCCTCAGGCAGATGGAAGAAGACCATGTTGGTGCGGATGTGAACTGGCTCCACGCGCACCCCTTCGATCGCTGCCAAGCCATCGGCGAGCAGCTGGGCCGTGTGATGATCTTCGATCAAGCGCTCGCGCATGTGCTGCAAGGCAATCAGACCAGCCGCCGCCACAATGCCGGCCTGCCGCATCCCGCCGCCGAGTACTTTTCGTGTGCGCCGCGCCCGCGTGATAAACTCCCTTGTGCCAACTAACAGCGCACCTAACGGCGCACACAGACCTTTGCTCAGGCATAGCTGCACAGAGTCAGCGGCGCGTGCCAGGCGCGCTGGTGAGACGTTCAGCGCCGCAGCCGCATTGAACAGCCGCGCGCCATCAAGGTGCAAAGCGAGGCCGTATTGGCGTGCCAAAGCGCCCACTGCATCGGTATATTCAGGAGTGATAGCCGTACCGCCGCAGCCATTCACAGTATTTTCAAGGCAGATCAGGCGTGGGCGCGCAAAGTGTACATCCTCAGGGCGGATAGCCGCTCGAATGGCATCTAGATCGAGCGTGCCATCGAAGTTGACGGGCAGCGTCCGGTAAACAACGCCGCCCAGCGCAGAGGCACCGCCTTGTTCGTACTCAAAAATGTGCGCCTTGTGCGAGAGGATGACTTCCTCGCCACGCCCGCAGTGAGTCAGCACAGCAGCCAGGTTGCTCATGGTAGCGGTAGGGAAGAAGAGCGCTGCCTCTTTGCCCAGCAGCTCGGCAGCGTAGTCCTGCAGGGCATGGACGGTCGGGTCTTCATCGTAGACGTCATCGCCCACAGCGGCAGCAGCCATTGCGGCGCGCATAGCGGAGGTAGGATGTGTGACAGTATCAGAGCGCAAATCAATTGTATCCATGTGAATCGCCTCGCTTGTGTCCATGAGGGGCTATTATAGCATCGGCAGCGCTCGCCGCATTGGCTAGACTTGACAGCACTGCGATTCGTTGTCATGCTTTTGAAAGCATTTGTCTGAGCACTTTTACAAAACTTTTAATAACAAGTTTTGATGAGCAGTTGTGCGCACGCGGCGGAGAAAGCTGACGCAATGCTACTTGTAACCGAAGTGACCATTCCTTTTCAGCCCCCAGTCGACCCTCCCGCGCTAGAGGCGCGCCGTGAGATGCGCAGCGCTGAGCAGATCGCCATGCTGAACGGCGAGGCTGCCTTCGAGCTCTACTGCGAGCTTTCTGGGCTGCACTGGGCGTTGGGCGAGTGCGACGCTGCCCTAGAGACCTTGCAAAAAGCGCTGCACTGGGCAAGCCAGAACAACCTGCTCGGGCCGATCGGCTACTTGCTGAGCTTGCAGGGTGCGACGCTATGTTATATCGGGCAGTATGCGGCAGCCTACGAGATGTTCATTCAGGCAGAGCTGATCTTCAGGCAGGGCGGCGATGAACTTGGCATGGCATGGCAGCACAACCTGATGGCGCGCGAGTACCACCTCGATTTAGGTAACTTCACCAAGGCGCACCATCAAGCAGCCACAGCCGCGCCCATCTTCCGAGCGCACAACATCTGGCATGCCTACACTGAGAGCCTGTTGGCCCAGGCGCATGCCATGCTAGGCATGGGCGAGCCACGCCGCGCCGCCGATGCCTTGAAACAGGCTGACGGGCTGATCATAGAGCGCAACTTGGTTTGGCTGGCGCCAGAGTATCACTGGCTGCGCGCACGGGCAGCCCTAGCCGAAGGCACGCCCCGTCTAGCCGCTAAGCAGTGCTACAGCGGCTTGAATGCCATCAGTAACGGCGGCGATTTACGCGTGCTTTCGCCACTCTATGTGACGCTAGGCAAAGCACTCGAGCCGGATCGAGGTCAGCAGGCAGCCGCACAGGACGCCCTCGAGCGCGCTTTGATGGCTGCTCAGGGACGGGCGCGCAGTTTGCACTTGGCGCAGGCATATCTGGCAGCCGGATTGCATCTGAAACGCTACTCCCAGCTCCTGACGCTGCGGGCGCGCGGCTCTGGCTACCTTTACGAAGCCGAGCGGCGCTACAAAGCGTTAGGCCTGCGCATGCCAGAGGCGTAAATTTTCGCTCTTGTGCGCCGGGCTGCGCCATGCTATACTCCGGCTGGTAATCGGGGTGTAGCGCAGCCTGGCAGCGCGCTTCGTTCGGGACGAAGAGGTCCCCGGTTCAAATCCGGGCACCCCGACTTTCACGACAGGTAGGCAGCACGCCTACCTGTTTGTGTGCCGAGCACTGGGCAGGCCTTTTGCATTGTGCGCCCGCCCAGACTATAATTAAGGCTGACTAAAGGAAGCTGCACCTTGCCAATCACTTTGCTGGAGGCCTGACCGCGTGCTGCAACCGCAAACTCAGAGTCCCGCTTACTGGACGACCAACTTGAAGGTCACGCGGGCGGATATCGAGGCACTCTTCGCCCACTTTCTAGAGACCGAACAGCCGCTCACAACGCGGGAAGTCGCTCTTTTTTTTATCCGGCAGCGCCTGGCCGCCGAATTCGAGCACTTCCGCGAGCAGTTGAAGCACGTCACGCTCTTCCAGCCTGCCAAGCACTATGAGATCGGTCAGGAACTCATCTTCCCCGCCCTGAACTTTGCTAGCGGTAAAGTGGTCGGCCTGCGCAGGGGGCACAACCCCGACTACGGTCAGTTCAGCGTGATCGAAGTTGCCTTCGGCGAGAAGCGCCGCGAGTTCGCCGCCGATTTAAACGCACCGCACCCCCTCAACGAGGTCTCGCACGACTTGAATGTGCTCTTCAACGCAGTGCAGCCTGATCCTGAAGCCATTTTCGAGCGATACGGCGAAGCGATCATTGAGGCGCTTGAGGCGCGCCTTGTGGATGAGCCTCAAGCGGTCTATGTGGGCGGCTACTGGTTCGTGCGCGGCTTGGTGGCAGAGGCAAGCGTAGCCCATTTGCACCTGGCAGAGGCAGTGCTGGACTTGCGCGAGGGCGGGCCAGCCAGCGCCGAAGAGCTGCTGCCCGATCTCGACTTCGCGCCTGAGCTGCCTCTGCCCTTGCGCGTTTTCTCGTTGAATGTGGCGCTGAGCCAGGATGAGCGCTTTGATAACGTTGGCGCAGATGGCGACGTGCGCTGGTTCCTGCGCCGTTTGGAGCCGCCTGAAGTGCAGCAGATCCCGCCGCGCCTTGAGTATCAGCCGATCAACTACGACGCAGGTCGGCTGACGCCTGAGCTGCGCGAGCTAGAGATCGAGTTAGGCGATGAATTCTCTGAGCTGCCGCAGCTGCCCAAGCCGCCGCGTGAAGTCCACATCCGCCTGATCTATCCGCATCGGCGCATGGGCACGCTGCCGATGAACGCCTATCTTGAGGCTATGCTGCCGCCTGCCACCGAAGCGCGGCACTTGCTCATCACTTTGATTGACGGACAGACCGAAGAGCGCTTCGGGGCGTGGGTGGTGCGTGAAGGGCGCTATCTGTGCGGCTTGAACGACTTCTATCGCCGCCACAAGCTGCCCATCGGCGCTCACCTGACCTTCCGCGCCACAGAGCATCCTTCACAGTTCGTGATTGACTTCAAAGGGCACCGCCCGCGCACTGAGTACATCCGTCTAGCTATCCCTAGTGGCGGCCGATTGCGCTTTGAGAACTTCAAGCGTTCAATCGGCGCTGAGTACGACGAGTTAATGATCTTAGGCGCTGAGGATATAGACGGCGTGGATGAGGTCTGGAACATCACGCGCAACCGCCGCCGCTCGCTGAGCGATATCCTGAACGACCTTTTGCCCGAATTGGCGCGCCTGATGCCTCAGCAGACCGTTCACGCTAAGACGCTCTACAGCGCTGTGAACATCATGCGGCGCTGCCCACCCGGGCCGATTTTCGCCACCCTGCTCTCGCGGCCGGAGTTCGAGGCGGTTGGCAATGGCTATTGGCGCATGGCGTCTGGCGGCGCACAGACATGATGCATTTGTGAGAAAAGAGGCTTTCCTTGACTAGTGTTCCACGTCCGCCCAGCAGCCGCCTGAAGCCGACGCTTGAGACAAAATTTCATATAGACTACGACTGGTGGCGGCGCGAAAATCGTGATTTGCGGGCATATTTAATCAGCCACTTGCCGCCGGAAAAGCGTGCTCAGTTCGAAGGGAACGCCCCGCAAGAGCTAATCGACTGGATCGACCCCGAGACGGCCGAAGTGCGCCGGTTGGATGCTCTGCAGCACGCTATCACACAAGCAGCCGACGATCCGAACTTCTTGGATGAGCACACCCCGCTGGTAGATGCGATCTTTCGCGTCTTCCTAGCGAACGGTAACAAGCCGCTCTCGCCTGAGGAGCTCAGCCGCTACCTACCGCGCCGCAGCCCACAGCTGATTTTGCGCACCCTCTCCAGCCCGATGGTCTACAAGGGCATTCGTCCTGTGGTAGACG
>JBDNDQ010000088.1:0-10616 GCA_046719055.1 Aggregatilineales bacterium | reverse complement strand
GTTCAGACCGCTGCACGCTCAAATCGCCCAGCGCCTTCAGGGTGTTGGCCAGCCCCAGCCGATCGCCGATGGTCTCATACAGGGGCAAGGCGCGGTCGTAGTAGGCGCGCGCCGCCTCCAGTTCAGACCGCTGCACGCTCAAATCGCCCAGCGCCTTCAGGGTGTTGGCCTCGCCTCTTGGGTAGCTCGCCCGTTGGGCCGCCCTGAGCGCCTCATCCAGCACGCTCAGCCTCTCGTCGTTACTGCGCCGCAGCATCATGAAGACTTGCAGCGCCCATACCCAATCGCAGGCAGCTCTAGGGCGCTGCTGCCAGCCCCAGCTCAGCGCAGCGCGGATGTTGTCCCAATCCGCTTCCAGCGCGGCGTGGCGCAGCATTGAGCCATCTTCGGCAGAGGCTTGGTTGGCTTCAAAATCGCTGTGCAACGCGAAGAAGTGGTCGAAGTGGCGCGCCTGCAAGCCCGCCAGCTCCCCCTGCTGCTCGGCCAGGGCGCGGGCATAGGTGTGCAGCAGCGGGTGTTGGGTGCAGCGCCCATCCGCGCCTTCGTCCAGCAGGCCTGCGTCGCGCAGCGCTGCCAATGCGTCCTCGGCATCCAGGTCATCATCCAGCCCCCACAATGCCCGCGCCGCAGCCAGGTCGAAGCTGGCCTCTCCCGCCAGCGCCCCCAGAGCGCGGAACTGCGCCTGCTGTACTTCGTCGAGGTCATCGTAGCTCAGGCGCAAAGCCAGCTCCAGGTTGTCGTTCCTGTCGCTCTGACTCAATGCCAGATCGCGGAAGCCGGCGCGCCGCTGCAGGCGTCTGAGCAGGTCAGCGGGCGTCTGGCGGGCGTTCTTCAGCAGCCACGCCCCCGCCAGGTTCAGCGCTAGGCTGTGGCCACCCAGATAGTCGATGATGGGGCGAGCCTCATCGAGGCTCAGGCTGCGCCCGCTGCGCCCGTTCAGCAGGCGCAGGGCTTCATCGTTGCTCAGGCGGTCTACCTCTTGGGCGTGGATGCCGAGTTGAGCGATGATGCCCTTCTGGCGCGTGGTGATGAGCAGGCGGTGATCTTCTCCGCCGATGCGGTAGTGCTTCACCAGGTCGCCATCCCATACATCATCCAGCACAATCAGCGTCTTTTGGCCGTGCAGGGCGCGGGCAAAGGCAGCGCGGGCGTTGATCAGGGTGTCGAATTCGTCTTTGCCGCCGTTGACGGCAGCGCGCATGGTGTTGATGACGCGGGCCTCGTCGGCGTTCGGCCCCAGCTCAATCCACAAAATGCGCGTGAAAGTGCGGCGCACGTCGCAATCGGCGCACAGTGCCGCCGCCAGCGTCGTCTTGCCGATGCCGCCGATGCCTTGCAGGGCGACGCTCTCCTGCTTGCTCGTCAGGGCCAGCAGGTCATCGCCCACGCGCAGGGACTGTTTCAGCGGTTCGAGGTACTGCGGGCGCGGCACGAACCAATCGGGCAGAGGCGGCGCGCCGTTGGCCACTGGGGTCAGGGGGCGCACGGGGTCGCTCAGCAGGCGGTGCAGCTCGTTGAGGGCGGCGGCTTCATCACGACTGGCGCGCATGTCCACCGCATGATGCTTGCCGATGCTAGAGGGTATGAGGTCGTAATCGCCCAGGCGCAGCAGGGGCAGCACAGGGATGCAGTGCTTCTGCGCCGTCTCCCATTCCCCCTTACAATATTTGGAGGCCACGCTGCGCGGCCCGACCACCAGCAGCAGGCGGCTGCTGCGCACGATGGCATCGCTGATGGCTTGGGTGAAGGGGGCGCCATCGTTGGTCATATTCTGGCGGTCATACCAGGGTTCATAGCCCAACTGGCGCAGGCAGGCCACCAGCCTCTCCACAAACGGCTCGTCGTCCGCACGGGCATACGAGATAAACAGGCGTTTCTGTGCCGCTTCATCGACCTGACTCATCCTCTGCGCTCCTGATCTCTGTGCTGGTGATCTTGCTATGCTCGTAGTCTACATCAGTTTGGCTCAGTGGGACAATCCTTCTAGCTCAAGTTGTAACCGCACTAGGTTATACATAACCGCACAGCTTCAACCGGCTGTTCAGTCCCATGAGTCAGGTCACAGGTGGGGTGATGGTGTTGCCCGGCACGGCAGCGCTGTCAACGGCAGACGCTGGCGCGTTGGCGACTGGCGCGACGGTGAGTAGGTCAAATGTGCTGGCAGGTATGACTGCGCTCAATCGCGGGGCGACGATGGCGCAGGCGTGTGTCCGTCGGATAGTGTAAGCCGACCTCGAGCACATCAGACTGGGAACGCACTGCGCTCGAACCGCTCGGCTGCTTCCTCCGAGATGGCAAAGTCGTGCATTGGGTCATCGGCGGGCGCATCGTGCGACCAGCACTGCAAGATACGGTTTCTACGGTCACCGAGACGCGCCACAAGGATACCAGCACCTTCCCGCAGATTGAGCTGGGATTGGTGCTGCTGTTGACTGGCCAAGCGGATGTGAACAGACGGCTCAGCGTGACGCGCACACTTGTCACAGCGACTTAGCCGCTGGAGCAGGAACTCGCACGCAGCAGCGGGCTGGTTGGCTTGAGCATCAACGTGCAGGAAGGCGGCAGTGGCGATACGCAATACGTCTGAAGAGCATGTGTCATGCCAGTTCTACACGCCAGTCGTCACTGCTCAGGCCGACGGACTCGATCATGTTCGTGCAAAATCGGTCAATCGCCTCCGCTGACAGATTAACTTGGACATACAGCCCATTTTCAAGCTGACGACGGTCACGGAAACGATTCGGGTCCCGACCGATGAGCGCCGGATATTCCTGCGCCGCGAGTTCAAAACCTTCAGGGTCAATTTCTGCAAGAGTATTCATGACTTTTACCAATACATCGCGCCAGAATTTGACGACATATGTTCGCCCCAAAATAGTGACCCGTCGGGGACTTTTGCGCGTCACGTCCTGAGGCGTGATGATGTTAGTTTGCTTGTCTCCAAAATATGGCCATATCTTCAACGCCAGATCTGCAAGGTGTTCTCCGCGCGCTTCGATATCTTGCCTGCGCCATGTGGGTACGTCCTGAAAGTAGCGGTTTAGCTCAAACCCGCTGTTTGCAAAATATTTACACTTATCGGGGTATGGGGCGTTTGATAGTTCCTTGTTATAGCCAGTCAGGGTAAGGTTGCCCAATGTGTGCAGGGTTAGCTTATGATCTACCTCAGCTTGTTCACCCAGATGATCTCGCCACCACGGGGTTAACGTCTGTGGCATGATGTGTTCAATAGTGATCGTCTCGTCCAGCGCTGCTTGTTCCTTACCTCGCAAGGCAGCTTCCAGGCTTTCAAGAATGACGCGGGTTTTTGCAAGGCGTTCTGGGCCACCATATAATCGAGTCTTCACCAGCCGCTCTCTGAACTCGGCGTCTTTGGGGTAATCCCGTTTTTGTAGTTCCCGTTTGACCCCTCCCGACAAGCATCGATCATGTCGGGCCTGACTATACAAAACAGGGAAAATTTTGTTGAGACTATTGGTCGGGATGCTGCAGACGTAGCGCCGTATGATGTAATTCTCGATAACCCGCAAAATCTCAACAAATTCATCCTCAGGCAGGATATTTTTCTCATAGTCCTGATAGCAGTTGAGCAGGAACGGATAAGCCGTTGTGGTTTCGAGGCGGTTCAGGCGGGTTAGGTAGTAACGAAGTCTAGGGCTCGGTTCATCCTCCGGGTATAGCAATTGGCGGTAGTGCTCGGCAAATTGTGAAATTTCCTTTAGGGCGTCCAACGCGTCTCGCCCCTTAAGGCGATCCTTGAGCGTAAAGTACACCTCAGACCCTTTGACAAACTTACCGTCCTTCATCAGGTAGTGGCGAATGAACTCGGTCATGCTTTCGCCCAGCGCCGACTGCATTGGCTGCCAATATTGATCGTGAACCTCGTTGTGCTGATCGACATGAATACACATAAAAAAGTGGTTGCGGATCAGGTCTGACTGCGTCAGTGGGCGCCCCTTAGCGTTCAGGCTTTCAAACACCAGATGGGGATTATCGTCGTCATCCAGCACAATGCTCACAACTGAAAGACGGCTGGTGATCACATTTTTAAGTTTGGTGATGTCGGCTCTATGTTTTCTAATCACACGCTCAAAGTACTTATAACACGCGACAAGACCACTTTTAGGGTCGGGTCCTGTTCCACGAATTAAGCCTTGAAAGGCCGCTCGATCCTGCTGCGTGGGCAGAAGTTTGAAGTAATCTAAGTCTTTCTTGAACCGATTCACGATCAAAGTATCGTTAATTTCATCGGCGAGTTGATTGCTTTTTTGTTTCTCAGCAAGGTCACGGAGAAGTGTCAGCAGAATAAAAATAGTAGTGAGCCTCTGCTGACCGTCAATCAGCAAATATTTAGAGATGCCTTCAGGTACGGATGTAGTTGGCATTGTCACCAGCGAACCAATGAAGTGATATTTCGGTTCTTCATTCTCGCATAGATCGAGGAGATCTCTCCACAAAACCGCCCACTCATCCTTTTTCCAGCTGTAGGGGCGTTGAAAGAGGGGGACGACGTATTGCTTTGTGCCTTCAATAATAGGTTGAAATTTGGTCTCAGAGGCTTTCATCAGCACTTATTGTCCTTGCAATGATACTGATGTGGGATAGCTAGCGTACACACTATACAAGAAATGGAGGACTTTAGTCAATAAACTCTTTGGTGGGTATTACTCACTAAGCCTCAAAGGGGCAGCACTGACCACTGCCACCACAAAACAGAAGATATAGGCCAGGTCTATCACAAAGTAGCTGTTATCTACCAGACCGTGTGCCAGGATGTTCGCCATAGCACCCAGCGCACCGACCACACAAGCCGTCATCAGCCGATCGCGCCCCCGCAATGCGCGCCACGCCCTTATGCCGCGCCGCCAGAAAGCAGCCTGCAGCGCTACCAGCAGGAGAGCGCCACCTATACCCAGCCGTATCCAAAAGTCGAGCAGGATGTTGTGCGGATGCGAGAGATCGGGCTCTTCCCACGCTTGCGGCAGGATGTAGCGGCTGCGATACAAGTACAAAAATTGGTCTAAGCCTGCGCCCGTCAGCGGACGCTCTGCGAGCATGCTTAGGCTAGCTTGCCACAGCTGTGTCCGCATCAAAGACGACGCCCGTGAGAGATCGAGCACGCCCTGCAAGCGCGGCATCGGCCCGACCAGCGGCAAGGCGATCAGCGCTAGCGCCGCCAAGCTGACCAAAATGGCGCCGCCGCGCCGCCAATCCCATAACAGCAGCACGCACGTCAGCGCTGCCGGAATGCCTAACATCGCTGCGCCCAGACTTTGCGTCAGAGCCAAGGCGATCAGCGCAATCGCGGTCAGCGCGCCAGCGCCAAGCCGCCTGAGCCCGCCCGGCGCAAGGCACAACATCGCCACTCCAAACGGAAAGACCCGCCCCAAGAACAGCGCTAAGTTGTTTGGCGAGCTGTACACGCTCATCAGGCGCCGCGTGCCGCCCTCAGCCAGCGCGAAGCCGCCTGTGCCCGTCAGGAAGCCATACAAGCCCCACAGCGCAACCGCCGCCCCCGCCATCAGAAAAACATCCACCAAGAGCAGCCACTCACGCCGTGTAGGCCGCAGATAGCGCAGCAGTGCATAGAAAATCAGTGGCTCCAGCACGATTACCCGCCACTCGCGCAGCGCAGCGCCCCGCTCAGCGCTCCACAGCAGACTGAGCGTGCCCAACGCCCCAAAAGTCAGCATCAGCCAGTCCAGTGCGTTAAGCCCGAGCCCTGTAGAGCGCTCTCCGCGCAGGCGCGTCACCATGCCCCGCAAAGCAACTGCCCCAAACGTCGCCAGCAGGCTCAGCTCCACCATCGGCGCCGCCCACAGGTACAGCTCAATCGGCCACAGAAAAAACGGCGTCCAGAAGGCGACCAGCGCCAAGCCAATCACCGGACGGTTGAAGATCAGCAGGCCGAGCCCCAGCAGGGCGACGAGCGTGATGATCAAATGTGGCGAGAGATACAGCGCCCCACTGACAGCCGCCGCAGCAGCAAGTGCGAAGCTATCGCGCCGCAGGGCAGCTGGCAGCAGATCGTTGATAGTGAGCGCCATGCTCAGCGCACCGACGATCGAAAGCAGCGCCGCACTGAAAAAGGCCGCCATACGCTTGAAGTAGGCCCGAATCGCTGCTGAGAGGTGGCTGCGGCTGTGACTCGGCATCTGACGGATCGCCCACACCGCACCAACGCCGCCAATCAGCGCCAGGAGCACCCCGCCAATCGCGCTCAGCGGCATACCAGGCGCTGCCACCCCAACAGCGATCCCCGCCAGAATCCAGCGCTCATTGCCCAGATACGGTACAATCTCCGCCTCGTGCACATCTTCAGGTAAGCCCGACGCAAGGCGAATTGTGACCGTCTCGGGCTGCAGGTTGGCTGAGCGCAGCACTACATAGCCGCGCCCGTCGGTCTGTGGCAAGTTGTTAGCGGGCGCGCCGTCTATCGTCACGTATAAATAGGCGAGGTAGTCGCCGCGCCGCACGCGCAGCGCTAACGACTCGCCGCGAAAGCGGAAGGTCAGGCGCTGCGGGCTGAGATCAAAGCTCGGATCGCCATAATCGACCGAGCGCACATCCGCGCCTAGCGCTCCGAGCTGCCACGCGCCTTCGTAGCGCAGGCGTGCATCCGTCGGATGGTGTAAACCGACCTCGAGCACATCAGACTGAAAGAACGCACCGCGCTCAAACCACTCGGCCGCTTTCTCCGAGATGGCAAAGCCGTGAATCGGGTCGTCAGCAGGCGCATCGGGCGACCAATGCTGCAAAATCAAACCGCCCAGCCAAGCCCACTCACGCGCAGCCCGCCGATACGCAGCGCGCGTCCAAGCAGCTTGTGTTGCGCCCTCCACCTGCCCCCAAATCGACGGCGCACCGCGCCACCCTTCGGGCAGGCTGTTCCAGCCGAAGTGACTGCCCCACAGTGCCTTGTGACCCTCGCCGTGCCCTACCATCACCTCGCGCAGCAAGACCAAGCGCGAAAAATTCAGGACATTCGAGTCGACTGTACGATCTTCGGGCGAGGTGTTGAAGCCGTAGGGCTTACCTGCTGCTGCATCGAAGTATTGGTTGGCGCCGTAGGCGTAGAGCGCCCGTAGGTAGCTCAGGTCGCTGATGTTACGCGGGCCTTGCTCGACGGTTGGCGCCAGGCCTGCAGCGATCACGGTTGCATCGAGATCATTCCCCTTGATGGCGGGATACGCCGCCGCTAGCAGCGCCGCGTACTCGGCCGGCTGCGGATCAAGCCCGCCCCAGCGCGCTTGCAAGTTCGGCTCATCCCAGATTTGATAGAAATCAATCTGGTCGGCGTAGCGCGCCGCGAGAGTCCGTGCGAAGCGAGCAAAGTGCTCGGTGTTGGCGGGCGGCGCAAAGAAATGCCCGCGCGCCTCGCGCCGCCGCGCCCATTCAGGGGTACTCTCCAGCACCGCCACCAGACGCAAAGTTGGCTGTGCGGCAACAGCAGCGACAATCACATCGTAGCGGCTGAAGTCAAAGACGCCCGGCTCAGGCTCGATCTCCGCCCAGTAGAACGGTTGACGCACCCAGACGAAGCCCGCCGCTGCGATCGCCGCCACCTGACGCGGCAAATCTTCTGATGTGTACTTGGTCAGCGCAACGTTCACGCCCTGCAGCGCCACTTTGAAGGGCAGCGCGCCACCTTCCGACGGATTCTCCCAACCGCGCACAGCCCGCCAATGCCCGTCTGCGCTGGCGAGGGCAATGCCAAAGCCAAAGACGCTTAGCAGGCAGCATGTGATCAGGCTCAGTAGAGCGCGCGGCATTGCTCACTGCGCCCAGCGCGGACTGAGGGCGCCCCCCTCAACTGTGACGCGCGTAGCACGCCCGCTGCTGACGTCGACCACATGTAGATCGCCCTGATGAAGCAAGACGATCTGCGTGCCGTCTGGGCTCCACTGGAACTTTGGGCCGCGTGTGCGATCCTCAAACGGCACAATGCCGACTTGCTCACGGCTCGGAAAGACGATGCGCGGATTGCTGCCATCTCGATCGGCGATGACGAGGTCATATTCGGCGTTGACGCTGTCGTTAGGTGTGCGCGCCTGCAGATAGGCGATGCTGCCACGCACAACATCGCCCTCAGTGCGCCTGAGCGGCGAAAATTGCGGCGCCGACCACATCCCGACCCGCTCTGCGAACGGGTTGATCACGAAATTAGCAGCTGTGTTGACAACGGCGATGTCGAAGACCGGGCTGTTCTCAGGCGGCTCATCCCCCAGCGGGGCACCATGCACCGAAGCAGCTAGGATCGCGCCATCAGCCGACCAAGCTAGGCTCGGCTGCCACAACCAGCCGCGTGCCAGCGTCGTTTGGTAGATGCGGAAGTCGATCAGCTTGCGCAAGGCACCCCGCTGCAGGTCTACCAAGCCGATCCCCTCCGCCTGCGCCCAAGCCAGGCGTTCTCCATCTGGCGACCAGGCGAAGAGCGTCCCCCACTGGCTGTAGATACCGCTATTGGTCGGCGGCAGGATTGGCTCTGCGCTAACAATCTTGCCTGTGGCGTCCAGCTGGGCGATGAACAGGTCGTTGAGCGCCTGATAGGCAGGCGGTTCAGTGCGTGGGCGCAGCGTTGAGTAGCTGAAGGCATTCGGGCGGTTGGGCAGCCACTCGGCGTGAAAGACGTTGTCGATAATCAGCTTGACAGGCTGCGCATTCGGATCAGCTGTATTCATCAGCACCCACAGCTCGTTGAAGACTTCAAGTGAAGGCGTCTCGGGCTTGCGCGTGTAGAGCAGCTGCCGCCCATCCGGCGAGACCGCAAAGACAAAGCCATCTAGGTTGCCACCCGTCGGCAGCGTAACCTGATTCAAGCTTGTCTCGCGGATCAAGCGCGCCTGCCCGTTGCTGATGTAGAAAATCGTGCCGCTGATGGCAATCGGCTCTAGACGGCTCAGGTCTACGCCAACGGCGACCACTTGGTTGACGGGCGGCGTGAGGATAGTGCGGCTGCTCTGAGTCCGGCGGCGCTCGACGCCATCCTCGAGCAGCACATCGTAACAGACGCGCGCCAAGCCGTTCACACCCCCCTGCAAGACGCGCGTCGCCCCTTCGGGCAGATCAGGCGTTTTAAGGGTCTCGCTGGTGTAGGGCACGCTCTCCTCCAGGCACTCAACCCGATTTTCCACCCGCACCACTGTGATCAGCATGCCATCGATCACTGGCGTGAAGTCGGGCGGATTCAGGCGATCGAAAGCGCCAAGCGTTACGTTGGCGCGCCGCAACACCTGCCCAACTGAGCTCGGCGGGCTGACGGAGAGGGCTAATTCCTGCCCGTCAACTTGGATGCGCACGCGCAGGAGCGTCTCTGCGGCGCTCGGATCGCACCCGACAAGCGTCAGTGCCAGCAGCACAATCAGCAGACGCCACATCCTCAACGCTGACCCCACGTAGTGCTGATTTTCAGTTTTTCACCGCCCCCGCTGCGCAGGCGGTAGAGGCCGCGAATGATCTGATCGGCTGCCACAAACATCAGGATGAGCGCCTGCACCACCTTGATCAGCTCGGTGGGCACGCGCGCTGAGAGCTGCATCTGTGGGCCGCCCGCATCCATGGCGCCAAACAATAGTGCTGATGGGATGATCCCAATCGGATTGTTGCCTGCCAGGAGCGAGACGGCGATCGAGTCGAAGCCAAGCGCCAGATTCTGGTTAGTTTGAAAGTCTCGCGTCACGCCCAGCACCTGAATCGCGCCCGCCAAGCCCGCCAAGCTGCCCGCGATCATCATGGTCAGGATGGTGATGCGCCCGACCTTGATGCCAGCGTAGCGCGCGGCGCTCGGACTTAAGCCGACCATGCGCAGTTCGTAGCCGAAGGTCGTCTTGTAAAGGATGAACCAGACTAGCAAGGCAATACCGATGGCGATCAGCACACCCAAGTGCAGCGTATCGCTGGCGCGCCCGCCCGGCGTGTAGATGATCGGTAAGGCGGCTGAATCCAGGATGGGCGGCGTGCGGTTTGGATTGCCGCTGCAGATGCCCGGCGCTGTACACAGCGCTAGAGGCCCGGCGGGCGTGTTGGCGCGCGCCGGCGAGACCAGCCACTCTAGCAGCAACGCCGCGATGTAGTTGAGCATGATAGTAGAGATAACTTCATGGGCGCCTGTGCGCGCCTTCAGAAAACCTGGCAAAAAGCCCCACACCGCTCCGCCCAGCGCGCCTGCCAGCATTGCGACCGTCACGTGTAACACGGGCGGCAAGCCACTGATGCCAAAACCTGCCCAAGCCGCGCACAGCGAGCCGACCAACAGCTGTCCCTGAGCGCCAATGTTAAACAAGCCACCTTTGAAGGCGAACGCCACCGCCAGCCCTGAGAGGATCAACGGCGCCATCTTGATCAAAGTGCGCACCAGCGCGCCATCTGTGCCCAGAGCGCCCTGCAACAGCCCTTGATAGGCGCGGAAGGGATCGCGCTCGGCGAGCAGGATGAAGACCGAGCCAATCAGCATGGCTGTGAAGACCGCTAAAAAAGGCACGAGCAAGGCGCGCACAAAGCTACGCAGCCCCGTGGCACGGCTGGAAGCCGCAGGCGGCGTGCTCAGTGTGGAGGTGATGCCAGGCGAAACAGCTTGTTCCATGCGCGAATCTCTCTTCAAGAAACATGCTTTGCGA
>JBDNDQ010000087.1:0-11082 GCA_046719055.1 Aggregatilineales bacterium | reverse complement strand
GCCACATACAGCCCACACCATGAATCGCGTGCCGTTCATCCTGATCACGCCCGATGGCAGCAAGCCGCCCTTGCGCGAAGGCGATCTGTGCAACGTCTCGCCAACCATTCTGCACTTGATGGGCCTTCCCAAGCCGCCCGAGATGACCGCTGAGAGCTTGATCGCCGTCGAGATGCCCTCAGGAGCTTGAACATCTTCAAACACGCCTTACGCGTACGCAAGCTGAGCAATGGGGCGCTGCTGCGCGGATGTTCCTTGCGGCGCCCTTGCTGTATGCGCTAAACTGGGCCCATCCTGTTCACGTTAATGTGCTCAAGTGATGGCCGATCAGCCCAGCACGCCCAAAAGTACTTCAAAGCCGCGCTCGACGCCGCGCCCGATCGCCAGCATGCAGATCGCCTTCGGCTCGATCTTGGCGATCTCGCTGCTGCTCGCTATCAACTTCAGCGGCCGCATCGCGGCAGGGCGCCAACTCAATGCCCAGCGCCAGGAGCTGCTCTACAACATCGAGACTCTACAAGCGCGCGCCACGGCCCTGCGCACGGAGCTGAATTTCTACGCCAGTGATGCTTTCATCGAAGAATGGGCGCGCCGTGAAGGCAAAATGATCAAACCGGGCGAAGTTCTGGTCGTGCCGGTGCCGCCGCTCACCACCCCAACACCAATCCGCACTGCCACGCCGCTGCCTGAGGCAGTCATCCGCCGCGAGAGTGCGCCCTCCAACTTTGAGCTGTGGTGGCAGCTCTTCTTTGATTCACCGCCACCGCGATAGTCTGTGCATCGCGCGTCGTTGTTGCTGCTTGCGCTCTTGGCCTGCCGCGCTGGGCTTGGCGTCGGACTGGCAGCACGCTTGCCGGCTTGGGAAGCCTACGATGAGCCATTCCACTTCGCCTACGCCGCGCAAATTGCCCGCCAAGGCACCCTGCCCGACTCAAGCAATCCGATGCACATTCATCCGCCTGCTTACTACGCCCTAGTCGCCGCTTTCATGTGGCTCTCAGGCAGCCATCAGACGCCTCTCGCCGCACCCGACCACAATTGGTACTTGTATGAGGGCAACGGCGGCATAAATTTTGCTCTGCCGCCCCGCACAGCCGAACAACGCAGCACAGAGCGCGACCTGATCGCAGCGCGGCTGTTCACGGCGCTCTTCGCCCTGCTTGGAGTTGCCCTCACGTGGCGGGCAGCGCGCGCTGTAGGGCTGAGCGCCCCCTTTGCCCTGATCGGGACGCTCTTCTTCGCCTGCCATCCGCAAGCGCTGTTCAGCAGCAGCACGCTCAATAACGATGCGGCTTCCCTTTTGAGCGGCGCGCTGATCGCCTGGAGCTTGGTAGTGTCTATCGAGCAGCGATCAGGACGTCTGGCACTTCTAGCGCTTCTGCTGAGCGGTTTGGGCAGCTTTTTCAAGTTGAGCAGCCTGCCATTGGCGATGGCGGCGTATCTTGCGCTGATATTGTGTGTCTCATGGCGCAGAGCGCTCGTTTATGCGCTGATTGGTGCGATCGTGATAGTCCTCAGCGCGTTGAACTTGCAGGCGATGGGGGCGCTGCTGCCCTTTGCTATCGAGATAAACGGCCAGGCAGCGCCTATTGCCGTTTGGCAGCGCCTGACGAGCGAGTTAGGCGGCCTGTTGCTAGGCGAGGCGCTGCAGCATGGTGCGCTGAGCGCTTTTGGCGTCTTCGGCTGGGGGACGGTCAAATTGCCGTTGTGGATGATCGCAGCGTTGTGGCTGGGCACACTGAGCGGTGCACTTGGTGTGGTGCGCCTCTGGCACAGACGAGCTATCTGGGTGCTGAGCAGTGCATGGATCGCCCTGATGTTATCAGGCTTAGCGCTCAGCCTGCTCTACTACAACGCACAGCTGCTGAACAGCCGCTACTTGTTGCCGAGTCTGGCGGCGTGGTCGATTGTGCTGGCGATGGGCTGGCGGGCGTTGGGCAGCGTTGGGCGCTTTGTAGGCGCAGGCACGGTATGCGGCATGCTTGGACTATCGGCGTGGCTGAGTTTAGGCGGTTTGGAGGCGTTTTACGCGCCGCCAATCGAGTTCGTCACGCCTTCAGGCGGCGGCACGCCCCTAACGGCTGAGATCAAGCTGCACGCCTACGAGGTTTTGAGTCCGACTGTGCGCGGCGGCGAGCCGCTTGAGGTGGCGCTGACTTGGGGCGCAGAGGGGAGAATCGATGAGCACTATACATTGCGGCTAGCCTTCATCGGGGCAGATGGAAACATCTACGGCTGGCTGTATACGTTTCACGGCGCAGGGCGCTATCCGACGGGCACCTGGCGAGCTGGAACCGCCTTCCGCGAGGTCTATCGGGTGCCAATACGCCACGATGTGCCTGCGCCCAGCATCGGCTATGTGCAAGTGATGCTGGTGGAGCTGAAGCGCGCCATCCTACTTGATGCGGTGCCGATCGCCGTGCACTGAGCTACTCCACCCACACCTCGACGCGTTCACCCTCTTCGTGGTTGAGGACCTCCAGCACCTTGCCAACCTGCCCCTCGCGGATCGCCTGCATAACGGCGGCAAAGTCAACCTCTGCATCTGGCACGAAGCGCGCCCCTAGCTTCAGCCCGACGTTAACAACGCTCATTGGCAAGTTCACATTCACTTTTATCCGCTCAGTCTGCATATCGATCACGCGCACGCGCAACCAGCGCGGATCACGAGGCCTCTCGGCGCGCTTGCCGCCTTGCTGCAGCGCCTGCAGCAGACGCGCACCCTCATCAGGTTTGAGCTTGCCTTCGCGGATCATATCCAGGATTTTCATACGCTCTTCAGGCGTCGCCATGCTGAACCGCCTTTCCGTCTAGGTCGTGGCGCATGTGCACCAAGACGTGTCGCTGTGTGAAGCCATACTCCTCAAAGATTGCATTGGCAGTGGCATCATCAGCGGGATGCTCGCAGTAGAGCGTGCGATGCTGACCGTCGAAGCGGCGCAGGACGTAGTTGAGTAGTGGCCTTTCCAGCTTGCCAGCGTAATTGGGGTGCACCAGGAGCGTCAGGTGCACGGCGCCGCCGAACTGTGTCCGTGCGGTCAGCGAGGCGAGGATGCTGCGCTCATCGCTGCTGCGCACAATCCAGCACTCCAGGCCCTGCCCGCTGAAGAGCATTCCCAGCAGGCGCCACAGCGACGGGCGAAATTGACTGGGATGTGTCGGGCGCAGCCAGCCAACCCCACCGCGCCGATTCGGGCGGACGAGGCGGGCCAATTCGTATTCAGCGCGCCACTCGCTGCCCTGCCGCAGCGTGATGAAAGGCATATTCTCCAGCTTGTAGGGTGCCCGCAGCATAGCCGAGCGCTGCCACTTGATGAACGTCCGCTCCTGGTAGAAGCCGAGCGCGCGGTAGAGATCGCAAGCGACGTGATTGTCAGCCTCTACCTGCAAAATGGCGAACTTCGCGCCGCGCGCGGCAATGTGCTCAAGCGCCTTGCTCACCAACGCCTTCGCGATGCCGCGCCGCCTGAAATCAGGGTGCACAGCCACATTGGCGATGATGTAGCCCTTGCCCATATCTGGCGGGTAATCGGCTGCCGCAATCGAGACGTTGCCGACCAATCGCCCCGCCTCCAGCCAGACGAAGCCCTGCCCTAACCCGTCTAACAGGCGATCCATGCGCTGCAGAAGCGAGAGCAAGGCACCCGTCTGGCTGAGCGCGCGCAGCTCACGTGCTGTGGCACGCGCTGCCTCATCCACCCTGAAACACAGGTCGATCAGCTCGGCAATGCCGCCTAAATCTGTGCGCAAGTTCACAGGACGTACCCCTGTGAACGGGATGCTGCTTCCGCTCAAAAATGCCGATGCTGACATAGACTCCTGCGCTCTCGGGTCACTCGCGCCCTTCCAATGCTGCTAACAGGCGTTCTGCCTCTTCAATGGTGATCTTGCGCTCTTCAACCATGCGCAAAATTGCCATACGCTCTGCCTGTGTCACGGGCGGCGGCTCGGCACGCGGCGTAAAAGATTGACGAAGTGGCTTGGGCAGCGGGATATTCACCTCGCCCGACCACGTCCAAGCGCGCGCAACAGATTTATCACGCCCTTTACGCCTCGCCGTGCGCTGTATGGCCTCCTCAGCGCGCTGAGAAAAGCGCTCCGCCTGCCCAGAGAGCGTCTGCTCAAGGCGCGAGAGCTGCTGGCTGATCTGGCTGGAGATGATCTCGCCCAGGTTGTCAGGAATCGAGAACTCGAACGTGCTGCTGAAGCCTCTGCTGCGCCCAATGAGCTCGAATGTGCCGCCCAGCGCCTTAATAGTCACCTCAGCACATTTATGACCAGGCTTGCCTACACAGATCGTATCCGTTTTTGTACCGTGCTCCAGTTGAACGTTGCGAACATTAATGATTTTCTCAGCTTCGCTGGGCACGTGAAAAACGACTGCCTCGCCGGTGCGGATTTTCACTACAAGATCAGCGCCGATTGCGCCGAACTCATAGCGCTCATCAGATGCAAACGACATATCGAGCACCAAATCGGCGCCAACCTGCTCGATAGCGCAATTGCCCAGCACGTCGGTCAGCACGGCATCACTGCCAACTTGCTCAAGGCTGAGCGCGCCGCGCACATCCTTCAGGCAGGCATTCGCGCCAACCCGGCGCACAAGGCAGGCCCCACTGACCCGCTTCACGTCTAAATCAGCGCCGACTTGCTCAATCCGAACCGAGCCGTCAATGCCCCGCAGGATTAAATCGGCGCCAACGCTCCCGATGTGCACATCGCCATCCACATCAGCAATGCGCGCGTCACCAGCGATGTTTTGCACATCCAGCCTTGCGCCGAGCGTTCGCACAGTTAGATCGGCGTGGCACTGCCCAATAGAGAGCGAGTTGACTAGATCAGCAGCGCGCAAATCACCATTCACAGCCTCCACGCGCACCGAGACCATACGCGGCACGCGCACGTGGCAGCCAGCGTCGCCTTCAAGTCTGAGCACGCCGTCAGCCGGGCGCTCGATCTGTACGCCATCGCCACTGATGAGCAGCTCATCGCTCGGGCTGCCTTCCAGGAGTAGGTCGCCGCCGATGTAGCCGATATTCAACTGCAGCGGCGCGCTGATGCGCTGGCATAAAACGACTTCTTCGCTCATAGGGCTAACCTTTCTGGCTCTAAGAGCCTTTTCAAACATTTTTAGCGTCCGCGCAATGCGCTGAGCGCTTCATCGAGCGAGATGCGCCCTTCGGCAAGGTCATCCAGCACACGGCGGCGCTCTGCCTCGCTCAGCGGCATGGAGTCATCCTCAGCAGGCTGATAGCCCATAGCAGCGATCACCTCGCGCAGGCGTGCGCGCACTGTTGGATATGAAATGCCCAGACGCTCTTCTACAGCCTTGATCTTACCCTCACACAGCAGGAAAACCTCGACAAACTCCAGCTGTGCTGCGGAGAGCCGCCCCAACCTGCCTGCAAAAAAGTGTCCCTCGATGCTGGTCTCACAATGTGGGCAGTGCAGGCGTGTGATGGTCAGGCTTTCACCGCAAATTGGGCAGATGGTCGGCGCGGGATGCATGATACGCTTTTCTATCTTCACATTGTACTTGAAATTATTGATTCAGCCATTCAGAATGTCAAGGCCGCTTTCAATCTAGCTGAGGAGATATACGCTGCTTGTTATGGCGCGCCAACACACGCCGATAGACCTCAACTGTGCGCCGCGCCTGCTGCGGCAGCGTGAAAATGCTCGATACGCGCTGCAGCGCTGCCTCGCCCATCCGATGTGCGCGTGCCGAGTCGCTCAGCACGTCAGCCAGACGCGCTGCCAGCGCCGCCGGGTCGCCCTTCGGGATGATGTAGCCCGTCTGGCCGTCGATCACAATCTCGCGCGCCCCACCAACGTCGGTTGCCACGCACGGCAAACCCGCCGCGCCGGCTTCGATCAGCACAGTCGGCAGGGCTTCACTCCAGCTTGGCAGCGCCAAGACGTCTGAGGCGCCCAGCAGCTCAGGCACATCCATGCGCTGACCAAGAAAATGGATGTGATCCGCGTGCGGCGCCGCCAGCGACTCCAACTTAGCTCGCTCTTCGCCATCGCCCACCAGCATAATCTGAACGTTCGGCACGCGCTGGCGTAACAACGGCGCCGCCTCAAAGAGCACCTCATGCCCTTTGCCGCCGCGCAGCACTGCCACCATGATCACAATGGGCGTATCTTGGGCCGAGCCGAGCTTAGCCCGAGTTACAGCGCGCTGAGCGCGTGTGGCGAATTTTTCCAGCTCAACGCCGTTGTAGACGGTCTCGATATGCTCGAGCGGTAGGCGCGCTTGCCGCGCAAATTGCTGGCGCACTGCCTCCGAGACCGCAATGACGCGATCGGCGCCGCAGCGAGCCGCGATCAGCACCAATTGGGCGCGTAGACGGGTCTTGAGGTTTGTGAACGGCTCGAACATGACATGGCGCGTCATGACCGAAGGCACGCCCAGCAGGCGCCGCGAGAGCGCATTATAGATATTAGTGTCCTGATCCTGTGAGTGAACTAGGTCGATCCGCTCACGGCGCAAGAAGTCTGTGTAGCGCCGCCAGGCCTGCCAGTCGACCATGCGCCGCGCGCCCAGATCGAAGCGCGGCACGCCACTTTGCGCCACTAAGGCAGCGAGAGGGCTATCGCGGCGCATGTTGAGTGTGCCAAGCGTCAGCTGGATATCCTCTTGAGCGCTCAGATGTGGCAGTACAGCTGCAATGTTGCGCTCAGCGCCACCCATCGCCATGCTGCTGAGCATGAGTAACACGCGCATAGTCAGTTCTCCGCGTAGTAGCGCGCCCACGTCGCAAGTGCGGGCAAGCCCATGACCTTCAGCTTGAACAGATCGAAGGAGTCCTTGTAGAGCAGGAAGGCACGCCGAATTTGCATCGGATAGCGGCGGACGGCCCGTAGAGGCATCGGTGCAGGCATGAGCGTGTAGGCACTTTGAAAATCGAGCTCGCGCAACATTTGGATGATCGCCTGGTTGTAGTCGTGAGGCGTGCCGTTTGGATAGGCGAAGGCGCTAGCTGGCTGGTCGGTCTGTGCCTCGATGTGCGCCTTCGACTCGGCTAGCTCGCGGTAGGCTTCTTCGGCGCTCACGCGCGTCAGGATCGGATGATTGACCGTGTGGGGCATGCAGGCGATATCAGCTGCGACCATCTCGCGCACCTGATCCCAGTTGACGAACAGGGGCAGATCGGCGCTTGGCGGCGGCACATCTAATCGCTCGCGCACGGCGCGGATCGCAGCGTGTTTCTCCGCCTCCGGGATGCGCTTCAAGGCGCGCAAGAGACGATCAGTGGCAGTGCGACGCGCCTGAGCTGTGCTGAGATCGCAGATGCCAATCAGCGGCAGATCAGCCTGCTCGTGCTCAGTCTGCGCCAAGTATTGCGCGCATTCATCCCACCAAGGTGGCACAGGATTATCCATGCGCGAGGTCATCAGGAAGATGACAGCCGGCAGCTGCAGCCGCTTCAGGACGGGGAAGGCATGCTGATAGTTATCGAGGTAGCCATCATCAAAGGTGATCAGCAGCGGGCGCGATGGCAGCGGGCGCCCCTTGAGCAGAAACGCATGCAGCACGGGCAAGCTGATGACGTTGAAGCGCTTGGCAATCCACGCCATTTGGGAAGCAAACATCTGCGGTGTGGCGCTGACATTCGGCGGGTAGCCTACAAAGTCAGGCGCCGCAGCATCGGTGATGCGATGATAGGCGAGCACAGTCAGGCGATTTTTGCCCCAGAATGTATCGAGCAGGCGCGGCACACCCAGACGCGCCAACGCGGCAATGACAAGCTGCGAGCGTCTCGCCATGCAGAGCCATCTCCTTCAGCCACTAGCCACAGCTCTATCATACACTTGAAGGACTTTTTCGAGCATGACAGTTTGGCTAAAACGCGCGGCGACCATGTGATAGGCGTTCATGCCCAGCTGACGCGCCCAATCGCGCTGAGTTGCCAGCTGGCGGATGCCCTCCGCTAGCGCCGCTGCATCCTGAGGCGGCACAAGGCGCGCTGTCACGCCGTCTTCGAGCAGAGTCGCCAGGCCGCCGACTGCCGTACACAACAATGGACGCCCATATGCCGCCCCTTCTAGCACGGCATACGGCAGCGCCTCTGAAAGAGACGCTAAGCAGACGCAATCTAGAGATGGCAGCAAGCGAGGCACATCCTCACAGAAACCCGTGAAGTGAACGCGCGTCGCAATGCCCAGCGCTGCCGCTTGCACCTCAAGCTCAGCGCGCAGCGGCCCCTCCCCGATCACGACCAGGCGTACAGGCAGATCGAGGGCTTTGGCCATCGCCTCGAGCAGGTAGCGATGCCCTTTGACAGGCTTCAGGCGCGCTACAATGCCGATCACAAAGTCCCCTGGGGCGGCACCCCACGCAGCGCGCAGCGCCTGGTCAGGGGCTGGCAAGGGCAGCGGTGGAATCGGCACAGCGTTGTGAATCAGGGTGGCACGCTTGCCCAAGCCTTGCTGTTCCGCCTTTGCTTGCAGCGTCTCGGTCACTGTGATGTATTGGCGCGCCATCAGGCGATTCAAGCGCAGCACACTTTCGTAGAACACGCCTTTCAAGCCTGGATACTCAGCGCCATAATCGCTGTGAAGGGTGGCCACGCAAGCGCGCACGCCCGCAAGGCGCCCCGCCAGGTGACCCCAGAAGATAGATTGGACATTATGCGCATCCACCACACCGCAGCCGTGGCGCTTGATGAAGGCGCATAAGCGTAGAGCGAGAGCGGGACTAGCGCGCCCTGACTCGAGGGCGAGGCAGGGTAGCCCTTGCCTCGTCAAGCGCTGGTGGAGCGGACTCCCGTGCAAGACGGCAACAACACAGCCTTGCGTCGCCTCTAGCAGCCCCAGCGCCTGCGTCTGAACGCGCACCTCAGCGCCGCCGTAGCTGCGCGCTAGATCTATCAGCAGCACTTTGTAAGCGCGGCGCGGCTCTGGCACAGCGCTACTCCTGGCGGCGCGCCCGCATCGCCCGCACCAACGACCATAACCCGAAAGCGCCTGTCGCCAGCAAGACGCCCGCCGTAAGCGCGATCAGGATCGGAATCCACGCGGGTGGGTCGGGCGTCTCGACGCGCAGCCCTTCAGCCGGCAGCGGCTCGA
The DNA here is from genome assembly GCA_046719055.1 of Aggregatilineales bacterium. Classification (GTDB taxonomy): domain Bacteria; phylum Chloroflexota; class Anaerolineae; order Aggregatilineales; family UBA2796; genus CP2-2F. The sequence continues at coordinate 2,007 of JBDNDQ010000087.1, read as the reverse complement.
AAGTGGGCAGCGGCGTTGGCGAAGGCACAAGGGGCGTTGGGCTGAAGATCGGCGAGGGCGTCGGTGTCAGGCTTGGCGTGACGGTCGGTGTGGGCGTCTCGGTGGGGCCAGGCGTGACTGTGAAGACGCGGTTAGGTGTCGGCGTGGCATTCGCGGCAAGCGTAGTCTCTGCTACGAGCGTCGGGATGTCAGCCTCGATATCCACAGCGTACTGACTGCGATAGGTGTTGGCAGCGTAGACGCTATTTTGCGTCACATAGACGATGTTGCCGTTCAGATCGCCGCGAAAGAAGGTGACGGCTTGCATCGCCAGCATGGCGAAGGTCTCGCCGGCGCTGCTGGTGCCCGTGATCGTCAGCAGGACGCGGCGCGGATTCCATAACGAAGGCTGGGCCTGCAGCACGCCGATCTCAAAGCCTGGCGGCAGACGCAAGATGACATCGTCAAGCCTCTGTTCAAGTGAATCCGTACCGGCGGCGAACGGCTGCGCCAATTTATCGTTGATGCTGCGCAGCAGGCTGTTGGTGGACGGTCTGCCGTATAGGATGATGTGATACTGTGCCAAATCCACGCCGCTGGGCAGCGCCGCGCCAAGCGCAAGGCGCGGCGCGAAGCGTTCGCCGTTCTCTGTCAGCGTCCCGAGTCGGGCCATCAGGCGCAATGCGTGCTCGATCTCAGTCAGGCTGGGCTGATCAGGCAGGATGAACAGCACATCCTGCAGGTCGGAATACTCACTGAACGGCACGGGGAAGTCTGAGACCAGAGGCGGGCGCAGCGCCACATCGAAGGCAGCGCGCGGCAAGGATAGCACGCTCTCTGGGCGCACGTTCAGCCAAATCGTGGCAGGGTTGGGCAAGTTGCAGCCCCAATTGCCGCGCGATTCGACCTGCACCGTCAAGATATTCCCTTCGCCCGTCCGCACAGCTGATGGCGGGATCGGGGCGCGGACGCGGTGCGGGCCCAGACGCGCTGCATAATCGCTGCCCGTCCCGATGTTCAGGCTGTTGATCGGTATCTCGTTTAGGAGAATGTTCAGGCTGGTCTGCGCCTCTTTGAGCGTATCCGAGTAGTCGAAGACGAGCTCGATGTACGCCGCCTCGCTGATGCGCACCCCATTCGGCACGACAAAGCGGAAGTCGGCGAACTGCGAGCCAACGCCGAATGTCGTAGTCGTCTCGATGCCCAGATCGGCGAAGGTCTGCACCTCGCGCAGAGCCTCTCCCACACGCTGCTGCGAGAGCGGCCGCACATCCCGCACGATAGCGAGCGAGCCTTCCAAGCCCAAGGCATCCAGCCTGCCCGCAAAGGCGCGCACACCCTTCTGAATGGCGCGGTCGGTGCTGCCTGTGAAAGCCATGATGGCGAGATGCGGGTTCTCGGGGTGCGCAATGAGCTGGACGATCCCTTCTTCAGGGGCGATGTCAGTCTCGCCAACCCTGAAGGCGTTCGTGGCGGCGTCGTAACGGGTTGGCAGGAGATTTTCGGTGTACAGTTGAGCGAGCAAAGCGTGTTCGGCAGGCTTGCCGAGCAGGATCAAGTTGTTCTCGCGGCGGCTCTCAGGGTCTAGCGCGCTGGGCGTCGTGACTCGCAGGCGCACTTGATTGCCCGTCAGCTTGCCGATGCCTGCCGCCAAACTGAGCGCATTTTCTAGATCGCTCGGCGTGAAGGCATCGGCCAGGACGAGGAAGACGGTCTCAAGCTGATTGGCGGGCAGGTTGTTATAGAACGGACGCGGGAAGAGCGCCAGGCTCAAGGTCGGCTTCAGACGCTCGTACTCGAAGTGCAGGTAAGAGAGATCGGAGCGGATCAACAGGCGCGCTTGTCGATTGGAGAAGCAATGATCACGCGCATCGATTGATAGAGCGACGGTCTGCCGAGCGCGCTCGGTGTTGATCGCACTCAGCGGCAGCGGCACGGCGATGCTCTGTGGCGTTGTTTGGGTGGTGGTGAAGGATGCTTCGTAGATGAGCTGGTTGTTCAGACGCACCTCAAAGTAGGGCGGAAAGA
>JBDNDQ010000086.1:0-11495 GCA_046719055.1 Aggregatilineales bacterium | reverse complement strand
CCGCCCCAAAAACTCGGCGAGACACTCAAAAGCCCAATTGCACACACGATGGCGATCGCCCAAATGCCGCCGCACGAGGATCAGATCGTCTACGAGTGGCTGGTCGAGGCGCAAGATGGCAATCTGTTGCGCACGCCACCCCAGACCTTCAAGATCACAGAAGCAATCACGGAAGAGCGCCGGGACGACCTGCCGATCATCTCGGCCGAGGCAAGCTTTGTCAGCAATTTTCCTCAGCGGGCTGTCTTGAGCGTGCGCCTAACGCCTGAGTCGCCTATTCGGCAGGCGCGCGTCTACTACACCCAGAACGCAGGCTTGGTCTTGTTTTCGTTTCCTGTGCGCATACCACAAAAGCGTGCGGGTGAAACAGTCGAGATTAGCTTCGTCTTCAACGATCAGCTGGCGTTGCAAATCCCTTGGCAGAAGCTTGAGTGGTGGTTCGTGCTGACCGACCAAAACGGCAAGCAATGGCGCACGCCGCCTCAGTTCAATGAATACAGCGATACGCGCTTCCACAACTGGACGCGCACTGAGACGCGCCATGCCGTCGTCTTCACCTATGCGCGCAGCGCCGCCGATATCGCTTTCATCGGGCGTGGCGTCGATCACGCCGTTGAGCGCCTGGAGCGCTTTTTCGGCTACCGCTTGCTCTACAAGCCACACATTGTCTTTTACAATCAGCCGCGCCATTTCCGAGCGTGGGCGCCACCACAGGTTGCCGATCGCTTCATCGGGCTGGCTAGCGGAGTCTGGGGTGGAGCGGTTGTCACCTTCTACGAGTCGCTTGAGTTTACAGTCTATGCGGTGATTCAGCACGAATTAACGCATCTATTTCAGTTTCAGTCTATGCGCGATGACGATGTGCCGCGCTGGTGGATCGAAGGCGCAGCGAGTTACCTTGAGGAACGCAACAATCAAAATAACGTGCAGCTGACCCGAGATTTCGTGCGCCGCTTTGGGATGCCTGATCTCAGTCGCACCAATCGCCATCTTTCCGATCGCAATCCCGCTGCAACCTACTTTGTGGGCGCTGCTCTGGTTGATTATGTCATTGCGACCTATGGCATTGAGGCATTTCAGCGCATTCACATTGCCACGGCGCGCCATATACCGTTCGATCAGGCGCTGCAGATGACGATCGGCAAGACGCGCCGCCAGCTCAGTCAAGATTTTGAGGGCTGGCTGCTGCGCTAGACTACACGATCGCGCGCTGCTGGTAGCACATGTCCAAAAAGTAGGTGTGCAGGCGTGTATCAGGCGTCAGTTCTGGATGAAAGGCGGTCACCAGCAAGTGACCTTGCTGTGCTGCCACAATGCGCCCATCGCGCAGGCGGGCCAGAATGCGCACCCCCGGACCGACCGACTCGATGATCGGTGCACGGATGAACACGGCGCGCAAGGGCGCGTCGAAGCCTTCTACGACCAGATCGGTGCTGAAGCTATCAATTTGGCGGCCGAAAGCATTGCGCGTGACCGTGATATCCATCACGCCCAAGTGCGCCGCCTGCCCGGTGATTTGCTTAGCCAGCAAAATTGCGCCGGCGCATGTGCCCCAAGTTGGCTTGTACATGGTGAACTGACGGAGCGGCTCGAAAAGCCCGCTGGCGTGCGCCACGCGGCTGATTGTGGTGCTCTCGCCGCCTGGAATGATCAGCCCATGCAGATCGGCGAGCTGCTCCGGCTTGCGCACTTCAACCGGATTAGCAGCGATTTGCCGCAGCATTGCGGCATGCTCAGCGAAGTCACCTTGCAGTGCCAAAACGCCGATGTTGAGCATGTGAGAGTACTCCTAGTGCTGAAGTTCAATCGAAGACAATAATGTGCAGATGCTTCGGCCCGTGCACGCCCAAGATGATCTGCATCTCAATATCACCCGTGCGACTCGGGCCTGTGATGAAGATCACACTCCGCGAGCGCGCCAGTGTGGATGCGCCATGCACGCTTAGCCAATCCTCAAGGCGAGGGAATAGCCGTTGGCGCGGCAAAAGCGCGATGTGAGTTGGTGGCAAGAGCGAGGGCAAGCGCCCTTGCCCTGGCTCAGCAGCTAGGATGAGCGTCCCCGTGGCAGCGCAGGCGGCATCCACGCCGCTAATGCCGATAGGCACGTCATCCAAAGCTCGGTAGATCTCGTGGCGTGGTGCATCGCTCACGCGCGGTACAATTGGCCGCACACCAATCGACTGAAGCGCTGCTGCCACGCCGGATAACGGCAAATGCTCCCACAATAACGCGCCGGACGCTCCGTTGGCGCGCACAAGGGCGAGCACAGCATCAAGCGCACTCTCGGCATCGCTCACCTGCTGAAAAGCAACGCTCAACCGCTCTACCTCAGCGCGGAAGCGCGCCAAAAGCGCGTTAGGCTCGCCCGCTTCAGCTGAGCTCAGCTGTGTGACGGGTAAGGGCGCTTCACGTGCGCTCAGGTCTTCAGAGAAATTGGGCTGGCTCTGGCGCAGCCGCGCAAGGATGGCGGCACGCGCCATGCGCGTCTCCAGCGTCACGGCCTCAGCTCCCCTTTTGGCGTTCGCGCCACAGCTGACGGAATGACTTAGGGGCAAAAGGCGGGAAGTCACGGTTTGTCGTCCAGTTGCCCAGCAGCGGGATGGGGATATGCCCTACTTGCCCGTTGGCACCCGCCAGAGTACGTGTAGCCAAACGCGCTGCGGCACCGCCCAGCTCGTACAAGGTTGGTGAGGCCATTGCACGCGCCCACGCCGCGATGCCTGCACTCAGAGCAGGGGGGGCCTGGCCCTCGGCTACCAGGTCGGCGCGTAGGCGCAAGAGCATATCTGGGATGTTGATCGAAACAGGACACGCCGCTTGGCACGCTCCACACAGACTGCTAGCATGCGGCAGTGGTGCAGCGTTGGCAACGCCCTTCAGCAGTGGGGTGACGACCGCACCAATCGGGCCTGAGTACACCCAGCCGTAGGCGTGCCCTCCCACGTTTTGGTAGACCGGGCAGGCGTTCAGGCAGGCGCCACAGCGAATACACGCCAAAGACTCGGCGTAGTCCGTCTCGCGGATGCGGCTGCGCCCATTATCGAGCAGGATGACATACATGTGGGTCGGCCCGTCGGGATCGTCGGTTGCAGCGGGTCCGCCCATCAAATGGACGTAGGAAGATAGGCGCTGGCCTGTGGCGCTGCGCGCCAGCAGCTGGACAAGCGTGGCGAAGTCTGCCAAACTCTCAACGACCTTCTCGATGCCCGCAATGACGACGTGTACAGGCGGCAAGCTGCTGCACATCCGTCCATTGCCTTCATTGGTCACGATGACAACAGTGCCTGTCTCGGCGATCAGGAAGTTGGCGCCAGTGATGCCCATCTGGGCGTTCAAGAAGGCTTGGCGCAGCTTCCGGCGGGCGAAAGCCGTCAGCACCTCAGGATCATCGCTGGGCGGCATGCCAAGTTTTTCAGCGAATAGGTCGCGCACTTGCTCGCGGGTCTTGTGGATGATCGGCATGACGATGTGGCTGGGAGTATCGCCATCCAGCTGCACAATGTACTCGCCCAAGTCGGTCTCGATGACGTGTAGGCCTGCCGCCTCGAGCGCGTGATTGAGATTCGTCTCTTCAGTCGCCATGCTTTTGCTCTTGACAATGCGCTCCACGTTGTGATGACGGGCGATCTCAATCACCAAGCGGTTGCACGTGTCAGCGTCCTCTGCCCATAGCACAGTTGTGCCGCGCTGCGCGATGTTCGTCTCAAAACGCTCCAGCAGATCAGGCAGATGACGCAGGGCGCGCAATTTGGCAGCCCGCGCCTGATGCCGCAGCGCATTGGCGTCAGTCACCTCGCTCATGGCGCGCAGACGCCCATTATAGGCGTTAGTGGTGCCGCGCTCCAGGGCTGTTTGAAGCTGAATATCCTGCAAGGCGATAGCTGCCGCCTGTGGGAAGGTGTTAGCAGTCAATTGCATGACAAGGGCGCCTTAAATTACAAACCGAATTTCCTCAATTCTAGCGCAAGCGGGCAGCTTTTCACAAAAACTTAGCGAAATCTGTGACTACATGTTCAGGGAATCGTTGTTATGATTAATCTCAGGCTAACTTTTGACGTTCACAACGTCGCTTGAGAGTAAAATACCTTGACAAAGTTCACTAAGCGCATCGAGCTGCAATGTACGTACTGTGACTGGGTTGGTTCCTACGACCGCCCACTGAGCGCCTGCCCGAAGTGCGGTGAGAGCATTTTGCGGGCGCGCTACGACCTGGCTGCGCTGCGGCGCAGTGGCTGGATCGACAAGGTAATGGCACGCGAGGCGGGCTTGTGGCGCTATCACGAGCTGTTGCCGCTCTACGAAACACAGAACATTGTCTCGCTTGGGGAGGGCGGCACGCCGCTGCTTCAGGCGCGCAACTTAGGCATGCTGCTGGGCTTAAAGCACCTCTATATCAAGGATGAGCGGCAAGGCCCGACAGCCTCTTTCAAGGATCGGCAGGCCTCAGTCGCCATCTCGGTCATGCGCGAACGCGGCATCCGCGAGGCGGTGGTGGCCTCCACAGGCAATGTTGCGATTGCGTACTCGGCCTTTGCCGCACGGGCGGGCATCAAGCTCTGGGCATTCCTGACCAGCATGGTGCCTGGCGAAAAAATGCGCGAAGCAGCACTCTATGGTGGCGAGGTCATCAAAGTGACGGGCACCTACGATCACACCAAAGTAGTTGCCAATGGCTTTGCTAAGCAGCGCGGCCTATATGTGGATCGGGGCATCAAGAGCATCGCCGCTGTCGAGAGCATGAAGACGATGGCTTTCGAGATTGCGCAGCAGTTGGGCTGGCGCTCGCCGGATTGGTTCATTCAAGCGGTCAGTGGCGGCATGGGGCCGATCGGGGTGGCAAAAGGTTTCGAGGAGCTGATCGAGCTGGGCTTGGCTGATAAAATTCCTGCACTGGGGGTGATTCAGTCGGCTGGCTGCGCCCCGATGGTGCGCGCCTTCAAAAACGGACGCACAGTGGCGACGCCAGTGGAAGACCCGCAAACCGTCATTGCCACGCTCTCAACAGGCGATCCGGGGCGAGCCTACGAGCAATTGAACAACCTGATCATAGCGCACGGCGGCACAATGGAGGAGGCAACTGATGAGGAAGCCTTCAACGCATTGCGCCTTGTGGCGCGCACTGAAGGGCTCTCGGTTGAGCCTGCCACAGCCGTTGCCTTTGCCGGATTGATTAAGTTGGCGCGGCGAGGCATCATCAAGCCCGATCAGCTCGTCGTCATCAACTGCTCAGGGCATACTTTCCCAGTCGAAAAGCAGATTCTAGGCGATCAATTTGCGCGCTCGGTGGATGTGAGCGAGCAAAGCGGCAAGATTTCGCTGCCAGCCGAAGGCCTGTTGGCTGCGCTTGAGCAAATGGAGACAACAGCACGGCGCGTCGTGGTCATTGAGGATAATACCGATGCAGGTAGACTGATTGAGCGCATTCTGAAGATGCGAGGCAACTACGAGGTGCACTTGGCAAATGGCGGCGCGGAAGGAGTAGTTTTAGTAGAACGTCTGAAGCCTGACGTCGTCATCACAGACCTGATGATGCCCGATATCGACGGCTTTAGCGTGATCGACGCCTTGAAAGCTGATCCGAACACGGCACACATCCCAATCATTGTGCTGACGGCAAAGGAACTGACCGCGCACGAGCGCCTGCGCTTGAACGGTCAGATTGAGCGCCTGCTGCAGAAAGGCTCCTTTATGGATGAGGACTTGTTGCAAAGCATCGTGAAGGCTCTGGGCTGAAGCGCTAAGGCAGAAAGCACTTATGGATAACCGCATCACAATTCTGTATATCGAAGATGATCCTGGCAGCCAGGTTTTGGTCGAGCGTGTGTTGGGCGATGCCGGCTTCCGAGTCGTCTCAGCCTCGCGCGGCCTAGAAGGGTTGGAGGCAGCAGCTAAATACCTGCCGAACCTCATCTTGATGGACATCAACTTGCCCGACATGACTGGGCGTGAGATCACAACACGCCTGCGCGCCGATGAGCGCTTCCGCAGCGTGCCGATTGTTGCGCTTACCGCACAAAGTCAGGCGGGCGAACGCGAGAAAGCCATTGCAGCTGGCTTGACAGGCTACCTAACCAAGCCGATCGACATCGATACATTCCCCAGCCAAGTGGCGCATTACCTCTCTGGCGCTAAAGATGCGATCAGCCTTGATGCGCTGGCGCAGGCACAGTTTGAGTACAACAGCGAGCTTGTGCTGCGCCTTGAACAGAAAGTGCGCGAGCTGGAACAGAGCAATGCTGAGCTGCGCCGTCTCGATAAGATTAAAGAAGACTTCATCCAGCTGACGGCGCACGAACTGCGCACACCCATGACGCTGATCTATGGCTACAGCCGTTTGATTCAAGAGTCGCCGGTCGTCAAGCGGCTGAAAGGCGAATCGCCCGAGGTGAAGGCATTTGTGGATGGCTTGGTCGAGTCGATCGAGCGCATGTCGGGCGTGATCAACGAAATTTTGACCATCTCGCGCATTGCCACAGGGCGTATCGAGCTGGCTATCGGGCCGGTCAATCTGATGCGGACGATGGAGCGCGTCTTTCAGGATATGGGGCAGATTGCACGCCAGCGCAATCAGTCCTTCACCTATGACGCGCGCCAGTTCCCGACGATGGTGCATGCTGATGCCGATCTGCTGGCGCTCGCGCTCTCGAATGTGATTGGCAACGCCATTAAGTACACGCCCGATGGCGGCGTGATCAGCGTGACGGCGCGCACCAATCCAAACAGCGTGCTGATCGCCGTAAAAGATACAGGCATCGGCATTGATAAAGATGAGCAACAACGCATCTTTGATCGCTTCTACACAGCCAACAACACGCAGCTGCATTCCACCAGCAAAACAGCTTTTCGTGGTGGCGGCTTGGGTCTAGGCTTAGCGATCTGTAAAGGCATTATCGAAGCGCACGGCGGCAAAATCTGGGTGGAGAGCGAAGGGCGCGACGAAGTCAAGCTGCCTGGCAGCACCTTCTACATCGACCTACCGTTCCAAGCGCCTGCTGTGCGCCGCATCCTGACTTGAGGAGCCAGCAAAACCTGTGAGTGAACATCCCAGCGCACGCAGCCTCATCGCTCTGACTCTGTATCCCACTTTTCTAGGTATGGCGCCTGTGCTGGGCAAGCTGGCGCTCAATGGGCAAGCCGATCCGTTCACCATCGCTGCTCTGCGGACTATCGCCGCAGCCACTATCTTGTGGGCGATCTACCTGATTTTTTGGCGCCGATACATCTTCATCTACCCTGCGGGCTTGCTTGGCTGCGTCATGGTCGGCACGGTGAACGGGATCGGCTCGCTGTTCTACTACAATGGCTTGAATTACCTCGACGCATCAGTCGCACAGCTGCTCAACAGCACATACCTGATCTTTGTGGTCATTTTAGCAGCAGCTGATGGGCACAAGCTCACTCGGCGGACGCTCCTACGGGCTTTCCTAGCCCTGATCGCTGTCGCGCTTATCACACAGGGCGTGCAGCGTGAGTTCGATTGGTTCGGCGTTGGGCTGATGATCGGCAATGCCATCTTGTTCGCAGGTACTTTCATTCTCAGCCAGCGCGTGCTCTACGAGATGCCCGCACAGACGGTCGCGCTCTATGTGCTGACCACAATGGCTGTTGTGGTAGTCATCGCCCGCCTGATCGTCAGCCGCGACTTTACGCCAATCAGCAGCGAGACCGTCCATGCCATCCTTGCGCTCGGCCTCACGACCGCGCTGGCGCGCCTAACAATGTTCTTCAGCGTCAAGCGCATGGGCAGCCTGCAGACTGTTTTGGTCGGCATTTCAGAGACGGCGGTGGCAATTTTGCTCGCGTTCATCTTGCTCGGCGATCAGTTAACGGCGCTACAATGGCTTGGCGTTGGCTTTTTATTGAGCAGCTTGCTGCTGATCCGCCGTGAGGACATCCGCAGCCGCGAGACAGGCGAGATGCTGCCTGTGCCAATCTCTGGCATCGGCTTCCCATCCATCAGTTTTCAGCGCGCCGCCTTCACGCAAGCCTTTCTGGGCGATCAGGCGATGAAGAAGCTCTCCGAGCGCAAAGACCTGACGCCCGAAGAAGCCGAGATGATCCGCCAACTGATGGACTCGCCGCGCCCATAGCAGCTGGCTACACTTAACATATCTGCATCTCCACAGAAAAGGATACTCACGCCATGCGCGTTATCACCAACGAACTGCGTATCAAGCGAGGGCGCCGTCTCGGCACGATCTTGTTCTTCGTCAGCCTGTTTGTGCTGACGACGGGTCTGCTCCTCAGCAACTTTCTGACCATCGACCCCAATGTGCTGGTTTTTGTGCCATGCTTGGTGATGCCGATCGGCTTAGTCACCACGCTGCTCTCGGTGCGCCTGACTAACGAGTGGGTGCGCGTACCACGCCCAGAAGAGGCGATCGCTGAAGGCTTGGCGGGCATCAATCGGCGCAGTGTGCTCTTTAACTACTTTCCGCCTGCCAATCACATCTTGATTGCGCCTGAGGGAGTCTACACCTTCACGACACGCTTTCAGATCACGCGGGTCAAGGTCACTGGTGAGCATTGGCTAGACTACAAGCGGCGCGGGCCGCTGGCGCCGTTCTTCCAATTCATGAAGCAGGAAGGCATCGGCCGACCCTTTGAGGATGCTGCCGTTGATGCTGCTAATGTGCAAGCAATCGTCGATGCCGCCCTGCCGGACTCGGGCATTGAGGTGCAGCCGATCGTCGTCTTCACGCATCCGCGTGCTGTGCTGGAGCTCGAAGAGCCCAGCATTCCCGTTGTCTACGCTAGCCCGAAGAAGAAGCCCTCGATCAAGAATGCCTTGCGCGAGGTGAAACGCGAACGTCGCAAGACGGGCTTCGAGCTGCTCAGCGAAGAGGAGATGCACGCTATCGAGATGGCGCTGATCGCCACCCTGGACGAGAAAGCCTTTGACGAGGCGACCGAAGAAGAGATCGAGTGATGCGGGCGCGGCTGGCTGTGTGCGCCGCGGCGCTCCTGATTGCGGCGGCGCTGCGCATTCTGGGCATGGGCGCGCAATCGCTTCGTGGCGATGAGGCCTTCACTGCGCGCTACTGGACACTGCCTCTAGCCGAGCTAACAGCGCCTAATGGTTTGGCGTGGCGCGAGCCGCATCCGTTTGGCGCTTTCCTCGCCTTTGGCGCGTGGCGCGCGCTGGCGGGCGAGCGCGAGGTCGCCTTGCGTGCGCTGCCCGCGCTCACTAACTTGATCGGGGCTGCAGCAGTCTACGCTGCGGCGCGCCACCTTTTTCGCGGCACAGGCGCCGACTCCGCAGGGCTTTGGGCGTTGCTGCTGTGGGCATGCAATCCCTACCTGATCTGGCACAGCCAAGATGTGCGCAACTATGCGCTGTGGTCAGGCTTGAGCGCGTTGGCGTTCTACTTGCTCGTGCGGGCCGCCGATCGCAAGATGTGGCGCGCTTGGGCGCTCTACGCGCTTGTGGAGACCATTACGCTCTACCTGTTTTTCCTCGAGGGATTTGCTCTAGCGCTGCATGCGCTCTATGTGGTGATCCTGCGGCGGCATGCCTTGCGCGCCTGGCTGACAGCCTTCAGCGCAATCGTGATCGCGCACATACCGAGCCTTGTGCAGGGCATAGCGCTGGCGCAGAGCGGCTACGGCGGCACACGCGGCAGCGCTGATCTCGCCCTTCTGCCGAATTTCTGGTCAGTTTTGCTGCTGGGCGAGTTAAGCGCACCTGCCTTTGGCGGGTCGGCTCTGATCGTTTTGCTAATCGGAGCCCTCTTTTTGCCTATGCGGCTGCGGTTCTACTTTGCGCTCAGCCTGAGCCTGCCCTTGATCGCGCTCTATGCGATTGCCACGCGCCTGAACGTCTTTGATCCGCGCTACATCCTCGCCGTCGTGCCGTTTGGGACTCTTATTTTGGCGCGCTTAGCCTCTCAAGCGCGCCCGCCGTTGGGCGCTCTGATCGGCGTCATACTGATCAGCGTTCAGCTGACTGCACTGGCGCCCTACTGGGCTGAGAACTATCAGAAAGCCGCCGATTGGCGGGCCTGGGCGGTCTTTCTGCAGCAAAACACGTCCGCAGAAGATACGCTGATCGTCACGCCCGCCGATCCGACGAGTGGCGCAACTGATCCCGCTATCGGTTATTACTACACAGGGCCTGCGCGCCTCTTGGTGCTGCCCTATCCGCAAGCGGATACAGAGACGTTTGTGCGCCAGGCGCTGGCAGGCAGCCGGGCAGTGTGGTTTACGCCGACGGGCAGCGATGGCCGTGACGTTCTAGTGGCCTTAGAGCGCCACGGCAGGCCGGAAGGCACTTTCACCGTCGGGCGCAATTTTCGAGTGTGGCGCTTCGCCAAACGTTAGCGTTTTGCAAGAGCTAGCCCTCCACAGCTTGCAAGTCAGCTCTTCGGCATGTATGCTTATGCTGTTGCACAGGCGTTAGCTCAAGGCGCCTTCACGCTGATCAAAACTATGGAGTCGGAGTCTGCGGTTAAAGACTCTGGAGGAAACGTGGGGTATGGTTCTGAAGAAAGTGCTTAAGGGCATCTTCGGCGATCCGAACGAGCGCGATCTGAAACGCTATCGTGCGGTTGTCGAGGTGATCAACGAGCTTGAGGCGCAGATGAAAGCGCTCACCAACGATCAGCTGCGCGCCAAGACTGACGAATTCCGTCAGCGCCTTGCCGAGGGTGAGACGCTAGACGATCTGCTGCCAGAGGCATTCGCCGTTGTGCGTGAAGCTTCTGTGCGCACCATTGGCCTACGCCATTACGACGTCCAGCTGATCGGTGGCATGGTGCTGCACGACGGCAAAATCGCCGAGATGAAGACGGGCGAGGGTAAGACCCTCGTCGCCACGCTGCCACTTTACCTGAACGCGCTAACGGGCAGAGGCGCGCATCTCGTCACCCCCAACGACTATCTGAGCAAGTTCGGCTTGCAGAGCATGGGCCCGATCTATCACTTCTTGGGTCTGCGCGCGGCCGTGATCCAAAACGCAGCTGCTGATCCTTCGCGCGGCTCTTTCCTCTATGATCCGACCTTCGCCAGCGATGACGACCGCTATCAATATCTGCGCCCAATCTCGCGCCGCGAGGCGTACCAGGCCGATATCACCTATGGCACAAACAACGAATTTGGCTTCGACTATCTGCGCGACAACATGGTGCGTACTAAAGAGGAAATGGTACAGCGCGGTCATGTTTATGCCATTGTCGATGAGGTGGACAACATCTTGATCGATGAGGCGCGCACGCCGCTCATCATTAGCGGCGTGGCGGAGCAGCCACGTGAATACTATCAGCTGTTCGCCAAGCTGGTGCGCGACCTGAAGCCCAGCAGCCCAGAGAGCATCGCTGAGAAAGCGCCCGATGGCGACTACGTGGAAGATCCCAAGACGCGCACCGTCTTCCTGACCGAGCAAGGCACGGAAAAGATCGAGCAGCGCTTGCGTCGTGCGGGCTTGTTGCAAGGCAACGAGCTGTATGCACCTGAAAACTCTGAGATGATCCCCTACCTCGATAACAGCTTGCGCGCTC
>JBDNDQ010000085.1:0-11610 GCA_046719055.1 Aggregatilineales bacterium | reverse complement strand
CAGACGGCGCCGATCGTGATTGCCCCGCAGCGTGAAGCCGGCGCTCTCCAGCTCGTCGCGTGTGCGGAAAAGACCGGAGTCGTTGGACATGTCGAACATGCGCAAAAACGAGGCACCCCATAAGTTTTGTCCTGGCTCGCCCTCGTGAACCAGGATGGGCATGCATTGATGAATAGCTTTTGTGATTTCTACATCGCGCGGGCTGCGGAAGATGGGCAGTGTGCGCGTGTTGGGGTTGAGCATGGCAATCTCCTCCGCTGAGAGCGACAAGCGCCGGTCAGGGTCATCTAAGTCTTCCACGCGGTGCAGGAAAAAAGCAAACTCAGGCCGTTGGGCTTTCCCCCCCACACCCTTACCCTGCAGCGTCAGCAGCGAGAATTTATAGCTGCGATGCACATCCTCAAATATACCTTTGCGGTTTTCAAAGTCGTACAGGCTGACCAAACTGCCCATCCGCACGACGTCTTGGAAGAAGAACTTAGTGGTGTTGTCGGTGGCGATGCCGCTGGGCACGATCAAGCCTACGCGCCCGTGATCGTGGATGATGTGGCGCACTGTTTCGGCAAAGATCGCATAAGTGTTCACGTCACCGCGCCCACACAGTGGGTAGCGGCCGCTCTCGTGAACGAAGTGCGATTCGCCCTCAGCCTTGCGCAAACTGTCCTTAAATTCTGTGTATAAGTCTAGATCAGATTGTTTCAGCTGCTCGATCATGCGCTTGCGAGCATCAGCGTTGGGGGCTTTGGCGATCCTCGGATCGCGCTTTTCAAACCATTCTTCTTCTTGGAGCTTGATGCGCTCCCACGGAGGGTTGCCCAGCACGACGTCGAAGCCGCCGTACCAGCCAGTCTGCTTATTATAGCCCTTCCGATCGAAACCACTCTCTGAAGATAGGCTGAACACATCCGGGAAGGCCAGATGCCAGTGGAAGAAATGGTAGCGCTCCTTGAGCTCGACCACATATTCCCGCACAGCCTTCAAATCTTCTGAAAAAGGGTCATCTTGCAGGTGGCGGTAGAGCAGGTCGGTCATGGGCCGCAGCGCACTACCTCGCCTTCTCTCCCACACAAAGGCCGCACACCAGGCGTCGGCCAGCAGGCGCGCCTTGATGTATTCAGGATCGTTGGCCAGCGCCGCGTACTGAGACTCTTTGTGCTGCACCGCCTTCAGCGTGTCGTCGGTGAGTTCGTTCAGCTCGTGGGCGGCTCTGGTCAGGCGGTCGAAGTGGGCGAACATGTCGAGCTGGCCCGTGCGGCGGTTTGCCAGCTCTCGCTCGTTCTGCTTCTTCAGCTTCGATACCACTTTAGGATCATCGCCCCCTAGCGCTTTGAACGCCCCTTGAGGGATGCCCTCAGCCATCAACTTGGGCGTCGTGCCCAGCAGGCTGTTGCCCACTAGGATGCGATGGTCCAGGAAGCTGATGGGCTTGCCGGGCTCCAGCGCCTCCAGCCACAGGCTGACCTTGCACAGCTCCACCGCCATCGGGTTGATATCGACGCCGTAGATGCAGTGGCTGATCACGTCGCGCTTGGCCTGCTGAAGGGTCACAGGCGAGGGCTCTTCCTCGCCCGTCCTGACGAAAGCCAGCGCCTTAGCGATGCGGTTAGCCGCTGCGATCAGGAAGTGGCCGCTGCCGCAGGCTGGGTCACACACTTTTAAGTCGAGGATCGCCTGCTCGCCCTTCTTCACCGCCTGATTCAGCACCGGATCGAGGGCCGAGTCCAGCAGGGCCTGGACGAGCGACTCGGGTGTGTAGTAGCTGCCGGTGGTCTTGCGCTCGTTGCCGGCGGCAGTCTCAAGGCTGAACTTACACGCCGAGATGTTGATCTGCGGATGCAGCTCCAGCAGGCTCTCGAAGATGCTGCCCAGCTCTTCCGGCCCGAGATTTTTGTAGTCGACACTGCGGTAGACTTTGGCATTATCGTCATAGGTCAGCGATAGAGCGCGGATGGCAGCCAGCAAGCGCTGGTTGCTGAGCTGGCAGCTGATGATATCGGCCACGGCGCGGTCGCTGAACAAGAACGAGCCCAACGAGACGAGGCCAAGCCCGGCGGCTGCGTCTGGCTTCTCGCCGCTCAGCAGGCGCATCACCAGCCGCAGAGCCTCAAATGCATCGGCGTGGCGCGTGCCTTTGAAGGTCTGCGCCATGCGCCGCAGGCGCTGGGTCGAATAGTATCGGATGTAGCGCTCACGGGCATCCTGCGGCGCGTCCGGGTGGAGCAGCAGGTCGCGATCTTCCGCCACGAACAGGAACAACAGGCGATAGACCATCCGCAGCAGCTGGCGGTAGTAATCTTGGGCGTTTAGTTTGCCGTTCTTGAGCTTGTCACGCAGGCTGGCGTTGGCGTGATGTTCAAGGAAGCCTGACCCAAGCTCAACAATAGCACGTTCTACACTCTTGCGGAGTTGGTCAAGCGCGCGCGTGCCCTGCTCTTGGGCGCTCTTCATCCACTTTTCCAGCCAGCAGTCAGACGGGCGCTCGCCTTCCACGCGCGATTGGTGGCACAGCAGCCACAGCAGCACAAAATCGCTGTAGATCTCGCCGTCCATCATGGCTTCAAGGTCGAATTCGACGTAGGCCTGCCGCGTCAGGCTGGCATTCTTGCGCAGGATCCGCAGCTTGTAGCCGTTGCTCAGGAAGCCCCACAGGCGGTTCTCGCTGCGGTTGAGGAAGACCTGCAGCAGGCTGTGCGGGCTGGCGGAGGCGGCCCCCACAGCGCCGCGCGTGCGGCGATCCAGCTCGAGTTTGTAGCTGAGCAGGTGCACCGGGACGTGCTCCCAGCCGTGCGAAATCGGGTAACTGCGCCCGTCGATCTCAACCGCAGGCATAGTCTGCAGCCGCCCGTAGCCCAGCTCGCGGAACAGGGGCAGCAGCCAGCGGTCGCGGGTGATGCTCGTGCCAGAGTCTGACTCGGGCAGGCGCTCTTGGGCAGCGCGGAAGCTCAGCCACGCAGCTTGCAGCGCATTCCACGAGCGATTGATGGCCTCGTTAAGTTTCTCGCCTGAGTGGTGGTAGTCCTCAGGGGTCAGCCCATTGAGATTTGCACCGTCGCTGATGCGCTGGAGCAGATCAGCGGGCAGCAGCGCGCCTTCTGTGCGAATGGTAGTGAAGATGTTGTTACGTGCAGTCATGGTCTACCTTCCTATGGCAGGTAAGAAGATATAGATACCTAGAACGTCCGGCGGCAGCTGAGCCTCCACCCGATGCCGCGGGCGACGTTCGCCGCGCCGGTAAGCTGCCTCGCGCACTTTTACGTGGGCCGCCAGCAGCTCATCCCCGCGCCGCCGAGCAATGTCGTTCAAGGCTTGCGCAAGATGCTCACGGCTATCGACCACACGCCGCACAAACTCTGCTGCCTCCGAGCGATGAATGTTCTCGGTCGGCTCGGCCTGAAGCAGCTGCTCTACGGCAGATGGCTCGAGCCACGTTGGGCTCTCGGGCGCACCTTCAAAAGCCACCATCAGGCTTTCTTCGGCCAGCAGTTGGCGCTCGGCGTTATCGATCCGGGTGATCAAGTGGTAGCGCAAGCGCAGCAGCAGCAGCGTTGTCCGCCGCTGCACGGCAGTCGTGCGGATTGCTCCAGCGCGCCGTGGGCGAGCCTGGTTTTCTTCTAGCTCGACAGGATCCAGCGCCGTGTTCATGACGTAGGCCGCCAGCGATTCCACCAGCGGATGGGTGCGCGTCAGGTAGAGCTCCCCCTCCTTGACAGGCAGTTCAAACCGAGCGACGAATTTGTCTCTACCGAGCATATCTCTCAGCCCGCCTGGCGTTTCGGTCAGGTCGAAGCTCAGCGCGCCATTTTCGGATACTGTGCCCCCGTACATCTGCACTGCATCCTTCATGAACGTCGCTATGTCGATGCCTGAACCGACTGCTTCGCGAGCAGCCTCCAGTTGGGCCTTCACTTCATCCACATTGATGGCCTGCTGGGCGAACAGTGTGCGGGAGCGTTTCTCGCGTTCGGCGGCCGCTTCCCATTGCCGATCGAATTCATCGCGATGTGGTTTCAGATGCTCTTCAAGCCCGGGCAGCACACTCTGCCCGGAGCTGTCGTTCTCGCGCAGCAGCAAACCCTCAAAGATAGCCTGAATGACTTCCTCACTGTTGGCGGGAAAGGGGATAGAAATCCCTAGCGAATTGCGGATAGTCTTGTGCTTCCTTAACAGGACGTCTAGCACGATGCCGTCGATACGGTTGTCGGTGCCGTAGTAGGTCACGACCTTAACCCGACTGCTCGGCTGGCCGTAACGATCGACACGGCCTTCGCGCTGTTCATGGCGCGTGGGGTTCCACGACAAGTCATAATGCACTACGGCATCAAAACTGTGTTGTAGGTTGATGCCCTCGCTCAGGCAGTCCGTGCAGACCAGCACACGCTTGGGGGCGCGGCTCAACTGCATCACGCGCTCTTCACGTTCTGCTGGCGGCAGTATGCCTGTGACACCAGCGATTTCCGCGTCGCAAGCCGCCTCACGCAGCGCAGCGGTCACGTATTCAACAGTTGGGATAAAACGACAGAACACAATCGGGTTGTAGCCCTTGCTCAGCAAGTCCTTGACGATGACGATCAGCTTCTGCAGTTTGCTATCTTCTTTTCCTTGCAGCTGCTCCGCCTCCCGTGCCATGTCCAGCAAACGACGGCGATGCTTATCCACATCGTTTTCCAGTTCGCTGGTGTCACTTCCGGGAATGACGTCGATTGCTTCCGCCGATTCATCTATCATTAGGTCGAGCACCGTGCGTCGCCCGATCTCGTCTACGTCCGCTTCATTGACGGCTTCGCTGGTTGCGGCTCGGCTGCGAAGCGTCGCGGCGGCAGCGGCAGGGCTGGAGGCCAGCGAACGCAACAATGCCAGCGCCGACCACCAACGCACCCGCTGGCGATAACCTTCGTCACGCTGCCGCACAGTCTCACGCGCGTATCTCAACACGCGATCAAACAGCCGCCTGTAGGCATCCGTGAGCTCGTATGTCGCTTCAGTAGCATCTCGCTCTGGAAAAGGCGTGATTTCACTTATGTAAGCTCGGATGTCGGCCCGCCGCCGCTGGACGAAGTAGCGGGCGATTTCATGGCGCAAGGCTTCGTTTTTCTGGCCTCCCAGATCGTCGGGCAGGTTCGCGAAATCAGGATTCAGCATCGCCAACAGAGAGCGAAAGGCTTCTTCCTTACCGCTGTGGGGCGTAGCTGTCACTAGTATCAGATGACGTTCTGGCTTCTCCGCCAGCGCTGCAACCAGCTTGTAGCGCTGATGTTTGCCCCCGTGCCTGTCGGCTGCATGGGCGACGGCGTGTGCCTCGTCCACGATGATGAAATCAGGCGCAGTGCGCAGGAACTCATCGCGCCGCCGCTCTGACTTGATGAAGTCAGTAGAAACCACCACAAAGCGATGCCGCTCGAACAGCGATTCACCCGTCCGCAGATGACGCTCTAGACGGGTTGCGGTGCTAGACAGCACCAATTCAGCTTCGATGTAGAACTTCTCACGCAGTTCAGCGTGCCATTGTTCCGCTAACTGCGGTGGGCACAGCACCGCCAGTCGATTGATCTCGCCCCGGTCGAGCAGTTCACGCGCCACTAACAGCGCCTCAATCGTTTTGCCAATACCAACATCGTCGGCAATCAGCAAGCGTACGGGGTCTTGTTTCAAGGCCATCAGTAAGGGCACGAGCTGATAGGGGCGCGGCTCGACGTTGATGCGGCCAAAGCAACGAAACGGCCCCGCGCTAGAACGAAGGCCCAGCCGTGCTGCTGCGCGCAACAGGCGCGCCGAGCGATAATCCCCGATTTGTTCCGGATCTGGCCAGTCAAACTGCGCCGGTTCGACGGTTTCTAGCAGGGTATACACCCCTGTCTCTTCGTCGTCTGTGCCTCCCAACGGGCGCAAGCGTATCAACTCATCAGTCGATTCAGGCAGCACTACCCACTCCCGACCGCGCACCCGCACTAGTGATCCAACGGCGAAACTCATGAACAGCCTCCAAAAATGTGCTTGTTTTGCTCGATAAGCTTTGTCCAATCATCGCGGTAGCCAAAGCGGATCACGCGATAGCCGTAATCTTCCATACAACTAGCCTGTTGGCGGTCACGCTCCCGACGCTGTGGATAGTCATGGTGCGAGCCGTCGATGTAGATTGCCGCATATATGCCGTCACTGTTGTAGAGAAAGTCAGGCCGTGTTTGGCAGCCTTCCAAGTAGACCTGAGCTGCATCCGGCAGACGTAGACCACGCTGATGCAGGTTGTGCAGCCATTCACGCTCAAGCTCTGATTCACACAGGCTGAGCAGCTTTTGCAGGTGTGCCTCACGGCTCTCGCCCACTGGGCTGATGCTAACTTTGGCGTTCATCAGCTCCCTCAGCAAATCCCTGATGGCCTGGCGATCCAGGATGGGATGCTCACGCTGGTTGCCGTAGCTCATCAGGCAGTCATAGCAGGCGGCTTCGCAGTCCTCGCGGGCGCGTGGCGCACGTCGCAAATCCGCACCTGTGTTGGGATCAAAGTGACAGATGCGCAATGCCTCACGCGCGACTGATGACAGGGCTGCAGGATCATTCACCAGCCGCCGCAAGACGCCCGCCCCGCCTTCTGCCGCTTCGTAGAACAACAGGATCCGGCGGTTATTCTCATCCGGTAGGGGCTCTGCCGCCAGTTCCTTATCCTCAAGCTGAAACACAGCTTCAATAGCCCGTTTGAGAGCGGCTTGTAAGGAAGCCATTTGGTCGATTCTTAGGCTTGTGACCGGCTCGAACAATAGGCAGCTGCGGCTGTCTTCCACATACGGGATCACTCGCCGTTTGCGCTCCGACATGGGATCCTGTGGATCATCTTCGTTCTGTTCGTTTCGTCCCCAGTAACCACGCTCGATATCCAGCACGAAACCATATTGCTGCTTGTTCTCGCGCCTTGCCCATCCCAGATTGATGCGCCACAAAGTGGCCGTTTGCGCGTAGGTCAGGTGGGCAATGTGACGCCCTTCATGACTCACCAGCGCCATGTGAATATCCGGCTTGCCATCCCGTTCGCGGAAGCGCACACCAGTGCGAATGTCATAGCCCAAGCGCAGGCGGTTTTCTTCATCCGCGCTGATGCGGTCACGCCGCTTCGTCACCACATTTTGCAAGCGCAGCAGGGATTGCAGGGGTGGGTCAAGTGGCTTCTGGCAGCGCTGGCACAGATCGTAATCCACGCCGGATTTTACGGGATGCACGTAACCGCAGTGGCTGCACTGCTTGATTTGCAAGGTCAGTGGCCCGTCTTCATCATCCGTCACTGGCATGATGACCTGGTTGATCAGATAGCGCGACCCCTCGTGATAGATAATAGCGCGAGGGCCAAACTCCGAAATGGCCAGGAAACGCGGGCGAGACAGAAAATTATCGGGTTGATTGGCACGGCGAGCTGGAATAAATGCCGATAGGGGCAGGCGCGGGAAGCTGTAACCCGGCAAAAAGCCTTCCGTAGCGAAGTAGCGATAACTGTAAAAGTCGGATTGTGCCAGGCTGCCTACTTCGGTCAGCAGGTCGATTTGTGATAGTGCCTCGCGCCTCAGTCGCTCTGCTTGATGCCTATCCGACTGCTGGCGGGTGGGGTCACGGCGGATGTTCTCCTGCGCCTTGACCTGCTTAAGTGCCGACAAATACAGGCTGCGCCAACGCTCACAGGTCTCGTCAAAGGCGCGGGCGACATTTTGCATCGTGACTTCCAGCAACCTGTCTAGATCAGGCACATTTGAGATCGTCTTCAGCACGCGTTCTGCGCGCTGGCGCGCTGCCGACCGCGCTGTGCTCGACTCTGCCTGCTGGCGAATCTCCGGCAGCAGCGCCAATGAAGGTGGGTCACCATTCATGTCTAGAATTTCCTTGAGGGTGTCTTTCAGGTCAATGCCTGTCTCTGCCAGCCAGATAGCATGAATGTGTGTCCGTAACAGATCCTCATTGCTCAGGTCGAGGCGCGGTGGCGCGACTGCTCCCGCAACCATGAGCTCGGGGCGCTTGAAGAAATACTGATCGTGCGGGCTACCGCTTGAGCAATAGGTGAAAACTAGGGCCGGTTGCCCGCTGCGCCCTGCGCGCCCGCTGCGTTGAGCGTAATTGGCAGGTGTGGGTGGCACATTCCGCATATTGACCACGTTCAGTTCGGCAATATCGACCCCTAGTTCCATCGTCGGCGAGCAGTACAAGATGGGCAATTCACCGCTGCGAAACTGCTTTTCGCGTTTTTCGCGCTCATTGTAGGGCACCTGTGCAGTGTGTTCGTGCGCTTCCAATCCAGCTAATGAACTGGCAACATCTCTGTAGAACTCCACAAAGAAGGCGTTGGGGCGCCCACCTTCTTGAGGTTCGTTAGGGACGCGAATGGGATCATGAAAAGCGCGTTCACCTGTTCCGGCGTACCAGCGCATCGCCGATGCCACCAATTGATAGCCCGGCACGTCGTTATCGTCTTTTGGCTGGCGCACGACCTCTACCAACCCAGCAACTCGCAGCCCTTCCAGCAGCCCGCGGATGATGGCCTCCGTATCCTGCAGCCCAATTTTGCCTTTGCCTTCCAACGTGCCCAGACGACGCAGATAGATGCCGAAGCCGCCTCGTGCTGAAACGTAAGTGTAGCTGCCGCGCCCATCGTCGCCAGCTGATGAGCGCGGAATCAGTATAGAGGCGTACTCCATCCTCTCATCTTCATCGATGGCCCAAGGTTCGATCAGACGCTGGCTGCTCAATTGCTGAATGCGCTCCTGATAGCTCCTGTCCAGATAATCGACCTTGATCGCCAGTTCACGCCGCATGTAGTCCAGCAAGGTTTTGGCAATGGTCTTGCGGGTTTGTGGTGAAGCTTTTACCAGCGCCGGATGTTTATCTGCCCAGACGTCCTCAGCTTCGCACACTGCGTCTAGATCGGTATAGCCAATTTCCAGCAGACCGCACTGCTCCAGGTTCGGCAGCGCAATGCGCCAGCCGCGCCGCAGATCGCGATAGATGCGGTAGCCCAACACCTGCCTCAAGGCGCGCTGAGTTTCCTGCAAGCCCTGAAAGCGTACTGCGGGATCGCTGGCGTAGAGTTCCAGTGGTAGATTAAGTGCCTCGAAGACTTTCTCGGCAATGACTTCATGTGTCAACCCAGCAGGACCGGCAGAGGCAACTGCCCGATAAACTGCCGCACGCAGCAAGCTAACCTCGATGAAGTCGTTGAAGTGCCCAGCTTGCAGCGAAGCATCCTGCCGGTCATCTGTGAAGCTCAATAGTTTCTGGGCGTGCTGAGGCAAATCGCTCGTTTTCAGGGAACGAATCGCTGAGAGGCTGAGCAGGGTTGTGGCACTACTGCGCCCTTCTGAGCTGAGCGTTGCTAGCTTACCGAAATCCTCTTGACGCGGCCCATACGATACGCCACAGTTCAAGCAGAACATGAATGGAGACGGGATGTAAACACATTCCTGAGCTTGGACAAGCTCAGCGGTCGATGCGGCTTCTTCGCCTGACGGCAAAACATGCATGTGATACGGCAGCTTCTTACGCAGGTGCGCGCGGATGTAGCGCATGCCGTTACGTTCCTCCAGCCACTCATCTGGCAGGCGATTACTCTCGATGAGTTCACTCAAGTCGCGCGGCCACGGCCTGTGCGAACTGATGTACAGGTAGCCTGCTTCGCTGTCTTCGTCCGACAGGCGGTCGTTGAACTCACGCGGCATCACGCGCCGTCGCTGTCCATCTGTGTTGGTTGTGATGCGAACCATGTAGTATTCCTGTCCGCATTCACGGCAGAAGCACAATGGGAACAGAACTTTGTCACGGCTGCCGGGAGTGAAACGCTGTCTGTTCAGTGTGACGTAGCGTACATCCTCTGGCTCGATGGTGCTGTAGACGGTATCACCTGGGCTGATGAACTGGTGTAGGCGGAAGGCAAAAGGCGCAAAGCCGGTGTTGGGGTCGGCTTCGCACCGGTAGGCGGCCATGAGCCAGTTTTTAATGATGGTTTCGCATGTTGCTTTATCAGTGCCGGTTTCTTGGCTGAGTGCTTGGGCGGCTGTCTGAATGCTGCAGGGTTTCTGTCGCGTCAGGCGTCCGTCTTTCTCCTGCAAGCCAAAGGTGCTTTCAATCCATGAGGACAGCGGGTGCGCCACAAATTCAGCGTAGGTGGTGGGCGCAGTGAGTTTCTCACCCTGAGCCACCGCTGACTTGAGCACAGCTGTATCGATCCTGTGGGGTGTGGCGCGCCTTAATGTCTCGCCGATGACATGTTCTGGTAAGACCGGCACTCCGAAGAGCTGTGTGCCGATTTCAGCAACCTGCGCCCGCTGCTCATCGTAACTACCTTCGCCGGCCAGCGTCGCGGATGTGCCGACGCACAACAACTTCTGCTCCGGCCTTTCCAGGCGCTCGCGCACACGCCGCACCAGCAGCGCCACATCCGCCCCCTGCCGTCCTCTGTAGGTGTGTAGCTCGTCCAGCACTAGAAACCGCAGCCCCTTCGCTCGTTCAATCAAGGCGCGCTCACGTGGGCGAGTCATGATGAGTTCCAGCATGACGTAATTGGTCAGCAGGATATCCGGCGGATGCATTATGATGCGTTGGCGCTCTTCGTCATCCTCCTGCCCAGTATAACGAGCAAAAGTCACCGGGGATTCGCCCGGTGGATAGCCCTCGTTGAGGAATTTGTTCAGCTCTCCCGTTTGGCTGTTCGCCAGCGCGTTCATGGGATAGACGATGATCGCCTGAATGCCCTTGCCACTCCCGCGCCGTAAGACATGATCCACAATCGGCACGATGTAGGCCAAGCTTTTGCCTGATCCCGTGCCAGTCGTTAGGATGTAATTATGCCCTTGCTGAGCAATCTCGATGGCTTCGCGCTGATGACGATAAAAGCTGATGGGATACCCGTTTTTCTGCTTGTCTTTGCGGAAGATGCGCTTGCACTCTTCGTGCAGGATGCCCTCAGCAACGAGTTCATCCACTGTGCCGCCGATCTCGAAACTGGGATTGAGTTGTATAAGCGGGTCAGGCCAGAAAACCCCTTCCTGCAAGCTTCGATGAACCGATTCATACAGACGTTGATCGCGAATTTGAATGAAACTGCTGGCATACTTGGAATAATCGCGGATGAGCTGCTCCCGCAGGCCAAAGACGTCCATCCTGTCCCCTCACTTGGATTTTAGTCATGATTATAGTCATTCTTGGCGTTGTCGTTGCATTCTTGAGCAGACACCAATTTGGCAGACTGGACTATCATCCAATGAGCGCTGGCCAGCATTGATGCGGTCGCTTGGTTTCTTTTCTCGATTACGGCCACAGCAGCCGTCAATAAGATTAGAGAATCTGGCGGTTAGCATAGTTTTTTAGTTCTTTGAACGCCGGGAAGTGAATCAGCAAGAGGGTTTTAGTGCAAGATCACAAATCTTCTAACAGTACGCGGTCAGTTATGCTAACAGCAAGCCGCTCCACCCACCAGGACTCCGACACAGTCCCAGCATCACCGGGCACCGACCACTGGAAAACGATTCTCAGTGCCCAAGTGCAGACATTCTGGGCGATTCCAATTCGATGAAGTTGAGCAGTATGCTGCGGGTTGTATCCCTGACCAGTTCGATGAAATTGCCGAATATATCGAAAATCGGG
>JBDNDQ010000084.1:0-12302 GCA_046719055.1 Aggregatilineales bacterium | reverse complement strand
GACAGGAGGCAGCCGTCAAGGGCAGGGCTGGTGACTGGGACGAAGTCGTAACAAGGTAGCTGTAGCGGAAGCTGCGGCTGGATCACCTCCTTTCTAAAAGCATGTGCGCCCGCGCAGGTGAACTCTCAGTAACCTCTCGCGTGCGCCAGGCTGGTTGAGCATCCCTAAACGGATGAACTTCTTCGCTGCTCACCTGGCACGTTTCTTGCCACTACTCAGCGGTTAAGGCAGGCGCCGAGCGCCTATCAAGACCTTGAGCAAGCGGGTCAGTAGCTCAGCTGGTTAGAGCACTCGGCTGATAACCGAGAGGTCACACGTTCGAGTCGTGTCTGACCCACAGGCCGCTGCAGCGCGGCCCTTTAGGGGATGTAGCTCAGCTGGGAGAGCGCCTGCTTTGCAAGCAGGAAGTCAGGGGTTCGAGTCCCCTCATCTCCAAGATGAACACGCAGGCAAACACAGCACAGCAGTTCAGTGTGCTGTTTTTGTTTCCCTCAGCTGTAAAGCGCCCGGTAGAGCGCCTCGCCGCGCGCAAAGGCAGCCCGCAGTGCGCTAACTCCCTCCGGACGCGGCGAAATAATCGCCTCAACCTCTGGCGGTAGGTCGCTTGAAGCCGCCTCGCCCAGCGCTGCAAGCGCCATGAGCGCTGCGCCCCGTGCCGTTGGCTCATCTTCTGCCACAAGGCGCAAGGAAGCATTCAGCGCATCTGCCACAATCTGCGCCCACGCCCGCGAGCTGCGCAGCGCGCCACCACCCGCCCACAGCGGCGCCTCAGGCAACTTCAGCAGGCGCGCAACCGCCGCCAAACGCAGCGCCACGCCCTCCAGCGCAGCCTGCAGCACATCCAAGCCCGTCGTGCTGAGACGCACGCCGTGCAGCGTGCCCTGCGCGCTCGGATTCCAGTTTGGCGCGCGCTCGCCGGCGAGCATCGGCAGAAACGTCAGGCCGTGTGAATCGGCAGTGCGCTCTAGCAGTGCACGCTCAAGCAGCTCCCCCTCAGGTAGACGAAAATGCTGCCGTACCCATTGGAAGATGTTACCGCCTTCGCTAGTTGCGCCGCCGATGAGATGCCGCTCTGCATCCACGCGATAGCGCCACGCGCCGAAGGGCAGCATCGGCTCGTGCTCGGTCGAGATAGTGCGCAGGGCTGCTGTTGTGCCGATCGTCAGCGCCGTCTCGCCGTTTGCCGCTGCCCCAGAGCCAACGTTCGCTGCGGCGCCATCGCCAACTGCCAGGAAGAACGGCACATCCTGCAGTGGCTGCCAGCGCGCTCGGTACTCATCTGTCAGACCGCGCTGCGCCGCACTATAATCTGCCAACGGAGGCAGCTGCTCGTGGCGCAAGCCGAGCCGATCGAGCCAAAGCGCATCCCAAGTGAGTGCCACACCGTCAAAAAGGCCACTCCACGAGGCCACTGAGTAGCTGCACGGCACATCCGCCCGCCCAAACCACGTCCGATACAGGTAGGTAGCAAAATCCGTCCAATGCGGCGCACGAATGCCCTGCTCAGCCAGCCAGAGCAGCTTCGGCGGGTGATAGGCGGTGTGCAACATGCAGCCAACCCGCCGATGTGACTCGCGCAGCCCTGCCTCGCCCAGCTCAGAGCGCAGCGCCGCGGCTTGTGGCGCGCAGCGGGTATCAGCATAGGTGTAGATCGGCGTGAGCGGTTGTCCGTCCGCATCTAAGCCCAGCAAATTGCCCACGAACGTCGCCATGCAGAGGGCGTCTATCGGTGGCAGATTAGGGCGCTCGCAAGCGGCATCCAGCAAGCGCTCGATGGCAGCCCGCAGTGCTTCAGCGCCTATCTCAGAGGCGCCGTTCGAGTCTGTGTAGAAGGCGAGTGGTGTGCTCAGCGTGAACAGCGCCGTCAGAGTGCCTTCAGCGCAGCGATAGACGATCAGGCGTGCCGATGAGCTGCCTACATCAATGGCCAGGATGTGCTTCATAGCCGGTAAGTGCGCCGCGCCAAGCCAACGGCTAACTGAATGGCCATCTCTGCCGCCTCTTCCTCATCGATGATGCTGCGCACGACCAAGCCGGCCAGCCAGTTGCAGGCAGCGCGCCGCCACAGGTCGTGGCGGGCCGGGATTGAGAGAAATGCGCGCGTGTCGTCGTTGAAGCCTGCCGTGTTGTAGATGCCGCACGTCTCCATGACCTGATCGAAGTAGCGTGCCATGCCGTTCAGGCTATCGTGGAACCACCACGGCGCGCCCAAGCGCAGCGCAGGGTAGTGCCCTGCCAGAGGCGCCAGCTCACGGGCATAGGTGGCCTCATCCAGCGTGAAGATGATCAAGGTCAAGCGCGCATCGTTGCCGAAGGCATCCAGGAGCGGCTTCAAGTTGCGCGTGAACTCGGCTTGCTGCGGGATGTCGGCGCCCTTATCGCGCCCGAAGCGCCGCAAAAGCGCGGGATTGTGATCGCGTAATGAGCCGACGTGCAGCTGCATCACCAAACCGTCTTCAGCGCTCATGCGCGCTGATTCGATCAACATGTGACCTGTAAAGCGCCGCGCCTCATCCGCGCTGACCGTCCCGCGCAAGGCGCGCTGGAAGATGGCATCCGCCTCTGCGTGGCTGAGGGGCGCTGTGTAGGGTGAGCTGGCGCCGTGATCGCTGGCTGCGGCGCCCATCGCGCGGAAGAACGCGCGCCGCGCCTCTAGCGCCTGGATGAAGGTGCGATAATCATGGATGTGGAGGCCCGAACAGGCGCTCAGCTGCTCGAGGTTGGCGTGCCAATCGGCTGCATCGAGGTTGATCACGCCATCGGGGCGGAAAGTCGGCAGGATGCGCCCATGCCAGCCCGATCGGCCTATCGCGGCGTGCTGATCGAGCGAATCGGTTGCAGCGTCGGTCGTGCACAGCACCTCGATCTTGAAGCGATCGTATAGGCGGCGCGGCTGAAAGTCGGGCGCTGCCAGACGTGCTGCGATGTGATCGTAGAAGAGGTCAGCTGTCTCGGCGCTCAGGCGCGCCTGAATGTCGAAGATCGCCTCGAAGATGTAGTTGAGCCATAGGGCGCTGGGCGTGCCGCGAAATAGGTAGAAATGCTCAGCAAAGCGCCGCCACGCACGGCGCGGATCGCGCTCGTAGGGTGCCCCGTCGAGGGTGGGCACGCCCAATGACTCCAGCGCCACGCCCTGCGAGTAGAGCATCCGCAGCAAGTAGTGATCGGGCAGCACAAGCAGCGCTAACGGTGACTCGAATTGGTAGTTCGGCTCGGCGAACAAGCGCGGCTCTACGTGTCCGTGCGGGCACACAAGCGGCAGATCAGCGACTTGGGCGTACAGTTGGCGTGCAACACTGCGCTGAGCAGGCTCCGGGCTGAAAAAACGGTCGGGATGCAGCGGCATGGCGCCTCTCAGCCTTCTGCGCGCACTCGGTAAAGGCGCTCACCCGCCTTTGGCACGTACAGCATGCCATCCGCCTCGCGCCCCTGCCACTCCGAAGGATCGATCGCACGGTGATCGTAGTAGCCTAAGTTCAGCCGTTCGCAGTCGGCTGCGCTGATCTGCGTAGCCAGGGCAACATGGATGCGCGGGCGCTCGAGGCTGCCTTGCATCACGCCATCGCCTTTCACGTGCGTGCTGTGTGCCAGCACACCAAGCGGGATGTGCTTCAGGCGCTCCCAGTGCTGCAGGATGTAATCGCGGATGTGGTAGCCCACCGCGTAGATATGAGCGCCGTGCACATGGCTGACGACCTCTAGATGTGGCGCGTAGATGATGATCTCGCCGCCATCCGCCACAGCCGGATCGAGCTTGTACATCGCCTTCGAGGCGACCCACAGCTCATCGTACATGGGTGGCGCTGCTGAAAGGACGCGCTGGACGGGTTGATCGAGCCACGTGATGTGCCGCAGCGCCGATTGATCAGCTGCAGCTTCCCATGCCGTCATGTAATCGCCGATGAACAGGCTGGAGAGCCCATCCCCCTCGACAGTCATGCTGATCAGGGTTACGGGCGTGGGCAGGAGCGCCGCAGCGGCATGGATCAGGGCGCGCACGGGCGTCCACTTGATCCCGATCACGCGCCGCACGGTCAGCAGGGCGCCCAACCAATGCGAGACGTTGATGATCTCTGCGCCGCTGATACCAGGGAATAAGTACTTGGCGCCGCCGCTGAAACCGATCACCTCGTGCGGGAAGACGGGCGAGAGGATCAGAATGTGATCGTAAGCGAGCGCAGCGCGATTGATGCGGATAGGCACGTCACCGCCCAGCGACTCATGCCAGTCTGCGCCGCTGATTGCCTGCACTTGAGCGCGTTCAATCACGCCGAGCTGCACAAGCGCATTTGGGTCGTCCCAAGCGTGGTTGAGCAGGCCGACGTGTGCATATTCCGTCTGGCGCGCCTCAGGCGTCAGGCCGACCAGGCGGCAGAGCGCCGCTTCGCTCAGTGGTGGGTGCGTGCCGAGCGCAACCATGAAGTCGAGCGCCTTTGCGTCGCGCAAGATATCGGTCAGCAGGCGGAAGAGCAGCGCTAGGGGCAGCGTACGCGTGTGATCAGGCATCAAGACTAGCAGCCGCCCGCCCGTGAAGCGCCCAGCCAGCGCCTCTTCCAGCGTGGCGCGAACTTGCACCTGGCTCAGGGGCGCATGAGGCGGTGCAATGGCTGAAGCAAGAACAGACTGAAGGCGGTTCATGGCACGACCCCTGCGCTAGCGGTACAGGCGCTGCTGCTGGATGTACTCGAGCACAGCATCCGGCACTTGGTAGCGGATAGAGTGCCCCCTGCGGACGGTGTCGCGGAGCGTGCTGGCGGCAATTTCGATCAGCGGAGTATCGACCAGCACAACCCGTTCACGCACGCCGGGCAGGCGCGCTTCAAGCGCATCCAGATGGATGGGAACGTTAGGGCGGCGCATCACGGCGAGGGTAGCTTGGGCAATGATCCACTCAGGCGCGCGCCAAGTCATCAGCTCGCTGAGCGAGTCGGCGCCTATCAAGAAAAATAGCTCATAGCCACGATTCTGAGCACGTAAGATGCTCAGCATGTCTGATGTGTAATGCGGGCCTTGCCGATCCATGTCCACGCGCGAAATTTCGAACTGAGGATTGCCCTGAATAGCGCGCTGCAGCATGGCGAAGCGATGCAAAGGCGCCGTCACATCTTGAGCCTGTTTGTGTGGTGGCTGCGCCGCGGGCACGAAGATTACACGCTCCAGATTGAGCGCATCACAGACGATCTGTGCAAGGATCAGGTGACCGATATGCGGCGGATCGAAGGTGCCGCCGAAAACGCCTAGGCGCGGTAGCTCAGGCACTTGAAGCATCTCAGGCTCTTGAGCGTTGTGATCGTCAAGGTAGTCCACTTATTCGCCCCACTCCAGCTCGTAATCGCCAATGAAAACAGTATCGCCCACCTGCACGCCTGCTTCTTCGAGCGCCTTTGTGATGCCGAGCGTCTCTAAGATGCGCTGGAAACGCGCCACCGACTCGTCGAATTCCCAATAGGTCATGGCGGCGGCGCGCTCGATTGCCTCGCCGCGCACGATGTACTCGCCATGCTCGCCGCGCGAGAGCGTAAACGCCATCCGCGCCTCATCTTCGAGCGTATAAGTCGGCGTTTGATCGAAGATACGCACTTGAGCAGGCAATTGAGCCAGCTCAGCAGCAACGCGATTGACCAACTCACGGACGCCGCTGCCCGTCGCGGCTGAGATCGCCATGATGCTGTAGCCACGCTGTTTAAGCGCGCGCTCCACAGCCGACCAACGCGCTTGCGCCTCAGGCAGATCTAGCTTGTTGAGCGCCACAATCTGCGGCTTGTGCGCTAGTTCCGGGTCGAAGAGCGCCAGCTCAGCGTTGATCTGGTTGAAGTCTGCCAGCGGGTTCTCAGACTCGCCGTTGAGCAGGTGGATGAGCAGGCGTGTGCGCTGCACATGCCGCAGGAAGGCATGCCCTAGCCCGACGCCCATGTGTGCGCCCTCGATTAAGCCTGGAATATCGGCGAAGACAATGTTTCTATCGCCGACAACGACTACACCCAAGTTCGGCTCGAGCGTGGTGAAGGGATAGGGCGCGATCTTCGGTTTGGCGTTGCTGATGACCGAGAGCAGCGTGGATTTGCCGGCGTTGGGCACGCCCACAATGCCCACATCAGCGATCAGGCGCAGTTCAAGGCGCAGATCGCGCGCCTCGCCCGGTGCACCCCGCTCAGCCATGCGCGGCGCCTGATTAGTGCTAGTGGCAAAATGCTGATTGCCGCGCCCGCCGCGCCCGCCCTTGGCTACCACTAGCGCCTGACCATGCTCAACCAGATCAGCAATGACGGCGCCCGTATTGGCATCCTTGATGACCGTCCCCAGCGGTACCTCAATGCGCAGCGGTGGTGCACTGGCGCCGCTGCGGTTGTTCGGGCCGCCATTTTTACCATTCTCGGCGATGAACTTACGCGCGTGCCTGAATGCGTAGAGCGTATTCATATGACGCGTTGCTACCAAGACAACATCGCCGCCACGCCCGCCATCGCCGCCATCCGGGCCGCCGCGCGGCACATATTTCTCGCGGCGGAAGTGGACAAGCCCATCGCCGCCATCGCCACTACGGACGTGAATGACTGCCTCATCGAAAAACATGCCCTAAGTCTAGCTGAATCGCCGCAGTGCGGCAAGGCTAAAGTGCGCGCCACGTCGCGCCGTGCACTGCAGGCTGGGTTACGCGGATAGCGGCGGGTACGTTCAACTCGGCGTAAACAGTTTGCATCGCAGCTGCCACGCGCTCGGCAACCGCCGCTGAATCGCAGATTGAGCACAGGGTCGGCCCGGCGCCACTGATAACCGTACCGAGCGCGCCGACGGCACGGGCTGCCGCGCGCACCTCTGCCAGGCCGCGCATCAGATGGGCGCGAGCGGGCTCAACCACGCTATCGCGCTCCATCGCCGCGCCTAAGAGCGCCACATCGCCCGTGTGGAGTGCATGCACCACCAGCGCCACCTGCGCCGTCTGATGCACCATCGCCTTGAGTGGCACCTGCTTGGGCAAGACGGCGCGGGCCTGTGCTGTAGGCACAGGGATAGCGGGCGTGGCGAGTGCCAGGTACAGATCGGGTGGCACTGGCAGGCTGTGGATGCTCTCGGCTGTTGTGCCCATCACAAGCGTGATGCCGCCAAAGAGCGACGGCGCAACGTTATCGGCGTGGCGCCCACTGACAACTGCCTCGCCCTCCAGGCACGCTGCCAAGAGCGCAGGCCGATCGAGCGGCTGGCCGAACAAGGCATTGACGGCCACCGCCGCTGCCACCGCACTCGCCGCGCTGCTGCCCAAGCCACTGGCCAGCGGCAAGCCCTTGTGGAGGGTCAGCGCCACGCCCTCTGATGCCCCGATCTGCTGCAAGACGTGTGCGGCAGCGATGCCAGCTGTGTTGCGCGAGGGATCGCGGCTGAGCTTGCCCCCATCGCCCGTGATCGCAGCGATATGCACGCCCTCTACAGCCCTCCGCTCGGCACGCACGATGTCGTACGGCTCCATCAGCGCCATGCCTAAAACATCGAAGCCAACGCCTAGGTTAGCCACCGTCGCATTGGCAGTTGCCTCGACGGCTTGCACGCTCATGGCAACACACGCAGCGCCTGTTCAAGGTCGGCGATCAGATCGTCAGCATCTTCCACGCCGATGGCAAAACGCACCAAATTGCCAGTGATGCCAACCTCAAGGCGCTCTTCGGGCGTTTTCTCAAAATAGGACATTAAGGCAGGCTGCTCAATCAGGCTATCGACACCGCCCAAGCTAGGGGCAATGTAGGGAATCTGCATAGCATCGATGAAGCGGCTGGTCTCTTCAAGGCTGCCGCGTACCGTGAAGCTGACTACGCCGCCGAAGCCGCTCATTTGCTTCTTGGCAATCGCGTGATCGGGATGCGAGGGCAAGCCAGGATACCAGACGCGCTCAATCTTGGGATGTGCCTCGAGGTACTGCGCCACCTGCATCGCTGTGGCGTTCTGTTGCGCCACGCGTAGACCGAGCGTCTTCAAGCCGCGCTCCAGCAGGTAGGCGCTCTGCGGGTCGACGATGCCGCCCAGCACGCCGCGCGCATCGCGCAGCGCCGCAATGCGATCTTTGCGGCCTGCCACCACGCCTGCCAACAAGTCGTGATGGCCGCCTAAATATTTCGTGGCGCTATGCACGACGTAATCAATGCCGTACTGCAGCGGCAGCTGATTGATGGGCGTGCCAAAGGTGCTGTCGATGATGGTCTGGACGCGCTGCCGTTTGGCAATCTCGGCGATGCGGGCCAGGTCTACGCAGCGCAAATATGGGTTGGTCGGACTCTCGGAGAGGATGAAGCGCGTGCGCTTGGGCTGAACAGCCGCCTCGAGCGTCTCGTAGTCGCCAGTGGGTACGATAGTGGTCTCGATGCCCAGCCGCTTGAGAAAGGTCAGGCAGAATTGGCGGGTGCGGCGATAACAGTCGCCCGTCATCACGATGTGCGCGCCCGTTGGCAGGCTGGCCAAGAGCAGCGAGGTGATCGCCGCCATGCCAGAGGAAAACAGGACGGCATCTTCAGCGCCCTCAAGGGCTGCCACCTTGCTCTCAACAGCTTGGACGGTCGGATTGCCATAGCGGCCGTACTCCTCACGCCCGACGATGCCATCGCCCCAGCTTTTGTGCTGCATGAAGTTAATCAGGTCGGCGGTATCGGCGAAGGCGTAAGTGGCAGTCTGGATGATCGGCATTGGGATGGCTTGATGCGCACGCGGACGGTCATCGCCGCCATGCACAGAGAGCGTATTAACGCCTTGACGCTTGGGCTGCGCCTGCGATGGCGTGGGCGCAGCAGCGCCATTGGACTCAGACGGTCGAGCAGACACGGCTAATCTTCACTCCAGGAGGCTGAGAGTAGGCTGTTACCGCCCTACTCTAGCCAAGAGCGGGCAAGTTGTCAAAGGGCATTTCTGGCAAAAACTGTGCGGCTGTGTGTTCGGCGGCCGCCCACTTGGCGAAACATTCTACCTTTGTCTGCTATAATAGCGCCGTTGCCGATAGAGGGGATCGGAAATCCACGATGCTGAAAGCCGTTCTTTTCGACATGGACGATACGCTGCTGGACTGGAGTACACGCAGCGTAGACTGGATCACCTATGAGCGCCGCCACCTAGAGAATGTGCGCGCTTATATCGCACAGACCGTGCAGCCCATTGAGCATCCGAACGAGTTTTACGATCTGGTGCGCTACTACTCGCGGCAGGGCTGGGAGTACGCCGAAGAGAGCCTCAAAGCGCCCAGCTACGCTGAAGCCCTGTACAAGGCGCTAGTGGAGATCGGCGTGCCTGAGGAATGCATCGATCGCGAAGCGTGCCTGCGCGCCTTAGACTGGAACTTGATGGATGGTGTGCGCCCTTTTGCCGAAGTGAAAGAGGTGCTGAGCATCTTGCAACAGCACGGCATTCGAATTGGCTTGGTGACCAACGCCTCAGTGCCGATGCGCTTCCGCGATCAGGAGCTGCGCGCCTGCGGCCTGCTGGAGTACTTCAGCGCTTGCCGCTTTGCCGCTGTGGATGTTGGCTATCTCAAGCCACACCCTAAAATCTTCCAGGCAGCCCTCGAATGCATCGAGGCGCGCCCTGAAGAGGCTGTCTTCGTCGGCGACAACCTTGAGGCAGATATTCTGGGCGCACAAGGCGTGGGTATGCGCGCTGTGCTGCGTCTTGTACCAAACAGCAGACCCACCCAGCGCGACATTGTGCCCGATGCCGTTATTCGCAGCTTGCACGAGCTGCTGCCCCTGCTGGATAGATGGCATAACGGATGGCGTTGATGGGCGATCAGCAGCCTTTTACACCATACCGCAATTTGCTCATCAGCGGCTACGATGGCACCAGCCGCTACGCACTAGTCCGCCGCATTGCCGCCCCCCTTAACGCACCGTGCCTAGACCTTGAGAGCGAAGTCCAGCTGCGCGAGGGACACTCACTGGACGATCTGCGCCAGACCTACGGCGAGGCGCACGCCCGCAACATCCTCAAGGCACTGTGCGCCGAGTTCGCTCTGCAGCGCGGGGCTGTTATCAGCCTGCCTGCCGCACCGCTGCTGGAAGAAGACATCCGCCTGCGCTTACTAGAGAGCAACTGGCTGCTGGTGCTGCACTGCCAGCTGAACGAGATATTGCGCCGCTTGCATGTTCAGCACGGCGCCCACTTTCACGATCCAAGAGCTCGCAGCGCTTTCTTGCACCACATCCGCCAAGAACGCAAGCTACAGGCGCTGGGCAACCTGGATGTGCTAGATACAACCGACCTGACGCCTGATCAGGCGGCTGCCTACGCGCTCACGTTCTGGCGCCATCACGAGTTGGCCCGCCTGCAGCTGTAGCACTGCCGGCTCTCAAAGCACATCGTTGCAAAAGCGCCTGAACTCGCACAGCATGCACTGGCGAGTGCCCTCGATAGGTGGCGGCATGTGTTGCGTTTGGGCGATGTGGTGCATCTGCACGAGCGCTGCACGGACGGAATTACGCAGCTGCTGAGTGAACTTGACCTGTACATTTTGGCGCAGCGGTATCAAGTAGAGATAGCCAAACGGGACGCGAAGCTGTGTTAGCTCTTCCAGCATCATGGCGTAGGCGGCTAACTGTATTTTAGCTGAAGCACCTGGCTGCTTGGAGAACTTGTAGTCGATCGGTACAAGGGCATGTGGCGGCTCGCCTTGTACAATCAATTCATCAAGGCGCCCCCGCAGCCCAAGACCAGGCGCAACTAGGTCTACATCAAAATGGCGGATGCCATCGGGCAACCCAACGACCTCGAGAGAGCGGCGCAAGGCGCGTTTCGCCTCTGCTTCGTGCGTCTCTCGCCCCAGTTGCATCCTGAATGTAGTTGGGCGAATGTTGGGCAGGCACGTTTCGTAGTAAAAAACGCGCCGGCAGTAGGTAAACTGCTTGAGATCGGTCACTGTGAAGAGCGTCTCATCGCTGTCAAGCATTGCAGACCTCCAGGCGATTAGACCAATCCTTTGGGCTAACAGCGATCAGCTGGATGATGCCTGTCTGATTGCCCAACAGCTTCTCAACGCGCAGCATGAGCTCTTCCTGCAGGCTGCGCGGCAGCATGCCAACAAAAGCGCTGTTTTGGATGCGATCCAACCCGTAATTCAGGCAGACGTCTGCCACTTTGGTGCGGATACGATCATCACTGATATCGTAGATCACCAGAACATTCAGCATATGGGTTCACCAGCCTGACTTGAAACCCTCATAGCGCTCGTGCTCGCCCCGCAAGAAAGAGGCCAGCTGACGTGCTTGCATCTGGATGAGCGTGCGCAGTGGATAGCTCTTGCCTTCGTAGCGCACACCAGCCTCAAGGTGTGCCAAGATTTTTTCAGCGAAACTGCGGCGTGTCTCTTCACAGAGCAAGCCATCCTCTTGCTGTTTGACGGTGAAGTGACGGTTGACTAAGCCAAATACAGCGCGATCAATCGTGAAAGAGCGAAATTCCTCGATCAAGTCTAAGACGAGCGACGGCTTGCCCGGTCGATCTGTGTGGATGAAGCCAGCATAAGGATCAAGCCCTGCTAGTACAATGGCGCGCTCGATCTGCCCGTAGAGGATGCCGTAGCCGTAGTTAAGCAAACTGTTGACGGCATCTCTAGCACCGCGCCCCTCGCGCTTTGTCCAGCCGTATTCACCAGGTATGACGCTGCGCGCAGCTTCCCAGTAGATCCTGGCGGCGTTACCCTCAGCAGCGAGGATTGTCTCACGCACATCATCCACCGTCCGATCGCCGCCATCAAGCTGCTCAAGGCGCCCTAACGCCTCAAGGATGCTTTGCGCAGCGTCGTTAAGCAGCTTGTAGTGAGCAGAGTCGCTCTCGCGACGGTTTTTCGCCATGTAGCGCAAGGTGGCTGCCTGGCTGTGAATCTTGGCAGTGGCGAAAGCCAGCGCTACATGCCTGCCGCGCCAATCATCGTAGGCGCGCAGCTGGGCACGGCGCGTCTCGATAGTCCCCGTCAGGCCTGCTGAGTAAAGTGCGCCGTAAGCAGTCCCTTCGCCGTCCAGGTAGTAGATGGGGATGCCGCGCTCACAACATTGAGCAACAGCATCAGCCGAGATGCTAACGCCCAAGCTAGCGATTAAGACCATCTGCAAGTGCAGCAGCGGCGCCTCCTGCAGGACTTCACTACCCTTAGTCAGCTGCAAGCGTTCGCTGCGCTTGCTGATGTGCGTACCGAAAGTCTCGGCGATTAGATGCGTTACGATAGGCAATAAGCTCACTCCCCTCTTTGTTTTCAGCGCACAGCGTACCAACCATCGCCTTTGGCAGTGTTCTTGCCAACCTGCAAGTAGCTGCCCCATAGCAGCCACGGCACGGGC
>JBDNDQ010000083.1:0-12564 GCA_046719055.1 Aggregatilineales bacterium | reverse complement strand
GACCATAACGAAAGAATCAGCGCCTGTGTGATCGGGCTGTTCAGCCTTATAAAGCTGGCCAGCACGGTCATTGCTACCAGGTAGGGAATAGTCAGCACAAAGTTGGCAGCACTGTTTACCACACGATCAAACAGACCGCCCCAGAAAGCCGACAGCGCGCCAAGCGTGATGGCTATCCCAGTAGTGATCAGCCCAGTCAGCACGGCGACTGTGATCACAGGTCGCGAGCCGTGCACGATCTGGGCTGCTATATCCTTGCCCTGATTATCGGTCCCGAGGATGTGCTCAAAAGAGGGCGGCTGACTGCGCGCCTCAACGTTCACTTTCGGCAGCGGCACGACCAGTGGGCCGATGAGCGCCATCAGCAGGAAGAATGTAACGCCGAACAGGCCGATCGCCCCGCTTGGATGCTGCCGAATGGCTTTCCAGAGGCCGCTCAGACGCGGCAGCGGCAGGCGGCGCGATTGCGGTAAACTGGATGTTGCACTAGTCATGTTTGCGCTCCTACTTGCCTTCGCCAAGCCGCACACGCGGATCAAGCTGTGAGTAGAGCAGGTCTGCCAGCAAATTGGCGAGCACAGTCGAGAGCGTGATCATCAGGAAAATGCCCTGCATTAGCGGATAGTCGCGCGCGCCAATTGCCTCGAATAGCCGCACGCCGATGCCCTGATACAGGAAAAACAGCTCAATGATGATCGCGCCGCCCACTACCGAGCCAATACTGAGTGCCAGCTGTGTGAAGAGCGGCAGGGAAGCGTTCCGCCCGACGTATGCCACCAGAATGCGACCTTGTGGCAAGCCACGCGCATGAGCAGCATTCACGTACTCCTCGCCTAAGACGCTCAGCGTGCTGTTTTTCATGCTCAGCGCCCAATGCCCAATCTGGCTCAGCACGTAGGTCAGCACAGGCAGCATCGCATAGAGTAGGACACTGGCGATGAATTCAGGGGTGAAGCCGGGCGTCAGTTTGGGGTCGTACGTGCCGCGCATGCGCGCTACAGGCAGCAGCTTCCACTGCACACCGATCAGGTAGATCAAGAGGATGGGCAGTAGGTAGTTTGGGATGCTGCTCAAGAATGATGCGATCGTCGAGACGGCGACATCAAAGATGCTGTTGCGCCAATAGGCCATCAACATGCCGATCAGCAAGCCGAGCACAAAGCTAATCAGCAGCCCCAAACCAACGCTGAAGAGCGTCCACGGCAGGAAGCGCGCGATAATCTCAATTACGGGCGTGTTAGTTGAGCTAATCGAGACGCCCAAATCGCCGCGTACCAAGTTGCCCAAATATTGAAAGTATTGCTCGTGGATCGGCGCGTTGAAGTCTACTGAGAACATCGCAGCGGCCTGTGAGAGCGCCTCATCCCGCGTTAGTCCTTGCTCCGAGACCAAACGGTCTACTAGGATATCTACGGGATTGCCGGGCATCATGCGGATCAGCACAAAGGTGACGGTCAGCACCAGCCAGACCGTGAAAAGCGCTTGCGCTAGCGAACGGAATAAGTAGCTTTTGAGAATGCGCTCGAGGCGGTTGCGCAGCACCGCAAGTGGGCTGGGCGGTGCACTCGAAAGTGTGGCATCTACCATAAAGAACTCCGCAAAAACTTTTTTATAGTATAACGCACTCTGCATAGAGTTGTGCCATTTGTTCGGCAATCCCGCGCCAGCGAAAAGCACTTTCCGCCCATCGGCGCGCAGCGACGCCCATCGCCTGCCGCATGTTCGGTAACGCTAACAAGCGTTGCAGCGCTTCAGCCAACGCCTCAACATCCCTCTCAACAATCAGACCGGCGCCATGTGCTGCCACCTCAGGCAGATTGCATCCTTCAGTCAAGAGCAGCGCGCAGCCGCTTGCAGCCGCCTCAAGTGCCGCTAGGGGCAAGCCCTCGCCAACGGCGGGCAGCACAAAGATTTCTGCGCCCGCCAGTGCAGCGATGCGCTGGCGCCCCTCTAGCAAGCCCGTCATAGTGACGCGCCCTTGCAGCCCGTGCGTCCCGATCAGGCGCTCGACCTGGCTTAGCATGCCCGCATCCGCGCCGACGATCAGCAAGTGTCCAGCGGCGCCGTTCCGTAAGGCGCGCTCGAAGGCAGGGAGCAGATATTGCAGTCCTTTACGGGTGTGCAACCGACCCAGAAACAGCACGATCGGCACATCGCCGATGTTGAAACGTCGTCGCAGGGCAGCGATGTCCTCTTCGAGGCGCGGTTGCGCCAAACCTGCCCAGATCTCCTCGTCCACGCCGTTTGGGATGACGCGCAACGTTGGCATGGGTAGCTTGAACTGCCGCCAACACATCTCGACTTCGTGACGCTCTGTCTCAGTCAGGGCTGCCACTGCCGCGATCACGCGCGCGATATGACCGCCGAGCAGCTTGTCCCAAAGCCGTTTAGCAGCGCTGCGGCCCGTGCTGGGGCTGAGTGTGCCGTGCGGCGAGAGGACGATCGGCGCCTTTGGCTTGGCGCGCAAGAGCAGCAGCGCCTCCATAGTGCGGAACTCGTGCAAATGCACAATCTGTGCCTGCGGAAGTGCCGCGCCCAATAGTTTGCTGAAGTTTTTCGGTGTAGAAAGGTTGTAGCGCGCCCGCAGCTGCGGAAAGATGTTCGGGACACGTTGGATGTGCACGCCGCTGCGCATCTCATCAAGCGTTGCGAGCCGCCCACCTTTCAGATCGGCGATGTCAGTAGTTAGCACGCGCACCACATCGCCCCGCTGGACTTGCGCCTCAGCTAACGCGCTCACAGCGCGCACCACGCCGCCCAGCGCCCAAGCCGGCGCGTAGTACGGCGTTATGTGCAGCACATTCACGGCATCCGCCTCACGCGGTAGACATATGCACCATCTTGCTCGAAAACGCGCTCGAGGTAGGGCAGCTCAGCAATTGCTGCCACATCATAGACCGTGTACTCAGGCAGCGGCAGGCGCCAACGGAACATCCTCGCAAACGAGTCGGGATTGCCGAACAGCTGCGGCACGATGACGTAGTCCACGCCGTAGCGCTCGAAGAGGGCATAGTGGGCAGGATCGCGCGGGTTACGCCAGAAGGCGCGGAAATCTTCCCACATCGCCTCGATGCGCTCTGTATTGCTGAAGAAAGGCTGCCCACGGAAGAAGACGGCATTGCGCTGCGCGATGATCGGTACCCAATCTGCCTCATGCAGGCCGGGATGGTTCAAGATCAGCACGTCTCGACGCGTATTCCGCTGCAACCAGCGCATCGCCTCGACATCAGCGTGGCTGGAGAAAGCGCCGAAGAACTGGATCGGCGTGCTTTTGGTGAAGACCAGGAACGGCTCTGGGAAGTTGACCACGAACAGCGCTACCACCACAACCGCGCCCATCAGCGGAAGACTGGCGCGCCGCAGCCAGCATTCAAAGGCTTCGCGCCGCCGCGAGATGAGCCACAGCAAGCCCGCAGCGCCTAAGTACGTGTACGGGATGATCGGCCCATGCCACGCTACACTGAACGGATACTCATACTTGATGATCGGCGCCAGCAGGCTGGGAAAGAGCGCCTTCAAGATGCCCAAGCTGGAGAAGTCGATCACCAGCAGTAGCCACACGATCATCGTCAAATCCAAGACGCTGCGCCGCCGCAAGCCAATGGCAATGCCGATCACAGCCAGCAGGACGATCAGCCCCCCGTGATAGATTACAATCACTAACAGGTGACTCAAACTAATCTCAAAAGGTGAGCGAATCTCGCTGCCTAGCAACGGCGCAATCTGCGCCAGCCAAGGCGAGATGCCCAGCACGGCTACAAGCGGTATGCCGGCCACCAATCCGAGCCAGCGCGGCAGAAAGGTGCGCCAGTCATGCCGACCCTCTAACCAAGTAAGTAAGATGAACGGCGCGTAGCCCAAGCCGAGCACGATGGTCATATCGGGCTGTGCCAGCGGCATACAGCCTAAACATAGCGCTGCTCCGATGAAGTCAGCGCGGCGTCCCTCTTTTGCGTAGCGCACAGCGAAAGTCATGAAGGCGAGCGCAAAGACCAAGCCGAGCAGCGCTGTGAAGTGCGAGTCCATATACGCAAGGAAGAGTCCAAGCCCAATCAGCGCACTGAAGGCCATCGCAATGCCGTAGCGCCGTGAACCGCGCTCCATGTCAGGGTCGAGCTCGTTGCCGAAGTCGTAAGCTGTCCAGATGAAAATCAAGCATAGCACGGCGCCAATGGCGAACTGAATAGTGTGGATGCCGGCGTTGAGGCGCTCGCTCAGATAGGCAACTAGCATCGGGAAGGCGGGCGAGTACAACCAGTTAACTTCAGGATAGAACGGCGCCAGCGTGGTGAAGCTACCACTCTCACGCAGCGTCAGTGCGAGGTAGCCGAAGCCCTGTGCGTCAGTATCTAGCGGCACGGGCAGGATCAGGATTGGCGCGATGAAAATCACGGCAATGGTGGCAAAAAAGGCTAGCTCGCGTGGGCCCGTCCAGCCCTCGTACTCGCGGGTGCCGCCTTCCGCTTCGGTGCGGAACATGCCGGCTGAGAGCGTGCCGGTGAAAAAGATGCCCACCAATGCGGCAAACCACATGTAGTCTATGACGAGGGTGTTCCAGCCGAAGAGTGATGCATAGAAGATGCTACCTGCCGTCACGAAGGCGAGGGTAAGCGTAGCTGCCAAGCCGATGCGTGGGCTATGTGTTGGCAGAGCAGGCGCCAACATTGCCCCAGCGCCCAGCATGATCGAGCCAAAGACGAAAATCACAAAAAGAGGCATGGTTACTCACAACTTCTGCGATGTTTAGGCAATCGGCGTGAGTATAGCGTATTTTAGAGCGGCCCTAAGCATGATAAAAACAGCCTGTGCTTGACAGGCTGTTTTCAGTAGGCCGCTGCTTGTGCTAAATCTATTCGCCTAATTTTCAAAATCTATAACGCGCCGTTAAATTCATTTGGAGAAACTGTCAGCTAACTCTCTTGGTTGTGGCACCCGCTGCAAAGCTAATCCCGGGCAAGCCTAAAATCTTTTATCTAAGTTCGCTAAATCTATGTGAGAATACTTTTCTTTTCAGTTTGCGTGCGCATATTCCGCGAGGCATTATAGCCCTTCAAGATATCATTGCAATGCCTTAATAATTGACGTATCACAAAGATAAATTGAGATATTTTTATAAAATCAATGTTTTTGAATTGTCAACTGAATGTTCATAGTTCGTCAAAACATGTTAAGCAGTATGAAAGTCCAGATTAAACCTGCTTTCTTGGCGAAGCAACCTTGAGCGCCTAGAGACGTAGAGAGGGTAGCATGAGTGCCTCAATTCCGAGAACGCGCAGCTCGTGGCGCAGTGCTGTCTTGCCAACTGAACACGGCGGCTGGGGCTTCCTATTCGAGCCAATTTTGCTCGGTTTGCTAGTGGCATTCTCGTGGCCAGGTGTTGCCTTGAGCGTGGCGGCGATCAACATCTTTCTGCTCCAACAGCCCCTGAAAACCGCCCTGAGGGATAGGTTGCGCAGCAGGTATTATGCGCGTACAGCGCTGGCAGAGCGTTTTGCAGTGCTCTTTGGCACTTTGGCATTCCTTAGCGGCGTCTTGGCGTTGCTTACGGCGCAGGGCGATTTTCTGATACCGATCATGCTGGCTGCGCCGTTGGCCCTCTTGCAGGTGAGCTATGCGGTACGCAATCGCGGACGCGAGGCGCTTGCTGAGATCAGCGGCGCGTGGGCGCTAGGTGCCAGCGCGCCTACGATCGGTTTAGCGGGCGGTCTCGCGCTGCCGACAGCCTTTCTCCTGTGGTTCATTATCGGCTGGCGCGCCCTGATCTCAATCCTGTACGTGCGCGTGCGCTTGCGGCGAGCTCGCCAAGAGCCTGCCCGTCTAGAAGCAGCTCTGCTACTCCACGCCTTAGCGCTCGTCGTGTTTGTAGGGCTCTGGCTTCTGAATGTGACTGGTGCTGCCCTGCCAATCGCGTTCGGAATACTGCTTGCCCGCGCAGCTAAAGGGCTGCTAGCACCACGAGCAGTGCCGACCAAAGTGATCGGCTTTAGCGAGCTTGGCTGCGGCATCTTAGTTGCGATCCTAGCAGCGGTGGCAGTATAATGGCAGTCCTACTGACCGTTATGAGCGAGGTTCATTCGCTGTGAGCGAACTACCGACCCTACAGGCGCTATCAGCCATCAGCCTGCAAGATCATACAGGGCGCACAGTCACTCTGAGTGAGTTTTTAGGCAAGCGTCTGCTGATTTTCTTCTTCCCCAAAGCGGGCACTTCAGGTTGCACGGAGCAAGCTTGCGGCTTCCGCGATGCCTTTCCGCAAATTGAGGCAAAGGGTGCGCTCGTGATCGGCGTCAGCCCGGATTCGCCTCAAGCGCTTGCTAGATGGCGCGACAAAGAGCGACTGCCCTACATACTGCTGAGCGATCCTGAGCATCGCCTAGCCGAAGCGTTCGGTGCATGGGGCGAGAAAAGCATGTACGGCAAGAAGTACATGGGCGTAATTCGCTCGCACTTCGTAGTGGGCGCTGGCGGCGAAGTTGAGGCGGCTGAGGTGAAGGTTAGCCCGAAAGAGAGCGTGCAAAAAGGTGTAGCCGCGCTGCTGAAGGACGCCTGATGCGCCATCTAGCGTTGTTGTGCGCTGTGGCACTATGCTTGTTGCCGCTTGCATCCAGCCGCGCCGACGATTCGCCTACAGCCACGCCTAACCCTAACGCGCTGATCAACAGCATCACCTACTGGGATGTTGGCATTGCCTTGAATTATCCCGCTGGGTGGCAAGCGCCGCTCTTCACTGGGGACCAGATGGTGCTCAGCGCCGATCCGTTGCTCATCCTGCAGGGCAAAGCCGAGCGGCCTGTCGTGGCACTGCGCCTGATCGAGCCAACGCTTGAATTCGAGCTCCCCAAAGGTAGCGACCTGGTCGAGATAGCTGTCCACGTCAACCTGACTGTAGGCGACTCGCTGATTGTGCGCGAGTCGGGCTTG
The DNA here is from genome assembly GCA_046719055.1 of Aggregatilineales bacterium. Lineage (GTDB taxonomy): Bacteria > Chloroflexota > Anaerolineae > Aggregatilineales > UBA2796 > CP2-2F. Next base: position 5,643 of record JBDNDQ010000083.1, on the reverse strand, counting down.
GTGACACTAGCAGGCTTGGATGCAGGCTTCGTCGAGGTTGAAAATCCTGAACGCAGACTTTACGGGCAGACTTTTGTAGCACTGCTGCCTGATGGGCGCTATGTAGCCTTGAGTGGTATCGCGCCGAGCGATCAATGGGCAAACTTTGCCCAGACCTTCTTCGAGATACGCCGTTCGGCGCGGCTGGTCAGCGCACGTGATGTGATCGCGCCGCCTCTGAGCGATGAGACTGTCATTTTTGAGGCAGGTCGCCTTCAGCTGAGGCTGCCGCAGGGCTGGCAGGCCGAGACAATCGCCAACGGGCTGGTGGCTTACCGCGCGCCTGAGAGCCAGCCTTACATCGAGGGCGGGCTTGCCAACGGTGCACAACTTGTTCTAGCAAGTTTGAATAACTTGCCGCCTGCTGGTGGCACATTCCGTCAGAAGGCGCTGCACCTGCTCGACCTGCCCGACTCAGCGCCGCTGAGCGAGGAACAAATCGATGGGCAGCCTGCGCTTCACTATGAAGAGTTCTCGCCCATCAATCAGCAGCACATCGTCTCGCTAGTTGTCGATCAAGGCGACGGAAACTATGTCTTGATCCGCTGGAGTACGCCGCTCAACTTCTACACTGCTTACCAGCCGCTCTTTAGGGCGCTCGTGCAGAGCATTCTTTCAGTGCCCTCAACAGGTGATTAGCGCTCTGGCTGAGACGCAGCTGTTAAGAAGCTCTAGGCACGGCTTGTATTGCCGCTCATGAGCGCGGAATTTCTGCTAAGATCGGTAAGTCGAGTGCCTCGATCTCGCGGCGCGTGCGCAGGGTTGGGTCGAGATACTCAGCCAAAAAGGCGAGCCCGATCCCGCCCAGCACACCGATCAGAGCGCGCAGCAAAGGCGCCAGGCGCTCCGTGAACGGAATTGGCAAGGGCAGCACTTCTACTGCGTCTAGCGGCACAACCTGGACTGGTTGCCCCCTCAGCTGCGGAAAGTATGCGTTGCTGCGCTCAGTCAGCGTTTGTATGGCGGCCTCTGCGACGGCACGCAGACGCTCAGCCTGCGTGTCGGTCAGGTAGAGCGTCAAGATGCTGCGCACACTGTCGGAGGCAATCATGGCGCGCACTGCCTCAATGCTGATATCGCGCCCTTCCGCCTTGAGAAAAGCCGTCACCTCGCGGGCAAAAGACTCCGTGCGCAGCCACGCCGCCAAGTTGATCACAGCATACTCTGAGCCGAGCCACGCGATGTAGCTGCGCTCCTCGAAGGTCTCGCCTGCGTTTGGCTGAGGCGGCTGCGCAGCTGTGAAGCGCACTGTGACGCGATACAATGCGCGCGGCGCGATCAGCTGGCCGAAGTTCGGCAGGTTCAGCCCCAACGCGATCAGGCTGGGCAAGGCGATCAGCCACCAACGGCGCCACAAAACGGCGAACAAGTTCTTCAGCTCCATAGACCCGCCTACAGCCGCTCAGCCAACTCGATCAAGTCTGAGAGCAGGGCGTAGGCAGTTGCCTTGCCGCCCGCCCCCGCGCCCACTAAGGTAAGCGGCCCGATCAGGTCGGTTTGATAGGTGAGCGCGTTCATGCCACCGCCAACGCTTGCCAGCGGATCGCTGAGCGGCAGCCGAATAGGGCGTACTGAGGCGTTCACCTGACCTTCGGCGCTCAGCTTTGCCTGTGCAACTAGCTTCCAAACTTCGCCCTGCGCTCGCGCCGCTTGAATATCTTCAGGCGTCAAGTGTGTGATGCCTTGCCGCTCGATCTCAGCCATGCGCACTGCCTTACCGAAGATGACGTGCACAAGGATGATCAGTTTGCCGGCTGCGTCGAAACCTTCGACGTCATTCGTCGGATCAGCTTCTGCATAGCCGCGCTCTTGTGCTGTGCGCAGCGCCTCTGCGTACGAGGTGCCGCGCTCCATCTCAGTCAGGATGAAGTTTGTCGTGCCGTTTAAGATTCCGCGCACTGCATCGATCTGGCAGCCCGCTAAGCCCTTACGCGCCATGCGCAGGATGGGTGTGCCGCCCATGACCGTGCCCTCATAGCCCAGAAAGACGCCACGATGTTCAGCTTGTGCCACCAGCTCTGGATAAGCAAGCGCAATCGGCCCTTTGTTGGCAGTGATGACGTGCTTACCGGCTGCCAGCGCCGCCCGGATGTGGCTCATGGCGGGCTCAGCATTGTTTTCGTAGGTTGTTGGTGTCAATTCGAACACGACGTCTACTGCAGGGCGCGAGAGCATCGTGAATGGCTCTAGGGAGCGGATTAGATGTGCTTGATCGGGATACTCGCTGAGGTGCCGCGCCGCCACTGCCTCTAGCGCCGCCCAGTTTAGACCGTCAGCACAGAAAAGCGCCCCGCGCCGCGCTGTGGCAACGCCGATCAGGTTGATGTGCAGCCCATAGCGCGCCCGAAGGTAGGCTTGCCGGGCCTGCAACAAAGCTACAAAACTGCGCCCAACCGTCCCGAAGCCGAGCAGGACGATGTTCAGCGTTCTCATGGCAGTCTCCGCATCCTGGTGCCTATTATTTCAGCACTTCAGGATTGACTACATTCCGGTATTCGCCCTTGAACAGCGCATCGAGCGCCTGTTGGGCAATCTGCACTGCTACTTCGTCTTGCGCTTCGTAGGTGCTGGCGCCCAGATGCGGTGTGTGAATGACGCCCGGCAAGCCGATCAGTGGGTTATCGGGCTTGGGTGGCTCCTCTTCGTAGACGTCTAGAGCGGCGCCCGCCACTTTACCGCGCCTGATCGCCTCAGCCAGAGCATGCTCGTCGATCAGGGCGCCGCGCGAGTCGTTGATGATGCGCACGCCGTCTTTCATCTTGGCGATGCTCTCGGCGCAAATCATGTGGTAGTTCTCAGGCGTGACAGAGGCATGCAGCGAGATGAAGTCCGAGCGGGCATAGAGCTCATCCAGCGTCACCATTTGCACACCGTAAGGCTGGGCTGTCTCTGCGCTGACGTACGGATCATGGGCGATGATGGTCATCTCAAAAGCGGCCGCCCGCTTAGCAACGGCGCGCCCAACTCGCCCAAAGCCGACTAAGCCTAGCGTCTTACCGCGCAACTCGATGCCCATGTAGGCTTTGCGCTCCCACTGACCTGCCTTCAAGCTGCCATCAGCGGCGGGGATGTGGCGGGCCAGGGCTAACATCAAGCCGATCGCTAGTTCAGCTGTGGCAACTGTGTTGCCATCGGGCGCGTTCATCACAATCACGCCGCGTTCGGTCGCTGCAGCGAGATCGACATTATCCACGCCAACGCCCGCCCGCCCGATCAGCTTGAGTTTTGGCGCAGCCGCCAGCATGGCGCGATCTACCTTTGTGGCGCTTCGGATGATCAGCGCATCTGCGTTTGGGATGGCGGCGAGCACCTCATCACGGCTCATTTTGGCGGCCGCCTGCACCGTGACGCCCTCGGCTGCCTCAAGCAGCCGTAGGCCTGCCTTGTCAAGGTTATCTGGGACGAGAATGTGATACATGGCTGGGAAATCTCTCGAATTAGGATAGGCACCGCGCTCTATTGTGCCGGCTTGTGCCTGAAGGCGCAAGAGGCGATGCCTGAGCGTCGCCCTTTTGAAGAGACACCCTCGCTTGTGCGCCTTGAACGCTACCCTAGCTGGACAGAGTAGGTTATACTTTGAATCAGTGCGCGCTCTGATGCCAGCTTAGGTACAGTTATGTGCAGCGGATTTCTTCACATACACTTGCGAGAAGGGAGGCGGGCGGTGAGGGCTTCTGCTTGAGGAGCCGTGCCGCCGAATGCTTGTGGAGATTCCATCTACTTACATCCTTGCCGCATTGGCGTGTGTGGGCTACTTTGCCTTAATTGCCTACAGCCTGCGACGCAGCAGCAAAGCTAGTCGTGCGCGCCGTTGGCTGCGCGGCACGCTTGCACTGGCTTTCGTTGCACAGGCTGTTCACTTTCTGGTGCCAGAGGCGCACTTAGGCCCATACGCTGCGCTTTTTGTGGGCGGCTTAACACAGCCAGCAGCAGCAGTGCTGCTGATGAGCGCTGTGCTGGCTGGCTATGCAGCGTTGACGGTGCGTTATTTGGGTGGGCGCTTCGTCTATGGGCTGTTCGGCTTGAGCGTGCTGGCTTGGCTCGGTTTGTTTGGGAGTGTGCTGGGCGCGCCGGAAAAAGTAACACTCGGCCAGACGGGCTGGATCACGGCTGCTTTTAGCGCTGCCAATGCAACCTTGAGCCTGGCGGCGCTGGGGTATTGGCTGATCTTGGGCACAATTGTACTGATCGCTTCCGTGTACAGCTTTGCCACGGCGCACCTTGCCGAAGTGGCTAATCGCTCTATGTTTTGGCTGCTGATGGCGCCGCTAGTCTTGATGGGGGCGCTGATCGGAGTGAGCGGCAGCGTCGGGCTGCGCGAAATTGGCTGGATTATGCAGATCGGCGGCCTATCTGGCGTCACGTACGCAGTGCTGAGCCTACGTGTGCTGGATGTGCGGCGTATTTTCCGCTTGACCTTCGCCAGCGGGCTGACGCTCGCCATCACCTTTCTCGTCATCGTGGCTGCGATTCTGGTAGCCCAAAATATCCCGAGCGACGATCCCAATCGGCTGATTCTCGTCGTCCTCGCGGCGGCCGTGGCGACGGCGCTCTATGTGCCGCTGCGCCTACTAAGTATAGCGCTGGTCGATCGGGTCTTCGGGGCACCAATGGAAGATAACACTGCCTTTGTGCGCCAGTATAGCCAAGATATCGCCGGCGTTGTTGAGCTGCCTGAGCTCTCTGATATGGCGATTGGCGCTCTGCGCAATGCCTTGCGAGTGCGCAGCGCTGGCATTCTGCTGGCGACAAGCGAGAACAATGAGACTATCCGCCTAGAGCCGATGCGCAGCAGTCAGAGCGATATGCCCGAAGTACGCGGTTGGCTGCCGCGCAGCAGCCCGATTTACGTGACGCTCTTTGAAAAGCGTCTACCCCTCCTGCAGTACGATATCGAATACTCGCGCGACTACGCCGACGTGGCGCCTGAGCTCAAGTCATTCTTCAAGCAGCTGCGCATGAGCGCTTACGCGCCGATCATTATGCAGGGGCAGATCATCGGCGTGCTAGCAATGGGCGCCAAAAGCAGCGATGATCCCTTCTCCCCGCAGGATTTGGAACTTTTCACTACGTTGGCTACTCAGACGGGCGTCGCCCTGCGCAATGCGCGCTTGGTGGCCGATCTGCGCAAGGCGCGTGATGAGACTGAGGCGCTCAACCGTGATATCATCAGCACTAAAGAGCGCCTTGAGCTGCTCGACTCGGTCAAGACCGACTTCGTCACGATTGCCAGCCACGAGTTACGCACGCCGCTCACGCAAATTCAGGGTTATACGGACATCCTCGATACGCTCAGCCAGCTGCCTATGATTGAGCCTGAGCGGGTTGGGGTGATGACGAGCAACATCCGCAAAGCCACTGAACGCCTTGAAGCGCTGATCGCTGATATGTTAGACGTCAGCCGTCTCGGCTTGGATGCAATGGACTTGCGCTTCATGCCCACCACACTAGATGCTGTGCTGCGACTCTCCATCGAGCCGCTGCAAGAGAGCATCAGGCAGCGCAAGCTGCAGCTGACTGTGCGCGGCTTGAAGGGGCTACCTGAGATCGAGGCTGATCAGCAGCGCCTGGTGCAGGCCTTTAAGAACGTCGTGCTGAATGCCA
>JBDNDQ010000082.1:0-12629 GCA_046719055.1 Aggregatilineales bacterium | reverse complement strand
TTATCGCCCGGCCCATAAAGATTGGTCGGCATGAGGTGTATGCTGTTGTAGCCGTATTCTTGGCGATAGGCTTGTCCCTGCACTAGGAGCATCTTCTTTGCCAAGCCGTAGGGCGCGTTTGTCTCTTCGGGATAGCCGTTCCAGAGGTCTTCTTCGCGGAAGGGCACGGGGGTGTGCTTCGGATAGGCACAGATTGTGCCGATGCTGACGAACTTCGGCACGTTGGCAAGGCGGGCATATTCCAACATCAGGACGCCCATCATCAGACTGTTGTAGAAGAAGCTGCCCGGATGCTTGCGATTAGCGCCAATGCCACCGACCGACGCCGCCAAATGGATGACCATCGTCGCTGGCACGTCGCGGTAGAGGCGGCGTACATTTTCCTCGTGTCGCAAGTCGTATTGGGCGCTGCGCACAACGAAAACGCGCTTGGCGCCGCGTTCATGCAGGGCTCCCACCACATGCCTGCCCAAGAAGCCCGCGCCGCCTGTCACAATCACCGATTGTTCCGCCCAAAAGGTCGGATCGCTTATCATGGTACACCTGCTGTGCTTGATAAAGTGGCTGAGAGTATAGCCTGCTGTGTGCACAAAAGGCTAGAGGCAGGCAGCCAACTCTTTCTGCCGGCTGCCTGCACAGAGCACGCTCACTCAGAGGGTAGGCTGCGGCGCGTTGCCGCCTCCATGATCGCGTGCAGGCGCGGCAACATGTCGACCGGGCGAGGGTGGATGCCCTCGACCAAGAGCGCACCCTCAAAGAGCTGCTCGATAATCTGCTCTGCGAGTGGCTCATCAGGCATGGCGCTCAGATTGCGGATGATTGGATGGCGTGGGTTGATCTCCAAGACGCGCGTTGGCAGCTTGAAGTCTTTGTCTAGCAGGCGGTAGACGCGCTCCATATCAGCGCCAAAGCCCTGATCGGGCGCTACCAAGCGCACAGGGTTCTCGCGCAATAGGTCGGTAGCCCGCACAGCCTGGACGCGCTCGCCCAGCACGCGCTTGAAGCGCTCGATCAGCGCCTCTTGAGCCTCGAGGGGCAGTGCCTCAGCAAAGGGCGCCTGCTCCTCAGTGCCCAACTCAGGCAGCTTCAGATCGGCATCGGCGCCGTTATGCAGCTTCTTCTCCTCAAAGATGCCGATGGCATTCACTAGGAAGCTGTCCATTGTATCGGTCAGCAACAGCACGTCTACCTTACGGGCGCGGAAGACGTCTAGATGCGGGCTGCGCAAGATAGACTGCGGATCGTCGCCGAACAGGTAGTAGATATGCTCCTGACTGTCGACCATTTCGGAGACATATTGCTTGAGGCTGATCAACTGATCGGCATGGCGCAAGGTGCGGAAACGCAGAAGCGGGATCAGGCGCTCGCGGTAGGTTGCGTCGGTGATTGTCCCTTCCTTAAGCAGCCGCCCGAACTCGTTCCAGAAGCTGAGGTAGCGCTCAGGTGCTTTCTCGGTCAGCGCCTCTAGCTCGCTCAGCACGCGGCTAGTGACGGTCTGCTTCAGACGCTGCATCAGGCGGTTGGATTGCACCGTCTCGCGCGAGATGTTGAGCGGTAAGTCCTCAGAGTCGATCACGCCTTCTACAAAGCGCATCCACTCAGGCAGCAGGTCTTTGGCGTGATCCTGGATCAGCACCTTGCGCGCGTACAGGCGCAGTTTGCCCTGCCCTTCACCGACTAAAATGCCGCGATCCAGCTTGGCGGGCACGAACAGCAGCGCGTAGAACTGGACAGGTGCATCGCCAACTTGGTGGATGGTCAGTGTGGGCGGGTTGGTGTCGAAAGTGAGCTGCTTGAAGAAGTCTTGGTATTCTTTCGCCTCAACCTCGCGCGGCGAACGTCGCCAGAGCGCGGTCTGAGCGTTGACGACGGTCTCGCCGAGATAGATCGGGAAGGGGATGTAGTTCGAATGGGTGGTGATGATGCGCTTGAGCGTGCGCTCATTGAGCAGCTCAGCGGCATCCTCTTTGATGTGGACTGTAATCTGCGTGCCGCGCTGAGCGCGCTCAGCAGGCGCTACTGTGTAGTCTGTGCCACCGTGACTCACCCACAAAACGGCTTGATCGTTCGGTCGGTAAGAGCGCGAGAGCACCTCGACCTTCTCGGCAACCATGAAGACAGAATAGAAGCCGACGCCAAACTGCCCAATGATCTCGTTTGGCGATTGTCCACCACGCTCCTGAACGGCTTTGATGAAGGCTAGGGCGCCGCTGTGTGCGATCGTGCCAAGATTTTCTACGATTTCATCACGATTCATGCCGATCCCAGTATCTGTGATGGTCAGTGTGCGCACTTCAGGATCGAAGGTGATGCGGATGGCAAGCTCAGCCTCAGGATCGATCACTTCAGCGTTGGTTAGCTGCTCGAAGCGCAGGCGATTGAGCGCATCAGAGGCGTTGGAGATCAACTCACGCAGGAAAATCTCGCGATCGGTGTAGAGCGCGTGAATCAGGATGTGCAACAGCTGTTGAATTTCAGCTCGAAACTCGTAAGTTTGTGCTGTAGATGCGGTCATAAGCAACCTCGTTTCGAAGATCGATTTAGGGCGAGTTTAGCAAGTCTGTGCAAGAATTTCGCAAGAATTACAGCCACTTAGAAGGAAGCCGAGTAAAACGGCTTTTGCGCTATACTTGGCTAGGCTCACATAGATCGAGGATAATTGGCATGATCCAGCGCATCAATCTGAAAGTGATGGTGATCGATCACGATTTCTACGCGCTGCGCGCCTTGAACAGCTACATGGCTTGGGATCGGCGCACGCGCGTCATCGGCTTGGCGGAGTCGTTCGAACAAGCGCTGACACTGCTGGACGATCTGCCACATGTGGAGTATCCTGACGTAATCCTGCTCGACTCAGACACATATGCCGACGCTGAGCTAGAGCACATCATCCGCCATCTGCGGGGCCTTGTGCCCAAGCTGCATCTGATCTGCCTAGCCCACCAAAAGGCTGTCGCGCGAGTACAGTTAGCCCACAACGTAGGCGCCCGCGCCTATTTTCTACGCAATGAGGTGCGCTTGCTGCTGATAAATGCCATCATTTATGCCCTGCAGCGCGCGTTCACCGTCACAAAGGGCGTATTAGAGGCTCTGCAGGCTGAGCGTTCTTCGCTGGCTAGCGCGGTGGACGTCCTGCCGCGCCCGCGTGAATATCCCGAGCTGACCGAACGCATCCGCCAGGCGTTATGGCTGTATGTAATCGAGGGGATGCCTGCCCAACTCGCCGCCGACGAGATGGGTGTCAGTCCGCATACCGTGCGCAGCTACATTAAAGAGGGCTACCGCATCCTTGAGGCATATGATGATAGCCAGTATCCCGAAGAGATCAGCCCGATCGAGCGCGCCTTCATGCGCTTCACCGCCTTGGACCTGCGCAGCAGCGCCTCTTCGGATCAAGACAGCCCTGAGAGGAAGGCTTGAAGCGCTGGACATTCAGAGCAGGGCTGCTAAAATTGGAGTAAATTTCCAATTGGTCTAGAAAGCGCTTGTAATGTCTGCCAGCAAGGTTTGGGTGCGCGTCTGTTCGCTAGCCGATCTGCCCGAAGGACGTGCTATCAATGTCCACATCAACAATCAACGCCTAGTCATCGCCCGCTGTGGCGATCATGCATACGTGATACAAGGCTATTGCACACACATGCTCTATGCCTTAAAAGATGCACCCGTGAAGGATTGCATCATCACCTGCAACTTGCACGGCAGCCAATTCAATCTGCGCGATGGCAGCGTGCAGAGCTGGGTCACGCCGATCACAGATGAAATCCGCCAGCGCAAGATGCTGCGGGTCTATGAGACTGAAGTGCGCGATGGCATCGTCTACTTGGCGTGGAACGCCCAAAGCGCTGAGAGAGTGCGTGTGCGCTTCTCATGAGCCTGACAGATGAGCTGCCCGTCGGCGAGACATTCGCCTCGAACCTTGAAATTTGCTACGAGGTGCTGTTGTACCTCTCTGGTCGCCTGGCGCGTCTGAAAGCAGGCGAGGCGCTTGAGTACATCAGCGCCGATCCGAGCGCTGAGGCGAAAATTAGAGCATGGTGCGACGCGCGTGCCTATACACTGGCTGCCTGTGAGCAACTGCCTGACGGACGTTGGCGCTTCGTGATCCAAAGAGGCTAGGGATATGTCCGAGCCCAACACGCCTGAAACGTCACCAGAGCCGATCGAGACTGGTAGAACCTTCCGCCGCGAATGGCTGATCATCCTCGCTGTCTTCACGGCTGTTACGCTTGGCCTTATGTTCGTCATCGAGGAGTACGGCAGGCAGAGCCTTGCTGCTGTGCCAACGCGCACCTTTGCGCCGCCCGATGAGCTGCGCGAAGTGCGCCTAGAACAGTTCAGGCTGAGCTTACTCGCCCCTGCCAACTGGAGCCAGCCCATCATCCGCGATGCGCACAGCTTCATCATCTCGGCGGATGGCAGTGCTGACACGCGCACTACAGCTGCGCCATTCCTCTACATTGTCGTGGATGCGTTGCCCGTCTTCAGCCGCCAACTGAACTTCCGCACTGATCTACGCGAGCCAACCGCTCAATTGGATGCGCTAGTAGATGCCTTGAACCGCAACGGCCCGCGCTTCAGAGAGGCTGCAGTCTTCGGCGGATCGCCGTACCCGGCCGCCATTGTGCGTGGCTTCGAGCGAGGCAACGAACTGACCATCATCCTGATGCGCCTGCCTGACGATCGCTGGCTGTACATCGGCGCGCAGGCTGAAGCTTCTCTCTTCCGCGCTTACGAATCGAGCGTCTTTTTGCCAATCGTCAACTCGATCCGTCTGCTGCAGCCCTGATCATGCGCTTGCTGCACCTCTCACTGACCAATTTTCGCAGCTACGCGCGCCTGGAGCTGCCCATGCCCGAAGGTACGGTCTTATTGTGTGGTGCTAATGCGCAAGGCAAGACCAGCCTTCTAGAGGCTATCTACTACCTGGCGACTGGGCGCTCACCCTGGACAACTTCCGACCGCCAACTGCTGAATTGGCGCGCTGAGGGCGACGTCTTGCCTTTCATCCGCATCGGCGCCGAGCTGTCTAGCCGCCGCAGCGCCCTGACGCGCCTCGAGGTCATCATCTACAAAGAGGCTGAAAATGGAGGCTTCCGCAAGGAAATCCGCGTGAATGGCGCCAAAAAGCGCGTGCTAGACTTGATCGGCAACTTGAACGTCGTGCTCTTCCTGCCCCAAGACCTAGCTCTAATCGAAGGCTCGCCTGTCGACCGCCGCCGCTACATGAATATCACCCTCGCCCAAACCGATCCTAACTACGCCGCCGCGCTCCAGACCTTTGACAAGGCACTGACTCAACGCAATGCTCTGCTGCGCCAAATTGCCGAGCGGCGCGCCGGGCTCCGCGAGCTTGCCTACTGGGACGAGCAGTTTGTGAACGCTAGCAGCGTGCTGATCGCAGGCCGTCTGCATCTTCTGCGCGATCTAGAGCTGCTGGCAGCAGATATCCACCGACAGCTCACCAACGACTCGGAGCGCCTTGCCTTGCACTACCTGCCCAGCTTTGCGCCCACGTCGCGCAGGGATGGTCAGCTTGTCCTCAACCTGCCAGGCTTGGATTTAGACCGCCAGTTCACGCCGAGCGAGATCGCTGATCAGCTGCGCAAGGCACTCACTGAGCACCAGCGCGAGGAATTGGCGCGCGGCATCACTCTAGTCGGGCCGCAGCGTGATGAGCTGCGTTTCTCAGTCAATGGGCGCGATCTGGGCTTGTATGGCTCGCGTGGGCAGGCGCGCACAGCCGTCCTTGCTTTGAAGTTGGCAGAGCTGGCATGGATGCGTAATGTCACGCAGGATGAGCCAGTTCTGCTGCTAGATGAATTCGTCGCCGAGCTAGATGCTGAGCGGCGCGCTTTTTTGCTCGAGCGTGTTCAGACCGCTTCCCAGGCGCTGCTAACGACCACCGAACCGGATATGTTCACGCCCACTTTCCTGCAAAGAGCAGCAGTCTGGCGCGTGCGCAGCGGTCAGATTACACCTGATGCCTAGCAGCCAATTCAGAAGCGGCGCGGGGAATGCCGATAGTGAAGGTGGAGCCTTCTCCCAGGCGGCTCTGCACATTGAGCACGCCGTTATGCAGTTCCACAATTCGCTTCACGATGGCTAGGCCTGCGCCGATGCCTTGATCCTCAAATTTGTGTCGGTCTATTTGGTAGAACACTTCGAAAATATTGGGCAGCTCTTCCGGTGCAATGCCGCGTCCGCGATCGCTTACATGGAAGTAGACGTAGTGCTCATCAAAAGAGGTAGAGAGCGTCACTACAGAGTTCGGCTTATTGCTGAACTTGATCCCGTTATCTAGCAGGCGTATCAGCACCACTTTCAAGTACTCGGCATCGCCAACTAGGGTCGGCAGGTTAGTTGGTTGAACGATCTCGAGCGTCACACCAAAAGCCTGCAGCGCCTGCTGCACGTTCTCCTCTGCTGCGCTAAAGATGCTCGCCACCTCGTTAATTGGGCGTTTGCGCCAGGCGAAAGTTGTGGCTGCCTCGCCCGTCTCCAGCTCAACGAGCAGGATGAAGTTCTCTACGAGGCGGCGCAGACGCTGCGCACCGCTGTTGATGCCGCTCAGGAATTCTTTGATATCCTCGAGAGACATCTCAGAGATATCGTTGCCATCCAGCAGATCTGAGTAGGCGACGACGTAGGTCAGCGGCGTGCGAAACTCGTGATGCAACACGCTCAGGATGCGCCGCTTGATATCCGTAATGCGCGACTCCTGAGTTTGGCGCAGCTGGCGGCTGCGGCGCAGCTTAGAGGCAATCCGAACCACAAGATCATCCACTTCGAAAGGCTTGACCACGTAATCATCAGCGCCAAGCATGCGCCCTTCACGTACGTCCTCTTTTTCGCCCTTTGCCGTCAGGAAGATGAAGGGGATGTCCACCCATTTGGGGTTGCTCTGCACAGCAGCTAGGAACTGGTAGCCATCCATTTCCGGCATCATGATGTCAGAGACGATCAGGTCGGGTGGTTGAGGGCAGCTGTGCATTACACGCAAGCCTTCCAAGCCATTCGCAGCGGCCAGAACGCGGTAGCCTTGCAATTGGAGGATATCTCGGATGCCTTCCATCAGTGGCTGGTCATCCTCTAGGATGAGAACGGTCGCACTCATGCTTGGAATCTCCTAGCATAGCCTCACACAGCGATTTAGATTGTACCGCAAATGCAGGTGCTGCATCTGGTTTGTTAGTTTATTTTTTAGGCTTTTACTGCTTCATCATACAATAAACGCGCAAGTCGGGCTGACTTGCTTTGGCGATGGGCTTTTTGACAAACTGTGCAAGGTGTGTTAGGATTAATCCCGATGAGGTTGGGTTCTGCGCGGCAGAGCCGCCGAACCGTGTCAGGTCTTAACGGAAGCAGCACTAAGGCGATCCCTCTGGGTGTCGCAGGTAGACCTGGCCTCATCTTTCGCAATTCTTCGCCCGACTCACCACTATGTGAACGCTGTGAACGGGTCCTTTCGCTCACGCCACTTCGGAGCCAAGCCAGCTGCCCTATGGCTCATACTGGCAGCCAGCCTCCCACTTGTGAGCTTTGCACTAGGCCTCTACCTGATCACCACAACCTCTGTTACAATTGTGATCGAGCAAAGCACTTTTCACGTACGGACGGCGCAGCACAATGTCGGTGCGTTGCTGGATGAGCTAGGCATCTTGATTGCACCAGAAGATCGGCTCTCACTCGAGCGGACAGCACCCCTGACCAGTGGGATGACGCTTTATATCGACAAAGCTGAGCCGGTCATTTTGGAACATGATGGGGAACAACGGCGCCTTCTGACGCATGAAAAGCAAGCGCTCACCATCTTGCAGGAGGCAGGTGTAGTGCTTGGCGCGCACGATCAAGTCCTAGTTGATGGTGTGCCACTGGCAGAAGCCACCCAGACTGTTGTGCCGCGCCATCTGCGTGTGTTGCGTGCGCGTCCTGTACGAGTGCAAGATGGTGATCAGGCGCCCGTCACACTCTTCACTGTGGCACAAACTGTTGGCGAGGCGCTGCACGCAGCGCGCATCGGCTTACATGTAGCCGATCGCATCTCGCCAACCGTAGATGAGCCGCTCGTGCGCGATCAGACGATCGTCATTCGACGGTCTGTACCGTTTACCATCGCGCTAGATGGGCGGCTGTTTGCCTCGCGCAGCGCCGCACGCACGGTTGGTGAAGCGTTAGCCGAAGCGGGAGTCGCGCTCATAGGGTTAGATTACTGCCTGCCTGAAGAGAGCGAACCGCTCTTGCCCGACATGACCATCCAAGTCATTCGGGTGACCGAAGAAGATGAGATTGAACGCAGCGAAATAGACTTTCAACAGGTTTTTCAGCCCGATGTGAGTATTCCACCGGAGACGCAGAAGGTCATTCAGCCAGGCGCAAAGGGGATTCTAGAGCGCCGCGTGCGTGTGCGCCGTGAAAACAACGTTGAGGTCAGCCGGTCGCTGCCTTACTCGGTCGTAGTGCGCGATCCGCGTCATGAGGTAATTGCTGTTGGCGCTACGCCTGCTCTGCTCACGCCTGAGCCCACCAATACACCTTTACCGCCTACTGCGCCCGGCTCCTGATCGCTCTTGCTGAAGATGGAGTCGCTGCTGATGAATGTGAAGTATCTGCTGGAGAAGATGGACATCCAGCCTAAGAAGAGTCTTGGGCAGAACTTTCTGCAAGACCCAAACACGCTGGAGAAAATCGCCAAAGCCGCCGACATAGCCCCAAGCGATACCGTCCTGGAAATTGGCGCAGGTACGGGCGCACTGACCGTTAAATTGGCGCAGCGCGCTGCGCAAGTCCTAGCTATTGAGATTGACGAGCGCCTGTTGCCGGTGCTGCACAGCCAGCTGTGTGATTTCTCTAACGTGCGCATCTACCATGCTGATATTTTGCAGGTAGACCTGGATAGATTGCTTGGTGGGCGCCCGTATTTGGTGGTGGCGAACTTGCCCTATTACATCACTAGCAAAATTCTGCGCCACCTGTTTGAGGCACGCAATAAAGCGCAGCGCCTGATCCTGACTGTACAGCAAGAGGTTGCCGAGCGCCTTGTGGCTGCGCCTGGCGAAATGAGCTTGCTCAGCGTCAGTGCCCAGTTCTACGGCAAGCCGCAGATTGTCGCGCGGCTGAGCCCATCCGTTTTCTATCCGCGCCCAGAGGTAGCCTCTGCCGTCGTGCGCATTGATATTTACAGCAGACCGCCCGTCGAAGTCCCCGATGAGCAAGTTTTCTTCCATGTGGTGAGCGCAGGCTTCGGACAAAAGCGCAAACAACTGAAGAATTCCCTGAGCAGCGGCTTGGCGATCTCGCATACTGCAGCTGCCGACCTGCTGATTCGGGCTGGCATCGACCCGATGCGCCGCGCTGAGACGCTAACACTAGAAGAGTGGGCAGCCATCACGCGCCTGTTTGCTGCACAAGATGCACGCCTATTCGTCCAGTAGGCAGCTACACATTTTTACGACTTCAGTGCGATATTTCACTGAGACACCTGAGCGTACATCGGGTACAATCTTTATGAGCTCTACAGGGTTAACAATCGCACAACCAGACGTAGGCAAGCATGCATAGGCCAACTTCCCAAGCTGAGGTGCTCACGTACTCTGTGGTGGCACCTGTCTACAATGAGGCAGCCGGTCTGCCCGAGTTCTATCGGCGCGTACGCGCTGTCATGGAAGGGCTGGGTGAGCCGTGGGAGCTGATCCTCGTCAACGATGGCAGCCGTGATAACTCGCTAGAGGTTATGCGCCAGCTGAGCGCGGACGATCCGCATGTGCGCGTGATCGATTTCGCCCGCAATTTCGGCCACCAAATTGCCGTGACGGCTGGCATGGATTACGCGCGCGGCGATGCTGTCATCATTATCGACTCCGACCTGCAAGACCCGCCTGAGACGATCCCGGCGCTCGTCGCTAAGTGGCGCGAGGGCTATGAAGTGGTCTATGCTGTGCGCAACAAGCGGCCTGGCGAGACATGGTTCAAGCTCTTCACGGCAAAGCTGTTCTACCGCATCATCTACCGTATCACTGATGTGCACATCCCACTGGATACGGGCGATTTCCGCCTGATGGATCGGCGTGTGGTGAACGCCGTTATAAATATGCGCGAACACAACCGCTTCATTCGTGGCATGACGAGCTGGGTCGGTTTTCGGCAGACGGGCGTATACTATGACCGCGATGTGCGCAAATACGGCAGCACCAACTATCCACTGCGCAAGATGCTCAAGCTGGCATGGGATGCCGTGACAGGTTTCTCGTTCTTTCCGCTGCGCTTGGCTATCTACGCCGCCTTTGTCCTGTTTTTGCTCTCAGTACTCGCCATACCGCTAGTGGCAGTCTTGCGCCTAGCTACTGGTGAGCAGCTCTTTGAAGGGCAAGCGACGGCGATCACTGTGGTGTTGCTGCTTGGTTCGGCACAGTTCTTCTTCTTCTTTGTGCTGGGGCAGTATGTAGCGCGCATCTATGATGAAGTTCGCGGCCGCCCACTCTACATCGTAGCGGATACCTTTGGCTATGAAGAGGAAGGTAGGCCGCAGCGCCATCGCGTCAGCATGGCCGAGCCACCCGATCAGAGCGAGACGTCTGCTCAGCGTTGAGCTGTACCCTTGCATAGCTGTGCTTGACTCACACAAACGTTCGGTTTATGATTGATTATAAAAATCGAACAAACGCTCGACGCAGCTCAAAGAGCGCGTTGGCATAAGGAGACAAACATGCAAGGGTACGAATCGCTCTCTGAAAAACAGAAAGCAATTCTGCGCGTGATCAAGGAATGGCTAACGCAGCGCGGCTATCCGCCCACCATCCGCGATATTGGCTACGCCGTCGGCATTAGTTCAACGTCCGTCGTCAACTACAACTTGAACAAGCTGGTCGAGGCAGGCTTTGTTATCCGCTCGGAGAATATCTCGCGTGGCATTCGGCTGAACACCGAGCTGATGAATCAAATTCCCGTACACCCCAGCCGCGATAATCAGGTCGTGCGTGTGCCGATGCTCGGTCAGATTGTGGCGGGCGAGCCGCTGCCTGTGTTGGGGGATGACTTTGACCATTGGGATGACGATTCGCTGTTGAGCGTGCCAAGCTACCTGCTCAGCGGCACCGATCCATCCCAAGTCTATGCCTTGAAGGTCAGCGGATACTCGATGATCGATGCGATGATCAACGATGGCGACACAGTGATCCTACGGCGGCAGTCGACAGCGCGCAACGGCGAGATGGTGGCAGCCTGGCTGACCGAAAGCGGCGAGACGACGCTCAAGTGCTTCTACGACGAAGGCGCCCGTGTGCGTTTACAGCCTGCCAATCCGACGATGCAGCCGATCTACGTGGACAAAGATAAAGTGGACATACAGGGCAAGGTGCTGGCAGTTTTACGCCGCATTGCCAGTTAAAAGCGCGCAAGCAGCGCCTCGAGAGGCAGCTCTGCCAGCGATTCTAGAGTGAGCGCCACGCCCTCAGGCTGCTCGAGGTGTGCCGTGAGCCAATTTGGCACGGCGATACAGCGGATGCCCGCCGCGATGACAGCTTGCATACCCGTTGGCGAATCCTCAATAGCAACGCAGCGCTCAGGCGGAATACCTAAACAAGCTGCAGCCTGCAGGTACATATCAGGTGCAGGCTTGGCATTCAGCACGTCATCGCGCGTGAAGACGCACGCGAAGTAATCCCATACGCCATACCAACGCGCCCAATGTTCTACCCACGCCCGATCCGAGTTAGAAGCCAGTCCAAGTCCGATGCCTGCTGCTTTGGCTGCCTCAAGCAGCTCACGGACGCCCGCCAGAAGGCTCAAGTTTTGGCAGAGCTGCAAGTAATGCTCTTCCTGAGCGCGTAGCTCTTCTGCGCTGAGCGGATAACCCTTCACCTGCGCAAAGTATCGATCGGGCATGAAGATGCCTTGCGCGCCATTGTGAACGACTTTTCCAACCCGCTGCCGCCACATCTCGACAGTCAGCGGCAGGCCATACCGATCAAAAACAGCTTTCCACGCCTGAAAGTCGGCGGACTCGGTATCGATGATCGTGCCGTCGAAATCGAAGATGATTGCCTCTACAGTCATTCAGGCTCCTAAGGCTTAGTAGGCACACTTGGCGATGCTAGGCGCGCGCTGCTGGCAAAAGGCGAGGTGACCTCAAAGCGTGAGGTGCTTTTGTCGCGCTCAGTCAGCTGAGTTGGTAGCACAATGTGAACGGTCGTACCGGGCAATTTTTCCATATCCATGCCCGGACTCTCGACCCAGATGCGCCCTCCATGTGCGTTGATCACGCCGCGCGCAATCGTCAAGCCCAAACCTGGCCCAGCGCCCATGAATTTAGTGGCGCCTGTGGAGTGCAAGCCTGGATCGCCCACGCGGAAGAACTTCTCGAAGATCAGCTCGTGATTGCGCGGGTCAATGCCGATGCCTGTATCTTTGATCTCAACATGGATCACCTCATCGCGATCGGCTTCTTGCTCCAAGCGCGCCGTGATATCGATGCGCCCGCCGTCGGGCGTGTATTTGATGGCATTCAGCACGACGTTCTTAAAGGCCTGCACCAGGCGCTGCTGATCAGCCTCGATCTCAGGTAGCCCCTTCAAGCCGCGCACAGTCAGCTGCAGCTTGCGCTGCCTGATGCTCTCTTGCAGCGACTCTCCATC
>JBDNDQ010000081.1:0-12767 GCA_046719055.1 Aggregatilineales bacterium | reverse complement strand
CGATGCTGAGCAGCGTCTTGGCGGGCAAGTGGGGCGCCGGCGATAGCTACTTCGCTACGGCCATCGCTGGGATGTGCATCCTGGCGGGCATTTTCGGCGGGCGTACGCTTAGCAACGCCTGGCAGCTGCCGCGCGCCCTGAGCCGCCTTCAGGGCGCTGTGCCGATTTTTGGGGTGGGAGTCTGCTTGGCATTCGTGCTGTACAGCGCGGCGGTCATCAAGCTGCCGCTCGATCAGCCTATCTTCGCCCAGATTGGCCGGCTGCTGGGCTTGCACAGCAACACCAAATTCCCGCACTTCTACGACTCGGCGGGCTGGACGATGGGCTACGCCACACTCGGACAGATTCCCACAGCGCAGGATATCGCTAACGGCTGGCGCATTGTGGAGTACGCCAAAGCTGATCCGCGCCCGATTCTGAGTGAAGAGGCGGCCTTCAGCTTCCGCAGCGGCAAGCCAGTCGTCACCAACCCGACGCAGCTGCTGAACCTCTACAACAACAACACGCCTGAACGAAAGCTCTACGATCCTTCTGGCCTGATCGCCATGATCGAGGCGCAAGCCTTTGGCGCTGTGATCCTGCGTCGCGAGATCGGGCAGACGGCGATCATCGGCTTCTACCCCCCGCCAGTGCTCGCCGCCCTCGAGCGCGCCTACGCCCTACACGAGGCAATCCCGATGAATGGGCATGAGTACACCGTGCTGCTGCCCCGCCCGGATTGGAAGACAGCGCCATGAGCCGCGCCATACCCTATCATCAGCGCACCTTCACACAGACCGAGTTAGCTGCGGCGCTGGGCGTTGTGCTGCGCGTGGGCGTACTGGTCTTACGGAGCGGGGCGGCGAGCTTCCGCACGCAAGAAGTCATGGAACGCTGCGCAGGGGCGCTGGGCATTGCGCAGCTTGAGGCGTACGTCACGCCGACGGGCATCATCGCCTCAGCCTACAGTGGCGACGAGCACCGCACGCAGATTCGGCAGGTGCGCGGCTTAGCAGTCGATATGAACCGTGTCATCGCGCTGGAGCTGCTCTCGCGGACGCTGCCGCCAGGCATCGAAGCGGCGGAACTACACAAGCGCATCGACGCGATCGAGGCGCAGGGCATGTTGTATCCGCGCTGGGTTGTTGCGCTGATGGTCGGTCTGGCATGCGGGGCGTTCGCGGTCATCATCGGCGGCAGCGCGCTGGAGTTTGTGGCAGCTTTTGGCAGCGCTGCAACGGGGCAAACACTGCGCATGGCGCTGATCAAGCGGCAGTTCAGCGTGGTGCCGATTGTAGTGATCTGCGCAGCCGTCGCAGCGGGCATTTGCTACACGCTGCTGCGCTTGATGACGCCGCTGTACCAGATCTTAGTGATTCAAGCTTCGCTTCAGAACGGCATGGTTGCTTCTGTGCTGCTGCTGGTGCCGGGCGTGCCGCTGATCACGGCCTTGCTCGATCTAGTGCATCTAGATTTAGTCTCAGGCTTATCGCGCGGCATTTACGCCGTGATGATCTTGGTGTGCATCGGCGTTGGTATGCTGCCCATCCTGCTAGTGACGGGCTTTTCCATCGTCTAGAGGTGCAGTGTGAATATTCAGACGCTTGTATTGCAAGGTGGCATGGCGCTCTTGGCAACGACGGGCTTTGCAGTGCTGTTCAATGTTCCGCCGCGCCTGTTGGCGGCGTGTGGCATCGTTGGGATAGGCGGACATTTGGTGCGCTACAGTCTGCTGCACAGCGGCCTTGCGCCCAGCCTAGCCGCCTATGTGGGTGCGCTGTTCGTCGGTTTGGTGGGCTATGCCATCTCCACGCACTACAAATTGCCGCGTTTAGTCTTCACAGTGACCGGCATCATCACAATGATACCGGGCATCCCCGCCTACGAAGTCTTGCTGTACTTTTATAACGGCGATCTGAGTGGCGGGTTGGCGGCAGGCGTTTACGCCGTGCTAATTACAGGCGCTGTGGCAGCTGGTCTGAGCACAGCGCGCCTGCTGACCGATACCGATTTGCGCCATGTGAAAGGCTAAACTGCCATGAAACACATACGCCGACTCCTAGCAATTGTATTGACCCTCAATGCGGCGCTGTGCCTTGTGTTGCTGCTCAACTTCACGGCGCCCAACCCAACAGGCAGGCGCTACGCCAGCCAGATGCCGATCACGACCGGACGCGGCACAGCTGCCGAGATTGGGCGCTCCGCTGAGCTGATCCTCGCCCAAGACTTGCGCTTGCCACGCAACGATCAGGCTGATCAGCGCAAGTGTCTATGTAACAGCTATCAAGCGAGCCTGACACCGCCCTCTGAGTGCAACGTATGCGTCGCTTCAGTGGCGATGAGTGCGCCTTTCCGCCGCCCAGACTTTTTCGGTAACCGTTTCATTGCAGAGGCGAAAAATACGCAGGGGCTAAGCTACGAGGGACGTGAACTCGATCAAATCACTGACTATGCACAGGCGGCACGCCAGATGGGTATCCCGCTGTATGTCTATACACGAGTCAACGCACAAGTAGACGCCATTTTTGAGCATATCGTCGCCGAGACAGGTGGCGCAGTGGTGCGTTACTTTCCCGTACCAGGCTGGAGTGATCCTGTGGATGTTTTTGCGCGCAGTGGTTTGTTAGTCTCGCTGTTTGGCTGGGCGCTGCTGTGGCTAAGCGCGCCGCGCCCACGTACAAGCGCGCCGCGTATCCCTGTAACGGTCAGGCCGCACAGTGCGCTGCGCAAGGCGCTGGATGATGTGGACAAGGCACAAGAAATTGTCAGGCGCACCTCAGATCGGCTGCGCGAGGAGCTGGACTAGGCGATCTACTCGCGGTAGCCCTTGCCCAGCGCCTCTGAGAGCAGCACGCCTAAAAAGCCCATGATCAGCGCTATGTGCAGCAAGCTGAAGCCGCATACGCCCAGCCAGATGTTCTGCCCACTGGCGAAATAGGCTAAGTGCATCCCTAAACTGACCATCAACAACAGCACGGCCAGGAAGATCAGGATGCCGCGGCGGGGCGGGATGTTTACGCGGAACCAATTGAGCAGATTCGCCAGCCACAGGGCGCGATCGAGACTTTTGAACAAGCGGCGCATAGGCTAAAGTTTGTCCTCTGCTAGTAAGGCGGCAAGGCGCGGCGGCACATGGGCACGGATATGCGTCCCTTCGGGCGTCGGCTGAGTCCGGTCCACCACGCCCTGCTCATGAATGAGCGCCAGGAGGTCGCCGCGCTGATAGGGCACGAACAGCTTGATCTCCAGCATGGATTCGCGCAGCACGCGCTCGATCTCGTGGATCAAACGCGGGATGCCCGCGCCGGTCTGTGCTGAGATCGGCACAACAGCGGCGTAGCGGTCAGCGCCGTGCAAAGGCGGGACCCCCTCTGGCAGCAGGTCGATCTTGTTCAGGGCAAGGATGCGCGGCAGGCGCGGCACATCGATCTCAGCGAGCGTATCCTCAACAGTCTCGATTTGGGCGGCAGCATGCGGATGGGCCGCATCCACCACGTGAATGATCATATCTGCCTCGCTGACCTCTTCAAGCGTAGCGCGGAAAGCGGCGATCAAGGTGGCGGGCAATTTCTGAATGAAGCCGACCGTATCTGAGATCAGCACGACTTTGCCACCGGGCAGCGTCAGGCGGCGGGTGGTCGGGTCGAGCGTGGCGAAGAGCTGATCAGCGACGTAAACTTTGGCATCCGTCAGGGCATTGATCAAGGTGGACTTGCCGGCGTTCGTGTAGCCGACGAGCGCCACCGTCGGGATGCCCTGCCGCACACGCTGGATGCGATGTCGGCTGCGGTGAGCGCGCACCGCTTCAATCTGGCACTTCAGCTTAGCGATGTGCTTTTTGATGTAGCGGCGGTCGGCTTCCAGCTGAGTCTCGCCCGGCCCGCGCAGCCCAACTCCGCCATTGCCGCTGCGGCCGCCGCCGCCGCCCGCTTGGCGCGCCAAGTGAGTCCATTGGCCGGTCAGGCGCGGCAGTCGGTATTCATATTGGGCAAGTTCAACTTGTAGGGCGCCTTCGCGCGTGCGGGCGTGCTGCGCAAAGATATCAAGAATCAAGGCCGAGCGATCGATAACTTTGACCGCCTCGCCCATGATTTTTTCCAGCTCGCGCTGATGATTGGGCGACAGCTCATCATCGAAGATGACAACATCTGCGCCCAGCAGGGCGACTTGCGCCTGTACCTCGCGTACCTTGCCGCTGCCGATATACGTGGCAGGATCGATGCGCTGCAAGTGCTGCACTGCTCGCCCGACCACCTCAATACCGGCTGTTTTGGCGAGCAGCTCCAGCTCGTCGAGCGAGTCGTGCGCGCTCAGGAGTGGGCGCGCCAAGCGCACATCCGCCGCCACAAGGAAGCCGCGCTCTTTAGGCGGCGCAGTCAGGCGCTCGTCGTGCTCAGGATCGAAAAAGGCGTTTGGGGCAATTTTTTGTCGTCTCAACACACACTCCTACTGCCGATTGGCATACCAGGTCTTCAGGCGGGCGATGGCCTGGTGCAGGCGCTCATCCTCAACCCCGACGCTGATGCGCAAGTAGCCCTTGCCCGACGGGCCGTACATCGCACCCGAGGTCAGGCTGACATGTGCTTGCTCCAACGCCGCCTGCACATAGGCTGTATCGTCGCCATCCAGCACCTTCGCCCAGACGTACAGCGAGCCTGACGTCTTGAAGGCTTGTAGGCCGATCGCCGGGCAAGCCTGGAGCAGAGCATCGCGGCGGGCCTGATAGATCGCATTACGCGCATCGATCCAGCTCTGCGGTGTCTCGTTCAGGGCAAGCGCGCCCGCCTCGTACACTGGGCGGAAGTGACCGCTATCTACGTTGCTCTTGATCGTCAAAAGCGCTTCGATCACCTCGCGGCGCGCCAGACAGGCACCCAAACGCCAACCCGCCATGTTGTACAGCTTGGAGAGCGACATGAACTCGACTGTGCACTCTAGGGCGCCTTCAACCTGCAAGGCGCTTGGCGCGCGGTAGCCATCGTAGACCACCTCAGCATACGGATTATCCGAGCACAGCAGCAGGTTATGTTCACGGCAGAAGGCGATCAGGCGCTCGTAGAGCGCCAGCGTGCATGTAGCGCCAGTCGGATTGTTGGGATAGTTGACCCACAACAGCTTAGCGCGCTGCAGATCGGGGTGTTGGCGCAGCCCAGAGAGGTCGGGGGCGTAGTCACGCTCAGGGTCGAGGTGCATCAGGATGACGTCGGCGCCCGCCATCAGCGCGCCCATCGTGTAGGCAGGGTAATTCAGGTCGGGCGCGATGGCGGCATCACCCCGATCGAGAAAGGCCAGGGCTAGATTGATGATGCCTTCTTTCGAGCCGATCAGCGGCAGGACTTCTGTATCTGGGTCGAGGTGCACGCCGAAGCGCCGTGCGTAGTAATCGGCCACAGCCTTGCGGAAGGCGGGTAGGCCGCGATAGCTGCCGTAACTGTGATGTTTTGGGTTGGCGGCACTGCGCCCCAGCATCTCGATGACGGGCGGCGGCGGCGGCATATCGGGGCTGCCCATGTCCAGACGGATAATATCGGCGCCTTCGGCGCTCAGCTGCGCAACACGACGGTTAATCAGTTCAAAGCCGTAGGGCGGCAGCCGATCGAGGCGCGCCGCTACTCTTGGAAGCGAAAAAGTTTGTGCTACCATCCTAAAAAACCTTTCAAGCCAGATTGTACCACAAATAGGCATGCGTGGGCCCCTTGTTCGGTAGAACGTCTAGGTTGGGGAATGCGCCCAGTCTGCGGAAATACCCCCCGACGTGCTGGGGCGAGTGAAGCGTGTGGCTTTGTTTTTTATGCAGCTCTGCGCCTATAATGGAGCATTCTCTGGGCTAGGAGTTACACATGACTGACATACAGACCCTAATTCATGCCAAGCGCGCTGATTTCCTCGAGGAGCTGAAGGAGTTCCTGCGCATCCCCAGCGTCAGTACGCTCTCCGAGCACAATGCCGACGTTCAGCGCGCTGCTGCCTGGACGGCCGAGCAACTGCGCGCCGCCGGGCTAACGCATGTGGCGATTCTGGCGACGGCGAAGCACCCAGTTGTCTATGGCGAGTGGCTAGGGGCGCCCGGCAAGCCGACTGTGCTGATCTACGGTCACTACGATGTGCAGCCCGCCGAGCGCCAGGACGGCTGGGCGAGTGAGCCGTTCGCGCCTGAGGTGCGGGACGGCAACCTGTATGCGCGTGGCGCTTCTGACGATAAGGGGCAGGTCTACGCCAACCTCAAAGCTGTTCAGCTGCTGATGGAAGCGCACGGCAGACTGCCCGTCAACGTGAAGTTCTTGATCGAGGGCGAGGAAGAGATCGGCTCACCGAACTTGGACGGCTTCATCGCGGCGCACAAGGAACAGCTGCGCGCCGACGTCGTCCTAGTCTCGGATACAGCTATACAATCGCTAGCCCAGCCGAGCATCGTCTACGGCTTGCGCGGCTTGGTCTACGTGGAGCTGGAAGTGCGTGGGCCGTCTCACGATCTGCACAGCGGCGGGTTCGGCGGTGTGGTGCACAACCCTGCCCAGGCGCTCTGCGAGATCATCGCGGCGCTGCATCGGCCTGATGGAAGCGTAGCCGTCGAAGGCTTCTACGATCAGGTGCGTCCGCTGACGGCTGAGGAGCGGGCACTCGTGGCACAGACCGACGTGAGCGAGGATGAGTGGCGCCGCCTGACGGGCGCGCCGCAGCCCTGGGGCGAGGCGGGCTACTCGCTGCGAGAACGGGTTGGCGTCCGCCCGACGCTGGAGATCAACGGAATTTGGGGCGGCTTCACGGGTGAGGGCTCTAAGACGGTCCTGCCAGCTAAGGCAACTGCTAAGATCAGCTGCCGTTTGGTGCCCGATCAAGATCCCTACGCAATCGAGGGGCTCTTACGGGCGCAGATCGCCAAGCTGGCGCCACCAACAATCACATGGGAGCTGCGCGCGCTCAATCACGGCTATCCTGCCCTTATGCCGCTCGATTCAGTCGCGATGCAGTGCGCTGCGGCCGCCTATGAGCGCGGCTTTGGCGCCCGCCCGCTCTTCCTGCGCGAAGGCGGCTCGATCCCAGTCGTGGCAACTTTCGCCCAGACCTATGGGGTGCCCATCTTGCTAGTTGGCTACGGCCTGCCAGATGACGGCGCGCACGGCCCGAACGAGAAATTTGCACTAGAGTGCCTCTACCGCGGCATTCATACATCAGCCGCCTTGCTAGAGCTGCTCGGTGAGCACTCGGCTGCAGCGCTCAGAGCCTGAGCGCTGCAGCAAAGCGACAGCGCCCGTATTTCTTTCTTTCAGTACCCTTAATGGGTCCGGATAGGGCTGCGACCGAGACCTTCGAAAACATCTTGCGCCTACTCAGACTGAGAGGCATCTTCAGGGGCCTTTCAGCCCCTCTTTTTTGTTTTTAAAAGAGCATCGCACTTAAAAACAGCTCGACACACCTCAGAGAGTTTGTCAAGCCCTCGCAAGCCAACTTTTGCCCAAAGGGTGCCCAGCGAGATGCACCTGACGCATGGCAGCACAGCGGCGATTGCCTGCCAACAGGCGCTCTAGAGCTTGTGCAGCGGGATTATGTCATCGCAAAGCGCTCTCCAACGGTATATTTTGCAGGAGCATAGAGTCATAGCAAGGCCGAGCTCTACACAAAAGGCAAGGTCTGGCTATAATCAACTATGAGCTCTGCAAAGGTGGCTGCGTATGACTTATTACATTTTGGCGGTGGATGACGAACCCGATGTACTGGGCACACTCAATCGTGCGCTGGGACGTGAGGGCTATGAGGTCAAGGGGGTGAAATCGGCGCATGAGGCGATGCAGAAAATTAAAGTGCGTCGCCCCGATCTTTTGATTCTCGACATCAACATGCCCGGCATGGACGGCTTGACGCTCTGCAAGCAGCTGCGTGCCGACTCGCGCTACATCGACCTATTGATCCTGTTCCTGACGGCGCATGCGCAAACTGAGGACGTTATTGCTGGTCTAGATGCAGGCGGCGATGATTACGTGACCAAGCCATTTGAGCTGACCGAACTGAACGCGCGAGTGCGCGCCCTGCTGCGCCGTCTGCAGCGTGTAGAAGGTGAGCGCACCATCCTGGAGGTGGGCAATGTGCGCCTTGATTCTGCCACCTACCAAGTCCAAGTAGATGGCACGCTTGTGCAGCTAACGGCTACCGAGCATCGTCTACTGCGCTACTTAATGGAACATCCCAACAAGGCGCTTTCGCCGGGGCACTTGCTGGAGGCCGTCTGGGATTATCCGCCTAACACGGGCGATCCCGACTTGGTGCGTGCGCACATCCGCAATTTGCGCAAAAAGCTGGGCGATGAAGCTGATGCTAATCGCTTCATCCGCACCATTCACAGCGTGGGCTATATGGTCTCTACAGCCACGTAGCTCAAGCCAGCAGCTGCACGATCGCGTCAGGCGATTCGGCCAGGCGGGCGCCCGCCTGGCACAACGCCTCAGCCTTCTCTTCATAGCCGCCGATCTCACCCTCAATAATCGCGCCCGTGTGTCCCATCCGCTGATTCTTGGGCGACGTCTTGCCGACGATGTAGGCGACCACGGGCTTGGTCATACGCTCACGGATGAAGCGGGCCGCCTCTTGTTCGCCAACGCCGCCGATCTCGCCGATCAGCACAACGCGGTCAGTGTGCGGATCATCTTCAAAGAAGGCTAGCGCGTCGGCGAAGTGCACGCCAGAGACGGTATCCCCGCCCAAGCCAATACAGGCGCGCTGCCCGATGCCGTGCCGCGTCAGCAGCTCGGTCACCTCATACAGCAAGGTGCTGCTGCGCGAGACAATGCCGACGTTGCCCGCTGTCACAATCTCGCTAGGGATGATGCCCAACTTCAGCTGATTTGGCACGATCAGGCCCGGCGAGCTCGGCCCAAGCAGGCACGTTCGGCTGAGCGTGAGCAAGCGCTTGATGTGCATCATATCCCGGGCAGGGATGTTCTCGGTGATGCACACGATCAGCTCTAATTGGGCGCTGATCGCCTCGTACAGAGCATCGACAGCAGCGCGCGGCGGCACAAACATCACCGAGACGACGGCGCCGGTGGCGTGGCGCGCCTCTTGCACCGAATCGAAGATTGGGATGCTCTCGAAGAGCCATTCGCCGCCTTTGCCGGGCGTCACACCTGCCACGATGTTAGTACCGTAGGCGAGCATCTGACCAGTGTGGTAGGCGCCTTCGCGCCCGGTGATGCCCTGCACCATCACGCGAGTTTGGCGGGTTGGCAGCCACATCACAGCAAGCTTTCCTGAACAGCACGCACAGCTTTCTCGGCTGCTTCGGTCAGCGAGGCAGCATTTTGCACGTTAGGCAAGCCCGCCGACTCAATCAACAAGCGCCCTTGCTCGGCGTGAGTGCCCGCCAAGCGCACGATCATCGGCAGGCGCAGGCGGAAGGCGTTCACGGCTTGCAAAATGCCGTAGGCAACTTCATCGCAGCGCGTGATGCCACCAAAAATGCTGAAGAGCAGCGCGCGCACGCCCACCTGGCTAGTGATGATCTGCATGGCAGCAACGACTTTATCGCTGCGGGCGCCCCCGCCAATATCTATGAAGTTGGCGAGGCTGATCTCAGGCGTGCCCAGACGCACAGCTGCAGCCTGGATCATATCCATAGCTGCCATACCTAGTCCAGCGCCGTTCACCAAGCAGCCGATCTGGCCGCCTAGCGGCACGTAGCTCAGGCCCAGCGCACGGGCGCGCATCTCCTGAGCCGACTCAGCGCTTAAATCGCGCATGTCGGCCAGCTCTGGGTGACGGAACAGCGCGCTATCGTCGATGACTAGGTTACCATCCAGCGCCACTAACTGCCCGCTGCGCGTCAGGGCAAGTGGATCGATCTCGGCGCGTACAGCGTCATTTTCATAGAAGCAGCGGTAGAGCTGATGGGCGATCTGTCCGAAAGGCTTCCACAGATGGCGCGGCAGCTCAAGGCCCAGCAGCAGATGGCGCACTTGATGATCTTGCAAGCCCAGCAATGGGTCGATCACCTCGCGCCCGACGTGCCCGGTGTGGCGGCTGGCCGAGATGCTCATGCCAACAGCGCCTGTGGTAGCCGTGATCACAGGTTGTTCGGCGGCGCGGTCGTTGTGAACGCCCAAATAGAACTCTTGATAGATATCAGCGCTCGGCTCGACCAGCACTTTGTAGACGGGCAAGCCGTGAATCGTCAAGCCCAGCACCTGCTCGGTCATTTGGCGAGCTTGATCGGCGCTGCGCGCCAGACGGATGCCACCAGCCTTGCCACGCCCTTTGGTCAGCACCTGCGCCTTAATGACAACGTCGGTCTCTAGCTCGCGAGCAGTATCATAAGCATCCTGCGGCGAGGTAACGACGGCGCCGTGTGGCGTGGGAATGCCGTAGCGCGCGAAGATGGCTTTGGCTTGATATTCGTGTAGCTGCACGGCAATCAGGCATCACGAATGCGTTCGGCGCGGCGCAGTGCCTCTGGATCAACTGTCAGTAGGACAGCGCCGCAATCGCGGCAGGCAACAGCCTCTAGCCTGAGCAGCCTGCGCCATGGGCGCAAGTTGAGGAGCGAGTTCAGCCACTTCAGCGGGATGCGGCGCGGCGCAAAGCGGACTTGCTCAAAGCGCTGTCCGCCGAACTCGACGATGTAACCACGTGCAAGGTTGGTCGAGCCACAGCGCAAACAGGCGAAGCGCTCTGGCTGGTAGAAATGCGCAATGTGCGGATTGGGCGCGGGTGGTAGCTCGTAGCTTGGGGCAAGCGGGGCAGCGGGAGCAGGCACAGGCGCTTCGTAAAGCTGGGGAGGCGGCTCGAATTCAGCCAGGTCAGGGGCATCGACCTCAGGCGGATCAGGAGGCAGCGCTTGGGTCGGCTTATTCGGCTGGGTGGTCATGCGTAGCGCATCCTTTCTTAGTTTAAGATGGGCAGCCAAAAGCCAAAGGTGCTGCCCTGCCCTTCTTTGCTAGTGAACCAGACCTGTCCGCCGTGCCGCTCGATGATCTCCTTGACCAGGCTCAAGCCAACACCACTGCCGTCGATGTGCTGTGTGAGCGCCTGCTTAGCGCGGAAGTACGGCTGGAAAATCGAGGCTTGCTGGTCAGCGGGGATACCGTAGCCGCTATCTTTGACGCTAAAAGTGAAGCGCTCGTCCTCGCTGCTAGCTATGACAGTGATGCTGCCGCCTTCAGGCGTATACTTGCTGGCGTTATCCAGCAGATTGTTGATCGCCTCGCGCAGGCGATCGAAGTCGCCGTTGAGCGGGCGCAAATTCGGCTGAATATCCTGAATGAGGGTCTGTTGGCGAGCGTGCAGCGAAGGCTGCATATCCTCCAGCGCTGCGTTGATCAGCGTGCGAGGATCGAAGATCTCGCGCTTGAGCGGCTCAGCGGCTTCGGCGCGCTGAATGTCTAGCAAATTGACCACGAGCGCTTCCATACGCGCCAGCACCTTGTGCATATTTTCTAAGAACAGCACATCGGGCAGGACTCCGCTCTCCACATCGGCGCGGATCACGTCCAGGTAATTGCGCAGCACGCCGATCGGGTTCTTCAAGTCGTGCGAAGCCATCTGGATCATATGCGTTTTCAGGCGCGTGAGATCTTTCAAAGAGCTCACATCGCTCAGCGCAAGCACGTAACCACTTTCGGCGGCGCGCTTGGCATTGATGCGCGCTACATTCACCACAAAATCGCGCTTGGAGCGCTCATCGCGCGCCTCAAAACGATGACCACCCTCTTGCAGGGCAAGCGCCAGTTTTTCAGCCAGCTGCGCCAGGAAGGGGTTAGCTAGCCGCTCGGCGAGCGACTCTAGATTGAGGCCCAGCACATCCGAGAGCTCAGCACCAATCAAGCTGAGCGCCGCCGGGTTAACCAGGCGCACGCAAAAGCGTGTATCCAGCACCAGCAAGCTCTCTGAGACGCTATCTAGCACTGCCTGCAGCTGACGCTGCTGGCCCTGCACGCGATCGAAGAGCTGGGCATTGTACAGCGAGGCCGCTGCCTGGTTTGCTGCCGCCTCGACAAGGCGCAAGTGGTCCGGCGTGAAGTAATTGGGCTGTGGATGCTCCAGCGTCATGATGCCGCGCAGTTCGCCCTGCACAAAGAAGGGCACACACAACACCGAACGCACCCGCTGCAGCTCCTTCTCGGCGTCGAGGATCACCCAGCGCGCATCGGTCAATGTATCTTCGATCAGCGCCGATTGTTGGTGATGCATCACCCAGCCAGCTAGGCCCTGCTCTAGCACCCGCCGCGAGACAATTTGGCGCGCCTCGGCGTCGTAATCTTGTGCGGAAATGAAGCGCTGTAACGTCTCGCCTTGTTCATCCCACAGAAAAAAGGTGCCACGTGCTGCGCCGACTGTCTTAGTGGCCAGATCGATGGTCTGCCACAACACAGCGTCCAGATCAAGCGTCGCCAGCAGCTGCGCGATCTGGACTAGCATTTCTACATGCGACTTATCTGAGACTTCCATGCTCGCTTCAGTACTCTCAGCGGGTCGGCGAGGGGCGCAGCTGAGACCAGAGCGCCTTGCATCACTAGTACCTAAAGGCGTTTTCAGGCGCTTTTTACTTGCCTTCTTTTATGCACTTTTTAGAGCATTGTACCCGAAAATACGCTAACACACCTCAGAGGCTTTGTCAAGAGCCCGCGCAAGCCGACGGCACAAGTGCGCCCAAAAAACAAGTTTCAGATCAGGTGGCGTGGCGTGGCAAGCGTAGCCTCATCCGTGACGATGGTGTAGGTGCGCCCTCGAATGTGCGTGACGGGGAAATCATCGCCCACCGCGCCGAACAGCGCCAAGCGCAGCACGGTATTAGATCG
>JBDNDQ010000080.1:0-12815 GCA_046719055.1 Aggregatilineales bacterium | reverse complement strand
AGCAGCTCGGCGCGCCACGGTCGTCTTGCCCGAGCTGGCCGGCCCGTCAAGCGCAATGATAGGCGGCAAATTCACGAATCCTCCCTCGTCTAGTTATGGTGCACTAGGCGTGACGTTACGGCAAGGTGGCTCAAGCAGCTGTGCCACCTCAGCCAGATTGACCGCGGCATCAGCGGCTTGCAGGGTATAGCTGAGCGTGCGCTCACGCAGCAGCACTTTGGCGTAGCCAGGCGGCGCCTGGCGCACTTCTCGGATGGTGAGCTGTTCCACACGCCCATCCAGCGCCAGAGTCAGCGTGGCTACAAGGCTGATCCGTACGCCATCGGCATCCTGCACGGCAAACTCAGCGCGATACTGCGGCTTGCCGCCAGCAGGTGGGGCCTCGCGCCAGACGGCCAGCAGATTGGGCGGCGCCAGGCGGCTGATCAGCGCATCTACGTTCAGGCTTGCCAGCGCGCCAACGTTAGATGGATTGAACGGCTCGGCGGCGCAGAGCGTCTGGGGCGGCAAGCCCACGCCTGTGTGGTAAAAGATGCCGTTCAGCGCAGTGTAGAAGGCATTGCCCTCGCGATAGAAGGGTGCAGGCAACCAATCGCGGAAGGCGCCCACCTCAGGATCATCACGCATGCCGATCTCGAAGCGGCCTGTGGGCGTCGGACTATTTTCAGCAAGGACGCGCAGCGAGAGCGCGCCGCGCGCCGTGCGATTCTGCGGCGTGATCGCCTCGTAGTCGACTGTCAGGCGGTAGCGGAAGCGCGCCCGTTCCGAGAGCCGCACACCTTGATAGGTGATGTTAGCGAGAGGCAGCATCGTCGGAGGGATGACGGCAGCGCTAGGCGGACTGGGTGGCATCTCAGCGGCGGTGGGCGCGCCGATGGGCAAGGTGGGCTCTGCAAGCGGCGCAGCGGGTGGCGATGTGGGCGTAAGTGGCAGCTCGGCGGCGGCGGTGACGGGCGCGGTTGGCGTGAGGGCACGCGCCACTTCGAGGGCGAAGCGCGCAGCGTTGAGATCGCCGCTGAGCAGCCCATCGAGCTGCGCCACCAGACCAGCTGGGCCGCCTTCAGGCGCCAGGCGCTGATCGATCGCGGCCAGGTCGGTCTGGCGGCAGATTTCAGCGTGGAGCGTGCGCAAGGCGCGGAATTTTTCTAGCGCGCCGTTGAGGATCTCGAAGATGTTGGCCAGATCGGGCTGCGTGCGCGCATCTTCGGGCAGGAGTGCGCGCGGCGCCACTTGGCTGGGCGTTGGAGTGCCACAGCGCGGAAGACGGCGCAGCGCCTCGACGTTGGCCTGTAGATCGAGCAGCAGCTGGCGGAAGGCGGCTAGCTCGGCGCTGAGCTCGTTCAAGTAGTTCTGCGCCTCGATGATCAGGGCGGCGCGGCTGGTGGCGAGTACGGGCGAGGGGCGGGCGGCGATCAGCTCGATGGGCGCACTGCCGCTCAGCCCTCGTATCAGGGCGAGCAGGATATTCAGTCCGATCAGGACGGCGAGGCTGATGGTGAGCAGCCTGC
The DNA here is from genome assembly GCA_046719055.1 of Aggregatilineales bacterium. Classification (GTDB taxonomy): domain Bacteria; phylum Chloroflexota; class Anaerolineae; order Aggregatilineales; family UBA2796; genus CP2-2F. The sequence continues at coordinate 11,307 of JBDNDQ010000080.1, read as the reverse complement.
GGAGGCGCTGCGGGGATAGCGCCGCCTGCTCGGCTTGCTCTGGTCGATCAGCCTCGCGCTCGCGCTGCATCCGTCGGTAGAGGCGCAAGGCCTGCTCAGCGGCGCGCCGCACGGATTCATCCTCATTTTCGTCGAGGTAGGCGTTCACCAGCGCATCGATCACGGTCGGATCGCGCAGTTCGCCCAGACGTCTGGCTGCTTGGCGGCGCTCGGCGGGGTTTTCGGCGCTGCTCAGCTGTATAATCAACAAATCGCGTTCGCTCTCGCTCATCGCCCAAGCCTTACCTTTCTCTCAGCGCACGCGGAAGGCGCATGTGCCGGTGTTGATCTCTTCCGCACCGCCCGGCCCGAAGGAAGTGAAGCCATCCTCAATGCGGCGCGACCACGTCAGGCGATAGGTTACACGATACTCACCTGCCTCGAGCGTGCCGATCGGCACGAACCAGCGCACCTCCAGACGCCCGTTGGGGAGGCGCGTCAGGGCCGTGCGATAGTTATCGTAATCGCTCAGGCGGCGCACCAACTGCCAGGATTCGCCCTCCTTGCGCTCGACCTGCACTGCGTAGGTCGCCGCATCAAGGTGATCTTGTATCTGCTCGGCGGTGCGCGCGAACCACGTCCAGTAGATGCTCAAGCTCTGATTCGGACGGAAAGTTTTGTTCGCCTCGCTCCGGAAGGCGGGCAGATCGCAGTAGGCGAGGATATCGGTGAATTGGTTGGCGCGCGCTGGGATGGTTGGAGCGCGAGTGGGGATATCGATGACGGTGCGCGGCAGCGCGGCGCGGGCGGTCAGCTCGGCAGTGGCCAGGATGGGCACGGCTGTGCGTTCAGGCACGGTCACGAGCTCGCCTAAAATCCAGCCTTCGGTGCCATCCTCCAGAATCACGTTGTACCACAGCAGATCGCTGCTGATGCCGATGACAAATAGCAAGGCGCCGCTCGGCAGGCTGCGCAGCGTCTCGTATTCGGTGCCGGGCCCCGCCCGCAGGCGAACTGTGGCATTGCGGTTGTTCACGGCGCCCCGCACGAGCACGGTGGGCGTTGGCGTTGGCGTAGCCGTCTCAGTGGGCAGGAAAGGCGTCTGGGTGGGCGGCAAGGTGTTAGTCGGGATGAGCGTGCTGGTTGGGATGGGTGTGGCGGTGAAGCGCGGCGTCATGGTGAGTAAGGGCGCCAAGGTATTGGTCGGTACGGTTGGCACGGCGACGATCCGAGTCGGGAAGGTTTGGGCGTTCAAGCCGCAAGCAGAGAGCGTGATCAGAGCGATCAGCCACCCTGCTGTGCGGATTGAACGGTGTGAGAGCTTTCGCAGAGACAACAGCCATTCCTCCGCGCCGCTGGCAAGCTGCCAACGGCGTACTGGGCGATTTTTAATGTAAGCAAGCGCGCCCGCATGCTAAGATTCGCCATGTATGCGCTGTGGCGCGGCAGAGTACTTCTTATTGTAACGAGTTTCTAGCGCGAGGGGAAAATTTTATGGATGCAGCCGAAAAACAGCTGGCGGCCCGTGAGCGGCGCTATCGCCTGGTGCTGATCGGCGGCGCGGCCCTGATTTTGGCGCTAGGTGTGGGAGTGTGCGCTAGCTTTGCGGCTGTCGCGCCTAATGTGTGGTACCAGCTGGAGGCGGCTACGCCCATCCTGATCGCCATCACAGGCCAGCTCGAGCGCATTGCCGGCATGCCCATGCCTGCCGATGCTGTGCTGATCCGCCATACTATCCGCGAGGCGGGTGGCATCTTTGAGTACACTACGCAGCACAGCCCAGAGCAGCTCTTCAGGTTTTACTACTACCTTCTGGTGCAAGTGAGCGGCTGGCGGGCCGGTGCGCAACCCCTGCTGAGCGACGATCGTGCTGATTTCCGCTTCTACCTGAACAACTTGCCACGCCTGACCATCGTGAGAGCCCTCTGTGCAGCCGGCACTTGCCACGTCACAGTGGATTATTAGCGCTCTGCCGTGCGCCCTCTCTAACAATCGCATAAAATAACAGTCATCAGAGTTCGGCGCACGGCGGGTGCCGAGCTAAAGAAAGGTTTTGAAAATTGAAGGTTTTAGCCGTTAGCGATAACGTCTTAGCGAAGTTAGAGGATCGTGACAACCTGCTACGCAGCTACAGCACAGTCTGCGCGGTTATCAGCTGCGGAGATATGCCCGCTCACTACCTAGAATTCATCACAGACGTGCTGGGCGTGCCGCTGCTGTATGTGCGCGGCAACCACGACGTCCATTACACGCCCGGTCACCCTGGCGGCGATAATCTGCACGGGCGCGTGCTATACTTTGGTGGGCTGCTGTGGGCAGGCTTGGAGGGCTGCTTGCGCTACAACCGCGAGCCGATTCAGTACACACAGAGCGAGATGTTCTGGCAGGTACTGCAGCTTTATCCAGCTGTGCTGCTGGCGCGGGCACGCTTTCGCCGCCGACTGGACGTCATGGTGACGCACGCCCCGCCCCGCCATATCCACGACCTGCCCGATCGTGCCCATACCGGCTTCAAGGCTTTCCGCCTGCTCATGCGCCTGTACCGTCCGCGCTACTTACTGCATGGGCACGTGGATACGCATGATGCACCTTTGCAGCGCACCCAGACGCGCTTCCTACAGACTGAGGTCATCAACATCAACCCTGCAAAGGTGCTAGATTTGACACGCTACGAAGGGAGACACACTGATGGACCCTGACGATCCAACAGCTGTTGCACAAGCCTCGCGCCACTTCTCGCAGGCGCGGATGAAAGCGTTCTGGCAAGAGGTCTGGGCGCTGCTAACTGGTAAATCCATAGACCTGCTGCGCTTTGAAGAGGTCAAACAGCGCCTGCGCCTGACCGATGAGCGCTATCTCGGCTTGCGCGAGATACCGCTCGACAAGATCGTGGGCAGCGTCGGGCGCTACCGCGACTTCACACGCACCTTCCTGCCGCGCACCAATGCCGTGCGTTCGCGTTGGCAGCGCCTGGATGCCCTCGCGCGCGGCACAGAAGGCTTCCCGCCTATTGAGGTCTATAAAGTGGGCGATGTTTACTTCGTCATCGACGGCAACCATCGTGTTTCGGTTGCCCGCCAGCTGGGCGCCAAGACGATCGAAGCATACGTGACTGAGCTGCGCACGCCCGTGCCGATTGACGAGAACACCACTGAGAAAGACCTGATCCAAAAAGAAGCCTACGCCGAATTTCTACGCCGCACACGCCTGAACGTGCTGCGGCCTGAGGCTCAGATCATCCTGACCGAGCCGGATCGCTACAACCAACTGCTGGAGCACATCTCGGTGCACCGCTACTTCATGGGCCTCGACCAGAAGCGCGAGATCTCGTGGGAGGAGGCAGTTTGCAGCTGGTACGACAACGTCTACATGCCGCTCGTCAAGCTGATCCGCGAGTATGAGGTGCTGCAGTACTTTCCTGGCCGCACCGAAGCTGATCTGTATGCCTGGCTGATCAAGCATCAGGAGGCGATGCGGCTCTATCACGGTGGCGACTACATGACCCCGCAGGAGACCGTCTCTGACTTCCTCAGCAAGCTGCCCGAGGCGCGGCGCGGCTGAACATCAGGGCGGCTTATGCCGCCCTGTGCCACAGCGCTAGTCTGCAGCGCGCGCCACCAGATTGAGTACGATGCGCATGTCATCGTTCACACTCACAAAGCCGAGATTGGGCGGCGTCAGGCCGAGCTCGGTCAGTTTCAGGTCGGCGAAAGCGGTCACCACCAGCACGCCATTCTCATAGCGGCCCATCGCCGTGAAAACAGTCTCACGGACGGCCTCGCGCACCTGCAGATTGCCCCTAATCTGGAAAGTGAGCGTCTCACCTTCGCGGTAGGCGCGCTCGGGCAGGCCGATCAGCTCAGCGTCGGTGAACTTGGCGATGGGGAACCGGTTGAAGTTGAAGCCGCGCTCGCTGATCATCCAGTTATCGCGATTGCGCTGGTCGGAGCGAATCTGCGCCAGGTTGACGTTGATCTCCTCGCTGAGCTGGCTGTTGGCGAGGTTGCCCAGATCGATCGCCACTTCCCCAGCGATCTCCCTAGTCACACCGACGGCTAGTACAAAGCTGCCGTTTAGAATCTCGCCGACTTGGTAGCAGGCCTCTGATTCCTCGCCCACAATGCTCAGGAAGACGAAGTCCGACTCGGCAGGGGCGGTGGGCGTTGGCTCGGGCGTGGCAGTGGGCATTGGCGTGGCAGTCGGGACGTTGCGGGGTGTGGCTGTGGCGCCGCGCGCAGCAGTGCAAGAGACGTACAGCTCCTGCCCAGCCAGCCGAGTTCCAGCATTAGCGCCGAAGGCCACAGCCTGCACGCCCGTCTGATGCAGACTGCTGCGGGCGGCAGTGGCAGTCAGGGTGCGCTCGGCTTGTTGGGTGCGCAGGGCATCGATGTTGTTGCTGCGCGCCGTTGGTACGCCCGTCACGGAAGGGGTGGTGAAGATCGAAGGCAAGATGAAGTTCACGGCGATATATAACCCGAAGGCCAGCACTGGGATACCGATCAAAGCGGCGGCACCTAGCATAAGGGCTCTTGAGCGTTTCATCGCGTTTGTTTTCTCCTCTAGCAGCTGACGTAACACACTGTGATTCTATGAAAAGGAGAGGTTAAATGCCTTGCCGATCTGCATGAGAGATTGCTGAGAGGGCAAAATGCTGCAAAAAAACGGGCCGGACTGAGCCGACCCACACACTGCTGAGGAGTTTTTTACCTACCAGCCGCGCTTAGCCATGCGCTCGCCTTCAGATAGCTCATCCACATTAATGCCGACCATTGGCTCGCCCAAGCTGCGGCTGACCTCTGCCAGCACCTTCGGATCGTTATAATGTGTCACAGCCAGCACGATTGCCTTGGCGCGCTTAGCGGGATCGCCGCTCTTGAAAATGCCACTGCCGACAAACACGCCATCCATGCCCAGCTGCATCATTAGTGCGGCGTCGGCCGGCGTGGCGATGCCGCCCGCTGCAAAGTTCACCACTGGCAGACGGCCGCTTTGCGCCACCTCGCGCACCAGATCGTAGGGCGCCTGGATATCTTTCGCATAGGTGAACAGCTCGTCCTGATCCATGCTGGTCAGGCGGCGGATTTCGCGCTGGACAGCCCGCGCATGGCGCACCGCCTCGACCACATCCCCGGTGCCTGCCTCGCCTTTGGTGCGCAGCATAGCGGCGCCCTCAGCCACTCGGCGCAGCGCCTCGCCCAGATTGCGGCAGCCGCACACAAATGGCACCCGGAAGCGGTGCTTGTTGATGTGATTCTCCTCATCGGCGGGCGTCAACACCTCAGATTCGTCAATAAAATCCACGCCCAGCGCCTCTAGGATTTGCGCCTCTACAAAGTGTCCGATGCGGCACTTCGCCATGACGGGGATAGTGACTGCCTCTTTAATGCGCTCGATCAGCTCAGGATCGCTCATGCGCGCCACGCCGCCCTGCGCGCGGATATCGGCTGGCACCCGCTCCAGCGCCATGACGGCGCAAGCGCCAGCTTCTTCGGCGATGCGCGCCTGTTCGGGCGTCACCACATCCATGATCACGCCGCCCTTCAGCATCTGCGCTAAGCCGCGCTTCTCTGTGGTCAGGTCGGGGTAATGCATCGCCCCGTTTGCACCATTTCTATCTGCCATCGCTCACGACCTCTCTGAAAATGTTCTATATGAAGCTTAGCAGGTACTTGGCACATCCGTCCAGACCAAGTTTGGCGGGTGGGGGAGAGGCAAAACGGAAGGTGCCCACCTTGCGGCGGGCACCTCGCTCGAAGGGGCAGTGAAGAACTTAGTTCAGCGCGCCGCCGATGGTCGAGAACACATTGCCGATGATCGGGCCCAGAACGGTCAGGATCACGATCACGACGATGGCGACCAGCACGAGGATCAACGCGTACTCAACGAGGCCCTGGCCCTCTTCACGTGGTAGATACAACATGGCTGAACAACTCCTTGAGATTGATAAGTGCTTCTTGATCGAAGCAACCATACTATAGCACCCTCTGAAAGGTGTGTCAACAAGTTCCGCCGTAACGATTACATAACAACGCGCAAATTCACAAAGTCTTTATAAATTCTGCCTTGAGGCTACTGCGGCAGGGCGCCAAAGTGCCCACCGATGGCTGTTGGCGCGCTCACCTCTAGGGCAAGGGCATAAACCGCCCCATCGCTGCCGATCAGCATCACGCCCCTCTCAAAGACCTGCCACAAGCCGTTGTAGGGTTGCTCTTCGGCCAACGCCCAGCCTAACGCCTCGCGCACGGCTGGATTAGCGCGCCACACCGCCCCAAAGCCTCGAATCGGCTGCAGCAGAGGCGGCGGTGGCTGTAGGCTAGCATCGCGCTCAGGCTGCCCTTCTGTCCAGCCATCCGGGAACTTCCAGACCGTGTTTGCAGCCGCGCCACGCGCCTGCAGCGCCAGCGCGTAAATCTCGCGGGTATCGCGCCAGAACATCACGCCGCGCTCGAAGCTCTGAGTCACGATCAGGACGCTGATCGCCTCGCTGCGCGGACAGCCGAGCCGACTACGCACGTTCGGATCGCCAGCGGCACGTGCAAATGGCGCAGCGATGGCTGTTGCGCATGCTCCCGGCGGATTGGCGGCTAGCGGCGGCGGATTAGCGCCTATAACTGGATTGGCAGCTTGTCGTGTGGTGGCCAGCGCTGGCTGCGTGATGATCAGCGGCGTCTGTCGGTTGCGCGCTAGTGGCGTCCCCGCCTGGGCAACCTGCTGGCTGATCAGCACGCCGCGCACCGGCGTAACTGTGGACGTAGGGCTGGGCGTCATGTTCGGCAGAGGCGTTTGAGCGCTCTGAGTCGCCTGCCGCAGCGCCTCATCGAGGGTGGGCGTGCGCGGCGCGGTTGCCAGCGCCTTCGGCAGCGCCTGCGGATCGAGCAGCATGGCATCGCCGCTGGGCGGCGCTGGTGTGCTGCAGGCGCTCAGCGTCAGCGCAAAATAGAGCACGAAATTCCTGAATCGCATGGTATCACCTGCACTCGGGCTCGATCTGCTCAGGATACCGAAAATCCTGTCTGTACAACCCAAAGGCGATGCGCGTCCCGCCTGGCACACTCGGTACCCAGTAGTGATCGCGCACCACCTCCCCAGCGCTCCACAGCCGCGTCGGATACCAGCCGTAGACCGGCGCAAACACATCGCCTTGCGCCAGCGGGACGTCACCTTCTGAGGGCAGCAGGTGCACGAAGACGCTCAGGTCGTGCTCGGGTGTGCGCAGAGCTATCCACTCCACATCCAGCACGTAGCCTATCTCCTTCAGAGTGCACGAGACGCTCAGTAAGCCGATATCCTCGCTGATCGCCTGCGCTTGTGCGCTATCAGCGCGCTGCGGTGCCGTGCCGACGCGCACTACATCCAGTGCCGGCGAGCTTAAGTGTACCGCCCCCAGCCGCTCACGCCACCACTCTAGCGGGAAGCGATAGAAAGTATCGCGCAAGGTGTAGAGCGTCCCTTCACGGCTCAGCGCGCCGAGATCTGCGGTATGCTTCACCAGGCGCAGATCGGCGTTCTCGCCTGTCACGTACACCGAGAAAGCGACGGCAGTGTGGCGCGGCCCCCACGGCAGCATCAAGATCGGCGCGCCTTGATCGCGCGGGATGCCTCTGGCAGCCGCGATTACCTGCACGCCAATCGGATCGCTCGTCAGCTCTGCCACAAAGGGCGCCCCGACTGAGATCAGCAAGAGCACATTCATCGCAGTGAACAAGCTGCCAGCAATGTAGCGTGTTCCCAGCTCAAGGCGCGCCCACACAATGCCTGCCGCCAGGAGTAGCACTGCCACCAGCACCATCGCAACTGCCTCTGGCATGACGACACGATGGAGCACAGCCAGCCACACGAAGTACGCCCCGAAGGCGAGCCACAGCACGCCGCCGAGCCTTCCGCAGCCTTTGAGGAACGGCACGGTAATCAATGCTAAGATGGATGAGACAAATAAGAGCGGTAGGAGCTCATAGGAGAGAATTGCGATGGTGCGGCTGATGTTATCGAAGATGCCTGACAGATCAGCGGGCGGCGCAAACAGAAAGGCTGCCTCCGCGCCCGTGAACTCGTGCCAGAAGCCCTCCCACGTGCTTGGATCGCCGTAGACCCACGCCGCCCCTGCTTGAGCGCGCAGCGGCAGGTAGATGTATGGTAAGAAGCCCGCCAAGCCCGTCGCGAGCGCCGCCACACCAGTCCGGAGCGCCCGGCGTGGCTGACTCCGCAGCGCAGTCAGTGCCTCTGGCAACACAGCGTAGAGCAGCGCCGGCATGAGCAGGGCGATCAGGCGGTGATGCGCCACGCCCAAGCCGCCCAGCAGCGCTAAGAGCATGATCCGCCGATAGATCGGCAGCCCGCGCCAAAGGGCTAGCCCGATCAAGCCCAGCTGGAAGGTCAGGCTTAGGCTGTAGACCTCTGGCACGACGGCATGGAACCAAATTGTGCGCGTCAGCCCGAGCAACAACGTGCACACCGCTGACACAATCGAGTTACCTGTGAGGTGGCGCAGCAGCGCGTAAAAGATGCCCAAGCCAACGAAGTGCCAGAAGGTGCTGTGCAGCGTTGGGGCAAATTCAGGCGAGACACCAACGGCGCGCAGAGCGCTCACGAACAGGTTGCCGCTGATCGTCCAGAGCGGGTAGCCGCTGTGATGCAGCGTACCCCACACATTCAGCGTCACTTGCGCCTCGCCCACGTCATCCATGTACGGACTCTCTATCGGTATCCTCGACGAGTCGGATGAGGCTGCAATCGTATTCTCGCCAGCCACCTGCCGCAGCATGGTCGGCGCGTAGGCGATTAGCAAACACACATACACAGCGCCTAAGAGGAACACCGCATTGCTGAAGATTGATATTAATGCCTTCATAAGTTTTCAGACAGAGATCAGCTTGGGGAAGCTCGACAAAGCCTCTGAGCTAGACTATTTCCAGCTGCGGCGCTCTTTGGAAAATGCATAAAAGAGGCAGGTAGAAGGCGCCTGAAAATGTCGCTGGGTCGTAGGCGCAAGGGATTTTCGGGGGCTCGGGTTGCAGCCCTATTCGACCTGTTGGCGGCGCTGAAACGCCTCAACCTCTAGGCAGCGCGCGCCCCGCTGCCCGACGATCAGAGCGTAGCGCACGTTGCGCGGCAGCTCTAGACGGTCGCCAGCACGCAGCACCACCCGCTGATTCAAGTCCGGCAGCACAGCTTCAAGGCTGCCTTCCACGCAATACAGCACTTTATCGTGCGCATGGCTGCGCAGCGGATAGCGAAAATTGGCGCGCTGCGTCCAGGCGTAGGGCTGCAGACCCTCGCGGCCTAGCTGCAGGCGGATTGTGTGTTCCGTTGGATGTGACCCGCCGCGCCAGCGCAGCACGCGCACTGCCTCAAGACGTCCTTTTAGTGCTTCAGTGGCTTTCATCGTGGTGATTATCCCCTCAACGCAGTGATTTCTCTAAAATCCAGCACGGTTCGTTCACATAGTGGGTGACGCCCTCATGATCGACGTAGCTCCAGCGCCCGGCATCTTCAGCCGTCACCTGAAAGCCATGCCGCTCGTAGAGCCGCCGCGCCACCAGGTTCTCTTTGGCCACGGCAATGCTCACCGAGCTGTAGTCTCGTTCGCGCAGCAGCGCCTCTGCCTCGCGCAGCAGCGCCGAGCCGAGCCCTTGCCGTTGGAAGGCGTCCATCACGCGCAGCGAGTACAGATAGGCATGCTTGCGCCCTAAGAAGTCGTCTCGGCTGTTCAGCTGGATGAAAATCTGCCCGATCGGAAAGCCATTCACATCGGCGAGCAGCATCAGGCGTTCACCGCGCAGCTGCTCCTGGTAGGTGCGCTGGAAAACTCGCCGAAAGTGAGTGTACTTGCCGTACCACTCCAGCTTAGGCAGGTCTTCGGGCTGGGCAAGGCGGAAGATCACTTGCAAGTGCAAGCAGAGCGAATGCCGCTCGAGCGTGGCCATAAGAGTCGCCTAGTTACCTTGTATTTCCTGAGTCCATTCCTTCAGTAGGTCGCGCTGTGCCTCAGGCGTGGTGACTATGCCATCCAGCACGGCGTCATACAGACGGGCGAGTAGTTTACCGAAAAGCGGGCCGGGTTTCAAGCCCAGCTGACGCAGGTAGTGCCCATCCGCAGCGATTTGGACGCCCCGCCAGATGAACAGGTAGCGCAGGGCGCGCTTGCGCTCTGTGGGCGTGCCGATCAGCCCTGCCGCCAAGAGCGCCTCTGGGCAGAAGGGCGCCAAAGCGCGCGCGATGTGGCTGGGCGGCGCCTCGGCAGGCAGGGCGGCAAGCGCCAGCTGTGCCCGGTGCACTTCCGCCAGCGCGCGGTGCGTTGGCTTGGGCAGGGCAAGGCGTGCCAGGAGCGCCGCATCGTCTGGGAAGGTCGCCCCGAAGATCGCCCAGCGCAGCACCAGCGGATCAACATCTTGCGGCAGCTTTAGGGCGGGCAAACTTGTGTACAGCTTTGCCAAACGCTCATCAAAAGTTAATCTAGGATGGATGGTGGCGAGGACGCCCTGCTGCGCCAGCCAGCGCAGGGCGATATGCGGCTGATCTTCACCGAGAATCAGGTCGAGCTCGTGGCGCAGGCGCTCGCCGCTGAGCGCCGCGATGTAGGGCAGCCCCGCCGGCAGCTGAGCGGCGCTGCCCGGCTCGAGCTGGAAGCCCAGCCGCGCTATCAGGCGCCCAGCCCGCAGGATGCGCGTCGGATCGTCTATGAAGCTGCGCGGATGCAGCGTGCGCAGCAGCCTTGCCTCAAGGTCGGGCCGCGCATCCAGCGGATCGATCAGGGCGCCGAACGGCTCAGGCGCCAGCTGTATCGCCAGCGTATTCACGCTGAAGTCGCGGCGCCGCGCATCGCGCTCCAGCGCATCTGGCCCGTCGATCAGGGTCACACTGGGCAGGGCAGCGGGCGCATGGTAAGTCTCCAGACGCGTGGTGGCGAAGTCCAGCGTTGGGAAGGGCGAGTCAGGCGGTGGATGCCAGGTGGCCGTCCCGAAGGCTGGATGGGCAGTAAAAGTACCGCCGTACTGCTCAGCCAGCGCTCGCACAAAGCCGATAGCATCGCCCACCACCACGAGATCGAGGTCAGGTGCCTCCAGCGGTAGGCCCAGCAGGCCATCACGTACGAAGCCGCCGACAATGTAAAGCGCGAGCTGGTGCGTCAGCGCGCCCTGACTGAGCAGCCGCAGCAGCGGCAAGATTGAATCGGGCAGAGCAAAATACAAGATTTTTCTCCAACGCCCAAAATTTTGCCGTTTTTGAGGGGTGTTTCGCAACTCGGTTGGCGGCACTTAGATACTAAGCGCCTTGCCATCTGTCCTACACACATTCCCATCTACTCTCCGCCTATTACACCTAGTCCTG
>JBDNDQ010000008.1:0-75662 GCA_046719055.1 Aggregatilineales bacterium | reverse complement strand
ATCTCTCGTACAGGCCAGTGCAGCGCCTGCCATGCAGGGGCGCATCTTCGGTCTGATGAACAACCTAGCCATCGGAATCACGCCGCTCAGTCTGGCAGTAGCTGGTCCACTGGCTGACACAATCGGCGTGCAGAGCTGGTTCATAGCAGCGGGCACTGGCTGTCTAGTGGCAGCAGCTTATGGCGCTTCCAACCAAACGCTCATGGGCCTTGAATCGCCCGGCGCAGCCAAACCTGAGCCTGAGCCAAAGTCGGGAGAGTGAGCGTTGCGTTGAACTGGAGTTGCTAAAGCGTCGCTTAAAAACGGTTGACGCCCAGCCCGCCAATTCGGTAAGCTCAAGGGCAATCTCGTGCTGATGAGGCTGTTTTTATGAACCTTCAATTGCTACGAAAACTTGCGATGCCAGCGCTTGTGGCGGTGTTTCTAGCGCCAAGTGCACTGCTGAACGCCGACTCGGGTGGCAAGCTGAACTGTGCCGCCAATCAGAACTTGCCTGAATGCACGTCGCCGATCGTTTACGGGGTGGAAATGCGCGCTATCGAGGCGGAAATGGCAATCAATCCCGCGCCCGACCTGCCTCGCCTGCCTGTGGACGATCGCCTGCTCTATCGCCGTCCATTCCGCCGCATCTTGGAGCCGACCACCATCCACGATGCGCCGAATGGCAATGTAGTCGGCGCCTACCCAGAGGGCTTCATCTTTGTGGTGGCCGGCAACGGCGTAGATGGCTGGGTGCAGGTTGGGCAGAATGCTTGGGTGAAGGAAAGCGCGCTCGGGCCGATCAACAAGGCGGTCTCGCGTTTTTCAGGCGTGCTGCTGCCCGATGGCCTCCCGACGCGCCCGTTTGCGTGGATGCTGCTGGATACGCGCCCAAGCCGTACACCTGGCGCTAGGCCTGTAGCGGGCACGCCTGAGATCAAACGCTACACAATGGTCAACATCTTCGCTGTGGCGGTTGTGGATAGCTGGGAATGGTACTTGATCGGGCCTGATCAGTGGGTGCTGCAGACCCGTGTGGCGAAAGTCAAGCCGCTAGAGCGTCCTGAAGGCATTCAAGCAGGCAAAAAGTGGTTCGCCGTCGACCTGTACGAACAGACGCTCACTGCTTACGACGGCGACAAGCCCGTCTTTGCCACGCTGATCGCCAGCGGTTTGCCTGAATGGGGCACGGATGAGGGTGTCCACAAGATTTTTGCCCGCTATCCAGAGGGGCGCATGTCTGGCGCGGAAGGCAGGCCGCAGTACTGGTACTTGCCGCTAGTGCCCTACATAATGTACTTCAATAACTCCGAGCAGGCGCTGCACGGCGCTTACTGGCACGACGGCTTCGGCTATCGGCGCTCGCGTGGCTGCATCAACCTGAGCATCACAGACGCCAAGTGGATTTACGAGTGGACAGAAGATCAGCCCGACGCCTACGTCTACATCTATCACAGCGGCACATACCGACCCGGCGCCCCGCAGTGATACTCGCCACTTGTGCTGCGCTCAGCCGAGCGCAGCACACACTTCAACGCCGCCCCTCTTGCTCAAAAATTGTCCCAAGCGCTGCTGGCGGCCGCGCTCGTAAAAGCGTCCGAACGGGCGGATGCAAAGATGGCGGCAAGCTTTTCATCAGTCGGTCGAGATACGGGCCGCTGACCAAGAAAAGCGTCAGGAGCATCAGCAGCCATGGCAGCGCATTGAGCAATTCCACCACTTGTGGCGGCACCTGCGCTTGGATACTGGTCACAATAGTACGCAAGCCTGCCACCAGATACACACCGAGCGCCACACGGAACGGATGCCAGCCGCCGAAGATCACAATAGCAAGCGCGATCCAGCCGTTGCCGGCAATCCCAGTATCCGACCAAGTTGGCAAGACGCCCAGCGTATATGCCGCGCCGCCCAAGCCGACTAAGCCGCCGCCGATCGCCGTGTACAGGTAGCGCATAGCGTTCACGTTCACGCCGCGCGCAAAAGCAGCCTGCGGACGCTCGCCGACGGCGCGCAAAGTCAGGCCGGCTTTTGTGCGGAACAGCCACCACCATGCCGCTGCTACCGCAATGAAGCTCAGATAGGTGAACAAGTCTTGATTGAAAAAGATCGGGCCAACCACGGGCACATCTTTCAGCACAGGAATTGGCAGGAAGGTGGTGGGGAAGACTTGCGCATTCCGATATGGGATGCCCAGAAAGAGCCCTAAATCGCGGCAGAGCAAGGTCAGTGTGAAGCCAACCGCCACTTGGCTCAAGCGCAGCGCAATGCTGCAGACTGCCACGATCAGCGCGATGAACGTGCCAACACAAATCCCTGCCAGCGCGCCAAGAATCAAGCTGCCCGTGCTGGTGCCAACTACAAAAGCCACCAGCGCCGAGAGCACCAACGAGCCATCCAGCGAAAGATTGACCACTCCGCCGCGCTCCGTGATCGTCTCGCCAACTGCAGCTAGCACAATCGGCGCGCCAACCTTCACGATGTCCGCCAGTGTGCGAATCAACACATCATCCATGCTTAGAGAGCTCCTTGCGGCGCGCAGCCAGGCGCGCTCGGATGCCGCCGCCGATCAGCACGGCGAGCACTAGCGCGCCTTGAAAGACATTGCCCAGCGCCGCATCAATTTGCACGCTGCTATCCAGCGAGGTCGCCAATTTCAAGCTACCGACTGGCACTGTGGCTATGAAAAGCGTCACAGGCAGCACCCACGCGGCGCGCACGCCTACCAACAACACAATTAGCACGCCCATGAAGCCGATGCCACCTGAGATATTTGGCAGCAACCGCCCGCGCGTGAACAGGACTTGAAAAGCGCCCGCCAAACCCGCTAACGTACCACAAGCAACCATCGCCCAGAAGATGTTGCGCTCCACGCGCACGCCTAAAATGCCCGCTGAGCGCACATTCCGCCCGATGGCGCGTAACGCCAAACCAAAGCGCGTGCCGCGCAGCGCCATAAAAACCGCCACAAACGCTGCTAGCGTAAGGGCGATCCCCAGCGGGCTCAGGCGCAGCTCTGGGTGGCGCGGCAAGAGCGCTGCCGGAGCGAAGGGCGCCGTCTGTGGGAAGGTGCCAACCCGCCACGGGCCGTTGACAAGCGAGAGCAGGATGTTCACACTAATGAAGTTGAGCGCCACACCGCCGAAAATCTCGTTGATACCGCCCCGAATCTTGAGCAGCGCTGTTAAGCCTGCCCATAGCGCGCCGCCCAACATCGCCAAAAGCAGCTCAGCTGGCAAAATCAGCCCAGCGAGGAGTCCCCAATCGCTGACATCGCGCGGGATGGTGCGCGCAATGATTGTGGCGAAGATCGCGCCCATCGTCACCTGCCCTTCCACCCCGATGTTCCACAAGCCCGCCGTGAACGTCAGCAACAAGCCTGCTGCACATAGCAACATGGGCAGGGCAGCCATCACTACGTCGGCACGGGCGCTCGGCGTGCCAATCGCGCCTTCGAGGAAACGTTGTCCCGCCGCGATCGGCGCCTTATCCAGGCTGAGCATAATCAGGGCAATCAACAGCAATGCCACGCCTAAGGCGCCGCTGAAAGTTAAGAGCGTCCCCCGTACCTTAGCGAGGTTCATGCACCCTCCCTCCGATTAGTTCGCCCAGCCGCTCGGCGGGATTACGCGTCGAATCGTCTAGGTCGGTCACAAGTGTCCCCCGTCCATCACAAAAGACCAGCACACGGTCGCTATAGGTGACGATCTCATCCAGATCGGGCGAAGTGAACAGGATCGCTGCGCCTTGATCGCGCCGCGCCAACAGCTGCTGCCAGACCCAAGCTGTGCTCTCAACATCTAGACCACGCGTCGGGTCTTCAAGGAGCAGCAGACGCAAGTTTTCGGGCAGGAGCGCGATCAGCGTCCGTTGTTGGTTGCCGCCAGAGAGCGTCTGGACGGGGCTGTGCGGCGCGCCACGAATGTTGTAGCGCGCGATCTGCCTAGCGGCGAGCGTCGCAGCCTCGCCCCACCTGACCCACACGCCGCCATCCCGGGCCAGGGCGAAATGTTCGGTCAGTGTCAGCCCATCCACCAAGCCCTCTTCCAGCCGCCCTGAGGGGGCATAAGCGACGCCCATCCGCAGCAGCTCGGCGTAGCTTTTGCCGCGAATCGGCGCGCCGACGATCCAGATTCGCCCGCTGTTGAGTGGCTGCAAGCCTGCACAGGCGCGCAGGAAGTCGCTTTGGCCGCTGCCATCGAGCCCTGCCAGACCGATCACCTCGCCCGCCCGCACGCTCAGCGAAAGATCGCGCACAGTTAGCCGCCGGGCTGTCAAGCTAACTTGCTCAGCGCGCAAGACTTCCTCGCCGAGCGTGTGCACCTGTCGCGAGGGGCGTGGTAGGCTCTGCCCGAACATCAGTGTCACTAGCTCATCGATCGAAGTCGGCATGTGGCGATGCCCGACCAGCTTGCCGCCGCGTAGCACATAGACTTCATCACACAGTGCGGCTACATCTTCCAACTTGTGTGAGACGAGGATGATCGTCATGCCCTCTTGAGCGGCAAGGCGCTTGAGCGAGCTGAAGAGGATTTGTTTCTGCTCAGCGGAGATACCTGTCGTCGGCTCGTCGAGGATCAGCAGGCGCGCGCCCAAGCTGAGCAAGCGTACAATCTCTAACTGCTGGCGCTCGCCGATGGTCAGGCTATCCACGTAGCGGGCGGGATCGAGTTGAAAGCCGAGTCGCGCTGCATGCTTCTCAAGTGCCTCGCGGGCAGCTCTGCGCTTGGGCAACAGCCCCTCGCGCCTGCCCAGCGTGAAGTTATCGAGGACGGTCAGGTTGGGCACATCGAGAGGGTCTTGGTGCAGCATGCCAATGCCACAGCGCAGCGCATCAGCGGGCGTCTCGAAGGCGACAATCTGTCCGTCAATCAGAATTTGGCCCGAGTCGGGCAGTTGGTAGCCGCTCAGGATTTTCATCAAGGTGCTTTTGCCGGCGCCATTCTCGCCCAAGAGGGCGTAGATGCGCCCTTCGAGGAAGCTGAGCGAGAGCGAATCGTTGGCGCGTAGGCTGCCAAAGGTTTTGGTGATATTCCGGAGTTCAACGTGCATGATGACCACAGGGCGGACAAATCTTGCCCGCCCATCTTGCAAAAGGTACCACTAGTCGGCTTTACTAGCGCCCAACATGCCTTCCAGCAGTTGTGGCATGTACCAGATTTGCTTGTCAGTGGCCACTTCGCCTTCAGCGAGGAAGGGTGTGCCATCCTGGTAGTTCAGCGGGCCGACGAACAAGTTGATCGAGCCATCGCCCAAGCCTTTCTTGAAGGCGGTCAGCGTCTCTTTCTCGGCTTCGGTCAGCGCATCGCCGAAGATGTAGCCAACGGCCGATGTATCTAGATCGTTCACATCCTCCCAGTTAGGCCCGTCCCAATCCCACGAGGATTGCCACGTGCCATCCATAACGGACTTGACGATGCGTACATAGCTTGGCCCCCAGTTGAAGAACGGCACGCCCAAGCAGATTTTGGGTGCTACTTCACAGGCGCCGATGTAATCGTAGGGGATAGCAAAGACCTGCTCACCGCGCTCGGCGCGCTGATTGGCGACCACAATGCCCTCCGTCGTATCGATGCCGCTGATCAGCACATCGGCACCGCTGTTGAAGAAATCGTTGGCAACAGCCGTCGGATCAGCTGTGACGCCGGGGATGTTGAACCAGAAACCGATCCACTTGACCTCAAACTTCAAGTCGTCAGGGTTGAGGCCGCGGTAGGTCTCGTAACAATAGCGCGCGCCCAGATAGGTGGAAACGACCAGACGGCGTGTCTCATCGTTGATCAGCGGGCCGAGATAGGCGATGCTGTTAGTCTGCGTCTTGAGCGCTGCTGCGCAGCCCGCCACCATCTTCATAAACTCCATCTTGCCCATCACATTGCCGACGTTCGGCGGCGCCTCGCCCTCTAGCACAGCCGAGCCAGAGACATGAATGAAGACTACGTCGGGGAATTTCTCAGCAACAGCTAGCGTCTCCGTGCCGAAATCGTCAGAGGCGGTGAAGATCACCCGCGCGCCCTGCTCGATCATGTTCTCAACCACCTGCTCGAGCGTCACGTTAGGACGATCAGCCGGGTTGACTTTATCCACCACAATCGACTTCACGCCCGGAATCATCTTCTCCACGTACTCAGACGCCTCAAAATGTGCCTGGCTCCAGCCGCGATCGTTCTGCGGGCCGACTAGCACATAGCCAACCACAAAGTTCTCTTGCGCTGCGGTTTGCTGCGCCAGGAGCGGCCAAACCGCTAGCAAAGCTGCAATCAGCGCCACCACAAGAGCGCTTTTCAAAGATGAGTGAAGCATAGCAACCCTCTCCTCAACAAAGTCTTGCCTATGCAAACAGAGCATAGTAGCTAGACCTTACCGCGTTTAAGGGCACTTGCCAATTGGCTGCCTTACCAAGTCTGCCATCAGGGCAGAGAGCTTGCTTTTCACAGGCTGTACCTTATAGACTCTGGCCATGCGCATGAAGAAGCTGCTAATTGTGTTACTGCTGGCCGTGCTGCTGCTGGCTGAGCATGCCTTTGGGCAAGGTGGCGCAGCGGCAACAGCGTACGGCAGAGGTGGCGCTATCGCCTCTGTGGATTGGCGCGCCACGCAAGCAGGCGTTGCTGTGCTGCGCGCCGGCGGCAACGCTGTTGATGCTGCCATAGCAGCGATGGCGGCGCTCGGTGTGGTGGAGGCCTACTCATGCGGGATCGGCGGCGGTGGCTTCATGCTAATCTACTGGCGTGCCACAGGTGAGGTGGTAACGCTCGACGGGCGCGAGCAAGCCCCCGCTGATACCACATCTGCGCTTTTCACTGATCCCGAAACTGGTGATGCGCTGCCGCTCTTCCCGCAACGCATCACTAGCGGACGTGCCATCGGTGTGCCGGGCTTAGTTGCCCTATGGGAGCTAGCACACCGCCGTTTTGGGTCGTGGGCGTGGGAAGAGCTGTTCGCGCCTGCAATTGCCCTTGCAGAAGACGGCTTCGCCGTAGACCCGCTATTTGCCGAGCAAACTGCCTATAACCAGGAACGTTTCGCTCTCTTCCCTGCCACTGCCGCCCTGTTCCTGAGCGAACACAACAATGCGCTGCGCGTAGGTAATTGGCTGTATAACCCCGATCTAGCGCGCACTTACCGCCTGCTGGCGCAAGGCGGCGCTGAAGTCTTCTATCGCGGCGAAATCGCCCGCGCCATCGCTCAGACTGTGCAAGTGCCGCACACTGTGCTATCGCCGCCCTTTCGCATCCTAGAGGGCACGTTGACCCTCGACGATCTCACTGCCTATCGCGCCCTCGAGCGCCCGCCTATCCAGACGACCTATCGCGGCAATCGAATTTACGGGCTGGGCTTGCCCTCGAGCGGCGGAATCACAGTTGCCCAGACTTTGAACATCCTCGAAGGTTACCCGCTGAGTACCCTCGAGCCCACCCAAGCCTGGCACTACATCATCGAGGCGATGCGCCTTGCCTACGCCGATCGCGCCGCCTTTCTGGCCGATCCTGAAGCGCTGGATGTACCAATCGAGGGCTTGCTCAGCAAGGCCTACGCCGCCGAGCGCCGCGCTCTGATCGGTGTGCAGCCGCCGCCTGATGGCGCCAACTTCCGCGCCACACACGGCGAGCCACAACGTTTCCAACCGATGTTACGTCCACAACGCCAAGCGCCCGCCGTCTGGCTTGAGGAAGGTGCCTCGACCAGCCACCTCACCGTAGCCGATGCAGATGGCAATATCGTCAGCGCCACTTTCACACTCGGCCCGACGGGCGGCTCGGGCATGGTGGTAGAAGGTTACGGTTTCCTGCTGAACGCGACTCTGATCAATTTCGACCTCGATCCAGACAGCCCGAATGCAGCTGCGCCTGCCAGACGACCGCGCAGCAGCATCGCACCAACCCTGATCCTGAAGCCTGATGGGACCACGATCAGTTTTGGCTCGCAGGGCAGCGCCGCGATCATCTCCAACGCGCTCAGCGTGACGCTACACCTGCTGGACTTCAACAGCTCGTTGGAAGAGGCGATCGCAGCACCGCGCCTCTCACAGCGCAATCTCGGCGCCACTCAGGCTGAAGAGGCGTTCATCCAGAGCGCGTTAGGCCAGTCGTTAGCCGCCTTTGGGCATATTTTCAGCCCGACTGACGAAATCGGCGCGATGACCGGCGTACTCGTGCGCCCGGATGGGCGCCAAGTCGCCGTCGCTGAGCCGACGCGCAGGCAGGGCGGCTCGGCAGCTGTGGTAGGCCCTGTGCGCTAGGCTGACTTCACGCCGACTAGGTGTTCGGCCAAGAACTGACCCGTATAGCTGTGCGGGCAGGCTGCAATCTGCTCAGGCGTGCCAACCGCGATCACCTCGCCGCCGCGATCGCCGCCCTCTGGCCCCATATCGATCAGCCAATCGGCCACCTTGATAATGTCGAGATTGTGCTCAATCACCACCACTGTGTTGCCCTGGTCAACCAGCGCCTGCAAGACTGCAATCAGACGGTCTACGTCGGCGGCGTGCAAGCCAACGCTCGGCTCATCTAGCACGTAAAGCGTCCGACCGGTGCTGCGCTTGGCCAGCTCGCGGCTGAGCTTGATGCGCTGCGCCTCGCCGCCGCTGAGGGTAGTCGCCGGCTGCCCAATGCGGATGTAGCCCAAGCCAACTGCCTCGAGAGTCTGCAGCGGGCGGGTGATGTTTGGGAAGTTCTCGAAGAAGGCGATCCCCTCTTCAACGGTCATCGCTAGCACGTCAGCGATGCTCTTGCCTTTGTAGCGCACTTGAAGGGTCTCGCGGTTGTAGCGCGTGCCATGACAGACATCGCAAGTGACGAAAACATTGGGCAGAAACTGCATCTCGATCTGCAGCTGCCCCTGCCCCTCGCAATTTTCACAGCGCCCACCCTTGACGTTGAAGCTGAAGCGGCCCGGCCCGTAGCCGCGCACTTTGCTCTCTGGCAGCTCGGCAAATAGATTGCGAATGTGATCGAACATTTTGGTGTATGTAGCGGGGTTGCTGCGCGGCGTGCGCCCGATGGGCGTCTGATCGATGTTGATGACCTTATCGACTGCCTCTAAACCCTCGATGCTATCGTGAGCCCCGGCCCGCTCCCGCGATCCGTTCAACACCTGTGCCAGGCGCTTGTAGAGAATCTCGATCAGCAGCGAGGACTTGCCGCTGCCGCTTACGCCTGTGATCACCACCAACTTGCCAAGCGGGATGTCTACATCTACGTTTTTGAGGTTGTTCTCGCGAGCGCCGCGAACGCGGATGACTTTGCCACTGCCGTTGCGCCGCACGCTCGGCACGGCAATGCGCTTGCGCCCGCTCAGGTAGGCGCCTGTGATGCTCTCCGGATGCGCCATGATCTGTTCAGGTGTGCCTTGCGCCACAATCTGACCGCCATGCTGCCCAGCGCCTGGCCCCAAGTCTACGATCCAGTCGGCGGCGCGCATAGTCTCGTCATCGTGCTCCACAACCAGCAAAGTATTGCCGAGATCGCGCATGCGCTCCAACGTGCGGATCAGCCGTGCATTATCGCGCTGGTGCAAGCCGATTGATGGCTCATCTAGCACATACAGCACGCCGGTCAATTGGCTGCCGATCTGCGTAGCAAGGCGGATGCGCTGCGCCTCGCCACCGCTGAGTGTGCCTGCCGAGCGCCCCAGATTCAGGTAATCCAAGCCGACGTCGATCAAGAAGTTGACACGCTCCCTGAGCTCTTTCAGCACCTGATGGGCGATAGTCCGTTCCCGTTCGCTTAGCACAGAGGGCTGCTCAGGGCTGCCGCCCAGCGCATTGATCCACTCACGCAGCTGCAACATCGATAGCTGGCTTGCTTGGTGAATGTTCAAGCCATTCACAGTGACGGCAAGCGCCTCTGGGCGCAGGCGCGCCCCGTTGCAAGCTGGGCAAGGCCGCTCAGACATCAGGCGCTGGTAGCGCTCACGCATGAAGTCGGAGTCAGTCTGTTCGTAGCGGCGCTGCACAGAGAGGGCGATCCCTTCCCAGCGCATGACCCATTGGCGCGGCGTGCCATCGCTCCCAATGTACCGAACTGTGTAGCGCCGATCGCCTGTGCCGTAGAGGATGATGTCGCGCTGTTTCGAGGTCAACTCCCGCCACGCCCTATCGACCGGCACCTTGTTCTCACGCGCAACAGTTAGCAGGATAGCCATACTGGCTGACTCACCGCCGATAGCCCACGCCAGCTCGCTGATGGCGCCATCTTGCAGTGTAAGATCAGGATTCGGCACGATCAGGCTCGGATCGATTTCAAGGCGCACGCCTAGCCCCTGACACTGCGGGCAGGCGCCGTGCGGCGAGTTGAACGAGAAGGTGCGCGGCTCGATCTCTGGGAGGGAGCCGTGCCCGTAGACGCACGCGAGCTTCTCGCTGAACAGCACATCGCGCGGCGCGTTCGAGTCGGTCACGTCGTTGATGATGACTACGCCATCGCCCAGCTCAAGGGCCGTCTCAATGGAGTCAGTCAGGCGTGAGCGCGCCGATTGGGCTTCTTCGCCGTTTGGATCAGCGTAGCGGCGGATCACCAGCCGATCGACCACTACTTCAATCGTGTGCATCTCATAGCGCGCCAACTTGATCTCTTCATCTACATCGCGCACTACGCCATCGACACGCACGCGCACAAAGCCCGCCTTTCGCACATCCTCGAAGACCTTCTCATGCTGCCCCTTGCGATCCTTGATCAGCGGCGCCAGCACTTGGATGCGCGTCCCGTCAGGCATTGCCTCGATCTGCTCGACGATCTGCTGAGCGCTTTGTGCCTTGACCTCTGCGCCGCAAATTGGGCAGTGCGGCACGCCGATCCGTGCGTAGAGCAGGCGCAAATAGTCGTAAATTTCAGTGACCGTGCCAACAGTCGAGCGCGGATTGGCGCTCACGCCGCGCTGATCGATCGAGATGGCGGGCGACAGGCCTTCGATCTGATCGACATCAGGCTTCTCCATCTGCCCGACGAACTGCCGCGCGTAGGCAGAGAGCGATTCGACATAACGGCGTTGCCCTTCGGCGAAAATTGTGTCGAAGGCGAGCGATGACTTGCCGCTGCCCGATAGTCCGGTGATGACGATCAGCTTGTTGCGCGGCAGCTCCACAGTGATGTTCTTGAGATTGTGCTCGCGGGCGCCGCGCACAATGATTTTCTCTTGCACCATTGTGCTAAAAGACCTCGTTAGTGTGCTGAGTGGCTTTCGAAAACTGGCTTACTGAGCGCTGAGTGGTACTTTTCACAATTGTACAGCTGTTCGATTGGCTTGGCAAGCAAAACGGGAAGCCTTGCGACTTCCCGTGTCAGCTCGTTGTGAGAGCGACCAGGCTTACTGGGCTATAGGTGCAGCGGCTTTGACTTCCTCAGTGGCGCGGTCGGCGTACTTTTGGAAGTTAGCGTGGAAGCGGCGCGCCAGATCGAGCGCAGCAGCATCGTAAGCCGCTGGGTCAGCCCATGTGCTGCGTGGATTGAGCAGCTCACTCGGCACATTCGGCACGTGTAGTGGCACATGCAGCCCAAAGATTGGATCGGGCTGGGTGGGCACATCGTTCAGCATGCCCTCGAGAATCGCGCTGACCATCGCCCGTGTGTATTCCAGCTTCATGCGGCTGCCCACGCCATAGGGCCCGCCTGTCCAGCCCGTGTTAACCAGCCAGACCTGCGAACCGTGCTTGCGCAGCTTCTGCCGCAGCAGCTCAGCGTAGACCATCGGATGCAGCGCCATGAATGGGGCACCAAAGCAAGTGCTGAAGGTGGCTTGTGGCTCTTTCACGCCCCGCTCCGTGCCAGCCACCTTCGCCGTGTAGCCGCTGATGAAGTGATACATCGCTTGCTCGTGCGTTAGCTTGGCAACGGGCGGCAGCACGCCGAAGGCATCCGCCGTCAAGAAGATGACGTGCTTAGGATGCCCGCACATACCGCTCAGATCGGCATTTGAGATGTGCGAGATGGGATAGGCAGCGCGCGTGTTCTCAGTCAGCGAGTCATCGTCGAGGTTCAAGCGGCGGGTCTCAGCGTCAATAGCGACGTTCTCGAGGATTGTGCCGAAACGGCGCGTCGTCTGATAGATTTCAGGCTCACTCGTCGGGCTCAGGCGGATGACCTTCGCGTAGCAGCCGCCCTCGTAGTTGAAGACACCATCATCGCTCCAGCCGTGCTCATCATCGCCGATAAGCGTGCGCTTGGGATCGGCGCTGAGCGTCGTCTTGCCTGTGCCACTCAGGCCGAAGAAGATCGCCACGTCGTCTTTGTCTCGGCCGTAATTGGCAGAGCAGTGCATCGACATTACGCCCTGCAGCGGCATCAAGTAGTTCATCAGGGTGAAGGCGGACTTTTTGATCTCGCCGGCGTACTCAGTGCCGCCGATCAGCACTAGGCGCTGTGCGATGTTCAACAGGATGAATGTGCCGCTGTTGGTGCCATCTTCGTCCGGGTTGGCAGTGAAGGATGGCACATCGATGATAGTGTATTCTGGAACGTGCGTGTCGAGCTCCTCGCGCTTGGGACGTATGAACATAATCCGTGCGAACAGGCTGTGCCAGGCGCGCTGCGTGATCACCCGCAGCGGCACGCGGTACTTCGGATCAGCACCAATGAAGCAGTCCTGGACGTACACACTCTGATTTTCAAGGTAGGCGCGCATCCGGCGGAAAATGCGTTCGAAGTTTTCCTCGCTGAAGGGCTTGTTAACCGGGCCCCACCAGATATTTGCCTCACTGCTTGGCTCCTTGACCACGAACTTGTCGTTTGGGGAGCGCCCTGTGTGGCTGCCCGTGCGGCAGACCAGCGGGCCTAAGTGCGCAAGCACGCTCTCTCGGCTGCGGATAGCTTGTTCATAGAGCGCCGGGGCGGTCAGATTCCAGTGTTCCTGCCCAAGATTAGTCAAGCCGAGCGTCTCTAGCCCGGCATGACTGCGTCCCACTGTGTGTTCATGCTCATGGATAACCATGGCCATTTCTCCTGTTTCAGCTTCACATTCTGAAGCGCGGTACACAGGGAGTTTAGCACAGCGGAGAAACACTTCAAACAATTGCCTGAGTGTCAGCCAAATTTGTGACAATTATCACAAGGGCTGTCTCAGCCATCGCTGCCTGGCACGATGCGCCGCGTGCCAAGGTGCTCGAGCACGTTGAAGGCATCCAGCATCCAGCGATTTTCGGTGTGTTGGTAGCGTAAGAGTGTGATCGAGGTGTTATCAACCCAAATGCGCCCCTCCCCCACTACTGCTAAGCGTTGTAGGATGGTGCGGATCGTGCCGCCGTGCGAGACAACCAGCACATACCCCTCTGTGTGGCGCTGAACCAGCTCTTT
The DNA here is from genome assembly GCA_046719055.1 of Aggregatilineales bacterium. GTDB lineage: Bacteria > Chloroflexota > Anaerolineae > Aggregatilineales > UBA2796 > CP2-2F. Next base: position 62,397 of record JBDNDQ010000008.1, on the reverse strand, counting down.
CAGGAAGGCAAGCGCGCGTTCCGCCACCTGATTTAGACTCTCGCCGCCAGGTCGCTGCGTACCGAAGGGATCGCGTTGCACCTGCTCAAAACGACTGCCGTCCCAAGCGCGGATTTCGTCGCCTGTTAACCCTTGCCACTCGCCGACGTCAATCTCGCGCAGACGGGCATCCAGCGTGAGCGGCTTCTTCAGCCGATTGGCTAACATCTGAGCCGTATCGCTGGCGCGCCTGAGGTCACTGCTGTAAATAGCGCTGATCTGCTGCTGATTGTGCTGCAGCAAATAATCTGCCAGAAGGCGGGCTTGATGCATCCCTTCCTCGTTCAGAGGCACAGCTGCGTGCCCTTGCCAGCGCCCCATGCGATTCCAGAAGGTCTCGCCGTGCCTGATCAGACCGATTCGCGTCACCATAGACTTGGAAAAACTCCCTGCGAAGCAGGCTGCAACACCTGGTTGAGCCTATCCCAAGTATAGCGAATATGCCTGTGAATTGCCGTGAACATCGATGGTCTGCGTAATGCGTGCAACTTCACTCAGAGAGCTTCGCCGTTTATACTTAATCACATGCACACACTCTACCTGATTCCGACGCCTATCGGCAACCTCGAAGATATCACCTTACGGGCGCTGCGGCTGTTACGTGAGGTGAACCTGATCGCAGCAGAAGATACGCGTCACTCGCGCATCCTGCTCGATCACTATCAGATCAGCACCCCGCTGATCAGCTATCACGAACACAACAAGCTGGCGCGCCTTGAGCGCCTGCGCGAGGCGCTCTCGCAAGGCGATGTTGCCCTCATTTCGGATGCCGGCATGCCGACCATTTCCGATCCCGGCTACGAGCTTGTGCGTGCTGCACTGGCTTTCGGCGCGAAAGTCGTACCGTTGCCCGGCGCCAATGCTGCCATCACTGCTTTAGCCGCCTCTGGCTTGCCGACCGATGCTTTCCTGTTCGTCGGCTTTCCGCCGCGCCGCCCCGCCAAGCTGCGCGCCTTTTTCGCACAGTATGCCGCACTGCGTGCCACGCTTATCTGCTACGAGAGCCCCAATCGTCTAGCCGAGACTCTGCGCGCTATGCAGCAGGTTTTTGGGGATCGGCAAGCTGTAGTTGCGTTAGAGCTGACCAAGCTTTTTGAGAGCTTCTCGCGTGCGCCGCTGAGCGCCCTGATCGCCGAGTTTGAGGCCTCGCCGCCACGTGGCGAGGTAACCGTCCTGGTGCAAGGGGCACCCGAACCACAAGACGCCCCCTGGACGGCTTCACAGGTGCGGGCTGCCCTGCGCGAGCAATTGGCGGCGGGCATCAAGCGCAGCCTAGCCGCCAAGCAGATTGCAGCGCAGGCAAACTGGGATCGTGCAGAGGTCTATGCGCTGGACGAGAACGCCGAAGATGAAGACGACTAGCGACAAGTGGAGCGGCGTTTGTGCAAAATGGTTGGCAGCGTGATCTCAGGTGGGATGGGCGTCCCCTCGATCAAGCACATCAGATGATCTACAGCGCACTTACCCAGGTCTGACGCATGGACCAAGACTGATGTAATGCCCGCTGCCTGTACCTCAGGGCTATCGCCGAAGCACGCCAACATTACTTCTTGAGGCACGCGCAGCCCTGCCTCTTGCAGCACGTCCAGAGCGGCAAGCGCCATAGCATGATCGGCGCTTATAACTGCATCAAAAGGGTAGCCTTCGGTGAGGAAGGCGCGCACAGATACCGCCGCAACGCGTGGATCGAAATCGCCGCGCAGGAAGTACATCTCTGGCAAGCTCAGTCTCACATTCGCCAAAACTTGCCGGAAGGCTAGCTCGCGTTGGCGCCCGTCGTGCTGTGTCAGCAAGCCGCGCAAAAAAATTGGCAGACGTCTGCCGCATTCGCTGAGCACATGCAGCACTAGCTGCTCCATGCCCTGGATGTTATCTACAACGCAGCGTGGGATGGGTAAGTCGGGCAGGCGGTGAGCAACTAAAAGCGTCGGCACCGCATTTGCGTACAGCAAGCCCAGCAGCCCAGCGCTGACCGCATCTGCAATCACGATAACGCCATCAAGCCTGCGCAAATCGTTCAAGCTTGGCTCGGCTTGGTGCGTTTCAAACACACTCAGTGTTGCGCCCCGTTTTGTTGCCTGTTGCTGAGCTTCTTGAAGGACAGCACTGTGAAATGGACTGCGCGTAAAGCGCGCCAGTACACCAATTGCTGCCACCATCGTTTCCCTAAAGACCACGCGCAAAGCGTTTTGCGCTTATTATAGCTTAATGGGCAGCGCGACGGCAGCGTTCTGAACAATATTTCACAGCATCCCAGATTTTCGCCCATTTCTTGCGCCATTCAAAGGGCCTGCCACAGACGGGGCAAATTTTGATCGGTTTGGGATCGCTTCCTTTGCGCCTGCCCGTATTTTTGTGCGGCATGGGTGCATTCCTTATCTGCTATTTTACGGATTCTACACGCAAGCTAGGCTGAATGTCTACGCTCGTCACCTCTCAGGCGCTGAGTCGGTAAAACCTACAAAATCCTACGTGTAGGGAGGCTACAAAATGCGCATAAAACGAGCCATGAGCTTTGCCGTGATCGTCGCTTTCCTGCTTGCAATGCTGCCGCCACAAGGCAGCGCGCAGGCGTTGGGCGTCTCGGCAATTCGCTTCGGCGCAACCTGCAGCGATTTCTCGCTGATGGTGGCTATCACAGGCACAACAGACGATGGCGGCGGCTTTGATCGCTTTCGCTATCTGCTCCTCGATGGCAACGGCAAGAAGCTCTATCAAGAGGATGCCCTGCGGCAGGTCGGCGTGACGATCGGCTCGCAAGTGATTAACATGAGCTACGATAACGACGGTGTAGACGGCCCGCCGACCGCTAATCCAATTCGCCTGCAAATTATCAACCTAGATAGCAATAGTAACCCGACCAGCTTGCTGCAGGAAGTAAGTTTCAACGCAAGCTGCCTGCCGCCAGCCATCTCTGTGACCACAACTGAGAACTTCCGCCCTGTGCCTTTCCTCAAGGCGTTCTTCATCGGCGAGACGCCGCTCTACCGTTTCCCCGGGCGCGAGCCGATCGACTTGCGCATCGTGGCCGGCAAGGAGCACTTTGTCTTCTATCGTTCGCCCGATTCTCAGTGGGTCGCCATCGATGTGAGCGGTGAACAGCTGATGTGGGTGCCCACAGCCGTTGTCTCAGTCGATATCGGACGCTTAGGCTTGCCGCCGCGCCGCATCGACGGCAGCGATCCTGCCACTGGCACAACGTTCACCCAGCCGACGCCCGCACCCAGCGCGATCGGCGTCCCAATTGGGCAGCCGGTCGGCACGGCGTTGATCACCGCGCGTCTGCGCTTCCGCAGCGAACCATCCTTGCGCGCGCCAATACTCAGCATTATTCCGCGTAACGAGGTTGTGTTTGTCTACGGGCGTAACACAGCCGGCACATTTCTCCGCATCCAGTATGGCAACCTACTGGGCTGGGTTTCGACGTGCTGTGTCAGGCTGATCGACACGCGGCTTGACCTTCTGCCACGCCTAGAATAGTAGACAGCTAAGGGCGCTGCACGGCACTCTGTGCAGCGCCCTTGCCCAGTTGACCGCTCAGGCTTACTCCGTTACAATCAGAGTAACGTTCTCAAGCCGATCGGGGCGGGCATGACAAGCAGCCTTCGCGCCCAACACAAAGCACAGCTTAAGGAGGCTTACGCGCTTATCAAAGCAGAGCGGCGCGCCGAAGCCTACGAGTTGATCGCGCCAGTCTTAGCCCAACAGCCTGATTATGTGGATGCCTGGTGGCTCGCTGCGCATGCCGCGCCCAATTTGAGGGTTGCGGTGGCAGCCTGCCAGAAAGTCCTGGCGCTCAAGCCTGATCACAGGCCTGCTCGCCTGATGCTCGACGAACTAGGCCGCCGCCTGGCTGTTGAGCAGCACTTATCCACTGAAGAACGCCCGCGCCGTTTAGCGCCCAAACGCACCACATCGAATCGCGCAATTTATTGGCTGTTGATTGCTGGCGCGCTAATTGCCTTGCTGATGGCAGCCATTTCAAGCGCCATAGTCCTGACTGGCGAAACGTTCGGCCTGCCGGTTGCGCATCTTTTCAATTTTGAACAGAGCTTGCCGCCGCTGCCAGTCTTTACCTCTGCTGAAGGCTTGTACAGCCAGCCCAGAGTGACGCGTACTGGCACACTGCCCAGCGGTGCACGGCATCTTTATCACTTCAATGTGCCGCGCTCTAACACTGTGCTGTGGCTGGAGATCACCTTCAGATTTACCGAGTCTGCCCCGCTGCGCGAGACCGTGCGCCTGCTGCTGCCGAGCGGCATTGCAACGCCGCCGCGCAGCAGAGCCGAAGCGCCTAACACGCTCACCTTCTTTTTGCCCGTCGACGGCGTCTATACCCTGGAACTTGTCGGCACGCCCAATGCCAAGAGCTTCTACACACTCTCCCTTGCACTGATTGATTTCCCAAGCGACAACTGATGGGCTACCACATTAGAGCCCACAAGCACCTTTGACGCATTTCCAGTTGGGCCTAGCGAGTTGACTGAAACGCACCTGTGTGCTTATGATCGAGCGCACATCGCTTTGCACAGGGAACGTGTTATGAAGGAACTGCAAGAACGTATCCGCGCTGAGGGGCAAAATCTGGGCGATGGCATCCTCAAGATCGATAGCCTGCTCAACCACCAAGTGGATACAGGGCTGATCATGCGCTGCGGCGAGGAAATTGCGCGGCGCTTCCGCGATGACCGCGTCACACGTATTCTGACGGCGGAAGTGAGCGGCATCACGCCTGCTTTTGCCACAGCATATGCGCTAGGCGTGCCGCTGGTCTATGCGCGCAAGGTGAAGCCCGTCACGATGTACGGCCCCGTCTACCTAGAGACCGCGCCCTCACATACCAAGGGCGTGGAAGTCAACCTGTTAGTTGCAGCTGAATTTCTGCCGCCTAACGAACGCGTACTGATCATTGATGACTTCCTCGCCTCTGGACGGACCCTTAAGGGCTTAATTCGCATTGTGCGCAGCGCACGCAGTACGGTAGTTGGAGTGGCGTGCGTGGTGGAGAAGACCTTTGAGCAAGGGCGGCAAGCGCTGGAGCCGTTCGGCGTGCGTATCGAGGCATTGGTAGTGATCAACAGCATGGATGACGGAAAGATCGTCTTTGCCGATGAGTAGTCCACGCGCCTTTCACAGTGGCGGCATCGCCATCCTGGACTACGGCTCGCAGTATACACAGCTGATCGCTCGGCGGCTGCGCGAGCAGCGCATTTACAGCGAGATTTTTGCTCCAAACGCACCTGAAGGGCAAGTCTTTGCCAGCAAGCCGCGTGGGATTATCCTGAGCGGTAGTCCATACAGCGTCTATGAGCCTGATGCGCCGCAGCTGCCCCCTTATCTGCTCAGAGCCAACCTGCCGATTTTGGGCATTTGCTACGGGATGCAGCTACTGGCACACACCTTCGGCGGTTCGGTGAGCCGTGCGGCACAGCGTGAGTATGGTGCAGCGCAGCTGCAGGTCGTGCCCTGCCCACTCTTCCGCGATCTGCCTGCACAGCTGCCCGTCTGGATGAGTCATGGCGACCGCGTCGAGCGCCCTCCTCAAGGCTGGCAGACCTTCGGTAGCACGCCCAACGCGCCCTACGCCGCAATCGGCGACCCTGAGGGACGGCGCTACGCTGTGCAATTCCACCCTGAGGTGACGCACACGCCGCGAGGCGCAGCCATTTTGCGCAACTTCGCTGTGCACATCTGCGGCTGCACGCCAGATTGGACGCCCGCCGCGATCATCGAGGAGAGCATCGCAAGGCTGCGCGCACAGATCGGCACAGAGCGCGTTGTGTTGGGGCTGAGCGGCGGCGTGGACTCAGCTGTGACGGCTGCGCTCTTAAGGCGCGCTGTGGGTGATCAGCTGACCTGCATCTTCATCAACACGGGTCTGTTGCGTAAGGGCGAACCTGAGCAAGTCGTGCAGACTTTTCAAGCGCATATGGGCTCGCGCCTGATAGCCGTTGAGGCGAGCGAACTGTTTTTCGAGGCGCTCTCGGGCGTGACCGATCCTGAGCAGAAGCGGGCCATCATCGGCGAGAAGTTCATCCACGCTTTCGAGGCAGAGGCCCGCAAGCTGGGCAAGGTCAGATTCCTCGCGCAAGGCACAATCTACCCCGACGTGATCGAGTCGGGCGGTGGTGCGGGCTCAGCAGCGCATACAATCAAGAAGCATCATAACGTCGGCGGTCTGCCGCCCGATCTCACCTTCGAGCTGGTCGAGCCGCTGCGCTACTTGTTCAAAGATGAGGTGCGGCAAATCGGGATAGCGCTCGGCCTGCCCGACTCGATCGTGTGGCGGCAGCCGTTTCCCGGGCCGGGCTTGGCTATACGCTGTTTGGGCGAGGTTACCTTCGAGCGCGTGGTGCGTCTGCGCGCCGCTGACGCCATCGTGCTGGAAGAGCTGGAGCGCGCCGATCTGCTGCGTGGCCAGACCTCACAGGCCTTTGCAGTGCTGCTGCCGACGCGCACCGTCGGCGTGATGGGCGATGGCCGTACTTACCAGGAGACGGTTGCCGTGCGCGCTGTGCACACAGAAGATTTTATGACAGCTCAGTGGGCGCGCCTGCCCTACGACGTCTTAGCGCGCATCAGCGAACGGATCGTCAATGAGGTGCAAGGCGTCAATCGTGTCGTTTATGATATCACCACCAAGCCACCCTCTACTATCGAGTGGGAATAGAGCCACCAGAGCCTACAGGCGTGGCGTCTCGCCGTTGAGGATGGCTCGATAGCACGCGATTAGCTCATCCATGATGATCGACCAGTCGAGCTGCTCAGCGTGCGCACGGGCAGCTCGTTTGGCTGCCTTCAGATGCTCAGGATCACAGGCAAGGCGCCGCACGCCTTCAACCAGCCCATCTACATCGCCAACCTCAATCGTATAGCCTGTGACGCCTTCGGTGATCATATCGGCAGCGCCGCCTACGCGCGTCGAGACGACCGGCAAGCCGGAAGCCATCGCCTCTAAAATGACCAGCCCAAAGCTCTCGAAGGCAGATGGGAAGACGAAAATATCAGCGCTGGCGTATGCCTCCGCCAGGCTGCGCCCAGTGCGATAGCCGGCAAAATGCACGGGTAAGCCCGCAAAATGCACTTCTAGGGCCTGGCGCTGCGGGCCGCCACCGATCAAGGCTAGGCGCGTGCCTGGAACGCGCTCTAGCACGGTGCGCAGCTGCTCAAGGTTCTTCTCTGGCGCCAGGCGCCCAACATACAATAACAGCACTGCCTCAGAATGCCCCTCGCTAAGTGCATTGCGCACATCTGAGCGCGCAAAACGCGGATGGAACTGCTCAGCATCCACGCCGCGCCGCCACCAACCGACGCGCCGCACGCCCTCAGCGCGCATTTTCGCCTGAATCAAGCGCGATGGCGCCAGGCTGTAGGCACTCCGATTGAAGCCGTAGGTCACCAGCCTGCGCAGCAGCTTGCCAAAGAGCGGCAGACCGTAATGCGAAGCCATGTGCGCAATATCCAGATGGAACGAAGACAGGACAGGCTTGTGCAGCCAATGAGCGTGCACCACGCCCATCATGCCGATATTAACAGGATGAAAGCTGTGGATTAGGTCAGGTGCGAAAGCTTTCACTCTGCGATAGACACCCCAGCTAGGGATGCCGATCCGCCCCTCGGGGTAGACGGGGTTGCGCACGCACGGCACGCCGATTACTTGTGCGCCGGCGTACTCGCGCATGCCCTGTTCAGGCGCCACCACAACTGCCTGAATACCGCGCCGCTGCAAATGTTCTAACGTCAGGCAGACAACGCGCACAATGCCGTCGATCTTAGGCAGGAAGGTCTCGGTGTAGAGCGCGACGCGCATTGTTCTACCTCAGTTCAGGGCAATCTTAACTATGGGCATATCGTGGCTGGAAGATGGTATAGGCGTAATGCCGACCTCTAGCGGACGGACGCGGCGCAGCCACACATAGTCCACCCGCACAGCCGGCTCATTGACCAGGCGGCGCGTCACAGCGCGTTCCTCAGGGAAGTCGGCGAAGGGATCGACGAAATTTTGTGGTGGTTGCGTCAGAAACAGATAGATATCGGTCTTGGGCGCGTGATTGAATGTGCCGCCGAGTATCAATGCATTGGCCTCGCTGCGATTTAGCTCGACAAAGGTGAGAATCTCTTGAATTTGACGCACTTGATCGGTCTCGAGCTGCTCGATGGTGAAGGCATCGCTGCGAAAGATCAGGCTGAGCTGCGTGTTGTAGATATCGAGCGGGGCACCATTCGGCTTGAGCAGGCGGACAAATTGCACAGCGGTCGCCTTGCTGGTGGCAGAGAGCTCTGCACCGCCGCTTTGCACAATCGGCAGGCGTGAGAGTACCGCCAAGCCCTGTAAGCTCTCTACTGTCGGCAGATAGACGGCATTCATGTTCAACGTCCGCCCTAGCCACGCTACTTGATCCACGCCACCGCTGATCAGCCGCCCCGTTTCGACATCCTGTAGCAACACGATATCCACCCCGCTACGCCAAAGCGCTTCAGCTGTGGCGTTCAGGTCAGAGCCGAAGTACAGGCTGTAGCCCCCGCGCAAGTTCAGTGTGCCAACGCGTAGGGACGTCGGATCGAGCGGCAGCTGCAAGATCAAGGGGCGCGGCAGGCTCAGCGCAAGGGCGACGCCTAGCCCGCTGAGCGCTATGCCACCAAGCGTCTCGACGAAGGTGCCGCCGCGCCATGCTACGCGCTTGCGCGCCCCGATCAGGGGCAAGGCGGCGAAAATTACAGCACCGACTGCCACCAGCAAGCCAAGTCCGCGCATCCCGCGTAGAACGCTGCCGATTGGCTCCGCCACGCCACGCACAAAGGCGTACTCAAAAGTCAAGTATTCCGCCGCCGAAAAGGCCAGAAAGACGACCAACGCAATGAGCAGGTTGACTGCCGCAAAGGCGAAGCGCCCTCTGCCATCTGAAGGCTGAACAGCCCACCACCATAGGAGTGTGAGCATAAACTGCGCACTGCACAGCGCCAACAGCGCCAAGATGCCTTCAAAGCGAAAGCCGACCGTCAGCAGTAAGGCGATGGACAGCGCCCAAACCCAGCCGCGATAGCGCCCATCGAACATGCCAATGAAACCACGTGCTGCAGTGCGCACAATCGGCGCAACAGGCAGCAACGTAGCAGCTGCCAAAAACGGCGCCGCCAACGTGTACTCAACGTTAGCGCGCCGCGCAAGGCTGTTCGGCAGACCCAGCACAGCAAATTCCAAGTAGAACAGGCCGCCAATAGCCAGCGCGCTGCTCAGGTTGAGCGTTGTGTAGGTAGAAGTGGCTTGGTGCGTCGCGCGCCCGAAGATGACTGCTAATAGAGCGGCAATGAACAGTCCCAGCGAGAGCGCCGTCTGCAGGCCCAGATAAGCAGCTTGCCATGTCAGGTCTGCTGTGTGGTCAATCAGGCGTATGATGCCGTCGGCGGCAAAAGCAAGGGCCATGCTCGGCGGAAAGATATTTGGGCGCCTAGCAATCCCAATTGCCATGTGTAGCAGTGCCGCCCCAACGACGACTGATGCACCTGCCACGCCCAACAGCGTCCCGCCGTTTGCCGTCATGAAAACGCGCCCAGCCGCCACAAGCGCGGCAGCGATCAGCGCGCCGAACCAAACTCTGCCCAGCAGCGGCCCGAAAAAAGGCAAAATCAGCGCAATGCCGAGCACAATTAGCTCGTTTTGGAGCATTTCAGGCGTCACAACGCCACCCTGACCGGCAAGCGTTGCACTGTCTACCGTCAGCGTGACCAGGTTAGCGCTGTTGAAATGGGCATATAATGTGCTGTAAAGGAAACGGATGCTCTGCACGAAGAAGAGTGCCACCAGCGCTGCTTCTAGCAGGCGGAAAAAATTGCGTTGGTAGTTACTCATGACGCGTGTCGCAATTTCCTAACCGGTGTTATCAAAAGCGCATGTGGCAACGCGGCTTATGGTATTCGCTCATATGCGCTCTGTCAAGTTATGATAGAATCGAAGTTGCCCACAGACATGGGAAGTCCTTCCAAATTGGAGCAGAACACGCTATGCGAATCGTAGTTGACGCGATGGGCAGCGACCGGCATCCCGCACCCGACGTCGAAGGCGCCGTGATGGCAGCCCGTGAGTTCGACGCACAAGATCGGCTTATCCTCGTCGGCGATCGAGCGCGCATCGCTCAAGAGCTAAGCAAATACGATACAGACGGTCTGCCCATCGAAGTTATCCATGCCAGCCAGCACATCGAGATGAGCGATAATCCAACGCAAACAGCGCGCCAGAAGCCGAACTCATCTATGCTCGTTGGCATGAAGTTAGTGCGCGATGGTCAGGCTGATGCCATCGTGACGGCGGGCAATACTGGCGCAGCTTTGACTCTGGCGACACTCCATACCCTGCAACGCATTCGCGGCGTGCGCCGCCCGGCGCTCACCTCGCTGATGCGCGTGGAGAACAATCAACTGGTGGTGATGGCCGATTTGGGCGCCAATCCCGACGCCCAACCTGAGTGGATGTTCCAATTTGGGGTGATGGGCAGCCTATATGCACAACACGTGCTAGGGCAGACTCGCCCGCGCGTGGCCCTGCTCTCTAACGGCGAAGAAGAGGGCAAGGGGAATCAGGTCGTGCGGCAGAGCGCTGCGCTCTTCGCGAACTCCGGTTTGAACTTTATCGGCAACGTTGAGCCCAAAGAGGTGCTGCAAGGGGCCGCTGACGTCGTAGTGACCGATGGATTCGTCGGTAACATCATGCTCAAGACGATGGAAGCCGTCGGCGAAGCCTTCTTCCGAGCCATGCGCCGTGAGCTGCTGCGCAATCCGTTGCGCATTCTAGGCGGCTTTTTGATCAGTCCGGCGCTGCGCAAGATTTACAAGCAAGTCGATCCGTTTGAGGTCGGTGGTGCCCCACTGCTCGGCGTGAACGGCGTAGTCATCATCGGTCATGGGCGCTCAAACGCTAAGGGCATCAAGAGCGCAATCCGCCAGGCGCGCAGCGCCGTAGAGGGCAACTTGATCGAAGCCATTCGGCAAGGCCTAGCGCGCTACATCGGTCAGCATGACACCCCTACACAATCGACCAAAGCGCGCCGCCGCTACTTTGCGCGCCGCCGCCACAAACGCATCAAGGCCTGAGGGCGCCCAAGCCTCGCCACATCCGGGCGTTGCGCTGATTAAAGCCACGCGCTGCTATGCCTAGTCGTATCACTTGTGCTTGTGGCGAGCCATATGTAGCTGTGGCGGAGTGCCAAACTTCCGCCAAAAGCTGACCGTTAGCAAAGAGCAGCGTTTGGTTCAAGCCGCGCCGCGTGCGCTCGAAAAAGCTGAAGCGCGGCGTGCCAAAGGCCGCTAAGACCTCGCCAAGTGGCAAGGGCTCCAAGAGCGTCACAAACATGACAGGATCGCTTGCCTGGCTGACGATGATCGTGAATTGATCAGTGCCGAAGACGGCTAGATCATCGTTGAACAGCCCCTGATCGCCGTGTGCCGTCAATGGATGCGCTTGCAGCAGCTTGATGATCGGCGCGAGCGCGAGATGGGTTGGTTGGACGCCAAAAACGCACGGCGTAGCGCATGATGCGCCATCAGCGGCGCTGAAATACGCTGCATGGGGAGCTATCTGCTGCATACCTACCGCTCGGGCCGCTGCACTCAGCCCTAAGAGCAAAGCAGCGCAAAGGCTCAGCAGGTGCAGCAACCGTTTCATGGCAGCCGTGACGTCTGCAGGTAGCGCACAGCGCGGCTGAAGCCATGCCACGTGGTGGCTGAGAAGGTCAGCCCTTGCCACGCATCGCGGTACCAATCCGCCGCGCTGATGCCGATGTACTGCACTTGATCGCCAGTGCGCACATGCGTCCCACCGAGCTCACCGCCAATTTGGCTGGTGATGACCATGCCGTGTTCAGGATAGAACAGACGTGCCATGTTAGTGCTGCGGCGCGGCACTAGCACATGTGTAGGTCTGCCGAAGCGCACCAAGAGCTCGCCCAGCGTACCCAGCGACTTGATCGGCACGTAGTTTTGGCTGAAGCGCTCGACTGGCAGGATGACTGTATTGAACGGCTCAGTATGGATGCTGATTAAGGCAAGTTCGCCCCGCCTGCCCCGCAAGAGCACCACCGTAACATCCACGCCGATTAGCTCGACGAGATTGCCGCTTACCCGCTCCGTCAGCAGCTGCCCGCGCATCAGAGGATGTTCGCGCACAAGACGAAGGGCTTCCATGAAAAGCGTCTGGCTTGGCCGGACGCCCAACATACACGGGAACGAGCAAGCTTGACCATCTGCAGCGGTGAAGAGCTGGTCGATCGTCAAGCGTTGAGCACTGCCTATGGCACGTGCTGCATTGACCAGCGCGCTGAACAGCAAGCTCACAGCGATCAACAGCAAGACTAAGCGCGCCATCAGCTCACCCCGCTGGCGTCGGCGATGGCGTTGGCAATGGCACTACCTCGAGCTCGGTGAAGTCCACAAATGAGGTAGTGGCAGGCCGTACGGTCACATCGCGGACGAGCTGCCTGCCATTCAGGAAGACTACTACTTGGTAAATGCCGACCGGTACATCGCCGATCACGAAATTTTCGCGCCACACTTCATCGCTGTTGACGTTCCATGTGCGGCTGCGCGGCTGGCGCGGATTGACGTAGGTGGTCGTTCTATCGATGGCCCGCCCGTCCTTCATCAAGACGACGTTCACATCTTGAGCCAGTGAGCCATCCGGCAGCGTGACGCGCCCTGCCACCACACCGTGATTTTCGTAGGGCGCCATCCACAAAAGCGGGTTGCGCGTCTCGTAGTAGCTGTTGCGCCAGACGCGCACCTCGAAGTGGACGTGCGGCCCGCTGACCACTCCGCTGCGCCCGCTCAAGCCGATGACCTCGCCCGTTTGGACGTCTTGCCCGGCGTGGACGAGGATCAGCTGCAGATGCGCGTAGAGCGTGTACAGCCGCTTGCCTTGAAAGCCGAAGTTATGCTCAATGATGACCACATTGCCGTAGCTGTACGCCGACTCGACGTAGCGGCCGTTCTCGTACCAGACATAGTTGTCAGCCGCCCAAATGACGCGCCCAGCAGCTGCAGCGCGCACTTCCTTACCGATTGGGTTAGGCAAGTCTATGCCGTGATGGACGCGCCATGCGTTGTTCGGCCCGCTCGAGCCGTAGGGGTACGAAAAGAGCGCTGCGCTGTTGGCAGATGAGTCGACAGGGCGGCGCAACCAGAAATGATCGCGCGGATCGAGCGAAAGCGGCACCTGCTCGGGTGGCGGCGAGAACTCGCCGCGACGTGGGTCGTTGTTGCGAGCGATGGCAGGCGCCTGAGGGCTGGTTACGGCAGTGGGCGGCGGCATAGTCGGGCGCTCCGGCTGAAAACGCACAGGTGTAGGCGTCTGCTGCCACAGCACGGGCAGAGTAGGCGTATGAGTCGGGGCGGGCGTGGCGCTGGGCGGCGGTGCCGTGCGTGGGGCTAATAACTCGCCCTGAATCACGTCTTCCCATGCCCCTCGGCGCAGGGTAGCCGTTGGAGTGGGCAGCCCAGCCGACAATAAAGTCGGCGTGGATGGCTCAGGTTCAGCTGCAGTTGGTCGGAAGAACCACAGCGCCATGAGCGCGGCACTTCCTACTAGAGCTAAGATCGCTAGACCGCTTAGTACGTTGCGCATCAGACTGCCTGGTCAATTGCCCACATCGGGTGGGATGGGCGTGGGTGAACGGCGCGGCTGGGCTGTGTCGGCGGGCGTGGAGGTCGGCTGCAGCCGTGCCCCAAACAGGAAAGCGTCAATTTGTTCTTGTGTGTAGAGCTCAAGCATTGCTTCATCCCACGTCAGGCCGTCGCGGCGCTCAAATTGCCAGTAGAGGATGCTTGGGAAGTTGCTGCGCCAATCCCGCCCGGCGGGCACGCGCTGCCAGCCGTAATCTTCGGCCAGGCGAGTTAGGTCTATGTAGTAGCCGGGCGGCACAGCTGCTTTTGTTCGCCCGCCCTGCTCAAAAATTTGCGGGTCGCCGGCGCTGCGGCTAGCGAAGTCCCAGGGTAGGCGCTTAAGTGGCTCGCCGAGCTGACCGTTTTGAGCCGTTTCTGCCACACGCAGATAGACCCGCCACATCACATTCGCGCCGACCTCTTCTCGCACCACTTCGATCGGCGGCACGGGCAAGTTGAAGACCAAGTTACGATCGAAAGAGAAGGCGCGCCCAGCATAGTGCCAGCTCTGGCGCGGCTGACCTGGCTCTGGCAGCCGGTCTAATGTCCAGAGGGCATCCTGCAGGGCGCCCAAGAAATCTATGCCGCTCTGGCGCAGCACTGCCTCGCGCAGGGCGATGAACGAGTCGTCCACGCGGTCTGAGAGGGCTGCTAAAGTTGCCGATGAGACACTGTTCAACGCGCGCACCTGATAATAAGGCGGACTATCGCGCTTGCCCTCGACCGTCTCCACATAGAGCGGCTGTTCATCATTAGGGGCGCCTCCACTCAGCAGCAACGCCTCTGGCAGGCTCTGCGCTGACCAGCTCATGCGCCCTACCTGCCCGTTCACGCTAACGGCGGTGGCAGCTGCGCCACTCCTAGAGACCAACGCGCTCACGATAGTGGTGTTGGTGGCATTTTCCAGCGCAAAGAGCAAGCTCGTGCCATCAGGCGACCAACTCGGCGCGCGCCCACGCCCGATGATAAGTGGCTCGGCGTTGGGCTGAGCAAGGCTGTGCACAAGGACGAGATCAATGCCGTTGATGCGGGCATAGTAAGCGATCTGGGTCCCATCCGCGTTCCAAGTCGGCTGCTGCTCCTCAATCTCTGGCGTATTGGTGAGGCGCAGCGCCTCTTCTTCAAGCGGACGGTCGAGGTCGATCACATAGATTTCAGGGTTGCCGTCACGCAGGCTGACGTACGCGATTTGGCGGCCTGGCACGGGCGAGCCACCTGGATTCCAAGCGGGTGCGAAATCGGGCGCAGGATGGTAGGTCAGGCGGGCGGGCGGGCTGGAGCCATCGCTCGGCACAATGTAGATATCTAGATTGCCGCCTTCGTAGGCTTCGTAAGCAATGAACTGGCCGTCTGGGCTCCACGAAGGGGCACCGACGTAGCCCGGCGAGTACGTCAGCTGCGTAATGGCGCCTGTGGCGATCTCCAGGATGTACAAATTCCAGTTGCCGCCGCGCCGGCTGGCGAAAGCAATGCGCGCCCCATCTGGGCTCCAAGCAGGATCGCGGTCATCGGTTGGGGTGTTGGTCAGGCGGATTGGCTGGCTCTGCCCGATGCCCAGTGCCCATAGGTTCTCGCGTCCGTTTAGGCGCGCTGAATAGACCAAGCTACCGCTGAGGCGGAGCGGATCAGGCACAGGTGTGAGCGTTGGGGGTGGGGTGGGGGTAGGCGGTATAGGTGTGGGCGTCGGCTGGGTTGGGATGAGCGGCAAGCTGCCGCTAAAACCGCCTGCCACAGAGCGGGTTGGGCCGCCGCTTGAGGTTGTCCAGACGATCAGGCCGATCAGGGCAGCCAGCAGTACCACAGTGAATAGGCTGAGCGCACGATTTTGTGTTTTGAGCGGGTCTTCGCGCAGCACGCGCTTATCAGGAGTGTGCGCAGCGATTTGCTCGGCGCGGCGCGCCATCATTGCGCGGCTGCGTTGGGCGGTTGTGGCGTAGATAGCGCGCCCACCTCGTAAGACGTAAAGCAGAATGCCCGCCAAAAGCCCAAGAATGCCAACGATCAAGACGCGCCACAGATACAGCTGATAGGCAGCTTGCTCCAAGCACCAAGCCAGGCAACGCAGTAGGGCGTTGACTAGTTTATCGATCAGGCGCAACAGGCGTGTTAGCATTGCATCTCACGGCTCTGGCTCAGGCAGGACGGATCAGGCGCAGCAAGTGGTGCAGACGCGGCAAGTCTGCACTGAGCAACTGCGCCAGGCGCTGCCCGGCACGGATTAAGTAATCGGTCTGCTGGCCAGGCGGGCGGATGGCTGCTGCAAAGCGCAAGGCGGCTGCCAACAGCTCTTCGCTTGGCACTTGAGCAGCCTGCAACACAAGGCGGAAGAAATCGAAACGCTCGGTGAAGGCGTAGAGCATCTCAGCATCGCACAGGTAGACTGGATCAAGGCTGAGGGGTGGTCGTGGTGGCAGGGAATAAATCGGTGTATCGCCTTGCATGCAGCCAACTGTGATCACGCTGATCTCAATGGGCACCATGCGATTCTCCCGTTGATCGCGGATAGTGGCGGTGTTGATGTTGTTCGCCATGATCAACTGACGGACTAGCGGATCGTCATCCACACGGATAGCGTAGATCAAGCCAATGATGACGGTCGGATCGTTCCGGCGACGCGCCTGTACGAAGGCGCCGAAGCGTGGCTCATCTAGATCGCTGCTGCGCGTGCCACACTCGAAACCTGTCGTGCTAGCGCGTAAGACCCGCCCAACCAGCGGGACGTCGGTCAGCAAGTCCATGCTACACGCCCTCGTGTTGGCGCCTGCCGTGCCGGGCCAGCCACTTCATACTCAGCTTCTGGGAAGTCTGCACCGGTTGACTGTGGCGCAGCAGCTCAATGGCAATACGTTCATCTAGTGCGCGTTTATCAGCTGGCTGCACCACAGCGATCTCGTCGGCGCGTGTGAGCGCATACGGATAGCGATCTGTAATCTGACATTGCGCATAGACCAGCGCGTGGACGGCATCCACCAGCGCCTTATCTCGGGCTACCCACTGCGGAATTTCGATGCGCGCAAGGTAAGGCGGCTGCCCATGCCCTGCTGTGTTCAGATAGAAAAAGATGATCTCATGGGCAGGGCTGAAGCGATCTTTGTAATCTTTATTGAGCGGGCTCTGCTGCACCATCATGCCGCAGCGTGCGCCGGGCGGCAGGATCGACTTGTAGAGGTCAGCATCAGTCATACCCTCTAGCCGAAGCAGCGCCAAGTTTGCAGCGCTGATCTCCTCAGGTGCTAGGGTCATCAGGTAGAGCGTATACAACACGAAACGGCTGGTCGGGCGATCGATGTAGCCCAGCAAGGCAGCGCCGGCATCCATTAGGAAGTCGAAGGCTTCGTGGTAATCCTCTTCCAGCTGCTTGGCGTCAGGGATCTCCTTGCCGAAAGGCATGTGCAGCAGCGGCCCATCGGATAGGGCAACCAGAGGCGGTATGCTGTCTTGTCGCTGCATGACGACTTGCGCCAAAAATTGCATCTCATAGACGGTGCGGCGCGCGTTGATGACGTTAGCGGGCAGCAGCTGACCGTCGGACAGGCGTACGTCTTCATCGCGGAAGTACAGCTGGGGCTGGCTAATCATCTCAGGCAGGTCATCTGTGCCATGATGATAAATGAAGACGCCAACGTTGGTTAGCCAGTAAGGTGCAGGCGCATGGATATCGGGGTAGATTTGCGAGCCATCAACAGCGAAAAGCGTGGCACGCGGCGGGACTTGCGGCAGCAGTATAGGTTGGTTGATTGGCTCGTCAAAGGGCGCGGCGCCGCGAAAGCCTGCATCGTTCTGACGGGCGATCTTGATCTGTTCCCATATGGCGTCCAGATCATCCAGCTGGCCGAGCAACTCCGCCGCTGCCCGCAATTCCTCAGCGGCAGAGTGATTGCGTTGAGCGAGGGTCTCACCGAGTTGGACAATTTGGGCTTCCAGCTTCTCGAATTGAAGTGACACGCGGCTTGTGCTCCTCTGCTGGGCAGAAGTGTAGCACGGGTGAGCGTGTCCGTCAATGAAGGCGGCGTGCTCCGTGTGGCGCACGCCGCAGCCCGCTACAGCGAAACTGAGCTCGGCGCAGTTAGCACTTCATATGCCTTCAAGGCAAGGTGCAGGTTCAAGCGCACATCAGCGTCTTCCAGGTCAAGGCGCGTGATCTCGGCAATGCGGTTAAGCCGATAGGCGAGTGTGTTACGATGGATGCGCAGCTCTTTAGCAGTCAGGGCTGTGTTGCCGTTGTTAGCAAAGTAAGCGCGCAGGGTCTCCAGCAGGGCGCTGTGCTGGTGAGCATCGTAGGCGATCAGGTCGGTTAGCCAGGTCATGCAGAAGCGCTCTAGCTCCTCAGGGCTCTTGATCGAGCGCAGCAACATGAACAAGCTAGAGTTGCCGAAAAACGTGGCGCGCGCCTGCATTTGCAGCTCATCGCTCAGGCGCAGGGCTTGCTCTGCTTCGCGGAAGGAGTGCCGCAGCGCATCCATACCGCAGGCAGGGCGCCCAACACCGCAGTGGATATCCATATTGTTCAGGCGGACTGAGAGTTGCTTGCGAATTTCTTCGGTCTTGCGTTTCAAGCGTGTGGTCTGTTGTGGGTCTTCAACGGGATGGAAGAGCGCAACAGCGTGATCCTCATAGGCGAAAACCGGACCGTTGATGCCACGCCGATTTGCCTCTGTGTGCAGCAACTTGGCAAATTGGGCGCTGTTGCTAGCCGGTGAAAGTGTGTGATCGGGAAAGAGTGCCGGACGGTAGAGAACAACGGCGTAATATTGCCCTGCCTGAAAACCGTGTTGCTCTAACAGGGCAGCGTCGGGGGTTTCACCTTCTAACCAACGATACAGCCACTCAGTGCGCCCGCTGCGGGGCACCACAGGGCGACTAGGCTGCCCTACAGCATTGGTTGCTTGTTGTTGATCAGTCACGAGCAGTCTCCCAAGTGTTCTTGCAAAAACTAACGGAATTTTAGAAAGCCCTAGCGCGCGATGCTTTATCCACACTGTATAATTTTACGGGATTGTTTGTTATGCAATCCGCACAAAGGCCTCTTGGTGGAGATTGTAAGCTAAACTAATTTTCGGGTCAATAAGCCAAGAGGGACTTGCCTGATGCTGATGCGTTGGATGCTGTTCAGCCTTGTTGTAACGGCAAGCGCGCTGTTGCCACTCTTGCTCCTGCCCATTCATCAGGTGCCGCTGACCTTTTTGCTGATCAGCGCCGGCGGAGTGACTGTGGCGCTGTTGGCACGACTTTACAGGCAGCGCGTATCTCTCAATAGGATGCTAGATTGGCTCAGCAGGGCGCGCCAAGCCCGCTGGGGGCAAATTATCCTACTGCTGGGCGGAGTGATGGCGCTCTACGTAGGCGCAGCGCAGCTGAGCGGCGCACCACTCGATGCACCGTACGTTACCAGCGCGCTGAGCATGCTGGGCGTGGGCGCAGGGATGGTCTTCTTCGCAGCGCACGGCCTATCGGTGCCGCTAGCGCCCGTTTTGAAGATTGCGCAGCCTGAGGGAGTGCAGCCCTTCGGCATTCGCTGGCGCTGGATGGCGCTTTCCCTAGCATTGATCAGCTTCACGGCGTGGCGCGGCGCACACGAGCCGCCAGTAGTTTTCGTAGGTGAACAACTGCTGACTTGGGCGCTGGGCTTGATCGCTTTCATACAAGCGATCAAGCCCGTGCCCTTCGGCAGCCGCCAGCCCGACTTCCAGCCGTTGGCGGGCTGGGAGTGGTGGCTCGTGGCGGCGCTGCTGATTGGTGCTTTGCTGATGCGCACCGTGAACCTTGAGACCGTGCCTTATCTCTTCGATCAGGATGAGGCGATGTTCCCTGATGAAGGTGTCAGCTGGCTGCAGCGGGATTTCCTCACCTCCCCTTTTGCGCCAGGCATACTGTCTTGGGTACGGCTGTATCAGATCCTGATTGGCTTCGCTGTTGGACTGTTCGGCCCAACGGTGGCCGCAGCACGCCTGTGGGCGGCCATGTTCAGCGCTCTAACGGTGGTCTTCCTCTACCTTTTGGGCAGGGAGCTGGGCGGCTGGCGGTTGGGGCTGGCTAGCGCGCTGTTCATGCTAACGTGGTCGTTTCATGTGCAGTTCGGACGGCTAGCCCTAAACCAGCCTGGCGATCCACTCTTCGCCGTAATTGCCTTCTATCTGCTGCTGCGCGGTTTGCGGCGGGGTGCAACAGTCGACTTTGCCCTGAGCGGTATGGCGCTGGGTATGACGCAGATTTTCTACATCGGTGGGCGCGCTATCCCGTTCATCATGCTGGGGCTGATTGTGTGGCTGTGGCTGCGCGAGCGACCGATTATCGCACAGCAATGGCGGCAGCTGCTGATGTTGCCTACTGCGGCATTTGTAATCCTGATCCCGCACCATTACTATCTGCTGGCCAACAGGGAGCCGCTCACTACGCGTGCCATCACCAACATTTTTGTGAGCGGTCAGTTTGAGGGCGTAGTCGCTAGCGGCGAGGATGTGTTTGCCTACTTGGTTGGGCAAGTGCGCAATTCTTTCTTAGCAACAATCTGGTTCGGCGATGTGGCCGGCTGGTATGACTACGGCGGCGGTAGTTTAGTCGGAGTCGTGGGTACGCCATTTTTCCTGCTGGGCCTGGCCGTATTGGGCGTGCTGATGTGGCGCCATCCCAAATGGGCGCTGCCAATAGGTTGGATGTTCGCTGTGATCTTTCTCGGCTCCACGCTCTCACACTCGCCGCCACATTTCCAGCGCTATCTAATCGGCGATAGCGCCTTCGCTCTGACTGTGGGCGTTGGCGTGATGTTCGTCGCACACAGCCTTGCCGCGCACTTGCAGCAGCCAAAGGCGTACGACGTGCTCTTGATTGGCATTGCGTTGCTGGTCTGCTTGGGAAATTTCTGGTATTACGTGGCAGTCTATATGCCCACGAGCAACGCGCTTGCCAATCCCCCTAATCAGGTGACCAACGCTCTTGCCCGTGAGATGGTACGTGCACATGAGGAGGGTCGGCAGGTCTTGCTGATTGAATCGTTCGCTACAGGCGCTGAGAATTCGCTTGTGGTGCGGTACCTGATGAGTGACAAGCGCTACTCGCTCTATGATCGGGATGGGATCAGCCAGTTAGAAAGCGGCAAGCCGTTAGCTATCTTTGCAGGTGTGACGCGCCTGGACGAGCTGCGCCAATTGATGGTGATCTATCCCAATGGGCGCTTGCGCACAGTCCATCTGAGCGAAGATGGTGCAGCAGCCTTCTACGTCTACGAGTACCCATAAAGCTAGAGGTCGCCGTCAATCACGCTGGCTGCTACCACACCGATCAGGATGCCGATGGGCAGTAGCATCCCTCCAGGCAGTTCACTCCTTGCTTGCGATGCTAAAAAAGCGATCCCCAGCAGAAACAGGCCGCCGATCCAGGTAAAAATGTTCACGCGCCAGCCGCGCGCGGTCTGCCACAGCGCCGAACCTGTCAGCACAGCGCCGCCTGCCGCTGCAATGAAGCTTGGTGAGGCATCTTGCACGAAGTAAGCGATGGCGAATAGACCGAAGATCAGCAGGTAGACTGTGATCTCGAAGCGCCGCTCGCGTGCACGCCGTGCGCTGCGTCGTTGGCGCCGTCGGCTATACGTGCTTGATCTACGTCGAGTCATGAAGCCTTCCTTTTGACCGGCCTGAGTATACTCGCTCAGGCGCTATTCGCCAAAAGCCTGCCTTTGAGATAAAGTATTGGGCAATGCAATTATGCAAAAGACTGTGCAGCCGCCAGCCTACGACGAAGGAACGCGATGCTATGCCTTACACTGCTGTGGCAACTTCAACCACGCCAGTTTTGATCATCTACTTGCTGGATATCAGCGGCTCGATGAGCCAGGCACTGGGCGATAAGCGCCGTATTGAAATCGTCTCAGACGCCTTGCAAGAGATCGCCACCGAGATGGTGGCACGCTCCACAAAGGGCGAGTTAGTGGCACCGCGCTACCGCCTCGCTATCTACGCTTACGAATCCCAGGTGCACGACGTGCTGGGCGGCATCCGCACCATCGACCAATTCGTGCGCGATGGCGTGCCGGAGTTCTCGCCGCGTGGGGGCACGAATACGGCCGCTGCCTTCCTCGCCGCCGAAAACTTGCTAGCGCAGGAGCTGCCCTACATGCAGGCGCATCCTGCTCCGCTCATCTGCCACATGACCGACGGCGAGTATCAGGGTGACGATCCGACGCCAATCGTACAGCGCATCATGCAGATGGGCACGCAAGACGGCAACGTGCTGGTCGAGAACATCTTCATCAGCGATAAAATCTTGAAGCAGCCCGTTGAAGACCCCTTCACCTGGCAGGGCGTGACCAGCGAAGCCGACCTGGCCAACGATTACGCACGGACGCTCTTGCGCATGTCCTCGCCCATCCCAGAAAGCTACCGTATCGAGATGCAGGAGTTCGGCTACAACTTGCAGCCTGATGCACCGATGCTCTTCCCAGCACAAACGCGCGAACTCATCCGGATGGCGTTCACCATGAGCGGCGCAACGCCTGTCGCCTGATCGGAAAGGCAGAGCGCGTGCCGCACGTCATCACGCTGAATCAGGAGACCGATACGCCAGCTCGCCGCGAGTACATCGGCACGTTCACACTCACCTATCTCTACGATCGCTCCCGCGACTCGCAGCAGGCAGGTGGGTGTGGGCAGGATTTCATTGCCTTCTGCGGCAATGAGAGACGGCTTGCCTTTGCTGTCTGCGATGGCGTCAGCCAGTCGTTTTATGGCGATGTGGCGGCGCGTTTTCTAGGCAAGAAGTTAGTGGCGTGGCTAGCCGAGCTGCCCTTCCCAGCCGATCAGGAGACTTTCCGCGCAGCGCTGAGCGCTCAGCTGGCTGCATGGCAACCTGAGGCAGAAGCGCTGGTTGCAGCGCATCCAGTTCGCCCTGATCTGCCGCCCATGCTGCGCAATGCGCTGATGCTTAAGCGCCAGAATGGCAGCGAAAGCATGTTCCTGGCCGTGCTGATCGATCAAGTTGTAGGCAAGTTCGCCGCCTGCTGGATGGGCGATCTGCGCCTGCGCCTGTTCAATCTCAAAGGTGAGGAGCTCCCCTTGCCCGACGCACACTGGGAGACGCGCCAGCGCTGGTCGAGCCGTGTGGGGGCTAAAAATGGCGCGCCGCAGGTTTTGATCATGTCCTTAGATGGCATCGCCCGCCTGACCGGGCACAGCGATGGCTTCGGCAGCCGCGCGGATATGCTCAAACGCTTCACGCTCGAGAGTCTGAACGCCCTTGCTGATGAGCTGCTCAGCTTGCCCACTAGCGATGACCTCGCCCTGCTGGATGTAGCGCTCCACAGTGCTCAGAGCGAACTACTGCAGCTGGAAGCGCCCATGCCGCAGCGTGTGCCAGGCGAACCAGCATTGCGCTGGCAGCCGGTGGCTGGCGCGGAGTGGTACCGCATCTGGCTGGAAGGCGAAGAGGGCGCTTTCACGGCTGATGTGAGCGCCAGTGCATCGCCAACTTTCCTACTCAAGCACTCGGGCGTCTACACTTGCCGTGTACAGGCGCTCAGCAGCGATCGCGCCCCAAGCGCGCTCAGCGCCCCGCTGCAGCTCGAAGGTGCGCCACTGCCAGAGCTAGATATTACACGTCAATCTGAGCCGACGCGCCTCAAGCCAGTCGAGGTCAAAAAAGTGACTGTTGAACAGACACCTGGCTTGCCGCCCAGCCCGCCCCAAAAAGTCGTGCGACCTTCTGTGCCTGTAGCGCCATTCGATTGGAACTTGGTGACAGCCGTAGCCGCCTTGATCTCAATTGGCTTGGCGGCTGTTTGGTATTTTGCGTATATGCGATAGAGCAGAGGCTGGGCTGTATGAGTCGGGCACACCTTCGTGTTGAAGTCAACCAGAGCATCACTATTGGCGGCATAAACTATCGCGTGGCGGAGCATCCTGCTCTGGCGGGCATTCCTTACGTTCAGCGGGGCGGGCGCGGCTTCGTCATCCAGCTGATCGCGCCGAACGCCGACCGCATGGCGCTCAAGTACTTCAAGCTCAAATACCGCGTGCCAGACCTAGTCAAGGTGGCAGAGGCGCTGCGCCAGTTCACCGATTTGAAAGGCTTGCGCGCTGCACAGCGTACGGTCTTTACGCAGCGGACGCACGCTGAGCTGATCGCGAAATATCCAGCGCTGGATTACGGCATGCTGATGCCATGGCTGCCCGGCCTCACCTGGTATGACGTGATCAACACACGCATTGCCCTCTCGACAGCGGAAGGCATACGCTTGGCGCGCAACTTTGCGGCAATTATGGCGAGCCTGGAGGCGCGGCAAGTGGCGCATGGCGATATCGCTGGGGCTAACGTGCTGGTCGAGCGAGGGAGCGGGCAAGTCGAGCTGGTGGATATTGAAGAGATGTACGCGCCCAACATGCCAGCGCCCGTCGAGACTCCGATCGGTCAGGATGGCTATCAACACGTAGAGAGCCGTCGGAATGGGCAGTGGTGCGCTGAGGGCGATCGATTCGGCGCCGCCATCTTGATCGCCGAGATGCTGGGGTGGACTCATCCCAAAATACGGCAGTTCAGCGCGGATGAGCACTACTTTGCTGGTGCTGAGATGCAAGATACAACCAGCACGCGCTACAAGCTGCTCCATGAGGTGCTGGCCGAACGCTTTTCATCACAACTGGCTGAGCTACTGCGTGCTGCCTGGCACAGCCGCCGCTTAGCTGAGTGCCCGCCGCTAACAGAGTGGCAACAAGCGCTTGAGGCGCTCACTGATGGCGCCAATGCGCCATCCGAAACCTCTTCAACCCAGCCAGCCAGCCGTAGCGAAGGTTTGCCTAGCCGCAGCACAGGCGGTGTGATCACTGGGCGGCGCGCCATAAATGTGCAAATGCCCTCAGAAAGTGCCGAGAGCAGGCCTAAAGTTATCTCGCCAGCGCCGCAGCCCGCCGGGCAGCTTCAGCTGGAAGGCGTGAAGCTGTGTCGCAACTGTGGTGCATCAAACAGCGTTAAGGAGCAGTTCTGCACGCGCTGCGGTTTCTACATCGGCACGGGCGCGCGCCGCCCTTCTCCGAAGCCAGCACCTACGCCGCCGCCCGCAAGCGCAGTCAGCCTCAGCAAGCCGGCTCCACCGCCGCAAGCGGTAACACTCAATCGCAATCTTAGCGAGATTATCGCGGCACGGCGCGTTGGCGATCCCAAAGGCGGCGGCATGATCCGCGTTGAGTCTGCTAAGCCGAGAGGTGAGCAAGTAGAGGCAAACGCAGGCAGCACGATCGTCATCGGCATCATGATCGGGCTGCTGTTGATGATTGTGGTGATCATTCTAGCGGCAGGCTGAGCCATGCGCTTAGTATGGCGGTCGCCAGCATTTTTCGCGGTGGCTCTGTGCAGCCTGTATTGCGCCTTTGTGATCCTGCGCGCTGGCGGTGATATCTACGAGTTGATTCGCCCACGTGCAGCTGGCAGTCAGGGCTATGATGGGCAGTTCACGGCTTGGATTGCCATCGATCCGCTCGGCGCTGAGCGGCAAATCGGCGGGCTGTGTCGGGCGCCAACGCTCGGTTACACTTACGAGCGAGCGCTGCATTCTGCGCTCGGCCGACTTTTCGATTGTGAACAGCCTGCCTATCGCTACCAACGCATTCTGGGCGCGGCTGTAGCACGGCTGCTGAGCTTTGGACAAGCCTCGCTTGTGCCGTACGCCATCTTGCTGACGAATCTGACCGCACTTGGGCTGGGCACGGCCGGGCTTGCAGCGCTGCTGCGCATGCTGCGGGTCAGTCCGTGGTATGCGCTGGTGTACGGCTTGTTCGGCGGGATTTTCTTTGCCGTGCGCGCTAGCACTACAGAGCCGCTCGCCTATGGCTTGGTGCTGCTCGCCCTTTTAGCCTTGCAGCGGCAGCACTTCGGCTGGAGCGCGGCACTGTTCGCCCTTGCCGGGCTGGCGAAAGAAGTCACGCTGATCACTGCAGCCGGCGCAGTGCTTGCGCTGCTGCTCAATCGTCGGTGGCGGACGGCATTATTGGTTGGCTTGGGGGCCTTGGCGCCGTTTGTGGGCTGGCAGCTTGTCTTGTGGGGCTGGCTGGGCAGCTTCGGGATCGGCTCAGGCGGCGCTGGCAGCACACCTTTTGAGATCGTGCCGTACAATGGGGTCTGGCGCATTTTCCAGCTCGGCATCGCGCCCACCACGCTCGCCTTTGCCGTCATTCCGCTTCTGATGGGCGTGCTGCCCTCGCTGTGGGCGCTGTGGCGGAGTGGACGCGATCTGCTGCGCCGGCGCTGGACGCTCTATACCCTGATCCTGCTCGCCAATGCAGCGATCATCCCGTTCACGCCGCGCTCCACCTTTGCCGAGCCGTTCGGCCTAGCGCGCTTCTTGCCGGCGCTGGTCTTCAGCCTGATTCTCTACGCTGCGCAGTTCAAACTGCGACGTCCGCTGCGCTACAGCGCCTTGTGGTTGCTGTTCGGTGCCTTGTTCCTCGCCTAGAAGCCGAGATAGCTTTCAGGGTTCTGGGGCACCTCGCCGATACGCACCTCAAAATGCAGGTGCGGGCCTGAGCTGTTGCCTGTGCTGCCGACTGCCCCAATCGGCGTACCGCGACTGACAACTTGCCCACAGCTGACGCTCACACGGCTCATGTGCCCGTAGAGCGTTAGCAAGCTGCCATGCGCCAGCACAACTGTGTTGCCATAGCCCCAGTTACTCCAGCCTGCGAAGATAACTGTGCCGCCATCTGCCGCAAAGACGGTTGTGCCAGTCGGTGCGGCTAAATCGATACCTGTGTGATAAGAAGAGAAGCCTCTTATCACAGTGTAGATGGGTGGTAATGGCACAACCAGCGCGCCTGAGCCGCCGGCATTTGGCTGGGCGCCGCACGAGCCAGGCCCCCCACCAAAAGAAACCGTCCCACCACTGCCACCGCCACCTTGTATCGTGATGCCCGGATTCCAGTAAACAGGCTTCTTATCGCTGACGCCGCCCACAACCATCACATCAATGCCGGGCGGCAAGAGCGTCATTGGGCTAGCATTGCGCAGCAACGGATTGAACTCGCTGTCCACAATCCTGAAGGGCGAGACCTTGTACTTGTCAGCAATCGCCTGAATGGTCTCCTCTTGGCGCGTGCGATGCAGAACGCCATCTTCGGGCAGGATGGTCAGGGTATCGCCTGGCAGGAGCCGATTGACGTAAATGCCGTCATTGTTCCAGACGATAGTATCCTGTGAGATGCCGAAGCGCGCCGCGATTTTCTCAAGCGTATCGCCTGGCTGAATCCGATATTGGATGACCTGGCTGCGTCCGCGTGCAGGCGCGATGGTGTAGGGACTCTGAGCGCGGTAGAGGGCGCCTTGCGGCGGCAGAACCTCTGCCGGGCGCATGAGCAGTTCGGCGACCAAGTCGATTGGCACCTCGCCCTCGTAGCGGACGGGCTGAGTGGTCTGCTCGGGTGGGGCAGTGGGCTGAGTGGCGGGTGGGGGCTGTGTGGGCGGCACAGACGTGGGCAGGTCGGCGCTCTGTGTGGGCGCAGGTGGCGGCGTTGGTTCGCTCGGCAAGAAGTACAAGATGGCGGCAGCAAGCGTGATCAACAATGCCACACCCAGCATGAGGCCGCCCAACCGATTCTTGGTGCGCCCAGCTGGCG
This sequence comes from Aggregatilineales bacterium, assembly GCA_046719055.1. GTDB lineage: Bacteria > Chloroflexota > Anaerolineae > Aggregatilineales > UBA2796 > CP2-2F. The sequence goes on along the minus strand of JBDNDQ010000008.1, from coordinate 35,116 downwards.
CTTCGGGGCTTGGTCGGCGCAGCAGCGAGGGATTCGTCGGCGGTGAGGGCGGCAGGTGCACGCCATGCGGCGGTGTATCGTCAGGATCGAACAAGGGTTCTTCAAACGCCAACGGATCGTCAGAGTCGAGTGAGGCTGGGTTAGGGTTGCCAGACATAAGCTTTCTCCGTTACAAAGGCAGAATGGTAGCGCAAGATGCCGGCCCGATCAACTGAGCATCTGATGAAAAACTGCGCTAAGACTACGCTGCGTTTGTGAGTCATCACGAATGCTTATTGAAAACAGCCGTTGTATTGTTCATTGGATGATGCTAAGATGAGAAAAGGCTGTGAGAGTGCGCTCTTGCAGCTGATACAACTTTCCGCGTTTGAACGCGGCACGGAAAGGTGCAACCTGAATGAGCAGCCCACTGATCGGCATCCCAAGCTTCTACGATACCTCTTCGCCTGAGTCTATGCCGCCGCGCTTCGCCATGAGCCGCCCATACATCACAGCGCTCGAGGCTGCAGGCGCGATTCCAGTCATCATCCCGTTGGCGCTGCGCGAGACGACCTTGCGAAGCCTGTACGAGCGCCTGGACGGGCTGTTCATGGCAGGCGGCGGCGATCTCAACCCAGAGACCTACGCCTGCGCACCCCATCCCAAGACGAGCGGCATCGATCCGCTGCGCGATGAGGCTGAGCTGCGGCTGTTGCATTGGGCGCTAGACGATCACCTGCCGATCTTGGGTGTGTGTCGTGGTGTGCAAGCTCTGAACGTGGCGGGTGGCGGCACCTTGCTGCAGGATATTGCCGATGAGCTGCCGCAGGCGATCCGCCATCAGTATTTCCCTGAGAAACAACGCGACTATGTGGCGCATCCAGTCGAGGTGGCGACCCATTCGCAGCTTGCGCGCATCATTGGGCCGCATGCGCGCGTGAATAGCTTCCACCATCAAGCAATCCGCGAAGTTGCGCCGAACTTTCGTGCGGTAGCATACGCACCAGATGGCGTGATCGAGGCAATTGAACACAGCGACCGCGAATTCGTGATCGGCGTGCAATGGCATCCAGAGGGATTGATCGCCTTTGATAGCGCGATGCGCAATCTATTCGAGACGTTCGTGCGCCACTCACGGCGTACCCGACGTGGCGGACGCGCTGAGGCCCACTACGCGCATCACTAGCCGCTTTGCGCAGCCTGGTGCCGCGCCAGCGCCAATTGTCCAAGCATCAGCAGACCGTTTTCGTCGCTAGGCGGATGGAACAACCCGGCCTGTACATCGCGGTAGTAGCGCTCTAGCGGCAAATCCCGAGTCATGCTAGTGCCGCCTACAGCGCGCATGGCGTGACTGACAATCTGAATGGCTGCGTTGGTCACCGTGAGCTTGCAGGCGATCAGCTGGTCTGTCAGCATGCCCCGCGCTTCAGGTTCATCATCCCAGCGCACAGCAGTGTGATAGAGCATGGCGCGCGCCGTTTTGAGAGCGAGCTCAGCCTCACCCAGGCGGCGCTGGATGCTCTCCAACGAGGCGATGGGCTTGCCAAGCGCTGTCGGGATACGTTCCTGCACATAGCGCAACGCCACCTGCTGTGCAGCCGATGCCACCCCCAAATACACGGCTGAGACAATCAAAGTGAACCAAGCGTTCACGTTTGGCTTGCCCAAATCGGCACGGCTAATCGGCGCGGCACTGAGCAGCGCTTCCAGCGGCGCACTGGCGCCCTCTAGATACAGATCGTGGCTGCCGGTGCAGCGCATACCCAGCGAATTCCATGTTGGCACGATGCGTATCGCTGGCTGTCGCTCCACGAGAAAGCGTCCAGTTTGCGTAGTACCATCTTCCGCCCTGAAGGTTGCCGTGATGATGAAATAATCTAGCTCAGGCGCAAGGCTGGCGAACGTCTTGTGCCCATGAATGATCCAGCGATCGCCTTCGCGACTTGCCGTCGTCTTGGGGGCGCCCCCGTGACTTGGGCTGCCCAGCTCAGGCTCGGTGGCGCAAGAATTGACCAGCGCGCCACGCTTGACGATCTCGGCGCACAGGCGCGCAAACTGATCATTCGCCCAAGGACGGCTCTCAGCAGCAGCGCCGACCGTCTGGATGTGCATGCCAATGGCGAGGGCTGTGCTGCCATCGCCCATTGCCAGCTGCTCCTGCGCCAGGACGGCTTCATAGAGCGTGGCGCCCCATCCGCCAAGCGCGGCAGGTACACTCAGCAGAGGGTAGCCGCAAGCACGCAGATCGGCGTAGTTCTCGTGTGGAAAAGTGCCTTCAGCATCGTGCTGAGCGGCGCGCCTGGCAAACTTTTGCGCAAGGTCGGCGGCCAGCTCAACGATTTGCTCGTGTGTGGGTCGTACAGTGAACATGCTCGCACTCAGTCTCTGTTGAACATGTCTAAGAGGATAGCGCTGCAGCTCGTAACTGCCAATTTGACGGGGCAATGTGAGTCTTGCTCACGCTGCCCCGCTGTTCAGCCGAGCTCTGGCAGCACGACTGTGATGAAGCCAAAGATGCCGATGGCGATCAGCAGCACGCCTGAAAGACGGCTGATCAAACGATGATTCTTGGCCAACCATGTCGTGAAACGGCGCTGTATCGGTACAGCTAATAGCGGCAACACCAACAGCGGCCAGCCGAAGCCAAAGCCGAAGAATACAAAGTGCAGCAGCTCGGTCAGCAGATCCCCTACGCTGGCCGCGCCTAGCACAAAGGCGCTCACGATGATCGGCCCGGTGCAAGGCAAGGTCATGGGTGCTAACAGCACACCATATAAGTAGGCGGACAAGTACGGATTACGCCCAATCGGTGCCTGTGCCCGTGCTATGCGCGCGAGCGGGTTGAAACTGAAGAACATCATCACGCCGAGCAGGCTCACCAGCAGGTAGATGAACGGCAGCAAATAGGGGACTACAGTGCTAATTTCACTTTTCATGAAGTACATCAGCCCGCCGAGCCCGATCATCAATGTGAGGATGCCCAACAACACCAGCAAACCGAGCCAGACTGTGGCATGCTTGGACGCATCTTCAGCTGTGTTGCCTGCAAGGAAGGCGATCAGGCCGGGATAGAGTGGCAACATACAGACATTCGTCAGAATAGCCGCGTTACCTAGTGCAAACTGCTGAAGAAGGCTTTCCACAGAGCTTACCCCTCGCTACCTTTTGGGAGTGGCAGCCATAGTCGGCTCTGCGGTGGCAGCAGCTTCTATCTCTACGAACTCTGCTTCTAGCCTGGCGAGAATCGCTTCAGGCGGCTGGATGCCGGTCTTGATTTCGGTGAATGTGCCATCAGCGCGGATGATGAAAGATGGCACAGATGGTGGATTGGCTACGCTGCGCCCGAACTGCTGTACAAGAGCGCGCAACATCTTCTCAGGCATCACAGCGAAGGTCAGAGCGAATTTATTGCGCTCAGCGTAGGCTTTTAGGTCGGCAGGCCTGAGGTTAGTCTCAATGCTAAGCGCTAGAAAGGCGAAGTCTTCAAGGCGCTCATCCTCATCGGCTTCGAGCTGCTTGATCAGCTTGGTCGTCTCGGTCAGCTGACGGCGGCAATTACTGCACCACGTCGCCATCGGCTCGACGAGGATCGTCTTACCTGCAAAGTCGGCGATGGTGAACGTCTCGCCAGTGAGCACATCGATCAGCTCGATTTCCATCCATTCAGGTAGGTTGTCCTGCGCCTTGACCAGAGCAGCTAGGGCGCCAATGACAAGCAGAGCTGCTAGCATCACCGCCCATAAACGTGTCGCTTTCTGCATGATCCTCTTTCCTTACCAGCCCAAGATTGGGCAATCCCGTCTGCCGTATTATAGACGACTTGCTGCTCACTTATTGCAGGCTGCTCATCGAGTGCTAATCGAAGATCAGGAGCGGCGCCCATTCAGCTAGACGCGTCGGGCCTACTCCCTTGACTTTATCGAGGTCGCTGAGCGAGCGGAAACGCCCGTGCTGCTGGCGATAGGCAATAATTTCGCGGGCGAGGACAGGCCCGACGCCGGGCAATTGCTGCAGCTCTTGCTCCGAAGCGGTGTTAATGCGGATTTGGCGCCTGGTCGTGCCATCAGGCGGGCGAGTCGCCAAGAGACCCGCCTCGCCCTGCCGCCACACGTAGACTTGATCGCCATCGCTGAGGAGCCAGGCCAGGTTGAGTAAGGCAGCCTCAGCCTCTGGCAGCAAGCCGCCCGCCGCGCGAATGGCATCCTCAACACGGCTGCCGTGCGGCAGCTCGTAGAGGGCGGGCGCCTGCACTGCGCCGCCGACGTGCACGCGCATCGGCAAGGGCGTGGCGCTAGGCGGCGGCGGCAAGAGTGTGATGGTCACAGGCGGCGGTTGATAGCTCAGCAAGATGAGTACGCCAAGCGCAATACAGGCGATCAAGCCAAGAAAGAGCCAATCGCGATAGCGCTCGAGCATAGCACGCCTCAGATCGAGCGCATGGCGCCACCATCGACGCGCAAAGTTGCACCTGTGATGTATGCAGCTGCTGGTGAGAGCAAAAAGGCTGCTGCAGCGCCAAACTCATCGATTGTGCCCAGCCGCTTAAGCGGAATCTTGCTGACTGACTCTGCGCGTGCCTGCTCAAAAGTGATACCGCGGACTTGTGCCGTGTTCTGATCGAGCTGCGCCACACGATCTGTGTCGATCCTGCCTGGAATCAAGTTGTTCACCCGAATACCATCACTGGCTAGCTCATCGGCCAAAGTCTTAACCAAGCCTGCCACGCCTGCCCGCATCACAGTCGAGAGGCCGAGCCGTTCGATCGGCTCCTTGATCGAGGATGATGTGATAGTCAAGATGGCTGAGCCGCTGGGCATATGTGGCAAAACGGCACGGATCAGCCTGACGGCGCTGAGCAGTGTGAGCTCGAAAGCAGCTTGCCAATGCTCATCGGTTGTCTCTTTGAAGGTCAGAGCGGGCGGGCCGCCTGCGTTGACCAAAAGTGCGTCGATCCTGCCCCAGCGCGCCACCGTCTGCGCAACCCACGTCTCTACGGCGGCAGCATCGCGCACATCGCACGGCACTGCCAAGACTTGGGCACCCGTCTCTGTAGTGAGTTTTTCGCCAGCCAGGCGTACTTGTTCGGAGTCGCGGCTGCAGATCGAAAGGCGTGCGCCCTCGCGCCCCATAGCCCGCGCCACACCGTAGCCTAGCCCTTTGCTGGCTGCTGCGAGCAGCGCCACTTTATCTTTTAAGCCTAAATCCATTGGTGCTCAACTCTAGTTGCGATGTGACCCTAAAGAAGGCTGCACTACTCTGCCTGTGCTAGCAGCTCCGCCTGAGCCTGCAAGAAAGCCATGATTTTGCCGGTCAACAAGCCGACGCTATCCGCTGTGAGGGCTACGTCCAGCACAGCGATGGCAAAGGCGTGCTCCTCATCTGTGCCGATGCACATACCGTACCCGTCGACACCGCTCGTCGCATGGACACATACCTCAGTGATGAGCGCCTCGAAGGTCTGCCCAGCCCCCTGACTGACCATCGGCAGGCGCGCCAACGCAGTGCGCTTAGAGATCACCTCAATCGTGCCAAGCGACTCGGCAATTTCAGCCGCGAAGGCTTTCACCGCCTCAGGATCGGCATAGCTGAGCAAGCTCAGCAGCTCACCTTGATCCACTCTATCCATTGGTGAATCGAATGACTGGAACACGGCATTCTCTCCTTGCGTGAGTCGGCCTCAGACTGGCTTGATCTTATCTACAAGGATCGCGTTTTTGCAACATCAATTCATCCCAAGTTGCTTAGAAAAGAATGATAGCGCGCCGCTTTGCACAAACGTGCAATCGTGGGTAAAATGTGCAGCATGAGTCACGACCTATTTCGAGCTGAATGGGATATCATCGGGCACGAGTGGGCGGTGCAGCACATCACGCGCAGCCTGAACGCCGGACGCCTTCGGCACGCCTATTTGATCAGTGGCGTGGCGCGCATCGGCAAAACAACCTTCGCGCGTGCGTTTGCGCAAACCGTCAACTGCCTGAGCGAGGTGGCGCGCCCGTGCGGGGTGTGTCGGGCCTGCCGCCTGACTGCGCAAGGCAGCTATGCTGACTTCAGCCTGATCGAAGCGCAAGGCAGTGCCCTGAGCGTCGAGCAAATCCGTGAGATGACGCGCAAATTGGCGCTGCGCCCCGTCGAAGGGCGCTACCGTGTGCTGATCCTGCGCCGCTTTCACGAGGCGAGCCCTCAAGCAATGGATGCCCTGCTCAAAACGTTGGAAGAACCGCCGCCTTACGTGCTGCTCCTGCTGACAGCTGACACGACTGAGTCGCTCTTGGCAACCATCAGATCGCGCTGCCAGCCGCTCAATTTGCGCCCGTTGCCAGCCCAAGTCATTCGAGAGGCACTCGTGGCGCGATACAAGGTCGAGCCTGAGCGTGCAGCCCTGATCGCTCAGCTCAGCGGCGGGCGCATGGGCTGGGCGCTAGAGGTCTTGAGGGACGACGGGGTGCTAAAGCAGCGTGCTGAGTGGCTAAATATCCTCGAGCGGGCGCTGAGCGAGAGCCGCACCATGCGCTTTGAGCAAGCGAGGCAGCTCAGCGAGGATCGGGCACACCTACCGACACTTCTGGCGCTCTGGCAGAGTTACTGGCGCGATGCACTGCTGCTGGCGCATCATGCAGCTGCAGCGGCCATCACCAACCGCGATCGCAGCCATGCCCTTGAACAGATTGCGCGCTCGATCAAACCTGAGGAAATCTATCGGGCGCTCTTGGCGGTGCGCCGTACGCTGCGCTACCTACAGGCCAATGTCAACACCCGCTTGGCGCTCGACGCGCTCATGTTGGAGCTGCCACGCTTGCGGCTACTAGTGGCACCCTGACGTATCACCAGAGCTTGCGCCAGCTCACAGTGCGCATGGCAGCCTGCGCAGCCTGCACACGGGCCGCTTGATCGCCTAAGCTGAAAGTGGTGGTCAGTTGGAAAGCGCCGCTTGAAGCAGCTTGGCCGTGTACGGCATCCGCACGACGGAACGCCTCAGCTGCTTCTTCAAGCTGATCGGCGAACTTGCTCAAGAGCGCTGCATACTGCGCAAGACGCGGCCGCATCGCCTGAAAGCGCATGCGCACAGCCTCAGCGCGTTGGCCGCTGAATTGGTCGGCCGAGAGGCGGGCCATCTCTACCTCGATGGACTCGACTGCGCTTTGAACACGGCTGCTGTGCGCTCGCAAAGCTGCCGCAATGATCTGCATATCTTTCGGGTTAACGGCAATGTGAGCCACAGCCGGTACTTCCTATCTGCGACGGGTTGCTAGCTTACGTAATCTTACGAAAGGGGGACGGAAACGTCAAGGAAATTAACAAAATTTTTCTACCCTTGGCACACCAGGCTGACGTTCTACCTAACGCTTATTCTCTGTTGGCTTGCGCCAACGAGCAGATCACTGTAATTTGATGTGCTGGTCTGTACCAGTCGACCTGTAAAGGCAAAATCCATGACGACGAACAGCGCGACAGAAAGCATACAGCGCCTAGTTAAGCAATTGACAGCGCTCCGACGCTGCCTTGTGCTAGCTCAGCACATTTTGCCGCCACCCGAATACACACGGCTGCCTGATGCACGTCCGCTCCATGCGCACGCGCTACAAGGCCTCAACTGGCAGCCACTCGCTTATCACAGCTACTGGGGGACCTGGCAGACTAATTTTCTGATGCGTTTTCGGCTGGGCGTGCCATCCGATTGGGATAACGCTCAGCAGAGCTTCTTGCACCTGCCGCTCGGCGAGGCAGCGGATGACTTTCAAGCACATCCTGAGGCGCTGGTCTATGTTGACGGCGAGCTGATCGCCGCCACCGACGTGCGCCACACATACATCCCACTGCCCCCACAACTGTGCGACGGACGCTCACACGAGCTCCTGCTGCACGGCTGGACAGGTCTGGGCGGCTCCCTAGAGGGGGATTGGCGCCCACGCTGCTACTTACAGCCGTGCGCTGTTGTGCGCTTCGATGCCGAACGGGCGCGCTTTTACCACTTGGCGCGCAACGTGCTAGAGGTAATTCAGCATACGCCGCCTGAATTTCCGCCGCGCGGCAGCCTGATCGCTGCGCTTGAGAGAGCTTTTGCCCAGCTCCGCGCCCACAATGTGCACGCTGCTATCACAGCGCTCTTGAAGATGCTTGAAGCCACGCCGAACGCCCATCCGATGCAGCTATACGCTGTCGGGCACGCCCACATTGATACAGCATGGCTCTGGACGCTTGATCAAGCACGTGGTAAGGCTGCCCGCACCTTCCAAACGGCTGTTTCCCTGTTGGATGGCTTCTCGCATTATTATTTCGTGCAGAGCCAGCCACAGCTCTACGCTTTTGTGCAACAGGATCACCCGAGTCTATTTGAGCGTATCTGCCAGCACGTCGCGTCGGGGCGCTGGGAAGCGCTGGGCGGCATGTGGGTCGAGGCCGATTGTAACATCAGCGGCGCCGAGAGCCTGGCGCGGCAACTTTTGCTGGGTCGACGCTACTTCCGCCAGCATTTCGGCGCCGACGCCGACTCGCCAATCCTGTGGATGCCTGATACCTTCGGTTTCCCTGCTAGCTTGCCACAATTGGCGCGCTTAGCAGGTCTCCCATACTTCTTCACCACCAAGCTGCGCTGGAGCGAACACAACCAAATCCCGCACGATAGTTTCTGGTGGGAAGGGCTAGATGGATCGCGCTTGCTGACGCATTTCACGCCGACGCCGATGCTCGGATGGCTGCACATGGCAACCTATAACGCCAATGCGAACGCGCAGTCGGTCATCGAGTCGTGGGCGCGCCTGCATGATAGGGAACGCATTCCGCTGGCGCTCATGGCGTATGGCTACGGCGATGGCGGCGGCGGGCCGACGCCTGTGATGCTCGAGAATATCGCTGCGCTGCAGCTGATTCCGAACATCCCGCGTCTGCGAACGGCGCGCGCCCTCGATTTCTTCGAGCACTTAGCCCAATACGGCGACAGATTGCCCGTCTGGCGTGGCGAGCTTTACCTCGAGACTCATCAAGGCACACTGACCAGCCAAGCCTGGATCAAGCGCGCTAATCGCAAGGCTGAGCTCGCCCTACACACAGCAGAGTTCTTGGCTGCGCTTGCCCACGCACACAGGCAGCGCGCCTACCCCGTCGAGCAGCTCAGCGCGCTCTGGCAGACGCTCTGCCTGCATCAGTTTCACGATATCTTGCCTGGCAGCAGTATCACTGAGGTCTATGCACAGGCGCGTCCTGAGTATGACCGTCTGCAGGCCATCTGTGAGCAGCTCAACCACGCCGCCTTAGAGGCGCTTGGCGAGGCGCTGGGTGGCGATTATCTGGCAGTCAATCCAATTTACGCCAGTCAGCCCACCCTAGCCCTGCTGCCTGAGCAACTGCCGCCTGATCAGGGCTTGTGGTATGGCGAGATGCCCCTGCCCAATCAGCAGACTGAGACGGGCACGCTGATCGCCCTGCCTGCCCTACCGCCCTACAGCCTGACGCCGCTGCGCTTGGGTCGGAGCGCGCCCCCAGCCTTGCCGGCGCTGATCGCCACGCCAGAGCACCTTGAGAATGCCGTTTTGGCGCTTACTTTCAATGCGGAGGGCGATCTGATCGCCATCTATGACAAAGAATACGGGCGGCAGGTGCTCGCAGAGGGCGCGCATGGCAACCAATTTCAAGCCTTCTACGACGCACCGCGCATGTTCGACGCTTGGAACATCGATCCGCTCGACGGCTTGCCCTTCGAGGGCGCAGCGCCTGCCGAGTCTATCCGTGTGGTTGAGCTTGGCGCCTTGCGCGCCACACTTGAAATTGTGCGCCGTATCAAAAGCAGCCTGATCCGCCAGCGCATCAGCTTGAGCGTTCACAGCCGCCGCATAGACTTCCACACGCAGGTTGAGTGGCACGAGCGCCAAACCTTGCTCAAGGTTGCCTTCCCGGTAGCAGTACGCGCCGATGAGGCGACTTATCACATCCAATGGGGGACGGTCAAACGCCCGACGCATCGCAACACCAGCTGGGAGCAAGCCAAGTACGAGGTGGCGGCGCACTTCTTCGCTGACCTGAGCGAGTATGATTACGGCGTCAGCTTGCTGAACGATTGCAAGTATGCCTACGATGTCCGTGAGAACGTCCTGCGCCTGACTTTGATCAAGAGCCCGATCTATCCTGATCCTGAAGCTGATCTCGGCACACACGTTTTCACCTACAGCCTCTTGCCGCATGCCGATCCGAGCCTGCTGACGACCTTCGCAGAGGCGTATCGGCTGAATGCGCCGCTGTTGATCATGCCAAGCAGCAGGCAGCCAGCGGCAGAAGCGCTCAGCCTCCTCAGCGTCGACTCGCCGACTGTAATCGTCGAGACGATCAAGCGGGCCGAGGAAGGTGATGATCTGATCTTGCGCTTGTATCGCTGTACAAACGCGCGCGGGATGGTCACTGTGCGCTTTGGTATCCCGATTCGGGCAGCCTGGCGCGCTGATCTACTTGAGACGCCGCTCGAGAGGCTTCCGCTGCAAGAGAACGCTGTCACATTCGCCTTGAAGCCATTTGAAATACTGACGCTGCGCCTGATGCTTGATCGTCCTTAGAGGTTCTATGCCGCGTTTCACCCTGATCCCGCTAGATGAACGCCCCGTCAACGCGCGCTACTCACAGTTGATCGCACAGGTCGCTAATCTCGCCTTTGATGCGACACAGCATCCGCGCCCGAGCGGTGAGCGCGTTGCAGACCTGATCGCCGCCATTCATGCGCAAAGCAGGCTTGTCCTGGCCGACGTCACCACTCTAGAGGAAGCACACAGCGCACAAGCCAGTGGCGCCGACTTCATCGCGCTGACTTTGAACAGCTACACAGAAGAGACTGCCGACAACGGCACACCTGATTTCGCGCTGATTTGTGCTATGGCATCGCAGTTGCGCGTGCCCATGATCGCAGAAGGGCACATCCGCACACCCCAACAACCCCGTCAAGCGCTGGGGCGCGGCGCGCTAGCGGTGGTAGTTGGCTCTGGTATTACCCGTCCACAAATCATCACTGCTCATTTTGTGCGCCAATTGTGCGCTTGAGCTTGTAAGATTGGGCAAAGCTGTGCACTCTGCTTATAATGTGCAGTAATGAAAATTGGCGTAGAAAGGATGATTCTGCCATGAAGCGTAACGTTGGGAACGTTGATCGCATGGTGCGTCTGGTACTGGGCGTTGTGGCGATCGTGGTGGGCATTCTAGCAGGCGAGGCAGGCCCAATCATCGGTGGTGTGATCGGTGTGATGCTGATCGGCACCGCACTGACTGGGCGCTGCATGGCGTATGTGCCCTTCGGCATCAACACCTGCAGCCTCAAAGAGCGCGGTCAGGCCTGAGCTGATACCTACTTTAGAGATGGCGTAGTCGGCAGGCGGCTGGCTGCGCCTTTTTTATCCTTGCCAAACATGCCGAGCTACAGTAAATTTCTCACAAGCACTTTCCACTTATTCAGGATTACATTCGAACGTGATCATTCAAGAGCGCCCGGCCGAGCCTGTGGGAATTGTGAAGGCCGTGCAGCCGAACAGCGCTGCGGCGGCACTAGGTGTGCAGCCAGGCGATGAGCTATTGGCAGTGAATGGGAAGCCCTGCCAAGATGTGATCGATGTACAGTACTACAGCGCTGAAGAGTGGCTAGAGTTGCGGATTCGGCGCGCTGGGCGCGAGATGCTGCTAGCAGGTGAGCGGCACTACGATCAACCGCTAGGCCTCGAGTTCGTCCATCCCACTTTCGATATCGACATCCGCCGCTGCAACAACTTGTGCGAATTCTGCTTTGTGCTGCAGATGGCGCCCCGAATGCGTCGCACACTCTATATCAAAGACGACGACTACCGCTATTCGTTCCTGTTCGGTCACTTCGTCACGCTAACCAACCTGACCGAGCGCGATTGGCAGCGCATCCTCGAGCAGCATCTCAGCCCGCTGTATGTCTCGGTGCACGCCACCGACCCAGCGCTGCGACAGCGGTGCCTGCGCAATCCGAAGGCACCCGACATTATGGCGCAGCTGCGCGAGTTAGCTGCACACAACTTTGAAGTACACACACAGCTGGTCATCACACCAAATGTCAATGATGGCGAGCACATGGCGCGCAGTGTGCACGATCTCGCCTCGCTCTACCCGTGTGTCAGGAGCGTGAGCGTGGTGCCGGTTGGTCTGACCAAGTACCATCGCTACGGCCTGACGACGAATTCGCTCGATCATGCACACGCTGTGCTAGATGCCTGCGAGACTTGGCAGCACCACTTCCGCGCCCAATTCGGCGTTGGCTTCGTCTACCCAACCGACGAATGGTACCTGATCACAGGGCGCCCTTTGCCGCCGCTAGCCGCATATGATGGCTTGGCGCTGCATGAGAACGGACTGGGCATGGTGCGCAGCTTTCTAGATGAATGGGATCAGGTGCGCCGCCGCGAGATACCACAACTTGGTGCTGATCGGTTGCGCGCTAAGCGCCTGACGCTCGTCACAGCCACGCTCTTCGCGCCGACCCTGCAAGCTGCAGCCGATGAGTTAGCCGCTAACAGCGCACTCCAGCTGCACGTGCAGCCGATCGTCAACATGCGCTTGGGCGAGGGGATTACCGTGGCGGGCCTGCTGACTGCCCAGGACGTGATCGCGCAGCTGATGCCCCTCAAAGAGGCGGGCAGGCTGGGCGAGCTAGTGATCTTGCCGCGCATCATGTTTGATCATCCCGAAGGCATTGCGCTAGACGATCTCTCGCCGCTGGATGTGGCACACGCGCTGGATGTGACGGTGGCACTTGCTGACTGCATGGGCGACGTGCTGGATGCGGCGCAAGGCACTAATAAACTGACTTTCTCGCCCAACCTGGCGCCCTCTGAGATACCGATCGTGCGCGAAGGCGGCTGGGCTATCGAGAAGTATCTGTAAGATGGGGTGGTTTGTTCAGCTCAGACGGGCGGCCACGGATAGTTCGGGCCGGGACCGGGGCGTGGATACTCGCGGCGTTGAATCAGCTTGCGCAGACGCGCTAAGAGCGCATTGATCTCTGCCTCTGTCAACAACCCGTTCAGGGCGTAGCGCAACGGCTCAGTTGGCGCCTCGACCTCGCAATAGAGTCGCTCGAGGTCTGCTAGCAAGTCTTGCGGGATCGGCTCGCCGGCGAAATCCCAGATGACGGTGCGCAGCTTCGGCGCGGTGTGAAAGCCGATGCCGTGATCGATGCCCCACAAGTGCCCATCTTGGCCGACGATGCAATGCCCGCCCTTACGATCAGCGTTGTTGATCACGTAATCGAAAGCGACCATCTTCATAAGCGGCGCCCGGAAAGTCTCATCGAGTGTGAAGTAGTTAACCTCAGGGTCATGTGCGATGTACAGCTGTACCGAGCCGAAGCCACGCAGACCGTCGCGCAGCACGGTTGGCGGCACGATCTGCCATCCAAGCGCCTGTGAGACTAGGAAGGCGGCGTACTCGCGGCGACAAAGCGTGCCATCAGGGAAGTCCCAGAGCGGTCGTTCGCCGCGTTGCGGCTTGTAGACAGCCAACAAGGCTTGAGGTGCATCGGGCTGATCGAAGGCAAGCGAGACGAGCAGCGTGCTGTTAGAGCTCCAGCGCAAGACACCTTGCTGCGCCTCGCACATCCTGCCCTCTGAGAGCCAGCGCAACACGCGCGGTACATCCTGTGATCGGCAGACACGGTTTACTTCCGCTTCGATCATTTCGCCACACTCCTGCCGCTGCCCGGCAGCTGAGTAACGGTCGTTTTACGTCCAGTAGTTTAGCACGCGCCCATTGTGAGCAGGGTTGGCACGCCCTTGCTTCACCACATCCAGCGCGTGCAGGCTGAGAGCACGCATTTGCGTGCGCGTCCCCCATAGGCGCACAACCGAAGGCGAGATCAGGCTTGGGTCTTGGCCTTCTTCCAGAATCACCAGCTCTTCAGCCACCAGCAAGACGCGATCGCGCTCTTCGTTGTAACCTAGACCGATACGTGCGATGCGAAAGCGCCCTTCAATCGGATCGCGCAATTCCATATTCATGCGCGCCATGTCGGGCGTATCGTTACCCAGCCCTAAGGTGCGGTTGATCTCATCGAGCATGTCGCGCAAGGTCTCGCCGATGGCGCGCGCCTGCTCTTTTTCGATGATCAGTGAGATGATTTGCCCTTGCGCGCCTGCTTGCAAGTAGAACAAACGCCGACCTTTCGGCCCAACGGTGCCGATCGTCACAAAGTCAACTGGGTCTAGCTCAATTTCAACAGCCATAGCTCTATTCAGCATCCTTCGTGCTTGATGCATCACGCCCGCGACCTGCCACCTGCTGTGCCTGTACGGCGAGCGCCCGTGCTTGCTCAGCTGAGATGATGAGATGCAGCTGGCGTGGCGTGCCTTGCTGCTCGCCGAGCAGCTCAGCAAGCGTCAGCTGTAGGTGCGCCTGCTCTGAGTCATATTCTAGCGCAATTCGCCCAACGCGGAACATTATCCTATCGGGGGCGATGAAAGCATGTGGCTCAGTGATGCTCGGCAGCTCGCCGATGAGCGCCTCAATCTGACTGGCTAGCTGCAACGCGTGCGTTTTTTCTATGATGAAGGTGAACGGCTCGGCGCTATGCTCATCTGTGACCTGTAAGTAGAACACACGCTGGCCCTTCGGGCCGATGGCATCGAGAGCTAGGCCCATCACACGCTCAAGGCGCTCCACGTGGCGCAGATCGGGCACTTCAGCGCCAGCTTTGGGCAAGTAGCTGGTCTCGTTCATTTGAAGCACACTTGGGCGCCCAAAGCTTAGGCGAATAATGCTGAGCGAGGCAGGTGAAACCTCGATGCGCTGAAACAGATCGAGGTGTACGCCCAAATAATGCGCCAGAATCATCTTGATCACATCGCTGTGCGAAAAAATTGCTACGCGTTGGCGCGGATGTTGCTGCGCAAACTGCTCTATGGCATCTACTGCCCGCATTTGCGCAGCGCGCATGGTCTCACCATCGGGGAAGCGAGCACGGCTCGGATTGATCTGCACTGCCCGCCAGAGTTTGCGCCTCGCCAACTTACTCAGCTCTGCGCCTTGCCACGCACCATAGCGCACCTCACCAATCGCTTCGGAGAGGGCAAGGCGCAGGTGCGGATGATGGGCAAGCACGGCTTGTGCCGTCTCTATGCAACGCTCCAGCGGGCTGCTGTAGGCAGCATCAATGCGCATTTGGGCTAGGCGTTCGCCCAACGCAGCCGCTTGAGCGCGCCCTTCAGCATTCAGATGCACATCAGGCGTCCAGCCGGCTAAACGCCCTGTCTTGACGAAGTCGTTGACGGCGTGGCGAATGAGGAGAAATTCGGTCAAGTGGTAATCCTTCTTGCAAAGCTCTATGCGATTGTGGCACAAGGTGCCTTTTTTGGCAACCTGAAGCAAACCACGTGCTATTTAAGCTCAAATTGTCAGGACATTCCGACAAATTTAGCACAAAGTTGAACCGCAAAAAGTCTGGACTCATGTAAGATATGAGGGTAGAGGACATAGGCTGCGTGTTGCGCTACGACGTGCAGCCGCTACACAGTTAAGCAGACCGAGCCCAAAGCTCGTAGACGCGCAGGATCAAACTTTTGAAGGAGCGCTGTTTATGAAGCCCTTTCAGATCAAACGGGATGCGGCACGCGGTCAGTCGTTGGTTGAATACACGCTGATCATCGTGCTGGTGGTGATCGCCATCGCGCTGGCGCTTACGCTCGTCCCGCTCGAAAACGCTATCAGCAACGTCTTCGATGATGCCATCGCCGGCGTGATGAACGGCACAGTCACCCCGCGCAGCACTCTCAGCGAGACGGAGTTCTGGCGCTTGGTGACCGAAGTCGCCTCAATCACGCCACAAACTCGCGTTGCAGCGACTAACACAGTGCCTGCAGGCGCCCAACCCACTTTCACGCCTACGCGGCTGCCCACCAACACACCAGAGCCCACAGTAACTGGTACGCCGCCTACGCCAACCAATACGCCTACCCAGCGCCCACCGGCCACGCCCTCCGATCAGGAGTACAGCTACCCCTTCTACGATGCAGGCGATCGCTTGGGCGCCTGGCACATCGGTTTCACCAACGTGATCAACCAGACCGCCTTGTGGACGGTGGAGTACTTCAACGGGCCGACTGACGCCAACTGGTTTCCTGGCATTCCCGCCGCCACAGAGTATCTGTTCTGGCCGCAGGATATCAACCGGACGTGGGCAGGCGTGCCCAACGGCTCGATCATCAACCCCGATAACTGGAGCGTCCGTTACACTGCCACGATCCCTCTGGAAGACTTTCGCTATCAAATCCGCCTAACTTCAAAGTCGCGGGCGCGCATCATCATTAACGGCGTAACTGTGGCGCAAATCACTGAGGATACTGGCAGCGTCGAGCGCTCGGTAGTCGCGGATTACGCCGGCACGGCTGGCACTGCCGATGTTCGGATCGAGATGCGCGATACCGCCGGCGAAGCCTCGATAGGAGTCATCTTCAACCGTCTAGCCGATCGCGGCACCTGTGATTGGCAGCTGACCAACATCCAACCGCACAGCCCACCCTCACAGTATACTGACAGCATGGGCAACTACACAGTCGACTCGGACTGCCACCTGCGGCTGCGCGGCTTCATCAATATCCCTGCTAGTGCCACCCCGCGCCTGGTATTCTGGGAGCGCTGGGCGCTCAGCACGCAGGATACAACGTATGTCGGTCTGCGCGAGTACAACGACTCGAATGAGCCGTGGGTATGGGTTGCCGTGAACACCGGCGCCAACAGCAACATGAACTGGAAGCGCCGCGTCTATAACCTGATGAACTTTGGGGGGCGCGATTGGCGCGGCAAGCGCATTGAGCTCGCTTTCCGCGTCGAGAGCATTGACGCTAACGTCGCCGACGGTTGGTATATCGACGACATCGCCATTGAAGATAACACCACGCGCTTGTACACCATCGGCTTCTCTGACCCCGCCGATAACCCTGCCATTTCGCTGCCTAACTGGCTGAACGAATGCACCTGGCAGCTCACCACCACTAAGAAATACTCAGGCGCTAGCGCTTGGGGGAGCAACCCTGGCACGAACTACCAAAATAACGCTGATTGCGCGCTCACGCTGAACGGCTTGGTCGATCTGACTGGCTACCCAGCAGGCAGCCCCACTTCCCTTGAGCTGTCTTTCTACAGCGATGCAACACTCGCCAGCGTCACTGATCGCGCTGTGGTGGAATGGGCGCCAGAGGGCTCCAGCACTTGGACGGCAATGACGCCGTTCGGCTCGAGCAATCCGTACGTGGCACAAGCCACAACCGCTCCCTGGCGACAAGTCTCAATTCGTCTGAATGAACTGAAAGGCACGCGCTTCCAACTGCGCTTCCGCCTGATCAGCGACAATGACGGCAACGTAGCGGCAGGCTGGTTCATCGACAACATCGAGCTGCGTGAACGCGCCACTGCAGTGCTAGGGCTTCCCTTCGATGAGCCCTTCAACGATACCAGCCGCTGGCTGCTGGGCGGCGCCTGGGGCCTAACGACAGGTGCTAGCGCCCCACAACGCAGCGCACCTTCAGCGCTTTCAGATAGCCCTGGCGTGGGTGTCTCGTACAGTGTGCCCTCCGATACCACCGCTGAGCTTAATCCCTCCATCAACCTGATCGGCTCCAGCAAGCCTGTGCTGAGCTTCTGGGTGTACTGGCAAGCCAGCAGTGCCAATCTCTACGCGGAAATCTCAACGGATGATGGCGAGACTTGGGTGCCAGTCTGGCGCAAGCTGGTTGGCGGCAGCGACTACGACGACGTGCCGGTGCAGCTAGCCTGGCAGCGCGTCAAGGTCGATTTATCCGCCTACACCTCGAATATCGTCCGCTTCCGCTTCCGCTTGCAGGCACCGGGCGGTATCCCTGATGATGGCTGGTACATCGACGATTTGCGCATTGCAGAGGAAGATACCAACGTCTATGCCCTCTCAGCCGGCCCGCTGCTAGAGTCGTTCGAGAACGAGGATGCCATTCTAGAGTGGTTCAACGGTGGCAGCTGGCGCATCACTAACGAGCACGGGCGCAACAACACTAAAGCATGGTCAGATAGCCCAGCCGCTAATTACGCCAAGCCCAGCCGCAGCGTGCTGGAACCGCGCTACGGCATCGATCTGCGCGGCACCACCAAGCCAACGCTCTACTTCTGGACGCGCTTCGACCTAAACAGTAACGATCGCTTGCTGGTGGAAGCCTCGCGCGATAATGGCTACACCTGGCCAGATGTGCTGTGGGATAACAGCTCTGCAGGCGTCTCAGAGTGGGTGAATCTAGGCTGGCACCGCATTCAGCTCGATCTGACGCCCTTCATCCAGACCCAACCCACTGACCCGCCTTTGCGCCTGCGCTTCCGCTTGCAAGCGCTGAACACTGCGCCCAGCGCTGATGGCTGGTACATCGACGACTTCACGCTTTACGATCGCGCCTTCATGCCTGATCTCGGTCAGAACTTCGCCGACTCGTTCAACGACTTCCGCAACTGGATTGTGGAAGGCAACTGGACGATCGTACCAGATCAGTACAGCGCATGGGAATATCAGCCAGCCGCCTTCGTGCCGCAGCCGCTGCTCCTGAGCGGCATGAGTGAGCCGACCACGAACTGGATCGGTGACTACTGGCACACGCCCCCGCCAACTGCCTCTGGGCAGACGGATCGTGTGGCTATCTGGGGCTGGCCTGCCGGCACGAACGTCAATATCCCGACCACACCGCCGAACATCCCTCGCGACACGGCTGTTGGTGAGATCAACTTCGATTACTCGCAAGACCTCACGCAGTTGCCCTACCCCGATGCCGTGACGCAATGGTTCGTGAGCGGCCTTGCCAACCACGAGTGGTACATCATGCGTTGGCAGCGCCGCTACCGCGTGACGCAGCCTGGCGAGTACATGCTGCGCTTGCGCTTTGCTGGCGGTGCGCGCTTGTTCATCAACAACGTAGAGCAGACTCCGCGCGGCGACCTGACCAAGCCTTACTGGACAGTTGGCGCGATCGCTACTCAGCCTTGGACGGTAGACCCAGACCTGCGCTCGCACTTCTACACCTACAACTTCAGCAGCGGTGTAGACTACGATATCCGTATTGAGTACTACCATACCACCACCGCTCAGTCGGGCGATGGCAGGATCGAGTTCAGCATCTCAGAGCGCTCATCCATTGCGCGCACCAGTCCGTTTGGGCAGCCTTACAGCACGTTCCACCGCACCAGCATCATCCTGAACGGCTATCTAAATATCCCAGCTGGCAAAGTGGGCAACGTCCGCTACGACGAGCGCTTCAGCTTCACTGATGAGGACTACGGCAAGGTCTACTACTCGCTGGATGAAGGCTTCACGTGGATGGAAGTCACTCCGATGCGCCGCAGCAACAACAATCCGCAAGGCGGCAGCTGGAGCATCGGCTCACTGCAGGATTGGATTGATACATCGTTCTTGATCACAGAACCGGGCGGTGGTCAGTTCACAGCACCGCAACGAGCCCTGATCAAGTTCGAGCTGGACTCGCGCACCAACCCGGCGGTCGACGATGGCTGGTGGATCGACAACTTCCAGTTCACAGCTACCGATGCCATCGCCAACATGCCGCCCAGCTTCACCAACGCCGTTCTGAACACGGTGACCAACACGCCAGGCGCGGTTGTGCCGAACGTAGTGGATCAGCCCGGTGATACACACACCTTCACAGTGCTGACCCAGCCTGTGCGCGGCGTGGCAGGTGTCTCTGCGGGTGGCAGCCAATTGATCTATCAACCGCCTAACGAATGGACTGGCACAGTTAGCTTCACGTACCGCGCCACCGATCAAGGCGGGCTCTCGCGCATTGGCACGGCTGTGGTGAATGTGCGTCCGTTCTTCTTCCGAGGAGTGAACGTCGGCACAAGCAGCTCTACAGCAGTGACCATCAATGGTAACCCGTGGGTTTCTCATGATGGAAATGTCACGACGGGCAACACAAATGGCATCAACACTGGCACGTTGGCCATCACGCCGCCCCAAGACACTGACACAACCACGATGCTACGCTCGCATCGTCAGGCGCAGACGAGCAGCAACGCACGTGTCACTTTGACAAACGTGCCAACAGGTGTGTACACACTCTTCGTCTGGACGGTAGAGAGCGGCACCCCTTCGCAGACGTTTGATCTGATCCTTGAAGGGACCACAGGCGTCCGTGTGCTGAACGACTTCTCGACAGGCAGTCCCGGCTCGTTCAGGCGGCACGGGCCGTACACAGTCAAGGTTACCGATACCACCCTCGATGTCCACTTCCCTGGCAGCAGCGGGCGGCAAGGACGTATCGCTGGGCTTGAGATTTGGCGCGGTGCCGATCCTGATATCTGGGCCTCTGGCGACATCCGCGGCATTGAAACAACTGGCAAGGGCGTGACGACTGTCATCAACAGCAGCACAGTTGTCATGACTGCCTCCGGCCAGGATATCTGGGGCACTAAGGATGAGTTCCGCTACACGTGGCGCTTTGAGACAGGCGACCTAGACCTCATCGGGCGCGTAGCCTTCAGCAGCGTCTCCTCTTCTGACTGGAACAAGGTGGGCTTGATGATCCGTGATAGTGAGCGCGCCAACAGCCGCCACTTCTCAATCTTCTTCACCTCAGAGCGGCGTGCTTCTGCGCAACGGCGCCTGAGCAATGGCGCAGACAGCCAGTCAAACAGTGTAGACAACGTCAGCGTCTCTACTTCAGTGCCGATCTGGGTGCGCATCAGCAAGACGGGTAACAACTTCACCGCCTTCTACGCAAACGACGGCGTGAACTGGACTCAGGTCGGCCCAACGGAGACGATAACTATGGGCAGCTACTTCATGATCGGTCTGGCGCTCACCTCACATCTTGACGGCCAGTTTGCCACCGCCACCATCGATAACATCCAGATCATACGGCGCTAGGCGCAACGCCTGGCTAGCAGGATTAGGGCGAGTCAGCTGGACTCGCCCTAATTTTTAGGGATGGCTTCTGCGGCTGAAGCTTGCTAGGATCAACGTTTGTCTTCCCATCTGCACAACAAGTGAGTGCTCTCGATGTTACTCAGCGTCGTATGGATCATCATCGGTTTAGCAGGTCTGTTTTTTGGTGGCAATTGGTTGGTGAAAGGCGCAGCACGCCTGGCTCAGACTCTCGGTCTTTCGCCAATCGTGATCGGCTTGACCATCGTTGCGTATGGCACATCTACGCCCGAGTTGTTAGTTAGCCTGCAGGCGGCGCTTGGCGGCAATGCCGATATCTCGATGGGCAATGTGGTGGGCTCAAATATCGCCAATATCGGCTTGATCATCGGTGTGAGTGCCTTGATCTTCCCGATGGCTGTGCAGCTGCAATTCTTGCGGCGCGAGGTGCCGATCATGATCGGTATCTCGCTCCTGTTCTTCCTGTTGGCGTCGGATGGGGCGATCGGATCGCTGGACGGGCTGCTCTTCGCGGTGGGGGCAGTTGCCTACACAGCCCTTTCCTACCTGATTACCAAGCGCAATGAGCCGGAGCTAGTCCGCCAGACACAAGAATTCACACTCACTATCGCCAAGCCAACTAACCGCCTGCCGGGCGATCTCTTGCTGGTCGTCACCGGCACTGCGATCTTGCTAGTCGGCTCAGATCGGCTGGTGGTGGGTGCGGTGGAGATTGCCACAGCACTCAACGTGCCACAGATTGTGATCGGAATTACGCTAGTTGCGGTTGGCACATCGCTGCCGGAGTTTGCAACCTCCGTGATCGCTGCCTTCAAGCGCGAGAGCGAGATCGCCATTGGCAACGTGGTCGGCTCGAATATCTTCAACATTTTAGGTATTCTAGGCATTACGGCGCTGATCACGCCGATCAATGTCAATCCGCGCTTGCTGCAAGTGGATATGTTTGTGATGCTCGGCTTCGCTGTGGCGTTGTTCATTTTCTGCCTCAATCGTAAAATCAGCCGTCGTGAAGCTACGTTGCTCCTTGCTGCCTACATAGCCTTCACCGTCTTCACGTTTTCGCCACGCTGAGTCACATGCCAACCACTTTTCGTTCACCCTCTGAGCTTTTGCGCTACATCGGGCGCGGTGTCACAGCGCGACTCGGTCAGTTGGGTGCGCGCTTGGGCTGGCAGCCAAACGCCATCACGCTTTTGGGGCTGCTGCCAGCGCTAGTGGCGGCTCTTTTGGCAGCCAATGGACATTTCTTCGCGGCAGGGGTTGCTCTGCTGATCGGTGCGCCGCTCGATGCTCTGGATGGCGCTGTAGCGCGCGCTAGAGGCTGTGAAACACGCTTCGGTGCCCTGCTCGACTCGACAGTTGATCGCTACGCCGATGCACTGCTCTTCGGTGGCATCGGTTACGCTTTCGCGCAAGCAGGCGACTTGATCAGCCTGCTGTTGGCGTTCGGCGCGCTCAGCGGTGCCTATGCCGTTAGCTATGTACGTGCCCGCGCTGAGGGGCTAGCTATCGGCTCAATCAAAGATGGGCTGTTCGATCGTGCAGCGCGCATCATCGTGCTGATCCTTGCCCTGCTCACAGGCGCGCTGACGCTCGGGCTGCTCATCTTGACGCTCGGCGGGCACCTGACGGCGCTGCAGCGCCTGTGGATCGCCTTTCGCGCCACACAAAACGACGAGGAAACAGCGTGATCGGTCAGCCGCTTTACGGCGCAATCATTGTCGCGGCGACCTGGCTCGGGTTAGAAGTGACGGCGCGACTGGCTAGGCAGCGCGGTCTACCGGCTGAACTTGCTTGGCGCGCTATGCTCTGGATCACGCCGTGTGGCCTGATCGGCGCTCGGATGTGGTTCATTATGCTGCCGCCTGAGTCGGTCGTGGCGACTGGGCGCACAACTGAGTGGCTGATCGCCAACTTTTTCGAGCTGAATCAAGGCGGGGTGGCGCTTTGGACAGGTGGGCTGGGCATCTTCGGCGCGGTCATTGGCGGCGGTATGGCGCTGTGGTGGTATGCACGACGGCGAAAGGCGCCGCTAGGCGCCTGGCTCGACATGGCTGCAATCGGCTTGGCAGTTGGACAGACTTTTGGGCGGCTAGCCAATGCTTTGAATGGCGAACACTACGGCGCGCCAACTGACTTGCCCTTCGGCGTCTTGATTGCTGAGGCAGCGCGAGTCGGCGTGTACAGCGATCTGGCGCGCTTCCCCCTCGAGACAACGCGCTTTCATCCCGTTTGGCTGTACGAGATGGCGCTGACGGGCGCGCTTGCCTTTGGCTTATGGCGTATATGGCGTCGCCGCATAGCCCGCGATGGCAACCTAGCACTATGGTATGTTGTGTGCTACTGCAGCGGACGCTTCTTCCTGGATGGGCTCAAGGTCAACGTGCCGCGAGTTGGCGAGGCAAACGCGATGCAAGTGGTCTGTGGGCTGTGTGCGGCGGGAGCTGCTTTGTGGTTGGCGCGGCGAAGTGCGCTATCATAGGGCAAAGGGAGCGTCACCATGCAGATACTTTTCAAGAACGGCACCTTGATCACAGCTGAGGGCGCTTATCGCGCCGATTTGCTCGTCACAGGCGAGAAAATTACACAAATTGCTGCCGAGATTGCGCCTGACATGGCTGCACAAGTCGTGGATTGCACTGATCGCTGGCTAATACCGGGCGGTGTAGACGTCCACACACACTTTGACTTACCCGTCAGCGGCACGCGCAGCAGCGATGATTTCTTCAGCGGCGGGCGCGCGGCTGCCTTTGGCGGCACGACTACACACATCGACTTCGCTATTCAAAGCAAGAGCGGGACGTTGCGCGCCGCTTACGATACATGGCGCATGAAAGCTGAGGGGCACGCCACCATCGATTACGGGCTGCATATGACTATTGTCGACCTGAACGAGGCAGTTGCAGCTGAGATCGCGCGGGTGCATGAGCTGGGCATCACCAGCTTGAAGCTGTTGATGGCCTACAAGGGCAGCGTGATGGTAGACGACGCGACTGTCTTCCGCGTTATGCAGATCGCTGCCGCTAACGATCTCCTGGTCATGACACACTGTGAGAACGGCGATGCCATCGCCCAGCTGCAAGCCGACTTCATCGCGCAGGGCAAAACTGCGCCGCACTACCACGCGCTCAGCCGCCCGGCTGCGCTGGAAGCAGAGGCGACTGCGCGCGCCCTAGCGCTGGCGGAGGTGGCAGGCTGCGCCCTGTATGTGGTGCATATTACCTGTCAGGGCGCCCTTGAGGCGCTGCGCGCTGCACGCACGCGCGGCGTCCGTGCTATGGGCGAGACGTGCATCCAATACCTATATCTAACCGCCGACAAGCTCGAGCAGCCCGACTTTGAGGGGGCAAAATACGTCTGCTCGCCACCGCTGCGCACGGCGCACGATGTAGCTGCCTTGCGCGCAGCGCTGCGCGATGGTTCGTTGCAGGCGCTCAGCACAGATCACTGCCCATTTTGGTTCGCAGGCGGCGCGAATGGTCGTTTAGCGGGCAAAGAGCTAGGGCGCGAGGCATTCACCAAGATTCCGAACGGCGTGCCATCTGTCGAAGAGCGGCTGAAGCTGAGCGCCGATCTGCTGGAGGCATCGCGCTGGGTAGCTGTGAACTGCACACAGCCAGCGCGCATTTTTGGCCTGTATCCGCGTAAAGGCGCGCTGGTTGTTGGCGCGGATGCCGATATTGTGGTCTGGAATCCGCATAAACAAGGCATCATCAGCGCACAGACGCACCACATGCAGGTAGACTACAGCGTTTTTGAAGGCATAGCTCATCGCGGCGCGCCTGAGCGCGTCTACTTGCGCGGCAAGCTAATTGTAGATGGCGAGCAGTGGCTGGGCACGGCCGGTCAAGGCATGTATCTACGGCGTCAGGCCAGCACTTGGCTGTAGAAGGGACGTTTTTCGATGCATATGTCTCAATGGACGCGCCGCGCTGAGTTTTGGCTCGGGGTGCGCGATACGGCACCGCTTGTGGTCGGCGCCGTGCCGTTCGGCATTATCTTTGGCGCTGTGGCGGTCAGTGGCGGCGTGGTGGCAGAAGGCGAGATAGCACGGCAGCTCTCGCCGCTAGCCGTACAGAGCATGTCGCTGTTTGTGTACGCAGGCGCCTCGCAATTCATCGCTGCAGAGCTGGTGCGCAACTCTGCAGCAGTACTGGTCGTGATTTTCACCACGCTGATCGTTAATCTGCGCCACGCGCTCTACAGCGCCAGCTTGGCAGCGTACCTGCACAACTTTCCGCAGCGCTGGTTGCTGCCGCTGGGCTTCACGCTGACCGACGAGACGTTCGTGGTTGCCATCAGGCGCTATCAGCAGGCTGATGCCTCGCCATATAAGCACTGGTATCAAGCTGGCTCAGCCGTCTTGATGTACACCAGTTGGCAGCTCTGCACGCTGATAGGCATTTTAGCCGGGCGCTCGATACCACCCGAGCAAGTGGCACGTTTGGGCTTAGGTTTTGCTGCAACCGTCACTTTCATCGGCATGTTAATCCCGTTGATTCACAGTCGGGCGCTGTTCATCTCGGTGATAGCGGCAGGCGCGGCGTCGGTAGTGTTTCATAGGCTGCCCAATTACTTGGGCTTGCTGGCTGCAGCATTGGTAGGTATCGCGGCAGGCTTACTAACTGAGCGTGCCGAGACGAGGGCAGCGTATGGATAGTCTGAACGAGTTTTTTCTAGTGGCGGGCATGGCGCTGGTGACTTTCGCGGCGCGCTATCCTGTCCTCGCCTTCTTCGGTAAGTTGAATCCGCCGCAATACGTCCTGCAGGCGCTGAAATTCGTGCCGCCAGCTGTGCTGACCGCCATCATTGTCCCTTCTGTGCTAATGCCTGAGGGCGAGCTGAGCTTACAATCTCAGAATGCCTTCCTGGTAGCGGGTCTTTCGGCAGCGCTGATCGCGTGGCGCACCAAAAACTTGCTGCTGACCATCGTGCTGGGCATGGCGGTGTTCTGGCTGTGGCGGGCGCTGCTCGGCACGCTCTAGCCAGGCAGAACGGCGGACTTCTCGCCCGCCGTTCTGTCTAAGTATGCGTTCTGTCTCGTGTGCCGTCGGGGAAACAGCTACACGAACGGCTTGGGTTGGGGATTGTCCGCTTTGCCGCTGGGTGGACGGCTCTGCAGAGGTGAGTGGATGGTTGTCTGTCGGTCTGCTCTGTCTCAATCCTGCCCTCAGTATGGAGCAAGGCACTCAATCCACATAGTGAGAGAGATCAGGTTTTCCATGTGAGTTTTGTCACAATCACAGGTGACATGTGCATTGCTACGGCAGCCAACGCGGCAGGAAGCCATTCTCAGCAATTTGCCAAAGCTCGCCTGTCGTAAGGTCGAGCACCCAGATGCTTGGCACGGGTTGAGCCGCCGCCACTGGCACGCGCTGCATCAGCAGGTAGCGCCCCGTCGGATCGAGGCTGATCGCCCCGTGAAAATAGTTTTCATCCACAAGAATTGGCATGACACGCCCAGTCACAGGTTCGAGCGCATAAATCTGGGCGCTAGGGATGCCGCTGCCATCCAAGATACGCCGCGTGAAGATCAGGCGGCTCCCATCGGGCGTCCAGCGCGGTTGCCGATCCTCAACAGCGATCCCTTCGCCGCTCAGCCGCCATATGCCGCGGCTGGGATCATTTAAGTCGACCATCTCCAGAGCGCTGGAGAAACGCCCGACAATCTGAATGAGCTGGGCATAGACAAAGCGGCCATCGCGCGGATGGAAAGCGTAGTCGCCCACATCGTCGAGGGTCTCGATCAGCTTGCGCGCGCCGGTAGCTAGGTCGTAGATGGCGATCGCGCCGATATTACGGTCATAAGCCGCGATTTGCCGTCCATCAGGCGACCATTTCGGCGTCCCGCCTAGGCGGCTGGTATCGCTCAACAGGGGCGCGGTCGCTAGATCACGCAAGTTGAGCAGCCATGCGCGGGGCACATCCCGATCGTACCAATCTAGGGCAGGGTCGAGCTCAGTGCGCTCGTAGATCAGCCGCGTGCCCTCAGGGCTCCAGTCGGGCGCAGCGCAGCGCGCCAAGACGGGCGTGCAATTCGTCAGTTGGCGCGTCTCGCCGCGCTCGATCTCCAACAAATACAGATCAGCTGTGCCATCCTGACGCGGCTGGGCATAGACAAGCCAGGCGCCATCTGGGCTGGGCTGGAAAGATTCAAGGTTTAGGCTGCTGTAAGTGAGCTGGCGGGCGGCAAAGGGTTGTTCGGGCGCCACAAGCCAGAGATTGGTTGCCTGGAGAGAGTCGGCACTGTAGGCAGGCGCCAGGTAGACTACGCGTGGCGGGCGCGGTACAAAAGCCCACTCTAGAGGCGCTAAGAGCAGCCGCCCGCTCTGACTGCGCGCGCCTGCATCCAGTCTGAGCGTGTAGGGCGTCTCAGGCAGCCAAGCCTGCAGCGGCACAATGTTGAGTGTGGCCCCGCTCCAAGTCAGGCGCACATCGGTCTTTGGGGCAAAGTGCAGGCGCGACTCTACGCTCTGCGCATCCATCGGCTCGCTGAAAGTCAGGCTTAGGGCTGCCGTCACGCTGATGCGCTCTGGGATAGATGCCGTGACCAGCACGCCCGCCTGATCGCCGCGCACGATCACGCCGATCAGGGCAAGGAGCAGGCTCACGACAGCGACTAGAACGCCGCGATCGAGCGCGTCAAGGCGGGGCACGCTAGCGTACGACCTCAATTTCGCCAAGCGTGATGGTGATCGGCTGCCAAGCGCCGTTAATATCGTACAGGACGTAGCGCACAGCGTGCCTACCAACTGGCACGTCCTCGCCAATGAGTAACTCATAGCGCCCAAAGGCAGGCACGCCATCCGCCCAGCGATCATCCCAGAACTTCCAGCCGGCAGGCGGCTGATCCACCTGGCTGTAAATCCAACCGTTATCGAGCGTGGTCAGACGCGCGCTGGCGCGCAACGTTGGCAGCAGGATGGCACCTCGCTGCCACCAGGCCTGCACCACGATCACATCGCCCACGTGTGCCGGCTGTGGCACAAACAGGCGCATGGCCAGCAGCGTCGCACCGTTCGGCACTGGCGTGATGTTGAACCATTCAGACTGAGTTGTAGCGCCCTCGATGGCGAGCCTCTCTAGCAAGGCAAAGTCGAGATTGGTGTAGCGGTCAAGGCGCACATCGCCGAACATACGGTTGACCTCGACGTGCTGCCCTGTGAAGTCGAGCAGGGCGAAAGTGAGCGACTGTGGGTCCATGATATCCGCCTGCCAGCTGATGATCCAGACGTTCGGCGGGCGGTGTGCCGCGATCTCGCGCATCTTCGCCTGCAGGGTGCCGAGATCGAGGTAGCGCGTGACGTCTGGCACGAGTGCATCGGGCATGCCGAGCGCATGGTGTGGCGTCTGGCAAGGCGGCAGCTTGCCGTAGTATTCATGCGCCACAAAGAGCGTACCATCGCGCAGCAAGATCACATCATCAGGCGTCCCCTTTGTGCAGATGTGCGCATAGACAGCTCGAAAATCACTCTTGGGCGGCGTGCCGCGTTCGCCAGAGGCGATCGGCACAGTAACCATCGCCAGCGTTGTGATGAGCACTAACGCGCTCCGCGCCCCTTCCCGCTGCGTGAGCGCGCTGAGCGCCACAACCACCGTAATGCCAACTAGCACATCCAAGCCGAGCCATGCCGTCCAAAAGTAGCGGCCCGTCAGCTTTGGATTGATCATGAGCAGCGCTACTGTAATGGCGATCGGCGGCAGGCTGAGCGCTAAACTGATGTAAAGCGCCCGGCGCAAAGTCGGCAGCAGCAAGCCGCTCAAGATGCCGGCCGCGACGAACAGCACATAAATGCCGATCCACATGAGCGCTGCTTCAGGATCATCCTGCCTGCCCAGCACTCGGAAGCCCGTCAGGACGCGCAGCGAGAGATCAGGCGCAATCTGCCCGCTGTAAAAACTGCGATCAGCGCTGCCCCGCGCTATCATAATCGGTAGCCATGGCAGGAAGGTAAGCCCGACCAGAAAGAGCGGCGCAAACGCCCTAACAAAAGCACGCCATTGCAAGTGCCGCAGCGCTGCAAGAGCTACCCCCAGCACGATAACACCGTGCGCCGCAAAGCCCGCCAAAGCTGTATAGTGCGTGTACAACGCTGCCGACATCAAGCCGACGTAGCTCAGCACGCGCCACACGCTCGGGCGCGCCAAAACTGCCAGCAGGAACGCCGTTGCCCATGTGAAGAGCATCAGCGCAAAAGCATAAGCGCGCACTTCATAGGCTATCCACAGCGTGCCGAGCGAGAGCGCCAACAGAATAGCACAAGCAACGCCCAAACTCCCGCTGAAAGGTCTGCCTAACCGCCTGCCAACATTCAGGGCGCCCGCTGCTGTCAGCAGGATGGCGAAAACAGAGAGTAATCGCAAGGCGAACTCGCTCTTGCCCGCCACAAACGACCACAACCGCAACACCACATAGTGAAACGGCACTTGAATGTCCACTTCAACGCACCAACGCCACAACGTCTCCCACGCTTGGGTAGCAACGTATGTGGTGAGCGCCTCATCGTACCAGAAGCTGTTGTGTGGAAAGTTCAGCATCAGCACAGCGGCTACACTCAGCAAGGCAGCTAGCGCTACGCCTGTGAAGCGTGAACGTGCCGTCAAAGGTGCGCTCATGCCTTCAACACTTTTTGGTAGAAGCCCAGTGCGTAATCATCTCGGAAGCCGTGCGCCTCATACAGACGCTTGGCATTAGTGATGTTCTCGATATCCACCCAGAGTCGCACGCCGCCTAGTTGGATCGGGTCGGCGTGGAGCATATTGATGACGTGCTGAATCAACGCGCTGCCCAAGCCTATGCCACGAAAAGCAGCGCGCGTACCAATTTGATGCAACAGCGCATCGCGTTCATCCTGCCTTGCCAGCTGCTCTCGGTTGAAAAGACACCAACAGAAGGCAGCGAAGCTGCCATCCTGCGTCGTGATCACCCAGTTATGCTCAGGTTGAAAGCGCGGATCGTTGCGGCGGAAATGGAAGTAGCTCTCCAGTGTAACGGGCGTGAACTGCCAATGTTGGGCAAAGGAGTCGTTGTACAGGTCGATCCACGCTTCAGCCTCGTGCTCGCAGTCATGGCGGCGCAGCATAAAGCCGCTTGGCAGGTCTGGTGGTTTAGCAGGTGCGGTCAAGGGGCGGTACATGTTGACAAAGTTGCGCACAACCGTGAAGCCATGCCATCTCAGCGTGAAAATGCGCTGAGCGTTCTGGTGTGCCGCAGAGACCTGCAGCTCAATCCGTTTTGCATCAGCGCCACACGCCATCAAACGTTGTTCAGCCCATGCGATGAGCTGCCCGTCGAGGTCGTCGGCGCGGTTAGCCGGGTGCGAGTTAAAGCGCAGCTCGCCCAGCAGCGTCTCGCGGTGCAAACCGTGCCGCGAGCATTCCAGCAGCGCGTAGCCGCGTACAGTGCCGTGCTCATCCTCACAGACGACCGAGTCTTCGGGCTGCAGGCTGGGACTCTCAAACCAGGTGCGCAGCTCTTGCGGTGCGCGCAAGCGCCGAATGCTATACTGCACATCCAGCCGATCGATTTCGCCGAGCAGGGCACTAATCCGATCAGGATCGTGTGCTGCATCGTACGGGCGCATGATGATAACCATCGCTACAGCCTTTCTGGAGGCGGCACTTCACCTGCTTGCAAGCGTGCTAATGCATCTACTGCCACCTGTAGATTGCTGTTATCACGCACAACCCGCTGCATATCCACAACAGCAAGGTTCATCTTGCCCAGTGCCGCATAAGCTAAACTGCGATAGTAATAGGTCTCTTCAATGTGCTGACTGCGCTGGATAACGCTGTTGGCTAGGTCGATCACAGTTTGGTAATCACCGATCATGTAGTAGGCCTTGAACGGCCCAAATTGATACCACAGCATACGCCAAGGCCAGCCGCCGCCGCGCGCCCGCGCCAGGTCGTAGGCGAGCGCCGCCTCTTTGTAGGCGCCCAGCAGCACATAGCTCGTGCCGACGTTGAACCACGCGAATTGATCATTCGGATTCAGCTTTGTCTCCTGCAGGGCACGCACCAGCGCCTGCTCCGCGTTGATGCGTTCATCGAAGGCCTCGCCCAGCAGCTCTCGCAACCTGCCTTCTTGTTCAGGTCGGTATATAACCAAATAAACGCGATTGAAGTGCTTCCAGAGTGTATCGAGATTTGCGTAATATTCACGGACACCCCGACCATCCGGGCCGTTATCTTTAAGGGTATCCAAGCCGTAGAGGAAGCCGCCCCTGTTCGGATCGCCCACATCATCCCAGCCGACCAATGTAACATAGTGCCCCAGCCATTGATTGCGCTCATCATATAGGCCTGTCTCGATAATCACGCCAAAGCCGTTGAAGATCAGGCGCTTCATCAGGTCGAGCGTACCGTTCACGCGCACTAAAGCGCGCAAAGGCGTGAATTGATTGGTGTAGTTGGCCATTTGCCACGGACTGACATTTGCATCGTTAGTGTTAGGCTTGAGCCAAGCAGCAACATCGCGCTGCTTGGTCTCGTAGCCTAAGATGCGCAGCCCTTGCACTAAGTTAGCAGGCCCGCAGTTATTCCAGCCTTGTGCCTCGCGCTGAATGCGGTTGGGCAGGTAGTAGCGCGCCGGCAACGGCTCGTTTGTGGCAGTTGGGCGCGCTGTGTTGGTTGCCGTAGGCAAGACGGCGTTGCCAATAAGTGGCGTTGGCGTGAGGGTGGGAAACTCGCCCGTGCGCGGCAGGAAAGGCGGAGTTGGCGAGACATTCATCGGCTCAACGCCGAAGGCGAGAGCGGCTTCGGCAGCGCGAGTCGGGTCAACAGTCGGTACCACCTCAAGGCGCGGATCGGGTGTGGCAGTCGGCGCCATCAGCGCAACCAAAATCGGCACGCGGCGGGCGGCAGCTGCTTGTAAATCCTCCGGTAGAGCGCGGAAGCCCAGCGCACCGATCACAATCCCCAGCAAGCAACCGCCCATGCACGCCAAGCTGCTTAAAAAGCCACAGCCCCATATCCACGTTGCCGAGACCCGCCGCCGCGCCCGTAGATGCGCGCCACTGTAATGTGCCGATGTGCCGTAAGCGCCTACTGAGGGCGGACGTTTATAAAGGTTGCTCGTCCGTTTTACGCGCGCCATAGCCTAACAATACACTAATGCACTGACGTCGCCGCTCACTTTACACTTTCTGTGGGCATAGTACAAGCTGCGCTTAGCACACGCTCAGTTAGGGCAACACAGCGATCGCCTCGATCTCGAAGCGGGCGCCGCGTGGCAGATCAAGGTTGCCCACAGTGCTGCGCGCCGGCGGATTCTGGCTGAAAAAACGCTCATAGACAGCGTTCATGGCAGCGAAATCGGCCATGTCTCGCAGGAACACCGTCGTCT
The DNA here is from genome assembly GCA_046719055.1 of Aggregatilineales bacterium. Taxonomy (GTDB): domain Bacteria; phylum Chloroflexota; class Anaerolineae; order Aggregatilineales; family UBA2796; genus CP2-2F. The sequence continues at coordinate 2,894 of JBDNDQ010000008.1, read as the reverse complement.
TGACCACATGCGCTAACGAGCTGCCGGCTGCTTCTAACACTGCGCGCAGATTTTGAATGGCGCGCTCAGTCTGTGCGGCGATATCGCCCTCAATCAATGCGCTGGTGGCGGGATCAAGCGCGATCTGCCCTGAACAGAAAATGAAACCGTTGGCGATGATCGCCTGTGAATACGGGCCGATGGCGGCTGGTGCATTTTCAGTCCGAACGACTTGATGGCTCATCTGCTCTCTTCTCCCATCTTGGGCGTGTAGCGAAACTGACAGCGCAGATCGTTCTGCAAGGCAAGCGCTATACGCATCCGACTTCGCTCCGGCATCGGCGGCAGCTGATCGGGCGGGAAGTAGCGCACTTCAAGCGACTCGTCATCGTTCACGCGCGGCTCACCGCGCAGTGGGCGGCAAGCAAAGGTGATGCTGATGATGTACGCCTGATCACCGTTAGGGTAGCGCATGAAGAAATCCTCACCGCCGTGTATGGCTACCACACGCTCAGGCTGCACCAAGACGGCAGTTTCTTCCCAGACCTCGCGCACAACTGCCTCAGCAGGCTCCTCGCCTGGATCGAGGGCGCCGCCGGGCAGCGCCCATTGCCGGTTATCGCTGCGGCGCTGCAGCAGCACCTCGCCCTGCTCGTTAATCACAACGCCTGCCACGCCGATCATCAGTATCGGTGCATGGCCAACTTTCTCGCGCAGCTGACGGATGTACTCTGAAATTGGCATCAGGATGCTTCAGGCTTGATGAAGGCGATCGCACCGGGCATGTGAGCAAAGCGTGGCCGAATTTTAGCGCGAATCTGGCGGATATACTCAGGGACAGGCATAGCACTCTCTTTCAGGCTACCACCATTATGCGCATAAAGCTGAGGTACGTCAACATTACAGCGCGGTTCGGTCTATTTGCCGACTTGGCGTTTGTATCGAGTTATGGTAGATTTGTAAAGTCTAAGAGTTGCCAATCTTAAGAACGCCAGCGTTTAGTCGGCTAAAGAGACTTTTATTCAAGGCGCTTTTAACCTCACGCATATCGGTCTAGAAGCGCAAAAGGCTCTGCTTGAGTAGGAGCGAAACTCGTGATTGGCGTTCTTTTCCTATGCACAGGCAACATCTGCCGTTCCCCGATGGCACACGGCATCTTCAATCATTTGGTGCGCGAAGCAAACCTTCAGGATCGCATCTACGCCGACTCAGCCGGCATCGACAGCTACGAAGCTGGTCAGCCTACGCACAGTGGCACGGTGAGCATCCTGAAGAAGCACGGCATCATCTTCAGCAAGCGTGCTCGCCTGCTGACTGAGCAAGACGGCTCCAACTTCGACTATCTGATCGGTATGACACAAGATCATGTGCGTGCCCTAGAGCGTGTCCGTTTGGTTGCTGGCAACTCGCGCGCGCAAGTCGCACTTTTGCTGGATTACGCGCCCCAGCTAGGTGTGCGCGAAGTGCCTGATCCATACTACAGCGGCAGGTTTGAGGAATGCTACACCCTAGTGAATGCCGGCGTGCGCGGCTTGCTAGCTGCCATTCGCCGTGAGCACGGCTTGTAACTCATTGATCAGCTGGTGCGGCGCGCTGGCGCGTCCCCCAAAAGATGAGCAGCGCGCCCAGCCCGCAAAAAGCGCCCAAAATCAGTGCTGCATCCTGCCAAAAGCGGATCGGGAAGAGCCGAATCAGCGTGTCGGACATGAAAAAGCGCCACGTGCCCTCAGCAAAGAACAGATCGTGGAAGCGATTGAAGAAGCTATCCCAGTCCAGCAGGATGTAGACGATCAGCGCGCCGAGCAGCAGCCACGTCAGCACTGCGCCGCAGCGCAAGCCACGCCGCAAGGCCTGGCGACCCTCTGCGCTGCGCATTAAGGTCAGCACACCCAGCGCTGATAACGCGCTCAGCGCTGCTAGCACAAGCATGGCTGCTTGCACCACCTGCTGCACATCGACCATATGCTGCACTTCGCGCGCGTTGTAGAGCGGTGAGCCATCGGGAAAAGTCAGGTCGGCCAGGAAATTGGGCGGCGCGCCGTTCAGCAGAAATTCCACAGCATATGGAGCGTAGCGCAGCCGATCCTCAAGAGTGAAGCCAAATGGATCGTCGGGAAAGTTAGGCAGGCGGTAGGCAAGGGCGAGGTACGGCTCGCTGATCAGCAGGCGCACGCCAATCAGCAGGAGCAAGATCGGTACGAGGAGCGCGATCGAGAAACTGATGAGTTTATTCATTCTGAGTAACCACAGCGCGTCCATTTCAAACTGCCAAAGAGACCTCTGTAGCCTTCCACACGGCGAATTGGTGCACCGTTGGCAGTCACAATTTCTAACGTCGCTTGCCCTTGATTGACGGACTGCGTAAACGCCAGGTAGGCGCCATCAGGCGACCAGAGCGGATCGCCTAGTCCGCTCAGGTTCTGGCGCACCAGACTCCACGATCCGTCAGGCTTGACAATGTACAGCCGCTCATCGCCCGTCATGCCGACTTTCAGGGCAAGCGCGCCAGTGTTTGGGGCGAGCACAGCGCTCGGAAATGGTGATTGAACAATGAAAAGTTGGTCGATGACTTGCACTTGACGGATGGGCGTGCTGCCCTCATCAGGCAGGCTGTGCGCGAAGACGATCTCGCCGTCCGCTGCGTGCCGATTCACGCCAAGTCTCTGTCTCTCACGCCACCAGAACTGTACAGAGTCCCAGCCATGCAAGAGCGCCATACCAACGGCATCTTTGCCAGCTAACAGGATGCGATGCTCACCTGTGCTGGGGATGAACAGCTCAGCGCCATAGACAGGCCTGCCCTGTGCGCCGCGCTCTGAGATGAAAAACAGGCTTGCGCTGCCTGCCAGCCAGCGCAGGTCGCGGGCGTCCCATAGTCCGTCGGTCAGCGTCTGCACAGCGCCAGATCGGAAGAG
>JBDNDQ010000079.1:0-12995 GCA_046719055.1 Aggregatilineales bacterium | reverse complement strand
GGATAAGGGGCAGCCCGAAATCGGTTAGGATCAGGCGCTCGGCGTCGGCGATCATCGCATTGGAAGGCTTGACATCGCGATGAATCACGCCACGCGCATGTGCGTAGTCCAGTGCGGCACACAGCTGGCTGAACCAACGGCGCACTTCGGGCAAGGGCAAGCCATCGGGCGCGCTGGCAATGCGCTCAGCCAGCGTCTCGCCCTCGATCAGCTCCATCACCATGTAGTGCAGGCCGTCTTGTTCTTCAAAATCGAAGACTCGCAGGATATTGGGATGGCTGAGCGAGGCTGCAGCGCGCGCTTCCTGCCGAAAGCGCAGGATCATCTCAGGATTGCTGAGATGCAGCGGATGAATGACCTTGATGGCCACGAACTGGGCGAGATCAGGGTTGAAGGCGCGGTAGACTTCAGCCATGTTCCCGCGCCCAAGCAGACCTTCGATCCGATACTTGCCGAGTGTCTGCCCATTTTTCAGGTATGAGAGTGGTTGTCTATTTGCCATTGATTTGTCCATCCCCAAGCCGCTTTTTCCTACACATAATAACGTCTTTGGGCGGACTTCGGGGATGGACAGCGGGAAAGCGTTAGTCAGCCGCTAATGTTCGGCTGTCAGGCGGAGCGTCTTGAGCTGGCCGCGATGATAGACCCGTAGAGTCACGCTCCGCCAGTGGGCAGGCAAGTTCGGCTTGACTTGCAGCTCGCCGCGCTCATCTAGGCTCAAGCCCACAAACCCGAAGGCGACAGCCTGCCAAACTCCACCACAGGCGGCGGCATGAATGCCATCGCGCACGTTACCTTTCAGGTCTTCAAGGTCGATGTTAGCAGCGTACATGAACAGGTGGTAGGCATCCTCGAGCAAGCCTAGCCGCGCCGCTACCCACGCATGCGTAGACGGACTGAGCGACGAGCCATGATCGACCAGCGGATAGTAGAAGTCCCAGTTTGCCTGCCGCGCTTCAGGCGGGCCGAATTGATCGCCCAGCAGCGCCATCAGCATCACAACGTCGGCTTGCTTGATGACCATGGTGCGTTGCGCCCGCTCGTGACCGAGAATCCAGTCCATGTTAGCGACGCGCGGCTGCCAGTGCGTCAGATCGAGCCGCTCTAGCTTGAAAAAGCCATCAAACTGTTCTAGGAGACCCGTCTCAGGGTCGTGAGGCACATACATCTTCTCGGCGATCTCTGCCCACTTGGCGCAGCGCGCCTCCGTGACTCCCAAGCGCGCCAAGAGCGCCTCGCCTGCCTGGCGATGGTGGGTCAGGAGCCAGGCGCGGGTGGCAAGCGCCTGCCGCAAGTGCCAGCGCACCATGCTGTTGGTGAAGGCGCTGTTATTTACGTTCTCGTGGTACTCATCCGGGCCGATCTGCATCGAGAGCTCATAGCGATCGCGCTCTGCGTTGTACTCGGCCCGGCTGCCCCAGAATACAGCCGTATCCAGCACAATCTCAGCGCCGTACTTCACGAAAAACTCATCATCGCCCGTCCATTGCCAGTACTGCAGCACCGCGTAGGCAATATCCGTGCTGATGTGCTGCTCGTTATCGCCCGTCCAGATGCGGATGCGCGTTCCGTCCGGCTGCGGATGCGACCATTGTGGCGTGGTCTCTTCACCAGTATCTGTGCTCTCCCAGGGGAACATCGCACCCTCGTAGCCGTTGGCGCGCGCCTTATTCCGCGCACCGGCTAGGTTATGGTAGCGATACAGCAGCAAGTTACGCGCCAACTTTGGCTGCGTGACGGTCAGCATCGGCAGCATGAACAGCTCAGTATCCCAAAAGACGTGCCCCTTGTAGCCGAAGCCTGAGAGAGTCTTGGCGCCGATGCTGACGCGCTCGTCGTGGCGTGGCGCGGCGATCAGCACGTGATAGGTGGTGAAACGGATGGCGCGCTGTGCTACCTCATCGCCCTCGATGTGCACATCGGAGCTGTACCAATACTGCTCCCACGCGGCACAGTGCGCCGCAAAGAGCGCCTCGCAGCCCTTTTTGAGCGCTGCTCGCGCCGCCTCTTGGGCAGCTTCGGCAGGCTGATCGCTTTGGCGCGTAGTGTAAATGGCGCTGATCTTCGTCAGGCTGACTTCGTTCTCCTGAGGCAGGGCGAACGCGTAGCTCATGCCGTCTGCCTCGCCCTGAACAGCTGCCTCAACGCTCAAGCTGTGCGCCGCACAGATGGCAATGCCATAGCGGCTCTGTGTGGTGCGCCCTGTGACTAGAATCTCCGTGTTATCGACGCTTGTTTGGATATCGGTCAGGTGCTGGACACCTAAATTAGTCACTTGGGCATCTACGCGGGAACGAATGACAATCTGCGGGGAGCCGAGTAGCGCACGTACGCGCACCCGTTGCACAAGGAGATGCTCGTCGGTGAGGCTGGCGAAGCGCTCGAAGGTCAGCTTGACCACTACGCCTTGCGTTGTGCGCCAGAGCACCTCGCGGGTCAGGGCGGCGCGTTTGAGGTCGAGCGTGCGCCGGAAGCCCAGCACTCGACCTGCCGTCATGTGGAAGGCTTCGCCATCCACCAGCACTTGCACGGGCAGCGGGTTGGGCAGGTTGACGATATCGGGCACAAGGTCGCCTTCAGCGTGGTTGAAGATGCCATGAACGAGTGTGTGGCTAAATCGCCGCTATAGCCTTCTTCGAAGGTGCCACGCACACCCATAAAGCCATTGCCGACGGTAAAAATGGTCTCGGTGTGGTGCAGTTTGAAGGGATTAAAGGGTGATTCGCTCACAAGCCAGGTGCGCTGATCGACAGGAGAGATCATCGTTAAGCCTCTTTTGCTGTGCAGGAAGAAACATCAAGAGCAGCGGCGCTGCGGATCAGTGCTAGCGCGGATGATCAGCTGCGGCGCTACCAAAATTTGGCGCTGCGGCACGGGCGTGCGCTCCAGCTCCGCCATGAGCAGCCCGACAACTTGGGCGGCCAAGTCATCGACCGGCTGACGGAGTGTGGTGAGCGGGGGCTGAATCAACTCTGAGACAGGATCGTCATCGAAGCCGCTGACCGCCATATCATAGCCAACTCGCACGCCGCAACGGTTGAGATAGTTGATCACGCCGATCGCCATCAGGTCGCTGACGCAGATGATGGCCGTCGGGCGGATTGAGGCCGGCAGATCGAGCAGCTCAGCAGCGGCGGCAGCAGCAGCAGCAGCATTATTTTCTGTGCGCCTAATCCAGCCAGCTTGCGGCGAGAGGGCGGCTGCATCCAGCGCATCGAAGTAGCCTTGCACGCGTGCATCACCGCTCAAGGAGCCCTCAGGCCAGCCAATCAGGGCTAGGCGCGTGTGCCCTAAGTGGATCAGGTGTTCAGCCACTAGCTGCACGCCGCGCCGCCCGTCCACGTCAACGTAAGGGAAGTCCCAGCGGTCGTTAGCGCGCCCAAAGGCAGCGAACGGCACGCGCGCTTCCATCAGGTAGCGAATGCGCGGATCGTTGCGGTTGGTATGCGCTAGGATGAAGCCATCCACACGATTAGTCTGAATCAGCTCTTGGTAGGCATCCGTCGGCGACTCCTCGCTATGGGCGAAGGTCAGCACGTGGTAGCCATACGACTCGACCGCTTGCGCCATCCAATAAGTGAAACGATCCAAAAAGGGTGCTGTGTGTCCGCGCTTTATGTTGTGCCAGCCGTAGCCGATCAGCCGAGTCTTGTTGGCTTGAAGGGTGCGACCGTTTACGTTGGGGCGGTAGTTGAGCGCTGCAGCTGCCTCTAGCACGCGATTGCGCGTCGCTGCGCTGACAGGCGCGCTATCGTTCAACACGTAAGAGACCGTCGCAATAGACACGTTCGCGAGCGTCGCCACGTCTTTAATGGTAATGTTGAGCGTGTAGCCGAGCTTTTCAGCTGCTGCGCGGACGCTCTCGCGCTGGGCAGGCGGCACATCCGCTGCGCCGCTCAGCGCATGATAGGCGGTCAGCAATGGCACATTAGCAAGCGCCGCCACCTGTTTGAGTGTGGCCATCCTCTCACCTGTTGAAACGTTTCACTTTCGTTCATGATAGCCAGAGTGTGCCTTGCTGTCAATGTGTTAGGTTGGCAAGTTTACTCAATAGATCGTCAAGCTGCACGCCTGCCAAGTTCGGCACGATGAGATCAGCGGCGCCGACGCGGGCTGGATCGCCGATGCCGACTGTGTACATGCCACACTCGCGCCCAGCAGCGATGCCCGCCTCAGCATCCTCAAAGACGACACACTCAGCTGGCGGTGTGTTCAGCCGACCGGCCACCCAGACGAACAGATCAGGCGCTGGCTTGGTGCGGCTAACTGAGTAGCCATCGCCAATGGCATCAAAGCGATCAGCGATACCCAAGCCATGCAGCACATCCCGCGCATTTTTGCTAGCCGAGCCGAGCCCTAGTTTGATGCCACGCTCACGCGCCTGTGCAAGAAACTCACCCACGCCCTCGAGCAGATCGGCAGGCGTGATGCGCGCCAAAAATGCGCGGTAGTACTCATTTTTGCGCGCCATGTAGGCTTGCATCTGCGGCTCCGGCAGGACTTTGCCCTTCAGCAAGCGCAGCAGGCTCTCACGGCGCGAGACGCCGCGCAGCGCTTCGTTATCCTGGCGAGTGAACGGCAGCCCCTCTTCATCAGCCAGGCGCTTCCAAGCCAGGTAGTGATACTCAGCCGTATCCGTGATCACCCCGTCCAGATCGAAGATGAAGGCAGAGATTTTGGACATTTTCGTTCTCCTTGGCGGATATCTCTTGACAATTTTCTCAAGCCTGATTATATTCGATAGCGAGTTAAACGTTTAAGTGGTTTAACCACAAAAGGAAGTTGAGCCATGAAGAAGACTTTACGTTTCCTCGCCTTTGCAATCGCTGTTGCCCTGATTGCAGCTGCGGTTGCCCCAAGCGCGCAAGCCGCGCAGACCGTCAACTTGGTGCTGATGGGCTGGTCGTCCTCCCCTTCGGAGAATGAGCGCCTGCAGAAGATCGTGGACGACTGGAACGCCGCCAACCCTGATATTCAGGTCACGCTCAATCAAGTGCCAGATTACGATACCACACTCCAGAAATCGCTGGCAGGCGGCGAGCCCCCGGATGTTTTCTATGTTGACTCGTTCCGCTTCCTCGACCTGGTGCGCGCCGACGCCCTGATGCCTATCGGCGAGCAGCTGACCGACGTCGACGACTTCTATCCCGCCCTGCGGAATGCCTTCACAGCCAACGGCCAGTTCTACTGCCCACCCAAAGACTTCTCCACCCTCGCCCTGCAGATCAACACTGAGATGTTCGAGGCGGCTGGTCTGAGCGCACCGACGACTTGGGAAGAGATGCGCGCTGCCGCTGAAGCGCTGACCAAGGATGGTGTCTTTGGCGTGGTGGTGCCGGCTGACTTCGCACGCTGGATCGCCTTCCTGTATGGCGCAGGCGGCTCGGTGACCGACGACGAGTTCACCAAGATGACCATCAACAGCCCAGAAGCAGAGGCCGCGCTGGAGTTCTACACAGGGCTATACCTGGATGGCTTCGCCAAGACGCCGGCAGACTTGGGCGTTGGCTGGCCTGGTGAGGCGTTTGGCAAGGGTCTAGTGGCGATGGCTTTTGAGGGCAACTGGATCGAGCCCTATCTCAAGGATCAGTTCCCGGACCTGAAGCACAAAGCTGTGGAGTTGCCAGCAGGCCCGGCCGGCAAGGCCACGATGGCGTTCACAGTCTGCTATGCCGTGCCCATGAAGGCTAAGAACCCCGAGGCTGCCATCAAGTTTGTAGACTACCTGACTGGAGCCGAGGGCATGAAGGCGTGGACTGATCTTGGCTTGGCGATGCCCACGCGCGCCTCGCTGCGCGAAGGCTGGCTGGCGCAGTTCCCGAACCTCGAGCCGTACCTGAATGGCGCTGAGTACGCGCGCAAGTGGCAGTTCGTGCCAGGCTTCCAAGCCGTGCTGGATAAGGTCAACGAGCAGCTCTCGCTAGTGATGAGCGAGAACCAGACTGCTCGTGGCGCGCTGGCAGAGATTGAGCGCGTCGGCAATGAGGTGCTGGCCTCGCGGTAGGCCCTGCTTGTAAGCTGCAGCGCTTGTGAGTTGCGCCTCGCCTGTGCTGAAGGCGAGGCGCTTTTGCAAAAATTATGCTTTGAGAAGGGAGTTTTTCCTATGGCAGTTGCAGCGCCTTCTCTGGGTAAGTCGGGTGGCTTTCAGCTGAGCGCCAAGGGGCAAGAGCGCGCTGCCGGTTTCATGTTCATCCTGCCCGCGCTGATCATCGTCGTTATCTTCATCTTCCTGCCCCTCTTCAGTGCCTTCCTGATCAGCTTCACTGACTGGAATGGCTTGCAGCCGCCCTTCGAGGCGCAGGGGGTTGGGCTGCGCAATTACGAGCGTATTCTCGGCTTGGATGACACAACGGTCGTGCGCGATGAGTTCTTCGTCGCTATCAAGAACACGTTCTACTACACGCTTGGCGTCGTGCCCACCCAGACCGCCTTAGCGCTCGTGCTGGCCTTCATCGTCAACCAACAATTCCTGCGCTTTCGCGGCTTTTTCCGCGTTGCCTTCTACTTTCCGTCCATCACGTCATCCATCGTCATCGCCACGGTCTTCCTGTGGCTGTTCAACCGCAATGGCGTGATCAATGGCGTGATCGCAGGCGTAGCCAGTGTGCTTGGCTTGGAGTACTCGCCTGTAACCTGGATTAACGACGCTAACGGCATCATCCACAACCTTTTGCGCCTGTTCGGCGTCACCATCCGCACAGCGCCCGCCTGGATGACCGAGACCAACATTCTTGGGCAGACCGTTTGGCAGTGGATCAGTGGGCCGTCGGTCACGATGCTGGCGATCATGCTCTTAGCCATCTGGACGACTACGGGCACCATGATGTTGATCTTCCTGGCTGCGCTGCAGGATATCCCGCGCCAGCTCTACGAGGCGGCCTCTGTGGATGGTGCCACGCGCTGGCAGCAATTCCGCCTGATCACTGTGCCGATGCTGCGCCCGACCACTTTCTTCGTGCTGACTATCGGCTTGATCGGCTGTTTCCAAGTCTTCGACCAGATTTACGTGATCTCGCAGGGCAACCCGGCTGGCACCACCAAGACCATCGCATGGATCGTCTTCCGCAACCTGCGCGACTCTCAAGCCGGACTTGGCGCAGCGCTCGCCTTTGTGCTGTTTGTGATCATCGCCATCTTCACCATCTTCCAGCGTCGTCTCGTCGGCAAGACGGTGCAGCAGTAGCCGAAAGGAGCCAGACATGTCTACCGGTGCAGTAGCCCAACAACGCTTCGGGGCGCGCGGCTTCACCTTGCCGCCCAACTCCGGCAAGGTCATCCGCGCTGTGCTAACTTACGCCATTCTGATCCTCTTCGCTCTGGCGATGATCATGCCGTTCGTCTTTGCGGTGGCCAACTCGTTCAAAGAGCTGCCCGACATCGCCGCCAACCCGATGCGCCTGACGCCCGGCCTCCGCGCCGATGGCACGCCCTACAACTGGACGCTGCAAGGCTATGAGCGGGCGCTCAACACGCAGCAGATCAACTTCCCGCGCGCCATCTTCAACAGTTTCTTTGTCGCCATCGTGGTGACAGTCATGCGCGTCCTGTTCAACAGCCTGGCGGGCTATGCCCTAGCGCGCATCCGTTTTCCAGGACGCAGCCTCGCCTTTGCGGCGTTGGTCGGCACGCTCATGGTGCCGGGCATCGTCCTGCTGATCCCGCGCTATCTGATCCTCAACCAGCTGGGCTGGATCGACACGTACTGGGCGCTGTTGGTGCCGTACTTTGCGGATGCCTTCGGCATTTTCCTGATGAAGCAGTTCTTCGAGAGCATCCCGCGTGAGATTGAAGAGGCGGCAGAGATCGATGGAGCCAGCCGTTTGCGCATGTTCTTCGTCATCATCCTGCCGATGGCCATCCCGGCGCTGACTGCGATGGCGATCTTCGCCTTCCAGGGCACTTGGAACGACTTTCAAGGCCCGCTGATCGCCCTGAACCTGAACCGGGATCTGTACACACTGCCGCTTGCGCTGGCTTTCCTGCGCGGCGTGACCGGCGATGCCATCCAGTGGGATTTGATGCTAGCAGGCTCGGTCATCACGACCTTGCCGATGGCGGTCATTTTCTTCATCTTCCAACGCTTCTTCATCGAGGGCGTCAGCTACACGGGCGTGAAGGGCTGAGTGTGGGCGCGGGTCTGCGGGCGGTTTGGCGTGGTCTGGTGATTTTCGAGCGGTTCGGCTGGGTCTTCATCGTGGCGAACTTGTTCGCTGTGTTGCTCAGCCTGCCGCTGCTGACCGCGCCACTTGCCTTGGCAGGGCTGGCGCATATGGCGCACGCCGCCCATAGCGCTCCAACGGCGCATCCTGATGACTTTTGGCGCGGCGTACGGCGCTACTTTTGGCAAGGGCTGCTCTTGGGCGCGCTGAACATCGCCTTTTGGGCAGTTTTGTATGTCAACTTCGCCGTCTACGCGCAACAGACGGGTGCGTTGTTCAGTGTGCTGCGCGGGGTCTGGTTCATGGCGGCGCTGACGTGGCTGCTAGTGCTGCTGTACGTCTTTCCGCTGCTAGAAGAGATGGAGCGCCAGCACTTGGGCATGGCGCTCTACAATGCGGCGCTGATGGTGGTGAAAAACCCATCGTTCAGCGTCGCGATCGTGCTGTGCGCGCTGCTGATCGTGATCGGCAGTGCACTGACTGTCGTGCCGCTCGCCCTCTTCACGTTGAGTTTGCTGGCTAGCATCGGCAGTGCAGCAGTGCAGGATCGCCTAGCGCATTTTCGGCGCTCGGCTTAAGCGAAGGTCACAGCGCCGTGATCGTCACAATGATCGCCATGCCGATGGTGCAGCCGCCCATCGACGAGATAATCGAAGTGGTCGCCGTGCGGCACGACCGGGTGCCCACAGCCATCGTGACTGCATAAGCAGGCGATCGGTGCGCAAGCGTCGGGATTAGCGGCGCTGACCTCGATGACGTGCTCGTCGTAGTGATCGCCATGCTCAGCGTGCAGGTGGCCGTCGTGCAGGTAGTCAATGTGATCGCCGTGAACGATGCGAAGATGCCCACAGTGCTCGGAATGCCTGTGCGGATGATCGGTATGGGTCCTGTGTTCCATCAGATTGCTCCTCATTCTTGAACGTGGTCGAGGCCTTGCTGAAAAACAGCGCGGATATGCTCATCGCAGAGCGTGTAGAAGACGTGCTTGCCCTCGCGGCGCATGGTGACAAGGCGCGCTTGGCGCAACAGGCGCAGCTGCTGCGAGATAGCGGGCTGTGCCATACCAAGTAGCCTGCACAAATCGCCAACGCATAGCTCAGTTTGCACTAAAACGCTGATGATGCGCAAGCGCGTCGGATCGCTAAGCGCCTTGAAGAATTCAGCCATGCGCAGTGCGGTTTCGCCGCTTGGCAACCTCGCCTCGATCGCTTGCAAGGCTGTGTTGCCACCGTGCTCACCTGTACAAACCGTCTTTTCGCTCATTTTGAAGCTCATTTCAATCACATGCGCAAGTGATTATGTATTTAAGTGTAGAGCGAAAAGATGCTCTTGTCAAGAAGTTGCTCGAAATTGGGCAACTCAGGCTTGACAGTGCAGTGAAGTGTGCTAGACTGTGCAGCGCAAGGTCGAGCAGAGCACAAAGCGCAAACACAAAAACAACTCAGACTTGACAAGCGCCTCAAAGCCTGCTAGACTTGCAGCCATAACGGACAAAACGCTCGAAAAGGCTGCTGCCTTTGCTCACAAAATGCCAGAAGACGCGAACCGCATAGCTCACTAAGGCGCTCAGCCCTCAGCTATCGGTCGCGGCTCGGCATCACCACCGGGCCGTTTTCGTCCCCTCGGAAGCAACCCTTCCGACGCTCTTTAACAAGTGCATAGGCAGATGTACGCTAACAGGTAGCGCGTGCTGCCGTCATAGACGCAGCACACACGCGAGAGAGACTATCTCTCCGCAACACATGGCAAAGCTACAAGGGCGTACGGTGAATGACTCGGCGTCAAGTGCCGATGAAGGACGCGGTACACTGCGATAAGCTCCGATGAGGCGTGTGCAGCCTGTGAGTCGGAGGTCTCCGAATGGGGAAACCCGTGCAGGGGCATGCCTGCACACGGCGTGGTCAATCCATAGCCACGTCCGAGGTAACCAGGCCAACTGAAACATCTAAGTAGCCTGAGGAAAAGATACCATTCCGCTAGTAGTGGCGAGCGAAAGCGGACCAGCCCACGGCATACCACAGCCTAGCTGAACGTTCTGGAAAGGACGGCGAAACAGGGTGAAAGCCCCGTAAGCAAAAGGCTCAAGCCGTATACGAGTACAACGGGACACGCTAACCCCGTTGGAAAATAGGGAGCCCACTCCCTAAGGCTAAATACACTTGACGACCGATAGCGCACCAGTACCGTGAGGGAAAGTTGAAAAGAACCCCGACGAGGGGAGTGAAATAGACCCTGAAACCGTACGCCTACAAACAGTCAAAGGCGCTTACGCGCTGATGGCGTGCCTTTTGGAGAATGAGCCAGCGAGTTAATGAGTGTGGCAGGTTAAGGCAGTCACAGCCGCAGCCACAGCGAAAGCGAGTCTGAATAGGGCGCAGTCGCACTCATTAGACACGAAACCGGGTGAGCTACCCATGTCCAGGCTGAAGCGAAGCTAACCCTTCGTGGAGGGCCGAACCGTTCCGCGTTGAAAAGCGGCTGGATGAGATGTGGGTAGGGGTGATATGCCAAACGAACTCGGAGATAGCTTGTTCTCCCCGAAATCGCTTTCGGGCGAGCGTCGCGTGCTCAGGGCTGGAGGTAGAGCACTAGTCGGGCTAGGGGCCCTCAGGTTACCAAACCCGTTTAAACTCCGAATACCAGCCCTCTAAGCGCGGCAGTTGGACGGCGGGAGCTGAGTTCCGTCGTCGAGAGGGAAACAACCCAGACCCTCAGCTAAGGTTCCTAACGATCGGTTCAGTGGAAAACGATGTGAGCGTGCTGAGACAGCCAGGAGGTTGGCTTAGAAGCAGCCACCCTTTAAAGAGTGCGTAATAGCTCACTGGTCAAGCGCGCTCGCGCGGATAACGTAACGGAGCTAAACCGATGACCGAAGCTCGGGACTGCGTGGTAGGGGAGCGTCGTGGCTTGGACGAAGGTCAAGGCGGTAAGCCAGGCTGGACAAACCACGAGTGAGGATGCTGGCATGAGTAGCGAGAAACATGTGAAAACCATGTTCGCCGTAAGTCTAAGGGTTCCGACGCAAGGTCAGTCCGCGTCGGGTGAGTCGAGCCTTAGCCCAGGCCGAAAGGCGTAGGTGATGGACAACAGGTTAACATTCCTGTACCGCCTAGTTGGAGTGATGTGGGGACGCAGTGGGGACACTGAGCCGAGCGCTGGTCGCCTCGGTGCTAAGCGGGATAGCTACGAGGGGGTAGGCAAATCCGCCCCTGAGCCAACACCGCGACGGCGTGCCTACCGGCAAGAAGTCAGTCGGCTCTGCTGCCAAGAAAAGCCGCTAAACGTCGATAACTAGGCGCTCGTACCGCAAACCGACACAGGTAGACGGGTAGAAGATACCAAGGCGAACGGGAGAACCCTTGTGAAGGAATTAGGCAAATTAGCCCCGTAAGTTCGCGAGAAGGGGCGCTCACCGCCAGGTGAGCCGCAGTGAAAGGGCTCTGCTGACTGTTTAACTAAACCACAGGTCTCTGCTAAAGCGAAAGCTGATGTATAGGGGCTGAAGCCTGCCCAGTGCCGGAAGGTTAAAAGGAGGGGTTATCGCAAGAAAAGCTCCAAATTGAAGCCCCGGTGAACGGCGGCCGTAACTATAACGGTCCTAAGGTAGCGAAATTCCTTGTCGGGTAAGTTCCGACCCGCACGAATGGCCTAACGAGTAGAGCACTGTCTCCACAAGGGACCCGGCGAAATTGAAATACGTGTGAAGATGCGCGTTACCCGCAGTAGGACAAAAAGACCCCGTGGAGCTTTACTGCAGCTTGCTATTGCGTTAGAACACACTCTGTGTAGGATAGCTGGGAGACTGAGAAGCTGGCGCGCCAGCGTCGGTCGAGTCGACGGTGAAATACCAGTCTGAGTGTGTTTTGACCCTAACTGCTGCCGTCATCCGGCAGCAAGACAGTGGCAGGTGGGCAGTTTGACTGGGGCGGTCGCCTCCTAAAAGGTAACGGAGGCGCCCAAAGGTTCCCTCAGGTGGAATGGAAACCCACCGTCGAGTGTACAGGCACAAGGGAGCTTGACTGCAAGACAAACACGTCGAGCAGAGACGAAAGTCGGGCTGAGTGATCCCACGATACCGTGTGGAAGGGTCGTGGCTTATCGGATAAAAGCTACCCCGGGGATAACAGGCTGGTGAAGTCCAAGAGTTCACATCGACGACTTCGCTCGGCACCTCGATGTCGGCTCATCGCATCCTGGGGCTGGATAGGGTCCCAAGGGTTGGGCTGTTCGCCCATTAAAGCGGTACGTGAGCTGGGTTCAGACCGTCGTGAGACAGGTCGGTCTCTATCCACTGTGGGCGTAAGGGAATTGAGGGGAGCTGGCTCTAGTACGAGAGGACCGAGCTGGACGCAGCGCTGGTGTGCGAGTTGTCGTGCCAACGGCATCGCTCGGTAGCCACCTGCGGATGGGATAACCGCTGAAAGCATCTAAGCGGGAAGCTCGCCCCAAGATGAGTTCCCTCACTCAAATGAGGTAAGACCGCACGTAGACTACGTGCTCGATAGGCGGGAGGTGTAAGCGCCGCGAGGCGTGTGCCAACCCGTACTAATGGTCGAGGGCTTGCCTTGTGTTTGCGGAGAGATAGTCCCTCTGGCGCCTACCTGGCCGCCCATCTGCCTCACTGCACACACAGCGCAAGGCGCTGGGCTGTGCAGAGGAGCTTGGTGATACAAGCGGCGGGGGTACACCCGGTCCCATCCCGAACCCGGCCGTTAAGCCCGCCAGCGCCGATGGTACTGCTCCGGCGACGGAGTGGGAGAGTAGGTCATCGCCAACTTCCTCTGCTCACCCCAGCGCCTACGCTTCTGGGCTTGCTCAGCGACTCCTCAATTCTTG
>JBDNDQ010000078.1:0-13691 GCA_046719055.1 Aggregatilineales bacterium | reverse complement strand
CCAGCGTAGCCAGCGCCGCTAAGGCGGGCAAGCTCAACGGCATCATGATCTGCCAGTACAGGCGGAATTCACCAGCGCCATCGATGCGCGCAGCTTCTAGGATCTCGCTCGGCACTGTGCGCATGAAGTTGCGCAGCACAAACGTGCAGAAGCCCAGCTGGAAAGCTGTGTGGATCAAGATCAGGCCACCAAACTGGTTGTACAAGCCCAGCCGCGTCGTCAGGTAGAAGACGGGCAGCAGCAGAATCTGGAAGGGCAGCATAGTGCCCGCTACAAACATGAAGTAGAGCAACATGTTGCCCTTGAATTTGTAGCGCGCTAGGGCATAGGCACCCAGCGATGAGAGAAACAGCATCCCGACCAGCGATGGGATAGTAATAATGAAGCTGTTGCTCAAGTATGTGCCGACCATGCCGCGCTCCCATGCGGTGGCAAAGTTGCCGAAGTTAATCTCGCTGGGCAGCGACCAAAAGCCGCTACGCGTCAGATCGCCCTGCACACGGATAGATGTATACAGCGCGCTGAAAAGCGGGATCAGCCAGAGCAGTGTGAAGAGCAGCATCGCGCTGAAGAAGAAGATTTGCTGGGCACGATTCCTGCGCGCGCGCCGTGCCACAGGCGATGCTGAAAGATAGGCTAGGTTCGAAGGTTGGGCCGTTGTGGTCATTTTCAGGATACTCCCACGCCAAATTAGTACTCCAACTCGGTGCGCCGCACGTGCAGCAGATACGGCACGATGAAGAACAGCATCAGTGCCAGCAGCGTCAGCGCGATGGCTGCGCTGTAACCATAGCGATAGTTGTTGAAGGCCTGCATGTACATGAAGTTCGCCAAGACTTCGCTGGCGTTAGCAGGCCCGCCACGCGTCATGATCGCCACCAGGTCGAAGGCGCGCAGCGAGTCAATCACTGAGATGACAGCTACCACAACAGTCACCGGGCCAAGCAGCGGGAAGATCACGTGCCAAAAGCGCTGCCACGGGTTCGCGCCATCCACAATCGCCGCCTCAACCAGCGAAGTATCTAGGCTCTTCAGGCCTGCCAAGTATAAGATCATCACGTAGCCCACCTGCCGCCATGCCGCCGCAATGATGATGCACCAAATGGCGAGGTTTGGATCGGCAAGCCAGCCTGGCAAGGGCACCTCGCTGCCCAGCAGGATGCGCAAAAGCGAGTTGATCAAGCCATCCTGCGGGCGATACATCGCCTCAAAGACCAAACCGACCACCACTGGCGCAATCACCAGCGGCGAGTAGAAGGCGATTTTAAAGAAGCGCGCCCCGAGAAACTTGCCGTTGAAGATCATCGCCAGGCCTAAGCCCATGCTTGTAGGAATCAGCAGAAAGAACGCCAGCCAGCGGACGTTGTTCCAGAAGGCGAGGTTGAAGTTGCGATCGGCGAAGAGGCGCTCGAAGTTACGCCAACCCAAAAAGGGCGCCTCGTTCAGCGGCTGGATGCCATCCCAGTTAGTGAAGGCGATGTAACCCGTCGTGACCATCGGCGCGATGATCCAGATGAAGTAGAGCGTCAGTGGCAGCCCCAAGAACAGAAGTGGTACGTTGGCTAGGCTGGTGTAGACACCCGCCGCGAAAGGGATGCCAAAAGCGATCAATGTCCCTAACTCACTGCTGAAGCCCTGCATCAAGATGGCTGCGCGCGTCTCTGGAGCAATCAGCTGCGCCCCGACCAGGCTGCTCGCCAAGATGCCCGTCAGCGTCGCCCCGCCCAAACATAGACCTGCTAGCAGACTACGTGGCAAGGGCGCTAAGTCAGTCTGCTTTAAGGTGCGCAGGTAGAGTCCGCCCAGAAAGCTGATGACCAGCGCCACCGCCACCACCAAAAAGTGCAGCGGCTGCGCCTCGAGCCATTGGAAGGCCAAGCCAACCGAGAAATTGGCGGCAAATGTGCTACCAGCTGCCCAAATGAGGATGTTTAGAAGTCTCATAAGCATTTTCCCATCACATAAGCGTAGAGGCGGGATTTCACCCGCCCCTACCACCGTGCCAGATCAGGCAATCTTAGTTTGGCGCTGAGCAGAGCTTATTCGTTAGCTTGTTCCGCTGCCAAGCGTGCACGGGTCTCTTCGAGATCAGCGAGCAGCGCATCGATATTCGCCTCAGATGGATCGGCGAAGAACGAGGCGAAGGCGTTCAAGCCGCGCTCTGCCATCTCGGGGGTGGTATCGCGGTCGTAGAACTGAAGCACCATATCAGCGCTCTGAATCAGGCTGATGCCCTTCTTCTGGGCGTCGGTAAAGCGCTCGGTGCTAACGTCCGTGCGCACGGGCAGGCGCCCGAGTTCATCCACACCGCGCTGTGCCACCTCGCGCGAGCCCAAGTAGGCGAGGAACTTCTTCGCCATCTCGAGGTTGCCGCCGCGCGCCGCCAAGAACACGCCGTCGGTTGGCGCATCCTCACCGATGGGCATCATCGGGTCAATGATTGGGAAGCGCACGAAGTCGAGGTCAGCTTGCAGCTCGGCATCGCCAGCGGCAGCCAGCTGCCACGAGTCGGTGATGAAACCACCCATCAGGTACATGGCAGCCTTGCCCTGAGCCATCGGCGTTAGAGCGTCGCCCCACTCCAGCGCTGCGCTGTTCTGGATGTAGCACTTGTTGTCAAAGAGCTCTTTCCACTTCATGAAGGTCGCCTTGACGCGCGGATCGGTGTAGCTCTCCTTGAGCAGCATCAGGTCGAGGTGGAACTGCGGGCCATTCAGGCGCATGTTGATGTAGTCGAACCAGGCGGCGGCAGGCCAGGGCGCCTTCGTGCCGATGGTGATCGGGATGATGCCACGATCGTTGAGCACACGGCAGGCGTTCAGCAGGTCATCCCACGTCTGTGGCGGCTCCAGACCGGCTTCCTTCAAAATCGAAGGACGGAAGTACAGCGCCCACCAGTAATAGTTGTTGGGCAGGAAGTACTGCTTGCCATCGACAGTCGCCAGCGCCTTGAAGCCCGCCGGGTAGACCGCGTCCCAGCCCTCAGCTTCCCAGACGTCGCTGAAGTCGGCGATCAGGCCGCGCGAGATGAAGAACTGTGCACGGTTGCCCGCGAACCAGTCCAGCACATCGGGAGCGGGGTCGGCCACCAAGTAAGTGCGGATGGCTTGCTTGAAGTCTTCGTGGTTAATGATGTTGAGCTCGACAGGCATATTCGGGTTGGCTTCATTCCAAGCAGCAACGACACTCTCGGTGTAGGCACGCGGGATCGGATCGCTAGCATAGGAGTTGTAGACGATCTTCATCTGTGCCACACTTGGCTTCGAGGCGGCGCCCAGCCCGATGGTCAGCAGCGCCAAAACAACTACAAGAGCAAGGACTTTCTTATACATTTGGCAAATCTCCTAAAGCACTTGTTTGGCTTGTGTGGAAACGCACTACAAGCGTCTACGATTATAGACGCTTTGCAAAAACTGTCAAATAGCCTTGCAAAGGGTTGCCGCTTGGCAGGCTGCACAACGAAGATTTTCTAAATGCAACTTGCGAGAGGTTTGCAAATGACACGCCTGCTGTGGTGGTTACGCCGCGATCTACGCCTGAACGACAATGCCGCGCTGCATTATGCGCTTACGAATGCTCAATCCGTCATCCCGGTCTTCATCTTAGATGCCGCCTTGCTAAAAGCTGAACGCCTGCGCGGGGTGCGCAGCGCCTGGCTTTTTGATGGCTTGCGCGCACTGGATAGAGACCTACGGCGCTGTGGCAGCCGCCTGATTGTGCGCGAGGGTACACCGCAAGATATCCTACTCGCCCTGTGCGCCGAGACAAGCGCTGAGGGCGTCGTCTTCAACCGTGACTACAGCCCGTATGCTGTCAAGCGCGATGAGGCAGTCAGGCACGCCTTGCGCCAGCGCGGTCTGCGCGTGCACGATTGTGCCGATCTGCTCATCCACGAGCCGCACGAGGTGCCCAGTAGAAGCGGCAAGCCCTATGATGTCTACTCGCCCTTCCGCCGCGCTTGGGAGACACTGCCCAAGCCCAAGCCATATGTCATCACGGATGCTATGCGGGCCAAGCTGCGCCTGCCCAACGATCTGGTGACGCTGCCGAGCCTACCGATCCCGATAGGCGATCAGGCAGTGCCGCAGCCGATTGGATCCCCCTCTGAAGCCGAAGCCCTACGCCGCCTTGAGGCTTTCGTCGCCGCGCCGATCTACCGCTATCACGAGCGCCGCGATCTGCACGGTGAGGATGGCACTTCGGCGCTCAGCCCGTACTTGCGCTTTGGCATGGTCAGCATTCGCACGTGCTATCAGGCCGCACAGCAGGCCCGTGCCGCCACCACAGATCGCTCCGCCCACAAAGGGGTGGATGTGTGGATCAGCGAGCTAGTCTGGCGAGAGTTCAATTATCATATCCTGGTGCGCTATCCGTACAGCGTGCGCCGCAATCTGCGCCCTGCCTACGATGCTGTGCAATGGGAAGACAACCCAGAGTACCTGGCGGCGTGGCGGGAAGGGCGCACAGGCTATCCAGTGGTGGATGCAGCGATCCGTCAGCTGCGGCAGACTGGCTGGATGCACAACCGCACCCGCATGATCGTCGCCTCGTTCCTGTGCAAAGACTTGCTGTGCGACTGGCGGCATGGTGAGCGCTTCTTTATGCAGCACCTGCTAGATGGCGATGTGGCGAACAACGTCGGCGGCTGGCAGTGGACGGCTGGCACAGGCACGGATGCCGCGCCTTATTTCCGCGTCTTCAACCCCGTCGGGCAGTCTGAGAAGTTCGATCCGCAAGGGCGCTACATTCGGCGCTGGCTGCCAGAGCTGGCGGCGCTGCCCGATAAGTTCATCCATGCGCCCTTCAACATGAGTGCGGCTGAGCAGCGCCACTTCGGCGTGATCATCGGGCGCGACTACCCCGCGCCGATCGTCGATCACGGCGCTCAGCGCGAAAAAGCGCTGCGCATGTATGCCGCCGCTAAGCAAGAGCGCGATCGTGCCTGAGTCCTTTTATCCCGCCGCCTTTTCAGGTAGCATTTGCCCTGAGGTGTGTGAATGGCGGCGAGCGTTTCAATCATTATCCCGACGTATCAGGGCGCGGCATGGCTGCCTGAGACGCTCCAGGCTATCCGTCGGCAGGTCTATGCCGCGCCGATCGAGATCATCGCCATCGACTCAGAATCAAGCGATGGCACGCTGCAGCTCCTGGCGAGCTACGGCGCCCGCGTGCTCTCGATCCCTCAAGCGCGCTTCTCACATGGCTATGCGCGTAACTTAGGCGTGCAGCAGGCTCAGGGCGAGCTGTGCGTCTTCCTGAGCCAAGATGCGCAGCCGATTGGCACACACTGGCTGCACACACTGACTGCGCCGCTTAGCGACTCAGGGCTCGGTGCGCTTTACGGGCGGCAGATTGCACGCCCTGATGCCACACCCTTCGAGCGTTTCTTCATCCAGAGCCTCTACCCCGCGCAGAGCCGCCGCTGTGTGTGGCAGAGCGGTACGCCGTTCACATTGGAGCACTTCTTCTTCTCGAACGTCTGCAGCGCGGCGCGCCGCCAGACTTGCCTGGCTTTCCCTTTCGATGAGGCGCTGATCATGAGCGAGGATCAGGCTTTCGCTAAGGCGCTGCTGGGAGCTGGCTATCACACATACTACTGCGCAGAGGCTGCAGTGCTGCATTCGCACCGCTACACCTGGCAGACGCTCTTTTGGCGCAACTTCCAGAGCGCCTATTCCTTGCGCGGCATCGCTGACGATTCATTCAGCAGTCTGGCACGGCGCGCGTTGGGCTATTTGCTCAGCGAGGCGCTCTACTTGCTGCGCAGCGAGCATTGGCGGTGGTTGCTGCGCCTGCCGCTGTACGAGTCGGCGCGTTTCAGCGGCGGGCTGCTCGGGCGCTATGCCAATCGGTTGCCCTTGCGCTGGCAGCTGCAGCTCAGCTTGCCTCAGCGCGCTTGCCTGCTGCACCCGAAGCGCCCATGACACACGAAGCCCTCTGCGAACTGAGCATCCTGCTGCCGTGCCTGAACGAGGCAGAGACGATCGCGCAATGCGTGCAGGCAGCTTGGGCTGGGCTGGCTGGGCTGGGCGTGCCAGGCGAGGTGGTCGTAGCTGATAACGGCAGCTTAGATGGTTCAGCAGAGCTTGCCAGAGCATGTGGCGCGCGCTTAGTGGGTGTGCCACAGCGCGGCTATGGCAGCGCACTGCAGGCAGGCATCCGCGCCGCACACGGACGTTTCGTGATCATCGCTGACGCAGATGGGAGCTACAATCTGCGCTGTTTGCAGCCGTTTTGGGCGCGTCTGCAGGCTGGCGATGAGCTCGTGATCGGCACGCGGCTGAAAGGGAACATTTTGCCGCATGCAATGCCTGCCCTGCATCGCTATCTCGGCAATCCGTTGCTGACGGCGCTGGCCAATCGGTTGTTCGGCACGCAGCTGAGCGACTATCACAGCGGCATGCGCGCCTCAGACGCGCCGCGTTGCTATGTTTGCCGCTGCAGGCTGAAGGCATGGAGTTCGCCACAGAGATGATCGCGCAGGCGGCGCTGCACGGCTTATCCATTAGCGAAGTGCCGATCGTCTATGCCCCCGATGGGCGCAGTCGAGCCTCGCACCTGCGCCCATGGCGTGACGGCCTGCGGCACCTGCGCTTGATGCTACGTTTACACTGGCAATATCGGCGGCGCGCCTTGCGCATGGCTCAGCGGGGCGGATAGTACGGCGCTCTAGCCGCCTCCTCAGTCAGCGCTAGCACAAAGCGCGGCTCAAGCCACATCGCTTGAGCAGGGGCGCCTTCCGTCTCTAGGATCAGCCTCAACCTACTGCGCTGATTCAGGAACGGCGCCAGGCTGATGCGGATCGGCACTGGCTGGCTTTGTTGGCGCGGATCGTAGTGCTGTTCGAAGAGCAGCTGCTGCTCTTGGAAGAGCAGCTGGCCATAGACGCGGAAAGTCACGCTGCTGGCAGCCGACTCAGGCGCAACATACAGCGCGGCTTCGAAGTATGCCGGCGCGGTGATGTGGTGAAACCAGACCGTCCAGTCTTGCAGGGCGGGCGGTTGCTGCAAGAAAACCTTGTATCTCTCACCGCCAATTTCCCACGTTGTGAAGCGCGAGTCGGGCGATTGACCTAGTGACGTTCCGCTGCCGATGTATTCCAGCGGCGCAGCGAACTCGCCGAAGCGTGGCACGACCGGCTTAGCTGCGAAGATGCCCAACCCTCGCACGGCCAGTTGATCGGTACGCACTAGCACAGGTAGGAAGTTGCTGCGCCCAGCGCCCAAATTGGCGGCGCAGTCCAGATCGCGTGTGATAGGCAAGCTCTCCAGGCATTTAGCAACTGGCTTATTGTCCGGCAGGTATCTGTGCTGAGCTGTGCTGAAGCTGGCAGAGAGGGCAATTCCCAAGATCAACAAGGCTGCGCTGTTGATGGTGAAGATATTTCGGTTCAGCCAACTCACAAATGGAAGGATACGTTTGGGCAAACCCTCGGCGCTGAACGGCACCTCTTGCCAATTCAGAAGCAGGTTGCTGGCAATGATCGCCAACAACGCTGCCCAGAATGGGATGCCGTTCGTGACGTAGCGGCTTGCCAATGGGTAGGCAGAGCTGCCATCGAAGTAGATCCAGCGCCCATACGCTGCAGCGAGGGCCGAGAGGACGCCGAAAACACCCAAAGCCGCCCAGCTGCGCAACCATTCGGGGCGCCAGCGCCACAGCAGCAGAGCGTTGAGCGCGAAGAGCAACACTCCCAACACGCCCAGCCCGGTGCCGATCCACAAACGCATGATGGGCGCCAGCGGTGCGCCCAAAAAAGCCACTGCAAAATGCGCGATCAAGCCCAAGCGGCTCAGTGTGATCGACGGGCTGATCTCAGTTGCAAGGTAGGATAAGAAGTGGACAGTCAACAACGCGGAGAGGGCTATCCACACAGCGTAGTATCGCTTGCGACGGTAGCCGCGCAGCCAGAAAGCTACCAGCGCCGTAAGCCAGTAAAATGGCGCTACGCCCAGCCCGATCGCGCCAAAAGTTGTTAGAAGTGCCGCGAGCCACAGTGTGCGCCAGCCGATCGGCAACACCTCGATCAGCAGGACAATTAGCGTGACGCACAGCACGAAAGCAAAGTATACGTTCTGAAAGCCGTTCAGCCAGTTATCCGCCTGGCGCGGCGTGAAGAGGAGTGCGCTCAGAAAGGGCGCCAACAGCACAGCCAGCCGCCGATCTTGCCGCCACATCAGGTAGAGCAGACATAGGAGGGTCAAGGTGCTCAGCAGGATGCCTAGCAGCATATCGAGGCGCAGATCGTAGCGCGTGAGCGGCGTGAGCAGCCCCACGAACAGCTTAGTAGTCAGGTGCGTGTAGTCGCCTTGAGGGGTCAACAACAGATCGAGGCTCAGGGTGCCATCGTGGGCTGCTATTGCCGCCAGGGACGAGTCGAACCATTCCTCAGCGAAGGGCCGGTTAGCGCCGCGCTCGACAACCACGTAGATGGCGTTCAAGATCGGCAGGAGCGCAAGCGTACTCCAGAGCATCAACACCAGAAGCGTCCTGTTCATAAAGGCAACCTGTCACAGTGAATGGTACTTCGCCTAGAATGCCACAGAGCTGAGCGTGCGCACCTCTCTGCCGCGCACCCACTTATCGAAGAGCGCCGAGAGATCCCGCCGGGAGACGTCCTCAAAAGCGCGCTGCACGTCTTCAGTCACGGCAATGCCATATTTATGCCGCCTGAAGTACTCCGCGATGGCCGCATAGACCGTCTCGCGCCCGATGACGCGCTCTAGCTCGACATAGAAAAGCGGGCCCTTTGTGTAGACGATGGCGCCATAGGAGACGCCGACGTAGCTGCGCACGGGCAGCTCGAGGGGCAGATCGGGCAGCCCGCGCGATAGGTAGGCTGTGTAGCGCTGCTGGAAGTTATCAATGTAGCGCTCAGCCACCTTCGGATCGTCATAGGCGGCGCGGAAGTAGACGAATTCTGTGTAGCTGGTCAGCGACTCGTCAATCCAAGGCAGCGCCACCTGATTGTTGCCCACCAGCGCATAGAACCACTGATGCCCGATCTCATGGGCGATGACGACCTCGAGGAAGCGGTTGCCCTGCACCCACGCACCCTCTGCAATCTGGATGATGCCGGGAAACTCGACGCCGCTGGGCGTGGGGTTCTGCGCCACCACCAGCTCCGCGTAGGGATACTCGCCGAAAGTGGCGTTGAAAATTTTGAGCGCCTGCACGGCGTACTGCATTGCGACTTTTGTGCCGTCAGTCGGCGTCCCGGCGCGCTCTTTGTAGTGCAGCATCACAATGCGCGTGCCATCGGCCTCAGTCTCCGTGATCATATAGCGCTGGCTGGCTTGAAAGGCATGATCGCGCATTGGGCCGGTCACGTCGCGGTAGGTGATCGTGCCGTCGGGGTTGCGCGTCTGCTCGATGATCACACCGCTCGCCGCTACGACCAAGTCGGCAGGCACAGTCAGGCGCACATCGTAGAGTCCCGTCTCTGTGTAGGCAGGATCGCCTTGCGGCGAGGGCAAATCCGTCCACCAGCCGATGCCCGGCTCGTAGACGGAGAGCGTCGGGTACCAGGCGGTGGCGGAGACCACATTATTGACGTAGCCGAAGCGCCCATAGCTGGTATTCAAGCCGCGCGCCATCACCAACGTGAAGTCTATGCGCAGCTCAACCGACTCGCCTGCCTGCAGCGGGACAGACAGCGGCACGCCCATGACTGAGCGCAGCTCCGAGAGGCTCGGCTGGACCGTGCGACCGTTCACCTCGATGTGATGCACGGTCATGCGCCCGCCAAGCGCCGGTGTGTTGGCGTAGAGGCGTAAGACAATCAGATCGAGCGCCTGGCCCGTCCGATTAGTGAAGCGCACGCGCTGAGCCGCCCGAAGGACGGCATCTGGCTCGAAGCTCAGGCGCGCCACGATGAAATAGCGATTGGCATCTACAAATCGCTCAACGTCAGCGGCGAAGGCGGGCTTCATCGCCTTTTTGTGCACACTGACGTCTTGCCAGTTCACTTCGGGCAGATCGAGCAGCGGCGGCGCGGGCACAGCAGTCGGTGTGGCGAGGGGGAGAGCAGTCTCAGTCGGCTGGAAGGTCGGCTGGGCGCTGAGAGCAGCTAGCGGCGCAGAGAGGCTGAGCACACTCAGGGCTAAGGTCACACACAGACCGAGCGCGGCAAGGCGAGTCTTCATAGGCGGCGATCCTAAATTAGCACACGTTGGGCGGGAGTATAGCGCGCCTAGCCTACTGCGCCAAACCAATGGCGCAGCTCCTGCCAGGTGGCGCGGCGCTTGGCGTGCAGCAGGCGGCGTTTGGCGTACATTTTCTTGCGCAGCCGCCACGCCTCCCAGTAGGCGGGCAGAGAGTGTGGTTCGCGCAGCAGCAGGTAGCCTAAAATGCCGACTTCGTAGGCGAGGAAGGGCAAGGCATCGCGTAGGAGATGGGCGGGGAAGTCGTTTTTGAGGAAGAGCAAGTAGCGGTTGCGCAGGGCCAGGCGGCGCATCCAACGCGGGGCCCGCTCGCGCCGATTTGGGCGGAAGGTGCGGATGTGTAACGCCTGCGCCGCTGGCACATACAAACATTGCCAGCCGCACAGCTGCGCCCGCCAGCACAAATCGATATCTTCCTTGTGCATGAAGAAATCCTCATCGAAGATTTCGCCATCCAGCGCGATATCGGTCAGCATGCTGCGTCGGTAGCAGGCGGCAGCACCATCCACGCCGAAGATTTGGGCAGGCTTGCTCGGGCGCTGATCGATCGGTTTGTTCTCGGCGATCAGGCCTTGTCGGCGTGAGCGGCGCATGAACAAGCCAGCGCTGTCGACGGCGTAGGGTGGCGCTTCGAGTGAGTCGCAGCGCAGCAGACAGGCCGCTGCCATACCTACGCGCGGCTGAGCCTCGAGCGCCCTCAGCAGCTGTGCACAAAAATCAGGTGCAAGGCGCACATCAGGGTTGAGCGTCAGCACATATGGCTCATCGCTAAGCGCCAGCAGGCGATTGTGCGCTGCCGCATAGCCGAGATTGACGGGCGACTCGATCAGCTCGGCTGTGTAGCGATGCGCTATGCAGCGCGTCTCATCCTGAGAGGCATTATCAAGGATGCGAAGGCGGAGCGGCACCTCGAGCTGCTGGCAGCGCACCGACTCAAGACAAGATGCCAGAGTAGCAGCGCTGTTATGTGTGACGAGGTGAACGGCAAGCGCGCCCATCTTCAGCTGAGCGTGATCAGCGCCTTGTTCTGCTCTACAGTCTGCCCTTTTTCCACGTGAATGCGCTCGACTTTGCCATCGCGTGGCGCCTTTATGTCGTTCTCCATCTTCATCGACTCGAGCACAAGCAGCGGCTGGCCCTTGCGTACCTCTTCCCCCTCACCGACGCGCACCGCCACAATCAGACCGGGCATAGGCGAACGGATAGTGATCTCGCCCTGTGCCACGCTCAAGCCGCCGGATGCATTCATCAGGCGCTGTTGGCGCTCATCTAGCACCTCCACCTCATACAGATCGCCTTCGATCAGCAGCTGATAGCGCCCTTCCTGGCGTTCTACCAGCGCCTCGAGGCTCTTGTTATCGATCAGCGCTGAGTAAAGCGCCTCTGAGATGTGTTGGAAGTCCACCTGGCGTGCCTGACCGTTGATGGTCAGGCGCCCGTCTTTATCCAGCTCAATCTCGAACTTTTGCCCGTTAACGGTCGTCAGATACTTCATAGAAGGTTCCTACTAAGCTGCAGAGAGCCACATGAGCTGATTATAGCCGCTCCACCCAAAAGATGGCAGTCTCCCAGCTGCAGAGGGATACGCGTCGTGCCTTGCCTGTGTTGCACAGATTTTCACGCGAAATTTATGGGCCTTTCGCGTTTAGTCTTTAGCATAAAATACTACAAGATGCCTACGGGAAAGCGAAGTGAGGTCTTATGCATCACATGGATCGTGAGCATCGCATTTCAGCCTTTGCGCCTGAAACAGAGGATGATTCATCGATGCGCCAGCATATTTATGAGCAATACAGCCTTCCAAAAATCAACTTTGTCGAATGGGTGCTAAGTCGGATTGCGTGGCGCGGCGACGAGTGTGTGCTGGATATCGGCGCTGGGCAAAGCGCCTACTTTGAGCACGTGCAGATGCGCATCCCCAACGGCGAGCTGATATCAGGCGACCTCTCGATGAAGGCGCGCTGTGAGGCAGAGCATCCGGCGGCTTATCACGTTCTGAACTTCGATGCACAGCACTTGCCTTTCCCGAAGCACGCCTTCGACGTTGTCTTGGCCAATCACGCGCTCTTCCATGTGCCAGACGTCAACCGGGCGCTCAGTGAAATTCATCGCGTGCTGAAGCCGAGCGGTGTGCTGCTCGCCGCTACCGCCAGCTGCGCAGATATGCCTGAGCTGGATATGCTCTTCAAGCATGTCTTCAATCTGCTGGGCATAAGCCCTAAAGCCGCCAACTTGGCTGAGCGCTCGCTTCGCTTTTACCTTGAGGATGCGCCAAAGCTTGCTGGGCGGCATTTTTTCGCTGTGGCACGCCACGATCTGCCTAGCATCTTGCTTTTCACCAGCCCACAGCCGCTCGTAGACTACGTCAAGAGTCTACGCGCCTACTACGAGCCAACTTTGCCGCGCAGCATCACATGGGACGATTTCGTAAATGTGCTAACTGATCTAGTGCGGCGCATCATCAAACATACTGGCGAGGTAGCTATCAACAAACTGTCAGGCGCAATCGTGGCCAGCGATATGGGCGGTTTCAGCAGCGGATACGTGCAAAAGCTGCTGACGGCGCAGCACTAGCCGGCACGTGCACTTGCTGTGCCGCTCACCTAACACTCACGGCAGAGCATCCATGACACGAGTCTGCACATTAGATACATCCACACGCTCTAGTGTCAGCAGCGTAGCATCATCGTGGAAGCGCCCCTCGTTTGCCCACCAGTCATCCATGCGTCGCTGCAAGCCATGCGAGTGCTGCATCCCCCAGACGTGTGGCAGCAAGTTGACCTCGAAACCATCTGTGGCAAGGGCTAGCCGCTCCCAAGTGGGCGGCGCCTCGTAGATGGCAAAGGTCTCGGGCAGCGCCTGGTTGCCGCGCAGGCTGGCATTCAGCAGATGGTAGGCGATGTAGCGCGGTGCGTTGTTCTCATCGCGCTGAAAGACCTGATTATCTATGACTAGTGTGCCATCGCCTGCCGCAAATAGGATTGCCTGCTCAGCGCGCACGGCTGTGCCCAGCACGGTGAACAGCAGGGCATCCAGCACGAACTGAGGGGCGTCTACGGGCTTGACTAGCAGCACAAAGTTGCGCAGAAACTGGATGATGGCAGGGTAGAGCAGGCTTGGAATGATCTGCACAGGTGCGCCTTGCGCCAAAAGCCTGCCGATATATGCAGCAGCGAACTCGGCGGTGACACGTGCACCAATCTCAGAGCGCGCGCCTTCGCTGCAGCCATCACACAAGATGGCGGCGAAGTAGTTGCGCGTTTCCACAAGCGCGATGCCATCCTGACAGTTTACGCCGTGCAGCAGGTGATTGCGCCCTATCACCTGCCCATAGCGCACCCGAAGCGTGAGCGCCATGCACTTTATGATCCTTTCTCTGCAAGCTGATCATGCCGCAGTTGCTCAGGATTTGCAAAACGCTCTGCCGTGAGGGAATTTGTTGAAAATTTGCCCTTGACGGTGGAGAAGAGTGTGGTAGACTAAGGGCAACCAAGCGCACAAGCGCACAAGAGTGCCTACCAAACACTC
>JBDNDQ010000077.1:0-13721 GCA_046719055.1 Aggregatilineales bacterium | reverse complement strand
GCAGCCCTCTCCGCCGAGCACACATATCAAGAGCTTGCCTCAGGGCGTGGATGAGATTGTGTTGCGCGCCCTGAGCAAAAATCCAGCGCTGCGCTTTGCCACCGCCCGCGAGATGGCAGAGGCATTTGAGGCAGCGCTGGAAGGGCGGCTCGTCCCTCAGGCAGCTGTACAGCTGCCTGAGCGGCACAGCGTGGCAAGTCCTCAAACGCCTGACCCAGAGTCAGCCACAGTGATCATGCCGAGCACCGAGCGCCTGCCGAGCATCGTGCAAGGCTTTTCGTTTGCGGCTGTGGCGATCGTCGCTGTGTTGGGCTTGCTAGCCGGGTTGGGCTTGGTGGCAGCGCTCAGCCAGCCGCCCGCGCCGACGCCGCCCGAGGGCATGGTCTATGTGGGCGGTGGCACTTTTTTGATGGGGCTAGCCACAGGCGACGCTCATGAGCGCCCTCCCCACAGCGTGACGCTGCCGCCCTTCTTCATCGATCGTACCGAAGTGACCAACCGCGCCTACTACGACTTCATTCGGCGCACTGGCTTTGAAGCACCTGCGGCTTGGGCAAAGCCCGGCATCGATCCGACGTGGGAGGTGGTGGCAACTGAAGGCTACGTGGTTGGTGATGTGGACGATCGCTTCAGCTATGACGGGACGAAGGTCTTCCCTCTGGATGATGCGCGCGCTGAAGTCAACCTCGATCCGACGACGAACAGTGGCCGCGTGATCGTCACGCTCAAAGGCAAGCTGCAGACAGAGACGAACCGCGTCCTCGAAGGCGACATTCGGATCGTCCACGACGTTTTCATCGGCACAGCCGCTTTCCAAGAGGGCGGTGTGGGCGATCACGTGCATATGCATGGTGATAGCGGGCAGGAATCGCCAATTTTGCCTGCTGTGGTCGGCGACATCAACACATGGGGCAGAGCTGACGTGTATGTGGACGACGAACTGGTCTACAGCAGCCTGAGCGCACATATGATGGTGATGCCTGCCGTCCGTGATGAGCAGCACCGTATTCTGCGCGCCGACGGCACATGTTGCTACTCGCCCTTGCGTCCTGCTGATGGGCGTGTGGATACTTCGCGGCGCGAGCTGCTCTTAATCCTAGCCCGCGACAGCGGTGGTGATTACGATAGCGGTGGCGCTGCTGGCCGTGTCAGGCCTGTTGCACCAGTCTGGATCGATCTGTACTTCCGTCAGGTGCAGTTCGTGCGCCGCCCGCCCGCGCCGAGCATCCCGCCAAATGCTGAAAATCAGCCTGTGACGGGCGTCTCGTGGGCAGAGGCGGTTGCCTACTGCCGATCGATTGGCAAACGTCTGCCGACGGAGGCGGAGTGGGAGTTCGCGGCGCGTGGCACTGACGGTCGGCTCTATCCGTGGGGCAATACGAGCCAAGAAATTCCAGCAAACGTCAGTTCAGGCGCCCTGCGCAATGTCGGCAGTTTCCCTGAGGGTGCCAGCCCGTTCGGCGTTCTCGACATGGCGGGTAACGCATGGGAATGGGTAGCTGATTGGTACGCTGCTGACTTCTACTCGCACAGCCCTGGCAATAATCCCAAAGGTCCACCGAGTGGTACACAGCGCGTCTTGCGTGGCGGCGGCCCCGAGCCGCGCGATCCGCTTGGCTTTCTCGAGTATCGCGCCACGCATCGCCTGCCGGCCGATCCGAACGCACGTGAGCGTTTCTTTGGCTTCCGCTGCGCCCAAGATGCGCGTGAGGTTGTCCGTTGATTGGGCGCGCCCTACGTCTCGCCATCTGTGGAGCAGCGCTCATCGGCGTGATTGGGCTGCTCGCCCTGAGTGAGCGCCCAATGCGCCCTACTGAGCCAAGCGCGCCCATCCCAACCTACGACGCGAGCCCTTTCCGCGATGCTGACGCCGTCCTGAGCGCCGCCTTCGCCATTCCAGACGATCTGCGCTTGCTCACGCCTGCTGAGCTGTGCAGCAACCTACATGCCGCCTGGAGCCACGATTGGCAGCGCGTCATCGGCGCACTGACGCTGCTAGTCAATCAGGCAGCCGACTGCGAGGGGGCAGAGTCGCCGCGCTTGCTGCTCTATCCCGCCTACTACAACTACGGAGTCGCTCTGGAACGGCGCGGCAATTTGCTGGCGGCGCTGGAAGCCTACCGGCGTGCGCTCGCTATCGCGCCGCAAGGCACTGAGGCAGCCCAAGCGCTGCGCAGACATAACGCGCCAGTGCCGCCTCCCGAACCCTGTCCTGAGTCCGAGCGCCCAGCCGCCCAGCTGCCTGAGTACACGCCGTACGGCAAGGGTGGCTTCGTGCGCCTTGAGAGCGGGCGCTTCAGCGCGGATGGCCGCCCATTTGTTGTGCGCGGTGTGAACTACTATCCTGCCCGTGCGCCGTGGCGGCGCTTCCTGACCCAAGCCGACCTCGATATAATCGCCCGTGAGCTAGACCTGCTGGCTGCCTCTGGCGTGAACACGCTCCGCATTTTTGCCTGGCATGCGGCGCTCTTTGCGTGCGATGGGAACAGTACAGTGCCGCGCCCCGAAGGCTTCGCGCGGCTCGACGGGACGATCCGCTTGGCAGCCCAGCGCGGGATGCGCATCCTGCTGACGCTGAACGACCTACCCGACTTATTTGTGCGCCCGCTGTACACAGACTCCGAGCTTGCCGATGCGCAGAGCCTCTTCATCGTGAGGCGTTACCGCGCTGAGCCCGCCATCCTCGCCTTCGATCTGCGCAATGAGGGCGATATCGACTATGTGCGCGGCTACGCCCGCTCGGCGGATGTGATCGCCTGGCTGGAGCAGCTCGCGCCGCGCATCCGCGCTGCCGCACCGAATCACTTGATCACTGCCGGCTGGAATGAGGGCTCGCTGGTGACTGAGCGCGCTGTAGACTTTCTCAGCTTTCACCATTGGCGCTCGGCTGAAAATCTGCGTGAGCGCATCAACGCCTTGCGCGCCGGCAGCCGCAAGCCGATCCTGCTGCAAGAGTTGGGCTATCCTGCCCGTGCAACTAATCCTGCGGCGCTGGCGGAGCAAGCCCGGAGGCTGGAAGCCGCCATTCGGACCGCTGAGAGCGCCAATTTGCTCGGCTGGCTGCTCTGGACGGCCTTTGATTTCCCGACCGATGCCACTTGTGTGCCGCCCGCCTGCCCAAGCGCCGATAACGCTGAGCATCACTTTGGCTTGTGGCGGGCTGATTATGCGCCCAAGCCGGCCGTGCAAGTCCTGGAGCGTTTTACGCGCGAACGATAAGATATGGCCTGTTGAAGGCCTCTACGGCTGTCTTCAGGGCATTCAAAAAGAAGATATGCGCCACAAACTTTGGCGCTTGGCACAAGACCTTCGGTTAGGAGTGGGGGCTGGGGCGCCTCTAAAGAAGAGGCGCGAAAGGGCATACACCGAAGCAGGCGCCAACTTCATCGATACGGCCAAATAGCTGTACCCGCGGCACGATTGAGCGCTATGTCGGCGAGTTCATTGCAGCCGATCGACCGCACCTTGCGATTGTGACCAAATACATGCTCAGCATGCGCAGCGGCGACCCAAACTTCAGCGGCAATCACCGCAAGAACACGGTGCAAGCCCTTGAGGCAAGCTTGCGCTGCCTCAACACAGATTACATAGATATCTGCTGGCCGCAGCTTGGAGTTTCTTAACACCGATCGACGAGATCATGCGCGCATTCGACGATCTGGTGCGGCACGGCAAGTACAATGCCGGGCGCGAAAGCAACCATGACTTTTTGACTGGCAGCCAGACACGTCACATCCTCTACGGCGGCACAGGCGATCACATCGACTCGCAGCGCGCCTGAGGCCCTCAACCAAGCCCCAGCAGACGCTGAATCAGGCGTATGACGCCGCCGGTGGGTGCAGGCGGGTTGGGGCTGTCTGCGGGTCTGCCCAGCAGTGTGAGCGCTTGGCTCAGCTCGCGCGCATCCAGCCACACGCCGCCGCACGTCGGACAGCGGTCAATTTTGAGGTGCGCGTAGTTCGGAAACTCGATTTGCTGCAGTGGGGCGTGATCGCGCGGGCAGAGGCGGCTGCTCTCTTGAATCAGGCGCTCGACGGGCGCTCCGGCGCGCAGGATGGCGTCGACTTCGTCGGCTGGGCGCTTGGCAAGCTGTGCCAGCTCGCCGCCATCCAGCCAGTGACCGCCGCTGCGCGGGCAGTAGTCGATATGCACACCTTCAATCATTATGCCAACCATCTCAACTTCAGGATAGACAGGTGAGCGCACGCGATTTCTCTCCTTCAAGTAGTCATTGCATTGTGCTGCACGGCGCACGATCTGGCAAGCACCCATACTCAGCCGGGCGCTAAAATTGTGAGAAAGTTGTTACAGCTACGCATTGCTTTGACTGCCCGACAGCTTTATTTTTCCCGATGTTGACTTTACACAGAAGGAAGCCCAACATGTCCACCATCACCCTTATCGACAATCAGTACGTTACGTTGTGGTTCCATGAGGATACTGGCATTGTGCACCACGTCTACCGGCGCGGCATTGGTGGGGACTACCTCAAGGAGGCACTCACGCGCGGCACCGACTACCTGATCGAGCGCAAAGCCTTCAAGTGGCTCTCAGACAATCGCGACATCGAAGGCGTCACTGATGAGGAGTCGCGCTGGATCGACACGGTCTGGCTGCCGCGCACGATGGCTGCTGGCTGGAAGTATTGGGCGCTGGTGGTGCCCGAGTCGGTCATGGGGCGCATGAACATGATCCAGTTCGTCGAGTCGTTCGCCAATCAAGGCGTGGTGGTGCGTGTTTTCACTGATGCCGATAAGGCAATGGAGTGGCTGATCAACGTCGACAAGCAGCCGCAGCAGCAGAGCGCTTGAAAAAGATCGCCCAACACAGCGCTAGGCGATCTTCATGTGAGCCTGTGCTCTGTTTAACGCCCAAAGGTGAATGGCGTAGCCGTGCCAATCAGGAAGAATAGCACAATCGTGGCATAGCCCAGCAGCTTGCGCTTGAGATCGAGAGGCGTGATGTCATCGCCGGGCGGTGGATGGCGCAAGCCCGTCAAAAAGGCCAGCAACGCGAAGAACAGCAGGCTTGGGAAGATCGTCAGACCCAGCGCAATCATGCCGATGAAGGTGATCAGCGCGATCGTCCAGGCCGCCTCGCCGAAGAGCGTATACATGACGTGTCCACCGTCTAACTGACCGATAGGCAGCAAATTCAGCACAGTCAGCAGCATGCCGAACCACGCTGCAAAGGCGATCGGTTGGCGCGCCACAAAGACGGCCAGCGAGGGGATGTTGCGCCCACTGTGGGCCTGCAGCAGGTCTGGGCGCAGCACATCGCCCAGCCCTTGCAGCAGAATCGGCATACCGATGCGCTCATTACCGATGCCCTGCAGCAGCAGGCTGTTCACGCCGCTAGGGGGCAGAAATAAGCCGATGATGTAGGCGATCAGCGCCACCACAAAGCCGGCTAACGGCCCGCTGATGCCGACGTCGAAGAGCGCCTTGCGATTGTTGAGCGGACTCTTGATGAAGATCACAGCACCGAGCGTGCCGAGCAAGAAAAAAGGGAAGGGGATGAAGTAGGGCAACGTCACATCGACTTTGTGGCGGCGTGCTGCGAAGTAGTGCCCCATCTCATGGACGCCTAGAATCAGCAAGAGCGTGAGCGCAAAGGGCGCACCCGCCTGAATAACTGCGCCGATGCTGGCCAGATCGCCGCGCTGCAGGGCCCGCATATTCAGCCCGACGCCCTGAAACTGCGCTCCGCTGAGCGTTGCCGTGATGATCGTGAGCAGCAGCAGTGCCACATGCAGCCAGCGCGGCGAGTTGATGCGGCGCGGCTGGACGATGCCCTCGAGCAAGATCACCATATCTATCTTGCCCCTGCGGCGCAGCAGTGGCGTGTAGCCAAGCGCTTGGTAGCGCTTGAGCAGGATCGGGTAGGTCGGCTCGGAGTCAGCTAGCAGCTTGCCCTGAAAGACGATGGCATGCGCGGTGCCCCTCTCACGCGTGGGATGTTCTTGGTAATCGACAGTGTAGATCAGGAAGATGTCCTCAAGGGCTGCTGCCAAGCGCTGTAAGGTATCTTCGGCGGATTGCACAGCGGAGATCGTCGGGCGCCTTGCGAACAGGTCCATCTCGCCCATGAATTCAGGTAATGCCATATGTACACACCATTGCAACTAGACTCTGCATCGGCGGCGCAGAGAGCGGACATGCTGTCGGTTGTAACACGCCTTGCTCTAAGCGGCAAACGCTCAGTGGGCGCTCTCGGATTGCCCGCGCAGCGCCTCGAACTCGCGGCGCAAGCCTTCTGGGACGGGCAGCGGGCGCATGGTGGTGAAATCGACAAATACGCCGTGCTGAGTGGCGCTAGTGGTCACCTCGCCTTCCAGCCTGAACTCCGCTGCAACGCTGAAGCGCGCACGCCCGAGCTCAGCAAGCCACATGTGTCCAACGACCGGATCGAACATGCGCAAGGGGCGCTTGTACTCGATGTGGGTAGCGACCAGCACTGGCCCCTGATTGCGCGCGATCATCGGCTGTAACGGCATGAATTTCTCCAGCCACATCAGGCGCATATCTTCCAGCCAGCGTAGGTAGACGATGTTGCTGACGATCCCAGCAAAGTCGATATCGTAAGTGCGGATCGGGATAGGGGCGCTAATTTCAAAAGCGCGCGGCGCCTCAGACATGCCTGTGTTCTCCTCATCTCTCGGTAGACGGTCGTCTCTCACTGGGCAAGCGGCAGGCGGACGATCATCGTTGTGCCAGCACCAAGCTGACTGCGTGCCTCGATGCTGCCGTTATGTGCCCGTACAATCTCATGGGCGATGGTTAACCCCAGACCAGTGCCGCGCTGTGAGCCATGCTGCGCACGGAAAAACGGCTCGAAGACGTGCTCGAGCGCATCAGGAGCTATACCGACGCCGCCATCTTGGACTTCTACAATGGCGTTTGAAGCATCGTATGTCAGGCTGAGGTGCACCCAGCCGCCCTCTTGCGTATAGTTTAGCGCATTGACCAGCAAATTGGTGAAGACCTGGGTCAAACGCTCAGCATCAGCTAAGATAGGCACATCTTCGGCAGGCAGATCGCTGGTCAGCTGAAGGTATTTGTGCTCGAAGTGCGGGCGCTGCACTTGTATAACGTCTTCCAGCAGCTGGGTGAGGTACACGGGCGCACGGTTGAGCGTGATCATGCCGCGCTCGAAGCGCGTCATATCCAGCAGGTCTTCCACAAGCGCCTGGATGCGGTTCACCACACGCTCGATCACGCTCAGATGTGCCTGAGCCGCTTCGGGCTGGCGGCGCAGCAAGTAGAGGCGCATTTTCAGGTTAGTGAGCGGCGTGCGCAGCTCATGGGCAGCGTTGGCGATGAAGCGATCCTTTTGAGCTTGCAGTGCCTTCTCCTTGCTGATATCGCGCACCAAAACGACCACACCGGTAGATCTGCCGCGCAGGTCTGTCACCTTGCTAGCGGCTGTGTAGCTATCGAATGAGCTGCCATCCTTTCGCTGAAAGCGCAGTGGGCTGTGCCAGTGCCCCTCCCGCTCGATGACGCGCCCGACGTGTTCAAGATCAGGCATTGGTAGTGGTGATGCGAATTTTTGTGTGATCTCGGCCAGGCTCTGCCCAATGAGCTCCTCCTCGCGATACCCAAACAGGTGGTAGAAAGCCGGATTGGTATAAGTGATGCGCCAAGCATCCTGCAGCTCGAAGAAGATCACCGCCTCTTCGATCGCGTCCAGGATGGCGCGTAGGCGCGACCGCTCTACTTCTAGCTCGTTAGTGCGCAGACGCACGTGGCGCTCTAGGTCTTTAGCGTTGCGCTGAATGGTCTGGTAGAGATCGGCGTTCTGGAGGGCAATAGCAGCATAGCCAGCCAGCGTCCTGAGGTATTCGGTGTGCTCCTGCGTGAAGTAGTTTGGCGTAGCGCTGTCGAATTGGATGATGCCGATAGTGCGCCCTTCTAGCTCGATGGGCACGCCGAGGTAAGACCGAATCCATTCGGTGCCCTCAATAGGCAACCAGTCCGGGTCGGCAGCCGTGTCGGGGATCAGGCCGACGGTGCCCGTTCGTCGCAAGCCGTCTATGCGCACGAGCACGTTGGTGTTAGCTAGGAGCGTATCCCAGCGCG
The DNA here is from genome assembly GCA_046719055.1 of Aggregatilineales bacterium. Classification (GTDB taxonomy): domain Bacteria; phylum Chloroflexota; class Anaerolineae; order Aggregatilineales; family UBA2796; genus CP2-2F. The sequence goes on along the minus strand of JBDNDQ010000077.1, from coordinate 5,640 downwards.
CTTGTGTCAGATGGCTGGAGCGTCCGCGCGCGGCGCTGACACGGCCTTGCCCCGCCTCAAACAGGACGACTGAGCTGCCATCACATGGCACCAGGCGCTCGGCATACTCAAGGATCGTCTCTAGCACACACTGTACCTCTAGCGAACTGGTCAGGGCGATGGAAGCTTCGGCGAGCGTCCGCAACAGCCCAGCTTGGCGGCGCTCGGCCTCTTGAGCGCGCTGCCGCTCAGTGACGTCGACCCCAACGCCAATGCCGCCGACGACGACTAAGTTGCTCTCGTCAAGCACGGGCGTCAAATAGACCTCCAAAGCGGCTTTGTCAGGCAACTCAAAAGTGAGGCGGCACGCCTGGCCGCGCAGCACCTTCATCAAATGCGCGCCGATGTAAGGATCGTCCAGAGCGCTATGACCGACCCAGTGGCGCAGCTCAGGGAAGTACTTATCGAGCAGGGCGCCCTCGAGAAAATTTATGACGCCGTCAGCATCGAACGTGAAGAGAATCAGCGGCGCGCTGGTGATCACGAAGCGCAGGCGCGCCTCGCTCTCGCGCAATTTGCGGTTAATCTTGGCGCGGCGCAGCGTGCTGGCGAAGACATCGGCGGCGATGGAGAACAGGGCAGCGTCTTCATACTGCCAAGGGCGCGCTTGGCTGATGGCCGCAAAGACCAGGCAGCCGCTCAAGCGCCCGCCATCGCGCATGGCGAGCGCCATCAGCGCACGCGCGCCGCAGACTCTCACGAAGTCTTGGGCGGGATGATCAGCCGGCAGCTGCTCTGTATCGGGGATGACCAAGAAATCGCCTTGCTCGAAGGTCTCAGTGTACAAGTGATGAGCTAGCTCAGGCTCAATTTGTCGGCACTGCCCGACCAGGTGGCTGGCTTCCCATAGATGTGTGATGGCCAGTGAAGCCCTCTCGCTAGAGCCTGCTAGCACAGCGTACTCGGCCCCGATGAACTGCCCTAGTTGGCTCAACGCCTCAGTGATGCGCGCATCCACTTCGGCAATCGGTAGGCTAACGAACTGCGCCGAGAGGGCAGCGAGCATGCTCTCCAGGGCGAGGCGATGCTGTAAGTAGCGCTTCTCTAGGCTGCGTTCGGTCACATCGCGCAGCGTGGCCAGGTAGGCCGCCTGACCTTCCCACTCGATCATCACCAAGCGCATCTCGGCGATACACTCGCGCCCATCAGCCCTGCGCAAGTCGAGCTCTACTGCCTGCTCTAGTACCACAGGAAAGCCGAAAGACATCCCTACTAACGTCTCAGCCGAGCGCCCAAAGAGCGCAGCCGCCATCGGATTGGCAAAACGGATGAGCCCTTCCTGATCGACCACCAGGATGCCGTCGGCGTTGTGCTCGATCAGGTTGTGGAGCAAGCGGCTCCCATCCGAGAACGCTTGCAGGCGCCACTGAAGCCTGCGTTGTGTATTGCGCTGTTTTGCTGCAAAGCGCACCAGCTGCCGCAGCATAGATGGCTCACCCTGTGCGTAATCGAAGAGCAGCGCGTAGTGCGCTTCGGCAAGCGGCTCGGCCTCCGAGCGCTCTTCAGTGCTCACTAAGAGGATGACGGGGACGTCAGGCAACTGCGCCTCAAAACGGCTGAGCAGTCCTTCACAGCAAGACTCCAACACGCTGTATTTGACTAGGATGAGATCGGGTGTCAGCGCGTGGATATCTGGCAACTCAGTTTGGATGAGGCAAGTTAGCGGCTCGGGCAGGACGGCAGCTTGTATGATGCGACGTATTTCAGCCAGATCGTCGCCGAGAGCTGCTACGAGGAGTATTTGGTAAATATCCATGACCGCACCTATCACAACACTGTTGGCAGTCAGGCCTCACTCGCCCAACCGCGCCTCGTGCCAAGTCTAACTCGGCTGCTCAAGCGTCTGCTAGATTTGACGAGTTATCCTGAAACAAGTCAGTTAGCCGATCTAATTCGCTTTTATCGAGGTAGGTGAACTGCCCTGCCAGAATGCCTGAGACATTGCGGAACGGCCTGCCGATGTGCATCCCGGTGCTGTCGATAGTGAATTCACGGATATCTCTATCGTGGACCGAGCCCCGCATCTTCAGCACAGCCAGGCTGCGCCGCATCTGGCCGTAGAACTCTACATAGCGCAACAGGATGATCGAATCGGTGATTGTGCTGATGTGCGCCTCAGTGATCGAGGTGCCGCCCAGCAGATTCGGCGTGGTGGCTGTGAACAAGCCTGCAATCTCCTGATGCTTGATGAAAGAGGTCAGGCCGATCACGAACTCGCGGAAGCTGCGTTGCGTGCCAACGCGCTCCAGCGCTGAGAGGCTATCGATCGCCACGCGCGCAGGCCGATATGCATTGATCTCCGCCTTGATGCGCAGCAGATGATCTTCTAGGCTGCTGCTCTCAGGATACTCAGCGATCACACGCAGCAGCTCTTCGGCTTCCATGTGCGGAAAATTCACATTCCAGCCGATTGCATTCCGGAAGAGCTGTTCGCGGCTCTCTTCGAAGGCGAGCAACAGGCAGCGTTCGCCTTGCGCTGCGCCGCCCGCTAGAAAACTTGTGGCGATCAGCGTCTTGCCAGTGCCAGTGGCGCCCGAGACCAGGATGATCGAGTCGCGGAAGAAACCGCCGCCGCACATCCGGTCCAGCTCGGCATTGCCAGAGGTGATGCGCACATCCGAAGACTTCTGCTTCAGCTCGATGGCAGAGAGCGGCACCACCACCACGCCGTGCTCGGGCACTATAGTAAAAGGGATCTCGCCCTTTTGATGCGTCGTGCCGCGGAACTTCAAGATTTCAATGGTGCGGCGGCGTTTCTCGTCTTCCAGCACATTGCGCAGGATGATCACGTTATCGGCGACGAATTCCTCGATATTGTGCCGCGCCACTGGGCCGTACTCACTATCGCGCTCAACAGTGATCAGTGCCGTGACCCCCATCTCTTTCAAGGCACTGGCTAGGCGGAATAGTTCTGCGCGCACCGTCCGACGATCGGGGAACCGGCTGAAGACTGCGCTCATCGAGTCGATGGCCAGCCGCTGAGCCTTCGAGCGGCGGACGACGTGCTTAATACGGGCTATGAGCGCCCCGAAATCGTAGCTCCCCACCAGAATCTGGTCTTCGGGCGTGTGGGAGCTATCTACGAACGCCCATTTGCCTTCTGCTTCCCATTGCGCGATATCCCAGCCGAAGCTGCGCATGTTACGCCGGATATCCTCGGGCAGCTCCTCGAAGGTGACAAAAACGCCCGGCTGATCGTGTAGCGCACCTTGCGCTAGAAAGCTACAGGCGAAGACCGTCTTGGCGCTGCCAGCTGTACCGCTCACGAGCGTCACGCGGCCTTTGGGCAAGCCTCCATTCGCGATATGATCGAAGCCGGGGATATACGTCGGCAGTTTTTCGAGCGTCATTCTGTTTCCTCTGAGTTACTTTTTTGGTGTTGCTTGGATAAGGCTGCAGGATCGACGTCGAGGGCCCTCAAGACTCGCTCAATATCTGAGAGATCGCCAACTAGTCTGCGGCGGGGTGAGGGCAGCTCGCGTATGACGGTCGGCGTGGCAAGGATTTTCTCCTCCTCAGCCAGCTGCGGCTGCTCCAGCACATCTATGATCGTAATCTCGTAGTTGCCTGCTAGATATTGATTGCACAGATTGTATAAGTTGTAGATGGCGCGTTTTGAACGAACTGTCTGCCCTGTGACATACAACTTGAATACGTACATAGCTAATCTTCTTTGTGGGTATTCGGCAGTGCGGCGTGCAAAATGCCCAGGGCGTAAGTGCGATAAAATGACATTAAGTAGCCCATTAGCTCCAGCAGGGCTAGACGTGCTTCCTCAGCGTATATTTGGGCTCTGAGCGAGGCTTGATCGGTCACCAGGGGGCGCAGAGCATCCACATGCAGCTCGATGACGTCGCGCGGGAGGGCATACAAGGCGCCCAACTGAGCAGCAAGTCGGCGCAGCGCCTCTGAGCGGCCCTGCCACTCACCGAAGGGGCGCTGCTCAACAGCCTGATCCAACAGAGTGCGATAATCAGCGGCGAGCTTCTTAAACAGCTGCGGCTGGCTTCGACTGAGCGGCCCTGCGTTGGGTGCCGAGAGCGTGTTCAGGTGCGCCAACGAGTTAATCTCTTGCTGAGCGCGGGCCTGCCAGGCTGTCCGTTCGCTCAGCACACGCCCTGTTATGTCGATATGCCGTACTAGTAAGCCTGAAGGCGGATCGTCGGGTGCGGTGCGTATCGGCGTGACGTGCAGCAGGAACCAGCGTTCGCGCTCAGGCGAGTGGCAAGGGTATTCTAGCCGAAATTCATCTAGAGTGCCTTGCAAAACAGCCTGCATCCCCTCTAGCGTGCTTAGCGCCTCGACGCTTTCAGGCATGCTGGCGCGCCGACACACCTCAAAGTAATTCGTGCCAATATAAGTGTGATCAGCATTACGATCACCGTTTTGGCGCGCGAAGTCTCGCCAGGCTGCGTTCACTGCGCAGATCGTGCCCTCAGCATCGAGGATGGCTACATGATCAGGCAGCGCATCCAGAATTACCTGTGTAAATATCCGATCTCTGAACAAACAATCCGCCACCATAACCCTTCCAACCCCCAAAGAGGCACTAGACGTCCTGAAGGTAGACGCCCAATGCACTACTACCACTAGTATAGTAGATTTCTGAGAAACTGAGGACTGAGAGGATGAGCACTCAGCTAACTGCGCTGAGTTGATCGATGGTCTGCTCGATCAGCATGACGGCCTCGCGCAGCGTTGCAGGATCGAAGGCGAAGCGAGCGCCCGCCGTCTGATAGAGCTGCGGCAACGGCGCCGAGCCGCCCAGCGCCAGCGCCTGACGGTAGCGTGCGACTGCCGCCCGCTGGTCGCTCAACGCACCGCGCCAGACCTGCACTGCGCCTAGCTGTGCCAAGCCGTACTCGACGTAGTAAAACGGGATGCGGAAGATATGCAGCTTGCGATGCCAGCCCGTTTGCTTGAAGTCTTCCAGGCCCGACCAATCCACACCCTGAATGAAGCGATCCCACAGCGCAGCCCACTGCGCATCGCAGGCGGCTGGGTCTTTGGCGGCCTCAATATTCGTGTAAACCCAGTGCTGGAAAGCATCCACAACGGCCATATAGGCCCAGAAGGTGATCATATTTTGCAGATGCTCCAGTCGGGCGCGGGCGGCGTCGGCTGGGCTGTAGTAGCCGCCCTGGTCGGCGCTCAGGTAGGGTGCGGCCAGCAGTTCCATGCCCATCGAGGCGACTTCGGCGAACTCGATCGGCGTATCGCGCTGCTGCAAGTAGGGCAAAGGTGCGCTCTCAAAGACGTGGAAGGCGTGACCGGCCTCGTGCAGCAGAGTCTGCACATCGTCGTGCAAGCCGACCGCGTTCATGAAGATGAAAGGGCGCTGGGCGACTGGGAAGGCCGTACAGTAGCCACCAGGCGCCTTGTTCGGGCGATTTTCCAGGTCTAGCAGGCCTTCGCGGCGCATGGTGGCGAAGTACTCGCCTAGAGTCGGGTCGACCCTATGGAAGATCGCCTCAGCCCGTGCCTCTAGCTCCGCAACCGACTGGTATGGCTTCAGGGCCGGGCGCGGATGCGGATCAACGCTCAGCTGCATCGGATGCGTCGGGTCGATGTTCATATCCCATGGGCGCAGCGTCTCGACGC
>JBDNDQ010000076.1:0-13801 GCA_046719055.1 Aggregatilineales bacterium | reverse complement strand
CAACCGAGTTGCGAAACACCCCTCAAAAACGGCAAAATTTTGGGCGTCCGAGAAAATTTGGCGAAGTTTTGCACTGCCCCCATCCTGGACGACTGAATTCAGTCGGTTGTTGAAATGCCGTGCCCAAGATGCCTTGGCGCTCAACCTGCAGGCGTAGGGGTGGGTGTGGGCTGTGCGCTGAGCGGCGCCAGGCGGATGGGGGTGAAAGTCTGGCGGATACGGAACAGCTCTGGTGAGAAACTGCCATCGCTGGGCCCAAGCAGGTCGCGTCCGTCGGCAGCAGTCTGCAGGATGGCTGCGTAGAGGGCTGCCTCGCCATTGATCAGGGTGGCGGTCAGGCTGTGCTGATTGCCGTCAGGATCGGGCGCCAGGAAAGAGAGGGTGTAGCCGCTGAAGGCGCCGCGCTGCTCGGGCTGGGCGCTTTGAAAGAGGGCGCGCGGGTAGTGCTGAGCGATCCAGGCTTGGGCTGCTGCCTCATCGGTGATGCTTTGAGCGGGTAGGGCGCGGACGTTCAGACGGTATGTCCGTCCGTCCAGCTCGCCGCTGAGGGTGTAGGGTGCGCCGGGTCGGCCATCTTCCTGGCGCCAGGCGCTAGGGAAGCGGATCAGGTAGCCTGAGCGGGTATCGGCGAGGGTGCGCCAGTGGAGCGGGGCGCTGATCGAGCTCGGCCACAGGTGGAAGTGCGGATAGCAGGCTTGCTCAAGGCGCTCGAGCAGACTGGGGTTGTTGTTGGGCACGACTAAGCGCAAGACCATGAGCCAGCGCTGCTCTAGGCGCGCGAATTGCCTGCCCAAATAGACTAAGCCGTTGTGCGTCATCTCGGTATCGATGATCAGCGTGTTGTGGACCACACGGCGGCCGATCTCGCGCCAGCCGCCGTTGTATTGCGTCCAGGCGGCGCCAACTTGCTCAGAAGTGTAGTAGGCTTGCAGCGTCTCGATGGCGCCTTCACTCTGGCTGAGGGCGGGGTTATCTTCAACAAAGAGATGCACCACGCTAGCAGCGCCAGTGTTGACGAAGACGGCGCCAGCGCGCGTGACGGGCTGGTCGGGCGTAGCGGCAACGCTCTCTTCAGGCGAGTCGCCGGGCAGCTGCCAGCCGTTCAGCATCGGGGCGGAGAACATGCCGCTGGGATGCACATAGGTGCCTGTAATCGTCACGGGCGTGCCGCCGACAGGCACGAGCGGGTGGGCTGAGCTGCCTGTGGGCTCTTGGGGCGTCGCGATCGGGGCGCTGGTGTTATCAAAAGGCAGGGCAGAGGCGACGAAGATCACGACCAGGAAGCCAACGCCAAGCAGGCGCAGCGCCCGCCCGAGCGTGCTAATATTTTTGCCGTACTCAGACATCCACTTGACTCGCAGTTTTGCAAAGCTGGGCTGATCATAGCGCATTCCGAGCGAATTGCAATGCCTCGAAAGGGGAGCGCGCTTTGTGAGGCAGATGTGTTATAATCTGCTGAGCGCCCACACATAGCCCAAGCGGCGCGCTTTTTTCGCTTATTGGAAGGCAGCGCAGCTGCATTAGAGGAACAGCATGGAGTTGGCAAGGATTCGGAACTTCTGCATCATCGCCCACGTCGATCACGGCAAGAGCACGCTGGCTGATCGGCTGCTGCAGCTGACCGGCACCATCAGCGAGCGCGAGATGCAAGAGCAGGTGCTCGACAGCATGGACTTGGAGCGTGAGCGCGGCGTGACGATTAAGGCCTCTGCGGTGCAGATGCACTACGCTGCTGCTGACGGTCACACCTACGAGATGAATCTGATCGACACACCTGGCCACGTCGACTTTGCTTACGAGGTCAGCCGTGCGCTGCAGGCGTGCGAGGGCGCGCTCTTGGTGGTGGATGCCAGCCAGGGCATCGAGGCGCAGACGCTCGCCAATCTCTACCTGGCCCTAGAGAACAACCTGGAGATCATCCCGGTCATCAATAAAATTGACCTGCCGGCGGCGCGGCCTGATGAAGTGGCTAAAGACCTGGAGGATTTGCTGGGCATCCCCGCTGCACAGATGCTGCAGGTCAGTGCTAAGACGGGGCATAACGTCGAGGCGGTGCTGGAGGCGGTCGTAGAGCGCGTGCCGCCGCCCAGAGGCGATCAGAATGCGCCGCTGCAGGCCCTGATCTTCGACAGCCACTACGACAGCTACAAAGGCGTGATCGCCTACGTCAGGATTGTGAACGGCAGCTTGGATCGGCGCACGGCGCTGCGCATGATGTCGACCGGGATTGACTACGAGCCGGTCGAGATTGGCGTCTTCGCGCCGACCATGCGCGAGGTCGATCGCCTTGAGGCAGGTGAGGTCGGCTACATTGCTACGGGTCTCAAAACGGTGCAGGAGTGCCGCGTCGGCGATACGATCACCAGCAAGCTCAACGGCGCCACCGAGCCACTGCCAGGCTATCGGCGGGCTAAGCCGATGGTCTTTGCGGGCGTCTATCCGGTCGATGCCGAAGATTATCCCGCCCTGCGCGATGCACTGGAAAAATTGCAGCTAAACGACGCCTCGCTGGTCTTTGAGCCGGAGAACTCGCAGGCGCTGAATTTCGGTTTCCGGGTCGGCTTTTTGGGGCTGTTCCACATGGATATCGTACAGGAACGGCTGGAGCGCGAGTACAACCTGGATATCTTGGTGACGGCGCCAAGCGTGGAGTACGAGGTCAAGCTGCGCAACGGCACGGTGGTGCTGGTGGATAGTCCGGCACAGATGCCTGACGAGAGCGCCATCGAAGAGGTGCGCGAGCCGTGGATGAAGATCAGCATCTTCACGCCGGATACGTACATCGGCGCCATCATGGATTTGGTGACCAAGCGGCGCGGCAAATACCTGAACATGGAATATGTAGATCGCTCGCGGGTGAACGTCACCTACCTGATGCCGCTCTCCGAGCTGATCGTAGACTTCTACGACAGGCTCAAATCGGCAACTAGGGGCTACGCTAGCCTAGATTACACCTTCGAGGGCTACCATCCCGATAAGCTGGTGAAGTTGGAGGTGCTGGTCAATGGCACGCCGGTGGATGCCCTAGCCATGATTGTGCATCGCGATGATGCCTATCACAAGGGGCAGCGCCTAGTCTCCAAGCTGAAGGAGCTGATCCCACGCCAGCTGTTCGCCGTGCCGATTCAAGCGGCGATCGGCGGTAAGATCATCAGCCGCGCCGATGTGAAAGCCGTGCGCAAGGATGTGCTAGCCAAGTGCTACGGCGGCGATATCACGCGTAAAAAGAAGCTGCTCGAGAAGCAAAAGAAGGGCAAGCGCCGCCTGAAGATGATCGGGAATGTGGAAGTGCCGCAAGAGGCGTTCATGGCCGTGCTCAGGCTAGATGACGAGGCGTAGGGCTGGTTGGGCTAGAGATACTCGGCCAAGCGCGCTAGAATTGGCACGTTAGCAAAATTTAGCGAAAGTGAGTGGCAGGGATGGATTTTTCACTGACTGAAGAACACCTGATGGCGCAGCGCATGGTGCGCGAGTTTGCCCAAAAAGAGGTCTATCCGACGATTAAAGAGTGGGATCGCAAACAGCAGATGAATCCCGCAATCTTGCCGCGCATGGCGGAGCTGGGCATCTTGGGCATTTGCATCCCGGTGCGCTACGGTGGGCAGGGCTACGACTATATCACGCTGGGCCTGGCCTGCGAGGAGCTGGAGCGCGTGGATAGCACATTGCGCGTGGTGATGTCCGTGCACATGGGCTTGAACAGCCTGGCCTTGCTGCAGTGGGGCACTGAGGCGCAAAAACAGAAGTTTTTAGTCCCGCAGGCGCGCGGCGAGAAATACGGCGCCTTCGGCTTGACGGAATCGGGCGCCGGCAGCGATGTGGTTGCGATGCAAGCTACCGCCAAGCGGCACGGCGACGTCTACGTGCTGAACGGCGAGAAGATGTGGATCAGCCTGGCGACAAAGGCGCACAACTTTCTAGTCGTCGCCAAGACTGACCCAAACGCTGGGCATCGGGGCCTGACGGCGTTCATCGTCGAGCGGGACATGCAAGGCGTCACGACGGGCGATATTCACGGTAAGTTGGGCGTGCGTGCAGGCTCGACCGGCTGGATCGCCATGCAGGACGTGGAAGTGCCGCTCGAGAATCGGCTGGGCGAGGAGGGCGAGGGCTTCTACATCGCCATGAGCTGCCTCGATAACGGGCGTTACACGGTGGCGGCGGGCGCCACAGGGCTGATCCGAGCCTGCTTAGAGGACAGCATCAAGTATGCCCACGAGCGCAAGACCTTCGGCAAGCCGATCGGCGAACATCAGCTGATCAAGCAGAAGATCGCCTACATGCAGCAGTGGTACGATGCAGCACGCCTGATGGTGCTGCAGGTCGGCTGGCTGAAGAACATGGGCATCCGCAACACGCGCGAGACCAGCATGGCCAAGTGGTTTGCCACCGATCACAGCGTCAAGGCAGCGCTCGAGGCGATCCAAATTCACGGCGCCTATGGCTTCAGCGATGAATACGACGTAGAGCGCTACCTACGCAACGGCAAGGGTGCGGTCATTTACGAGGGCACCAGCGAGATTCATCAGCTGATGCAAGCCGATTACGCACTGGGCTATCGGCAAGATCGTCCTTTGCGCTGCGAGATGCCCGCCTATGATGCAGCTTTCTGGCAGGCAGAGGCAGTCAGCGCTTAGGCTCAAATGAGGCGTGGGCGGGAACCTCTCCCGCCCTTGTTATGCGCTCAGTCGGCAGAGGGCTCAGGTGCGCTCAGCGGCAGCTCAGAGCCCTGCAGCGCCCGTTGGGCATGCGCCTCGCCGCTGATGAATGCCTCAGTCAGCGCGTAAGCCTCATCGTCGGGGTGCTGCACGGGCGGCGACTTCATAAAGTAGGCTGACGGCGCTTCCAGTGTGCCGCACAAGCCGCGATCCAAGCCGAGCTTGGCGCAGCGCACCGCATCAATGACCACACCGGCACTGTTCGGGCTATCCCAGACTTCCAACTTCAGCTCCAGCGTCAGCGGCACATCGCCGAAGGCGCGCCCCTCAATGCGGATGTGCGCCCATTTGCGGTCGGTCAGCCATGGCACATAATCCGATGGGCCGACGTGCACATTCTCGTCGCCCAGATCGTAGGGCAGCTGGCTGGTCACGGCGTTCGTCTTGCTGATCTTCTTGCTCTCTAGGCGCGAGCGCTCCAGCATGTTGTAGAAATCCATGTTGCCGCCCACGTTCAGCTGGCTTGTCCGCTCAACGATTACGCCGCGCTCACGGAACAGGTTAACCAGCTGCCGATGCACAATCGTGGCGCCAACTTGCGACTTGATGTCATCGCCGATGAGCGGCAGACCGCGCTCAGCGAAGCGCCGCTGCCATTCGGGCTCGCGCGCAATGAAGACCGGGATGCAGTTGACAAACGCGCAGCCGGCTTCAAGGGCCGCCTCAGCGTAGAAGCGCGTCGCCATCTCGCTGCCAACCGGCAGGTAATTCACGACGACGTCCGTCTCAGTCTCGCGCAGGATGCGGACGATATCAGCAGGCGGCACGGGCGACTCAGCGATCTTCTGCTTGAGGTAGAGGCCTAGCCCATCCAGCGTCGGCCCGCGCTCCACCCGCACGCCCAGAGGCGGCACCTGGCTGAACTTGAGCGTGTTGTTCTGTCCGCTGAAGATTGCCTCGCTCAGGTCCTTGCCGACTTTCTCAGCATCGACGTCGAAAGCAGCCGAAAATTCAATATCACGGACGTGATAGCCGCCCAAGACGATGTGCATCAAGCCAGGAATCAGGCTGTTAGGTTCGGCGTCGCGGTAATACTGCACGCCCTGCACAAGCGATGAAGCGCAATTGCCCACACCTATGATGGCAACACGAACTTTCTCGGACACGGTTTAGCGACTCCTTTACAGCATCGGCGCCTCAAGCACCGACGCTGTGCGTGAAATGTGGCACATAAGATAACCCCTCGGGGGCAGCGGCGTTGAGGCGCTGTCGTGTAGCATGGCTTTGATGTGTCAAAGTTCGCAAATTTTACCACACTTGGCAAGCGCTATGCATTAGAAAGGCATTGGCAAGAGCACCTCAAGCCCGCCCGCGCAGCAGGATGCTCAGCAGCAGGGCGCCACTGATGACAAAGCCGATCGCGCTCAGCGAGCGCTCGCCGCTGATGTGTAAGAGCGTGCTGGCCAAAGTCAGTGTGGCGAAGATCAGGCCACTGTTGAGCTGGCTCAATGTCGACTCAATGCGCGTGACCTGCCTGCCTAGCTCGTCGTTGGGGCGCACCTGCACTACCAGATCGCCGCGCTCAGCCCGAGTCAGGACGGTATCGGCGAGGGCGGGCAGGCGGTAGGCGCGCTGGGCCAGCTCCCGCACAGATTGGAAGGCCGCCTGCACAAAAAAATTGCCGTTCAGCGCGCTGCGCCGATCGGCAGCCTGCTGATCGTTGAGCAGCCGTTGTGTGTAGGGCTGCATCGCCCGCCACGGATCGAAGCGCGGATCGAGCCCAGTGCACATGCCGCTCAGGATGCTGACCGTGCGGCTGAGGTAGATGAAGTCCTGCGGCATTTGGAAAGGCATCGACATGATCAGATCGCTGAACTCCAGCGCCACGCCCGACATCTCCTCAAAGGGGATATCTTTCAGCGCGTTCATATCCAGACCCCAGACCTTCTCAAAGACGGCGCGCGTCGCCTGCTCAAGCCGCTCGATATCGGCATCGGGCATTAGCACGCCCAGATTCTTGTAGCTCTCCACTAGCCCTTTGGCATCCTGCGTGATGACGGCGAGCAACGTCGCGCGCAGCCCATTGACTAATTGCTCAGTCAGCTTACCCGTCATGCCGAAGTCGATGAAGATCAGGTAGAATTTGCGCTCTCCGTGCGGCGCGCCATCCTGATACTGCTCAGGCAGCGGATAGATGAAGATGTTGCCAGGATGCGGATCGGCATGAAAGAAGCGGAACTCGAAAATCTGCTTCATGTAACAGTCGATCAGGCGCGCTGCCACCTCGCGCCGACTGATGCCCGCCCGATCGATGGCTGCGTAGTCGTTCAGCTTGATGCTGGTCACATCTTCCAGCGTCAGCACATAGCGTGTGGTGTGTTCCAGGTAGACCGACGGCACATAAATGCCCATGTCATCGGCGAACATGCTCTGGAAGCGCAGGGCGTGATCGGCCTCCTTAAGGTAATCCAGCTCTTCCCACAGCACATCGCTGAACTCTTTGAGCAGCATTGGTACGTTGGCGCGCTTGCGAATTGGTTTATAGCGCATTGCCAGCCGCGCTACTACGCCCAGCGCTGCCAGGTCAGTCTTGACCGTCTCGACAATGTTGGGGCGTTGCACCTTGACGACCACCCGATCGCCGTTGAGCAGCTGCGCCCGGTGCACCTGCCCAAATGAGGCAGCCGCCACAGGCTCCGGGTTGAACCATAGGAAGCGCTCCTCGAGCTTGCCCAGCTCGCGCTCGATCGTGGCGCGGATGTAGCTGAAGTCCACGATGGGCACCTGATCCTGCAGGCCGGCTAGCTCGTTGGTGATCTCGGGCGGTAGGATATCTACGCGGCTGGAGACGAACTGCCCGAGCTTGATCATCACGCCGCCCATATCGATCGCCATTGCGCGGAAGCGCCGTGCGTAGTGCCGCCAGCGCGCTGATCGGCCGCGCGCCACGAAGCGCTCGCCCGTGAAGCGCCGGATCACCACTTCCCACAGGATAACGCGTATGAACAGCAGTGTGAAGAAGACCACTGTACGGCGGAAGCGGCCGCGCCGCACCTTGAAGGCGGTCTCGCGGCGCGGATCGACTTGCGCCTCGGCGTGCAGACGCTGCCGCGCTGATTCTTCCGCGCGGAGATCTGGCATTGGTGCGATCAGGCGCTCTAGGCGCTGGCGAGTCTCAAGGCTTGGCGGCGAAGTGAATGCTAAGGGCTGATCCTTCAAACTTGGCATCCTCGATCTCTAGCTTCCATAGGGCGTGTGGCAGCACGATGTTGCGGCGATACGGCCCGACCCGTAAAGTGAGCTCGTCGGCTGAGCGGTACAGGTCGAGGTCTTCCTTGCTGGCGAAGGGCAGCGGCACCCGCACCTGATAGCCTCCATCTTCAAGCGGGATGATTTGGTGAGTCTGCCCGTTGAAGAAGACCTGGCTGGGGTTGCGCTCGCCGTAGAGCGCATCGGCAATGCGCTCCAGGGCAGCGATGCCGTTTACGTCGCGCTCTAAGAGCGGCGCCTTGAGCACTGGCAGCTCGCCGAAGGCCTCGGCGATCAAGGTCATATTCTCGCGCTGCAAATCCTTCCACTGCTGGAAGTACGGATCGCTCACCCAATCGGGGATCACGCGGTTGCATAGCACAGCATCCACCACATAGCCATACAGGTTCAGGTAGGTGTAGGTGCGCTGAGTCTCCTTGATGACCATGCGCTCGGGATTGACCACCAAGCGCATGCTGCTCAGCTGCGGATCAGCAAGCAGTGCACGGACTTTATCAAGCGTCTGGAAGAGCTGCTCGACAGTGTTGAACGCCTCTTCATCGGGCAGCTCGGCGCGGAAGAGCGGGCGGGCGATCGGGCGCAGGAATTTGGCAGCGCCGCGCGTCAAGGTCAGCACGCGCTCGAACCACCAGCGCGTCACATCCGGCAAGCTCAGCAGGCGGAGCGTCTCGGCGGTGGGCGCGGCATCCACCACCAGCACATCGAAGAAGCCATCGCGCATGTACTTATCGATCCACAGCAAGTGCGCGCCCTCTTCAAAGCCAGGCAGGATGGTTACTTCCTCTGCCACGATATCCTCGACGCCCCGCTTGGTGAAGAGCGCCACCATGTACTTCTGGAAGGCGCCCCAGTACTTATCCATCGAGTAGCGGGCGTCCACTTCCTGCGCCCACAAATTCGGACGCAGCTCGACAGGCTCTGGGCCGATCGTCATGTCGAGCGAATCGCCCAAGCTGTGCGCCGTATCTGTGCTGATCACGATCGTCTTCAGACCTAGCTCGGCACAGCGCAGCGCTGTCGCAGCCGAGATGCTGGTCTTGCCAACGCCGCCTTTCCCCGTATGCACAATAATTCGCATGGCTGCATAGACTCCTGATAGCCGATGTGTATGATGGGCTTGGGCACTGCAGGAAGTGCTGGTGATAATTTAGCACAAGCCCTTGCGCCACGCCCACCTAAGTAGAGAGTACGCCGCGCCGCCCTTCAGGTTGCGAAGGCGGCTGACTTCAGCCGGAAAGGCGGGGGGAGTGTCCAAGTTTAAACAGACACGAAATTTTGGACATGGGCGGGCCAGCGTGCAGCTGCCGCTGTGCGATAGCGCGGAAAGCTCATAACCTTCGAGGTAGAGCTTGAGCGGGCTTTGGTGCAGGCGTGTAGGCGCGCTGACACACACGGCACAGCCTTGACCTGGTGTCTGTCAGCTTGACAATACAGACACTTAGTCATGCCCAAACTATGCCATTTTATTCTGTGCACTCCCTGCACCCCTATTCGACCTGTTGAAGGTGCTGAAACGGCAATTGTGGTATAATAAGTCAGTGTTGCAGCGCTATTCAACTGGCTAAAGGCACTGCAGCAAAACAGCAGGCAGGCAAAGGGAGGAAGAGTCTTGCACGGGCGTGTACTTCTCTTGAACGGCAGCACGTGGGAGCCGTTAGCCGTCATCTCGATTGCGCGCGCCATCAGCTTGATCATGGCGGGCAAGGCTGTCGTCATCGAAGAGACGGGGCGCGTCCTGCGCACTGTGAATGCCACCTTCGCAGTGCCCTCAGTGATCGCCCTGCGCCGCTACATCAATGTGCCGCGCCGCAAGGCACATTGGAGCCGTAAAGGCGTGCTGATGCGCGATAACTACACTTGCATCTACTGCGGCGTGCGCGTGGGCGACGTGGTGCGCGGTAAAACTCTGACCAAGATGGACTTCACCGTCGATCACATCCTGCCACGCTCGCGCAAAGGCAAGGATAACTGGACAAACACCGCCTGCGCCTGTTACAGCTGCAATCATCGCAAGGGCAATCGCCTGCCCAGCGAGGCAGGCATGAAGCTGCGCTGGGAGCCCAAGACGCCCAGAACAAGTTACCTTGTCATTGCCGTTGGCAGCGGGCCAGACGCTTGGAGACACTACATCGAGCTGGACGCCGCCAACAATCCGCTCGACAACGAGTGACAGGGACTAAAGTTGCGGCCTTATTCGACCCGTTGAGGGTACTGAAACATGCTCAACCTGCTCTTCATCACAACCTACACCGGCATCGGCGGCGGTGAGTCGCTGACGCTGAACCTGATGGGTGCCCTCGAGACAACGCGCTTCCGCCTCCACTTGCTGACTCCGCGACCAGGCAAATTCCCACAGGCAGCAGCTAGGCTCGGCGTCCAGACTCACACGCTCGCTTTTCGCGGCGCCAGCACATTCTTCCTGCCTGCGCTGTGGGCGCGCTTCCCGATCGTCGTCAAGCTGCGCACCTTTCTGCGCCAGCACGCCATCCGCGCCATCATCAGCGACTATCACAGCCTGCCCTTCATTGTGCCGGCGGCGCGCGCGCTCAAGGTGCCCGTCATCTGGCATGCCATGGGCTGGTGGTTCCCGATTCACGCCTGGCAGCGCCGCTTTTTCAGCCAAGAGCTCAGCTGCATCGTGGCGATCAGCAGCGCGGTGAAGGAAAAGCTGCTCGGCGCGCCGCCTAAGCTGCCGCCTGAGCTGATCAGCGTGCACATCCCCGGCGTGGATACCGCACAACACCAGCCTGAGGCGGTCAGCGGCGGGCCCGTGCGCGCCCATATGCACATCAGCCCCGAGACGCCGCTAGTTGGCTTGATCGCACGCTTTCAGGATGTAAAAGGGCATGACGATTTTCTAGACGCCGCTAAGCTGATCCGACGGGCCGTGCCAAATGCGCGCTTCGCAGTGGCGGGCGAGAACGTCTTCGCCGTCTCTAAAGATGAGGCGTACAAGCAGCGCATCCTGGCGCGCGTGCGCCAGGACGCCGAATTGCGCGAGGCTGTAGCCTTTTTGGGCTTCTGGCCCGACTCTCGCGAGGTGATCGCCGCCTCAGATGTGATGGTGTGCAGCTCGTGGTTCGAGTCGTTGGGTATGGTGGCGCTGGAGAGCATGGCGATGGGGCGACCAATCGTCAGCACACGGGTGGGCGGCCCCTCCGAGACGGTGCTGGACGGCGAGACGGGCTATCTGGTGCCGCCACGCCAGCCTGAGGCGCTGGCAGAGCGCGTGATCGCCTTGCTGCGCGATCCTGAGCGGCGCAAGGCGTTTGGCGAGCGCGGCGCAGCGCATGTGCGCCATAATTTCAGCGCGCAGCGCCACGCCGCCGATATCACAGCCCTGATCGACGCCTTGCTGCAACAGGGCGCTTGACGAGCCTCTTGCGCCGTGCTATGCTTGCCCTGAGCGCATCGACCCGTCGAGGGTACAAAAGGAAAATGTATTCGGAGAGTAAGCGCGTATGAGTCAGACGCCTCTGCAAGTTATTCCATTGGGCGGGCTGGGCGAGATCGGGAAGAACATGATGGCCTTTCAGTACGACAGAGACGTGCTGATCGTCGATGCAGGCCTGATGTTCCCAGAGAACGACATGCTCGGCATCGACTACATCATCCCCGACTTCCGCTATCTGAGCGAACAGAGTGGCTTGCGCGTGCGCGGCATTTTGATCACGCACGGGCATGAAGATCACACCGGCGCCATTCAACACGTCGTCAGCGCCTTCCCCGCGCCGATCTACGCCACACCGCTCACGGCGGGCTTGGTCGAGATCAAGCTGCGCCAAGCGCGCCTGCTCGATCGCGTGACGATCAACATTTTCAAGGCGGGCGATAAGCTCGACCTCTCACCGTTCTGGATCGAGCCGTTCCACGTCTGCCACTCGATCCCGGATTGCATCGGCCTTGGCATCACCACGCCGCTCGGCTTGTTCGTCCACACCGGCGATTTCAAATTCGATCCGACGCCCGTCGATCGGCGCGTGACCGACTACGCCAAGCTGGCCAGCTTTTCGGCGCGCGGCGTCGTGGCACTCTTCTCGGATAGCACCAACGCCGAGCGGCGCGGCTGGACGCCCTCTGAGAGCGTGATCGACGGCGCCTTCGACCGCGTCTTCCGTGCCGCCACAGGGCGCGTGATCGTCTCTAGCTTCGCCTCGCTGATCTCGAGAATCCAGCAGGTGGCATGGGTCTCGGAGCGCTACGGGCGCAAGATCGCCATTATTGGCACCTCGATGGCTGAGAATGTGCGCATAGCGCTTAAACTGGGCTACCTAGACCTGCCCGACGGCCTGTTGATCAGCCCTGATGAGGCGCGCCATCTGCCACCTAACCAGATCACTTTCATAGTCACCGGCTCACAAGGGGAGCCGAGCGCTGTGCTGAATCGGCTGGCCACCAACAACCACAACACGCTCAACATCCAGGCGGGCGATACGGTCATCATCTCAGCGCATCCGATCCCGGGTAATGAAGAGACGGTCAGCCGCACCATCAATCGGCTCTTTCAGCGCGGCGCGCAGGTGATCTACGATCAAATCGATGCGGTGCATGTTTCTGGGCATGCCAGCCAGGAAGAACAGCGCCTGATGCTAAATTTGGTGCGCCCGCGCAACTTTGTGCCGATTCATGGCGAACTGCGCCACCTGAAGGCGCATGGCGAGCTGGCGCTGCAAGTGGGTATCCCGGATGAGCGCGTTGCAGTGGTTGAAAACGGCACCAAGCTGCTCTTCTACGAGGGCGGGCGTATGGAGATCGGCGAGCGCGTGCCGGGCGGCTACGTCTTTGTGGATGGCGGCAGCGTGGGCGACGTCCACAGCGGTGTGATACGCGAGCGCGAGGCGCTCGGGCGCGATGGCACGGTGGTGCTGAGCGTGGTGATCGAGCGCCGCAGCGGTAGGCTGCTATGCCCGCCAGAGATCAGGGCCTACGGCTTTGTCAACTCGACGAGGGGCAGTGCGCTGCTGGACAGCGCTGTACAGGTGGTGCGCAACGTGCTAGAACAAGGCAGTGGTGACGCGCAAAGTAGGCAAAGCCAGGTGGAAGAATCCCTCAGCAAGCTGTTCTACGGTGAGACGCGCCGTCGCCCCAAGCTCTTTGTGACTGTCCACGAAATCTAGGCTTGCGTGTGGCGCACGCTCCAGGCTGTGATCAAGCCCTGAACGTGTGCGATCACGGCTTGCGGGTCGAGGGCGCTGGTATCGATATAATGTGCATCTTCAGCCGGGCGCAGGGGAGCGATCTGGCGCTGGGAGTCAATCGAGTCGCGCTGCTGCAGCGCCTGCTGGACGGCTTGCACATCATGTTGACCGCTCTGCGCCTTGCGGCGGGCGGCGCGCACTTCAGGCGAGGCATCTAGATAAATTTTCAGCGGCGCCTCCGGCAGGACGACGGTGCCAATATCGCGCCCGACCATAATCACACGCGGATAGCTTGCGGCGAGGCGTCGGAAGGTGGTGTTCAGCACCTCGCGCACGCCGCGCACAGCTGCCACCTGCGAGACGATCGCCTCAACCTCAGCGCTGCGCAGCGCCGCTGTAACATCTTCGCCGTTCAGCCGCAAGCGATAGAAAAGGCCATCTGTGCCATCGGCAGGCAAGATTTCGATCTGCAGCTGCTCAGCCAGGGCAATGAGCGTCTCAGAGTCGCTGGGCGGCACGCCGGCGCGCAGCGCCGCCAACGCCACAGCGCGATAAAACGCGCCAGTATCCACAAGCCAATAGCCGTACTGCGCAGCAATGGCATGGGCTACGGTCGTCTTGCCCGAGCTGGCCGGCCCGTCAAGCGCAATGATAGGCGGCAAATTCACGAATCCTCCCTCGTCTAGTTATGGTGCACTAGGCGTGACGTTACGGCAAGGTGGCTCAAGCAGCTGT
>JBDNDQ010000075.1:0-14470 GCA_046719055.1 Aggregatilineales bacterium | reverse complement strand
CTTCAGCTTTTGCAGCAGCGTCTGCCCTTCCAACAGACGCATAGCGAGGTAGTAGAGGTTCTCGCCCTGCCCAAACTGATAGACTGTGACAATGTTCGGATGATGTAGGTTTGCCACAGCACGCGCCTCACGGAAGAAGCGCTGCTTCATCTCTTCGCTATCTTCCGATTGTGGCGTGATAACCTTGATCGCAGCGCGGCGCTCTAGATTGCTATCGTAGCCCTCGTAGACGCGTGCCATACCACCACGCCCGATCAGGCGCCGGATTTCATAGTCGCCTAGCCGCGTGCCAATCAGCGGATCAGCTGCGGGTGCTGTGTTTTTTTGTGAAGTAGCCACAGATTCTACTCAGGTTTTCTCAGCTATTCATCCATGTCGCCAATGATACCCTGCATCAGCGCGTCGTCAAAGGTCATGCGGCTTTCAGGCGTCAGCTCCAGTGCGCTGGCTGCCAATTTATCAGGGTCGAACATCTCTTCCGCCTGAGCAAGATCAACGCTGTCCAGTGCATCTAGCAGGCTGGGGTCAAAGCTAGGGGGCGGCCCATCGGAGCGCGCTGGGGCGGGCTTAGTTGGCATGACGGGCTTCTCAATGGGCGCCTTGCTAGCAGCCGCTTGAGCTTGCACAGCGCGCAGTTCCTGGGTGCGCGTTTTGCGTTTGGCATGTATTTCGGGCTTGGCTTGAGATGTCGATGGCTTGGGGTCAAAGGCGACCGGGCCGATGATCTCTAGCAGCTCATTTATAGCAGTGGCGCCATAGCGCTTTACGTTGCCCAACGCAGCCGACGGCGCGTTGCGATCATAGACCAGGATGACAAAGTGATGCAGACCCAAGCTCAAGCCGAAGACAGTGCTGCGCTCTGCATCGTAATACTTCAGCACGCGCGGCTGTTTGCCTAGCGCAGGCAGCATTTTGATGGTGTTGCCGAAACCGGGCGCTAGAGCTGCAGCGAACAAATCGCGATCGATGTAGCCCGCGGCGCCATCGTAGCCCAAGACCTTACCGTTGCGGTCGGCAAGGATAATGGCCATGGCGTTCACATTGCGCATTAGGTTGAAAAGAATGCGCTGCACCTGACTATTGTAGTCTATCGGCGGCACTGGGATAATTTCTTCGGGTGTGACGTCGCGTGGCGCGGCCTCAGGCCCATCAAGGGCGATGCGCAAGCTGCGGATGAACACTTCAGGGGCGATCGGACGGCGCAGGTACTGAAAAGGCGATTGGGCGATCGTCTCTTCATCAAGCTCAGAATCGCTCTCCTCGCCAACTACAATAACGGGCAGGGCAGCCATCTCGCGCTTTGCCATCAGTGCAAGCACGGTGCCGCTGTTTGCTTCGTGCAGCCTCTGGCTGCTGATGAGCAAGTCGGGCGGAATAGCGCGCAGCTCGGCGAGTGCATCATCGCCGTTGTGAGTTTCGATCAAGCGCGGGCGGCGCTCCATAAGTTCCATCGCAGCGCGCACCAGGTGGTAGAGTTTCTGCTGCGGATCGACAATGATAATTCGCGGACTGCTTATAGACATACTTCACCTACTGATTGTTTGGGCGATCAAACCAGAAGACGGCGTCGCTTTGATGAACGTTAGAGACCTCTTGCATTATACTCCAAACAGCGGCGCAAAGTAGCCTGTTCTGCGCGTTTTGAAGCGGCTTAGTTGCTGTGCACCGCTGCACTAGGCGCAACAGTTAGCCTGCCGCCGCTGGCGTTAGGCACATTCCGAGTAGCCAGGAGCAGGCTTACTTTTGTGCCCTTGCCGATGGCGCTCTCAAGACGCAACTGCGCATCGATAGCTTGGGCGCGTTCACGCATGTTGACCATGCCTAAGCTGCCGCGCGTTTCGTAGTTGCCGCTCACCGCAGCAACATCGAAGCCTTTGCCGTAGTCCTGCACTTCCACCAAGACGTGCCGACCTTGCCGCAGGATGCGGATATCGATGTGTGGCGTTTGCGCGTATTTACGGGCATTGCCAACCGCCTCCTCAATGATGTAAAACAGCGGGCCTTGACGATGCGGCTCGATCAGCTCGACTGCCCCCTCTTCCACCGAGAGATGAATGGGCAAATTGTGATTCTCCAGCATCTTTTGGCTGAGCTGCTCTAGGGCAGGCAGGATGCCCTGCGTCTCCAAGACTAGCGGGCGCAGCGTGAACAGCATGTGGCGCAGATTCTTAATTGTCTCTCGTGCAGTGGACTCGAGGCTTTGTAGTTCGGGCAGCAGATCGTTGAGTTTGTTGTTTTTGATGAGCTGGCGGCAGTAGTCGAGGCGCATAGCAATGAGCGAGACTTGCTGAGTAGGCCCGTCGTGCAGGTCGCGCGCCAACTTGCGCCGGGCCTCCTCTTCCACTTCAATCAGGCGGTCGCGCTCTTTGCGCAGATTAGTGTAGAGGATGGCATTTTGGATCGCCATGGCAGCCTGCGTGCTGATGGCAGTGAGCAGAGAGGCTTGCTCTGGTGAGAAGGCGTTTGGTTGTGTGCTGCTGAAGATCAACACGCCGTAGTTCTCGTAGCTGACGCGCAAGGGGATGAGCATCAGCGAGCGCGCGCTGTGCATCGCCACAAAGTAGACCAGCTCAGGGTCTTTATCAATGCTAGCAGCAAAAACTGGCTCGGCGCGCCGCAGCGTTTCGGCTACCAAGCCTTCTTCACCAGCTAACACCAGCGCTTGATCGCGGGGCGGCAGCCCACGTGAGCTAACCACGTGCAGCTTATCATCATCGCCAAATAGCAAAACAGCGCTAGTCAGGCGGGTATTTGAGGCCCCGACGCGCAAGCCGAGCAAGCCGATGTCCATGGCAACATTCAAGGCGTTCTCGTAGTCCAGCGAGGCGCCCAGCGCGTTAGTGATTTCAGCTAGAGCGCGTGCACGCTCGTGCGCACTTTGCAGAACCTGCTCGACCTGTGCTTGATGTTGAGCTATCTGGCGCGCAAAGGCGACACGGCGGCTCAAGAAGCCCAGAACAGCCGCAACAAGCAGCAGCAAACTCCCGCCAACCCACACGCCAGGCGAGTCGTTACCGCTGATAGCCAAGCCCCCCAAAAACGCACCAAGGGTCACAGCGAGGATCATGATCAGTCTCAGCATAGGTGCACCACACTTCGTCTAGGCATCGTTTTGACGTCTTTGTGCGCGAAGCAGTCAAGCAAAAACGCCGCAAGGAGCTTTTCCATGCGGCGTGCAACACTTTCAAGTGAATGTGGGCGCAAAAGGACTCGAACCTATGACCTCACGGATGTGAACCGTGCGCTCTAACCAACTGAGCTATGCGCCCTTTGTGCCCGAAAGTGTAGCACGCCTCACCTTGTTTGGCAAGGCTCATTTTTTGCTAGCTGCGCCGATGCTTTGGGCTCGTTACCTAAATTATGGCACATTCTGCAGCCGATGTCAGCGCTGTTGTATCTTAATTCCATATCGGTTTGGGCGCTTCTCTCAGTCCAAGCGGCGCGGCGCAATCGAATCGACCTGCCCAAGCGCGCCAAGCAGCTCCAGACGTGGCTGGCTGGGCAGATCGAGCAGCCGAAACACGCTGAAGCCCCCCAACCAAACGCCGGTCAAGCCCACCCGCGAGATAATACGTTCGCTTTGAGCCAGAAAGCCGCACAACACCGTCTGATCGGGCTGACTGCTGGCCAGCTCTACCAGTAAACTCAGGCGCACCGTGCCTTCAAGATAAGGCAGCGTGAAATCACGCCAGTAGACGCCTTCTTGTGCGCCCTCTTGAATGGCTTGCGCATCCACCAGCTGTCTGGCGCGAAAGGTGTATATCTCACCGCTCCGCGCTCTCAAGCGCCCTTCATAGCCTTCGGCGCTGGGCTGCATTTGCACAATGTCGCCAGCTGGGTTGCTGAGCTGCCAGAGGTCACCTTTGCGCTGACTGGTCACTAGCCAACCGCTGAGCGTCTGCCATAGGCGCTCCTGTGCCGAACAAACGAGCCCACGCGCATTTTGGGCCCCAACAATCAGCGCAATGACGCCGCTAGGCTGCCCGTTTGTGTCGATCAGTGCGCCGTGGTACGTGGTAGCAGGCTCAGCCGGTTGACGTGTCTGCTCAGGCGACAAGCTCGGCAGGATGCTCGGATCGGATGGAGGCGTACAAGCGCTCAGCGCCAATAAGCATGTCAGCAGCAAGCGGCGCATGATCAGCCTTGTGGCACCAGATTCTGGTACTGCCGGTTGTAGTAAATCAGCGGCTTGCGCTCTGGGAAGGCCTGTGCATAGACTACCTCGCCAATGTAGATTGTGTGTGTGCTGGCATCATGTGCAGCGCTTACCACGCAGTCCAACATGCCCACCACGCCCTCTAGGAGCGGCGCGCCTGTTTTAGCGATGATGTACGGCACGCCTTCGAAGCGATCGCCTGAGAGACCTGGCTCAAGCCCTGCAAAACGCTGTGAAAGCGCAGCCTGTTCGCTCGCCAACAGCGAGACGCCAAAAATGCCTGCCTGCTTGACCAAATTGTGTGCGAAGGCATTCTTGTTCAGGCAGACCAAGATCGTAGGCGGCTCCAGCGAGACGGATGTAAAGCTGCTCACGGTCATCCCGGCGCGCACGCCCTCAAAGGCTGTGGTCACAACGGTGACGCCTGTCACCCATTGGCGCATGGTGGCGCGCAAGGCATTCGAGTCGACAGTCATACAGCACCTTGTTTCAACAGAAAGTTGGCTCTCAGCATGAATTATAAATCTTTCATGTGAAATTGCCGCTGCAGGCCTAAGAAAGCGCCGCTTCAGCGTATCTAATATTGGAAACAATCGCTCGTGTGAAACAAGGTGCTAACTATGACAACAGCTCAAAGCTCGCACGTCCCACTCTGGCGCATCGTTTTCAACCGCTACGGTTACGTCTCGATAGCCACCCTCGTTTGGACCTTGCTCACGGCGCTGCTGATGTTCCTTGCCGTGCTCACACATACCGATGTAGTCTTTCCGTTGGCGATCAGCGCTGCCCTAGCCCTAGCTGCTCTTCTGATTTGGTGGCAGCTCAGCCCGCACTTGCGGCATGTCGAGCCGCCGGCACCCAGCGTAGAGGCGCTGCTTGACAAAGTCCGCTCAGATGAGACGCCAGTGCTCATCTCGCTGGAAAGCGATTACTGCGCCTACTGCATGACGATCGGTAAGCGCATTCATCAGCTAGAAAATGAGGAGAACTTGCGCGTTATTCGCTTGAGCGTCCACACTGAACCAGGTAAGAGCTTAGCTGGGCAGTTCAGTGTCAATACAACACCGACTTATCTGCTCATGGATAGCCAGGCAAACTTGATCGAGGAATGGACGATAGCTCTGCCCATCGAACGCGTGCGCTACGATGTGCGCCGCCACACCGCCACCTACAAAACTGTCCAGGCTGATGAAGGCGTGTAGGGTGTAAGTAGCGGCGCACGCCTCTGATTAGCGCCTACTAAAGGCTGAAACTACCGCCCGGATCGACAACAATGGCTTTGGTGTCGGTCTGGGTGTGAATTTGCTGCGCCCAGCTGACCACATCCTGTTGGATGACGGGAAAAGTGTTGTAGTGGATTGGGAAGGCGCTGTGCGGGCGAATGAGGCGCACTGCCTCAACTGCCTCGCTCGGCCCCATTGTGAAGTTATCGCCGATGGGCAGTGCGGCAAAGTGAATGCCTATGTCGCCGATCAGGCGCATATCGCTGAAGAGCGCAGTATCGCCGGCGAAGTACAGGCGAGTGTCGTTCACCGTCAGCACAATGCCGCATGCCACACCGCCGTAGCTACCATCCGGGAAAGACGAGCTGTGATCGGCGCGCACAAACTTGACATGCCCAAACGGATGCATGTAGCCGCCTCCGGTATTCTGCGGATGCGTATTCTGAACACCATGATTTTGCAGCCAGGCATGCACTTCCCACACACCGATCACCGTCGCGCCTGTGCGCTTAGCGATGGCGACTGTATCGCCGACGTGGTCAGCATGCGCGTGCGTCAGCAAGATGAAGTCGGCCTCTAGTCGATCAGCTTCAACAGGTGCCAGCGGGTTGCCCGTCAAGAATGGATCGATCAAGACATGTGCACCGTTCACGGTCAAAGCAAAAGCTGAGTGTCCTAGCCAACGGATATGAATGCTCATCTAAAAATCTCCAAACTTAGTTTCGCAAGGTAATTATAAAGGCAAACTTTTCGCGTTGACGTTAGCTTTTGGTAGGGATCGCCAACAGGCGAAGGGCGCATTGCAAAACACAGTTAGAATCGGATATAAAAGGCGACTATGGTCAAGTGCGAACCTGTTCAGCGATAACTTGATCATCCGATTTAGTCAGTGCCGAGCAGCCTGAGCCACTTCGGCAACTGTGTAGCTGGTGAGAGGCGTGCCATGACAAAAAATGCTCCTTTCTCGGTCACTTTGCTGCGCTATCCGCGCCGCGATGGTGTGTACAGCGTGCTCCCGGACGCTGTGATTGTACATGATCGCTATCAGAATCGGCATGTGCGCCTTGATCCCTTCGGCGCCGAGCTCTGGTTACGTATTGATGGGCTGACCACGCTTTACGACATTGCTATTGAAATTGCTGTGAGCGCCGCCTTGCCCATTGAAGAAGTGGCGCGCAGCGCCTCTGCAATGATTGGCGCCCTGAGCGCTGAGGGCATCCTATATGTGGAGCTGGAGCCGCAGCCCCTGCCGTATCACCTGACCATGCCGCTGGATGAACAAGACCCATATCGCGCCGCTGCCAGCATGCGCGCTGAAGGCTGGTTCTAGGGCGCTATGGTTTTCCGCTATTACACCGAATCTGTAAGCCTGCCTATCCTCGCGCTTTCTATAGGAGTAGTGCTGTTAGGTTGGCTTTGGGGGGGCGTAATAGGTGTCGCGTTTATGGGCAGTGGCTTGGGCGTGTTGTTCTGGGCATTGCTGCAGATTTTGCGGGGAGCTTGTGCAATACGGCTCTACGCAGAGTACCTGCTTGTACAGGGATCGGTCTCAGGGCGTGTGCGGCGCATCCCCTATGCGCAGATGTGCGGCTTCGCCATCACGCGGCGCGGCGGCTTGGCACTGCTCTACCGTGAGCTGCCCAACTTGCCGCAAAGGATGCCGACAGAGGTGCTCATTGCTGCTCCGCCTGCCGAGCAACCGCCGCGTCAGCGCTTTTTGCTGACGGCGCGCTTGGCCCAGCCCGAGGCGCTGCGCGCTGCCCTTGCCGAGCGCTTGCCCAAGCCACCAAGCGTGCCTGAGGGATATGTGCTCGATCTGGCGCGCCGGCGCCGCCTGCGCGATGGACTAGTCGTGCTATTTGCTGTGCTTGCTACCCCCTTTTACGTCCTGATCATCAGCCGCCTTTTGAGCAGTGTGCGTTAGCGAGGTACTCCAATGCGTTATTCCATCGAATATGCACGCCTGATCGCTCTGATCGGCGCCGCTGAGAACGCGCCGCTCTTCAGTGCACAGGCTTGGCAAGCCTATCTAGGTACTGAAACAGAGACCGTTCGGACTTTTTGTGCGCAGCTCGTTCAAGAGTGGCAGCCGCTGCACGTTCCGAGTCCATCTTGCCAGATGGTCATGGCCCAAGCGCAAGCGCACCTGATGGCGAGCGGCTTGGCTTGGCGCAACCTGTGGGCGCACATCCTGCGCGTGACGGGCAATGCGCTCATGTTGGCTGAGGTGGCCTCGATCAGTTCCGAAGAAGCCTTTTTACTGGGCGTTCTGCATGATGTGGGCAAGCTCGACGAGCTTCAGCACGGCACTGCTCATACGTTAATTGGCGCGCTGATGGCACAGCAGTGGCTGCAGCAATACGCTTCACACATGTCCCCAGAGCGGGTTGAGCGTATCGTTAGTGCCATCGGCAAGCGCGGCTGCTCAAGCGATCGGTTTGTCAAAGTGCTGCACGACGCTGATAAGCTCGATAAAATCGGTGCGTCGGGTCTTTTACGGCGGCTCTCTAGCCACTTAGGCAGCCGTAATCCGGCGGCTGCGCTACACATCGTGGTAGACGATCTGGCGCATTTCCCGCCGATGCACCTCACATCAGCTGCGCAACTCGCTGAGAAAAAGCGCAACTTCACGCTCGTCTTCCTCACACGCGCTACAGCGCTGGTGAGCTAAAGCAAAAACGGCTGAGGGTCGCTCAGCCGTTCACATTCAGACAAAGTGTGGGCTAGTCGCCAGCGACCGCTGCAGCCGCGCCCACCTGCATAGCAGCTGGCTCGGCGTCCGTCTTCACCTTGGCAATGGCGTAGATCATGATGCCGTAGCCGCACTTGGCCGCCACATCCGCAATGCAGTAGCCAACCTGCACTGCCAGCAGCACGCCTGCAGTCACACCGGCGCCGCCGCTCAAGATGGGGATCAGGTACACCATTGGGTAGAAGCCCCACGTGGCCAGGAGCAGCAGACGGATGTTGCGCAGCAGCACGCGTGCTTCGCCTGTCTCCTTCTGGATGGCAGGGCCGAGCCCAAAGAACAGCTCATACAAGATGTACACAAACGGCACGGTTGAGAGGAAGCCCCAGAAAGCGCGCACACCAGTGTCGGTGGCGATTTCGCCAGGGTAGCCCAAGATGATCATCAGCGCAGCAGCTGCGGCTAGGCGGAAGGTCAGCCAACCCTTGCCCTTCGCGATTGCCATGACCGCCACCAACTCCGCCACCAACAGCGGCACAGTCAGCAACCAGTCGATGTAGCGGTAGGCATCATTGAACGCCTTGCCGCTGGAGACGTAGACGCCCTGATCGTTCACGACGAAAGCCGCCTGCCAGCTCTCGAAGATGCGCAAGTAGTGGTAGCCCGCAATGGCAACTACCAACGCCGACATCGTGATGGCGTTGCGGTATTTGGGCGCTACATTGCCGCGCGAGAGCACCAGGTAGATGAAGGTAGCAAACATGGCGGCGAACGTAAAAGAGAATGCGTTGTAGACTAGACTGAACTCACTTGCAGATAGCTCCGGCATAGCAATATCTCCTGTGGATACACTCTTAAATTGTTCAAAGCCTTCACAAAGCTTTGAAAGTTCTAAGCAAAATATAAGGTTGTTGGCACGTCCTTGCACATAAGTGTTGGATGAGTAAAAGTTAAAAGTAAGATGAGTGGCGTAGGTTACTCGACGCGGATGATCTGTGGGATGACGATGCCATCACGCTCGACACGCCCTTGCGAGTCGTAGGCATCTGCGATGCGCAGCCCCTCGCAGGGCAGCGGCAGCGGTTGACTGCATACGCCCAGCCCAACCTTCAATAGATAACTGCCCGGCCGCAAACTAAGAGGAATGCTGAGCTGCAGGTCATCGCGGATGTAGCCTGTGAGCTGCCAGGCTAGGGTAGGCACGCCGCCGACGTGTCGCCTGCCACTGCGCGCCACAATCTCGCCCGTCTCGACATCGATCAGGCGCACCTCTGACTGATTGAGCTCGAGGAGCGGACGTGCCGCCTGCCAGTAGAATGTGAGAGAGAGCAGCTCACCGCGTTGCACGGTTTGGCCTGGCAGATGATAGCCAAGTGAGTCTATGCCAGCTTGCGAAAAGCGCGGTAGCGGAGTCATCTCGCCCAGCACGCTACCGCGTTGACTGCGCGGCAATATCAGGTTGGGCTGCCAGCGGATGACGAGGGCTAGCGCTTGCGCTAACACTACAACGCCGATCAGCGCGAATTGTTCGGGGCGCTCGAGCCGCAGCGCAGCCTTCTCTGAGCCAGATTGCGCCTTCGGCAGCCTTCGCAGCAAGAACAGCGCGCTCAACACGCCTGTACCCGTGAGCGCCCACGCCCATTGGCTTGCTGGCGTTTCCTCAACACTCAGAATTAGCTCGGCGTTGATGGGCGGCAGCGCTAGCTGTATAAAGCCACTCGGCGAGGTGCTGAGCGGCACAGACTTGCCTTGCAAATACGCACGCCAGCTTGGTCCAGCGTGAAAGAAAAACTCGACCAGATTGCTCTCTAGCGTATTAATGACGTAGCGCCACGTCAGACCACCCTCTGCAATGGGGGAAATTTGCCCGCCACTGCCAAGTGTGGCCCGATTCACCCGATCGGCTGGGCGCCCCAGCCGCAAATTCTCAATCAAGCTGGGCAACGGGCGCGGCAGCTCACTTACGGCGGCAGGCAACAACACACCTTCGCGTAGGCTGGCCGCGTGGTAGCCCAGAAGCTCGCTCTCAAAAGCAGTGAAAGGTACCCCGCTGCTGTACTCTGCCCATGCAGGCGGAAAAAAAGCGGCACACATCGGTACGAGCGGCACCACTGCCAAGCCGCCCAGCCGGATAGCTCCCCCAAGCCCTCGCCCGCAGCCTTGCCCTGCGCCACCGGCTGCTGCAGCCCAACAAAAAGCTGAGACCAACACGGCATGATACGGCAAAATTGGTAAAAACGAGTCTTGCGCTTGCCACAGCCGACCGAAAGCTGGGGTGCTGAGAGCGACCAGTGCTGCACCCAACCCAACAAAAACGCCCACCTGCCTGCGCTCCTTGCCAATCGCAAGGCCCAAACACGCTGCGAGCACTGTCCCTAAGCCAACGCTGCGCAACACAGGCGGATTTTGCGCGCTCAGATCGTAGTGGGGCGTGCCGAGCAAGCTCTCGTTCAAAGGGATGGGGGCAGCATAAGGCGGCGCGCCGGCGCTCAGCCAACGGACTGCCTCGCGCTCCGACAGGGCGGGCAGCCAGTAGAAAGCGCTCAGCAAGGCAGTCAGCGCCACAAGCGCAACCAAATACAGCGCCCGCTGCAGACGCACCTGAGCAGGCGCATATATTCTGCCACTGAGCGCTGCGAAGCCCAGCACCGCGCCACCGAAGAGCGTCACTCGCGAGTCGCACAGGCAGAAGGCAACGCACAACAGCAGCGCGAGCCCAAAAGCCTGCCGATTGCCGGCGCGCCACAGAGCGTCTATGGCTGCAGCGGCACACGGCAAAAGTCCTAGCGCAAGCAGGTAAGGCGCCTCGCCGAGCTGGTAGGGCAGCGTAAAAGCGAGCGGCGCGCTCATCAGATAGCTGATAGCAGCTAAGACGCCGCCACGCACGCCAAAGCGCCCACGTCCAAAGGCATACATACCTACAGCGGCAGCTGCCCATCCGATCAGCATGCTCGTCTTCACACTCTGGGTGGGAGTGGCTTCTGTGATGATCTGATGCAGAGCTGCCAATGTATGTGGTAGCGGTGGCAGGTAGTTCAGGACTGGCGCGCCGTAAGTGAAGTGAAAGTTGCTTGCCCAGCGCGGATACAAGATGCCTTCCTGCAATAGTCTAGCTGTCTCAGCGGCGCGCAGGGCGTGCAGCGGCACAGCCGAATAGGGTGGAACGCTGCTGCGCACGAGCAAAGGCAGGGCGATAATCGCCGCGAAGGCTAGTGCTACCAATATGCCAAGATCGGGCAACCGTCGGCGTGGGCGCATCCACGTCGGCAGATCATCGAAGCTGATCTCAGCCCTGGCCGTCACACGTGTCTAGTCCTTCTTGCGTTTGCGCTCATGCTCGATGGCTGCCTGGATGAACCCTTTGAAGAGCGGATGTGGCCGGTTAGGACGGCTGCTGAATTCAGGGTGAAATTGGCTGCCGAGCATGAACGGATGATCGACGAGCTCGGCGATCTCCACCAGCCGCCGATCAGGGCTCAAACCGCTGAGGCGCATGCCGTTTGCCTCAAAGGCGCCGCGAAATTGGTTGTTGAATTCAAAGCGGTGGCGATGTCGCTCTTCAACGCGGGTTGTGCCGTAGAGCCGCGCCGCCAATGACTCCTCTTCCAGCACACACGGATAGACGCCCAAGCGCATCGTGCCGCCGCGATCGGCGATATTGCGCTGATCGGGCATCAGGTCAATCACAGGGTGCTCGGTAGGCGTCTCGAACTCGGTACTGTTGGCGTCTTCCATGCTCAGCACGTGCCGCGCAAACTCGATACACATCACCTGCATGCCAAGGCATAAGCCCAAGTAGGGCACCTTGCGCTCACGGGCAAAACGCGCCGCCATAATCTTGCCCTCAATGCCCCGATAGCCGAAGCCGCCCGGCACGACGATGCCGTCCACTTGCTCGAGGGCATCCCATTGCTTGCCCTTCTCAAGATCGCCGCTGTAAATCCACTGGATCTGCACTTCGCGCTCGGCTGCTACCGCTGCGTGGCTGAGTGCCTCTTTGACACTCATGTAGGCGTCGTGCAGCTCGACATACTTGCCGACGATGGCGATCGCGATCGGCTGGCGCGGCTTTTTGATGCCTTCTACCATGCGGCGCCAGTCAGCCAGGTCGGGATCGACTGTCTTGAGGCGCAGCCGATTGACAATGTATTCGCCCAAACCCGAGTCTTCCAGTAAAAGCGGCACTTCGTACAGCGTCTTGACCGTTGGCAGGGCGATGACCGCCTCACGATCAACATCGCAGAAGAGCGAGATCTTCTCCAGCAATTCGCTCGGCACAGGATAGTCGGCGCGGGCGATGATTACGTTAGGGCGGATGCCCATGCTGCGCAAGTCGCGGACGCTGTGCTGCGTCGGCTTAGTCTTCAGTTCACCTGTGGCGCCGATGTAAGGCAGGTAAGTCACGTGAACGTACATCGCCCGCTTGCGTCCGACGTCAATGCGCAGCTGGCGCAGCGCCTCTAGGAAGGGCTGGCTCTCGATATCGCCGACTGTGCCGCCCACTTCTACGATCAGCACGTCAGCGCGGCTATCCTGGGCCACTTGGATGACACGGCGCTTGATCTCGTTGGTAATGTGCGGAATGACCTGAATGGTGCCGCCTAGAAAGTCGCCGCGCCGCTCACGGGCAATTACATCGGCATAGATCTGCCCACTCGTCACGTTGCAGCCACGCGAGAGCGTCTCATCAATAAACCGCTCATAATGCCCCAAGTCGAGGTCGGTCTCGGCACCATCCACCGTCACAAAGACCTCACCGTGCTGGTAGGGGCTCATTGTGCCAGGATCGACGTTCAGGTACGGGTCGAGTTTCTGAATGGCGACGCGCAAGCCACGCGCCTTCAGAATGCGCCCGATGGCGGCTGCCGTCACGCCCTTGCCCACAGAGCTAACGACGCCGCCTGTACAGAAAATGTATCGCGTCATGCGCCCGAGTGTCCCCTATACATCATAAACCGACACCATCTGCGCCAGCGCCGCACACAAGCGCGCACACAGTCTCGTCGGGGCGTGCGATAAACGCCCCGCTCAGCAGGGCAGCAGTAGCCGCAGCCCCGCTCAGCTCAGCAGCGATGCCCAGCTCAAACCACAACCAGCGCGCCGCCTCTAACATTGCCTCATCACTCACTAGCACGATCTCATCTACGTTTTGGCGGATGATTGCAAGGTTAATCGGCGCGGATTGGCGTGGTGCCAGTGTGTTAGCGCGCGTGCTGATCTCAGGCAAGGTGATCACGGCGTCAGCTGCTAGGCTAGCCTTAAGCGTGGGGGCGCCGATCGGCTCCACGCCAATGACGCGCGCAGAAGGTTTTAAAGCTTTAGCGGCCAGCGCCACCCCGCTGATCAAGCCGCCGCCACCGATCGCCACTAGAATTGTATCCACTTGTGGCAAATCTTCCAGCACTTCCAGCGCCAGCGTGCCTTGCCCAGCGATCACAGCCGGATCAGCGAAGGGATGAACGTAAGTTATGCCTTCGCGTTGAGCCCGCTCCAACGCTGCCGCATTGGCGTCATCCCAAACAGCGCCGTGCATGATCACTTCGGCACCCCACGCACGCAACTTTGCGGCTTTGCTCGGCGGCGTGTTGTGCGGCAGGTAGACGTAAGCAGGCACGCCAGCTAGCCAGCCTATGTAGGCTACAGCTAAGCCGTGATTGCCGCCCGAAGCCGTGATCACGCCGCGCCGCAAGACCTCATTCGGCGTGCTGAACAGCTTGTTGACTGCGCCACGCGCCTTGAAGGAGCCGCTCACCTGCATATGTTCGAGTTTCAACCACAGCTTGCCGCTCGGCAGTGCCCTTCGAAGCGCCTCTGCAGCTTGCATTGGTGTTCGGCGCACGTATGGCGCAATGCGCTGGCGCGCCGCGTGCACATCTGCTAGCGAGACCACCTATACAACCTTGAAAAGCGACACACAAAAGCAGCGGAGAGGATTTCCGCCTATGCTACACCTCTCCGCTGCGCTGTGCAAATGTTGCGCGGTACGCTCAGACAAGCTTTTCAAGGTCGCTTGCAGCGCGCTTCATATCTAGAAAGACCAAGCCTGTCTTAGCGCTCTCACGCGCCATAGAGGTGAGCACAGCGTCTGTACCGACCGAGATCAGGACGACATGCCCTGCTGTGCCGCGAATGTAGACCTGCTCTAAAGCACCGCGCCCTAGCTCGCCCGAGATACGCTCGCCCAGCGAAAGCATAGCAGCCGACATCGCCGAGACGCGATCCTCTTCCACATTGCTGGGCAGCACAGAGGCAATGCTCAAGCCATCTACACTCACGACAGCCGAGGCTTCAATATCAGAATTGCCATACTGGAGGTCGCGCAGCCGCTCCACCATCAATTCGGTACGAGATTTCGCCATAGATGCCTCTCTTACGCCTGAATTGTTTGACAACAGCAGGCTT
>JBDNDQ010000074.1:0-14980 GCA_046719055.1 Aggregatilineales bacterium | reverse complement strand
CCGTGCCGACGCCGGCCGCTCAAACTAGTCCAGATGACCCACTGGGCGGCGTAGACCCGATGGCTTGGCTGGAAAGCTTGGCGCGTCGGCAGGGCGCGAACCCAGATGAGCTCACCACCGCCGCCGACCTCGACGTACCGCTGCCGCCGCCAGATGCTGTCATCGAAGAGCGCGGCTACACTGATTTCGATCCCTTCAGCGCCAGCACGCTGAGCTCAAGCGTGCGCGCCCTCGAGCAGCCGCCTCCAGCGTCCAGGGCCGATGACACAACGGCATGGCTGGATTCGCTGGCGCAGGCATCATCAACGGTGCCCGCTAGCGAGGAGACTGATCCGATGGCCTGGCTTGCCAGCTTTGGCGAGCCTTCTCCTTACGATTTAGGCGAGTTGAGCAATGAAGTACCTACTGTCGAGAGCATGACGCCCGATGCGGCGCTCTCCTGGCTCGACTCGCTCAGCGCCGAAGCTGAGGTAGACGCTGTGCCGTCTAGGCCGCCGCAGGGCGTCTCGCCGCTTGAGGCGGGCGGCCTTTCCAACGATCCGCAAGAGGTTCAAGCCTGGCTGACTGAGCAGCTCGGCAGCTTGATGCAGGCCCGCGAGGCTGAGGCAGAGCTCTCGCCCGCTGATGTGGCACCCGCCGAGCCAAGCACCACCTTGCCCGACTGGCTCAGCGAGGCAATTGTAGATCCAACCCTACCACCCGCGCGCGGAGCCCTCGACCCACAGATCAAGCTGCCCACGCCACCCGCCGACTTGCCCTCATGGTTGCTTGAGACGTCCGATACCGACCTTGACCTGGCTTTTGGCGAGGACTTCATCCCGCCGCAAGAGCCCCTGCCTCAGGCGCCAGAAGCAGCCCTTGAGCTTGATCCTGCCGAGATTGAGCGCATGATCAAGCCCAGCTCGCCTGAGGAAGTAGACGACTTAGCCGAATATTTCAACGAAGAGTACGACCGCCGCCGCGCCGGCGATGAGACCATCCCGCTGTGGTACCTAGAGGCGCTCCAGCGCGCCGAGAGCGTCCTAGCTGAGACGCCTGCTGCTCAGCCCACGCCCAAGCCTGAACCGCCGCCCGAACTCGCTGAGCCGATCCTACAAGGCAGCATTCCCTCGTGGCTGCTGGAGGCGCAGCCTGAAGAGCAATCTTCTGTCCCCTCAGCCTCCTCTGCCGTACAGCTGCCCGAAGAACTGAGCTGGCTCGAGGCTCTAGCAGAGGGTCTGCCTGAAGAGACGCCTGCACCACCCGTGCAGCCTGCTATCATCGAGCAAGTGGCGCCCAGCGAGCGCCCAGATTGGCTAGCGCCGACGGGCAAGCTCGATCCGAGCGTAATCGAGCGCTACGAGGCAGCGCAAGCCGCACCGGCTGCCGAGTCATCACCCATACCTAAGCCTGAGCCGCAGCCCACCCCGCCCATTCGCCGCGCTGCCAGCTTGCAGCAAGCCCGTCAGCAGGTTGCGCAAGGGCAGGTTTTGCCCGCCCTAGAGAGCTACCAGACGCTGGTGGATAACATGGAAAATCTCGAAGAGGTGCGCGCTGACTTGCGCCAACTCGTCGAGCAGCATCCCAAGGAGCCGAAAGTGCGCCGCCTGCTCGGCGATACTCACATGCGACTGGGCGACCTGCAAGCCGCGCTGGATGCCTACCTGACTGCCCTCAAGGAACTCTAGCGAGGTTGCCTTGACGGAGCAAACGATCGCGCTGATCGCGCACGACGGCAAAAAAGCGGATATGGTCGCCTTTGCCCTGCAGAATCGTGAGCGCCTGAGCTGCTACCAACTCATCGCCACTGCTACAACGGGCAAGCTGATCAGCGAAAAATGCGGTTTGCCCGTCCAGTGTGTGCTCTCGGGCCCGCGCGGCGGCGATGCGCAGATTGCAGCGATGGTCGCCACAGGGCAGGTTGCAGCTGTCTTCTTCTTCGTAGACCCGCTGGCGGCGCAGGCGCACGATCCCGATATCCAGTCGCTCTTGCGCATTTGCAACGTACACAATGTGCCGCTGGCGACTAATACAGCCACTGCCAGCTATATCATCAGTGAAAAGATGCTGTGAGGCCCGCCGCGCTCATCGATCTCTCTGGCAGGACTGCGTTGATCAGCGGCGCCAGTAAGGGCATCGGCGCAGCGACAGCGCATTTGCTGGCGGCGTGCGGCGCGAATTTGGTCTTGTTCAGCCGCCACATATCTGTTGAGGCCACACAAAACGCCTTCAGCGCCACGTATGGCAAGGCACCGCTCGTTTTCCGGGCTGATGTGAGCGACGCTGAGGCGATGGCGCGCATCGTTCAGCAGTCTGTTGAGCACTTCGGCCACGTAGATATCCTTGTGAACAACGCGGCCGCGAATGTGACTGCCCCTCTGCTAGCGATGACCGATGCGGAATGGCAAGTAGCGCTGAATACTAATTTAATCGCGGCTGCGCGGCTGAGCGTCTTGTGTGCGCCTCACATGAAGGCGCAGGGCTGGGGCAGGATCATCAACATCAGCAGCAATTTGGGCGTCTTTGCGCTTGCCGAGAAGGGCGTCTACAGCGCCAGCAAGGCCGCACTGCTTCAGCTGACGCGCAACCTCGCTCTAGAGCTTGGCGAGTACGGCATTTTGGTCAATGCGCTGGCTGTCGGCGCGATTAGCACTGATGCTGAGGCGAACAAGGGCAAGCCTGCCCGTGATTACGCTGCTATCGCGCGCACGATCATCCTCAGGCGGCTTGGCAGGGCCGATGAAGTAGCGCGCGTCGTGCTATTCCTCGCCTCAGAGCTGAGCAGCTACATGACTGGGCAGACCATCTTTGTGGATGGCGGTGGCAGCATCTGGTTCCCAGCCTAGAAGAGGCGAAACCAACGCCGTCGTCTGTAGCTGGCTGCTTTGCCCGCCCGAATCGCCGCCAGCACGCGCTCAGTGAAGCCCGGTGGCGCACCGATCAGCTCAGCTGTGACTAATAGGCGTTCTACGGCGCGTTCTGCTGCGCTGAGCGGCATCTGCAGTGTATCCGATGGCACAGCTGCCTCTGCTGCTGTCTGCCGCGCCGCTAGCTGGGTGGCTTCGTCTTGTGGGTCTTCTTGGGGGGCAAACTTCTTGGCATCGTCGTGCTCTGCGCTCATCGGCATCTCTCCATACTCACTCGGTCTCAAACAGGTCAGTCAGTTGCCTTTGGCCCTGCCATTCAAGCAGCTTAGCGGCAAGCATTTGGCGGGCACGAAATAGGCGGCTCTTGATGGCGCTCTCGGTGGTGCGCAATATCTCAGCAATCTCCTGGTAGGAGTAGTCATACCAGTAGTGCAGCACCACAGCGGCCCGATGATCAGGCGTCAGCTCTGCCAGCAACCGCTGGACGAGCGCAGCACGTTCGCTGGCAATGGCGACTTCTTCAGGCTCTGGCTCAGCGCTTTGTAGCAGCGTGCGCGGTGGCAGCGGCTCGTCGATCGAAAGCCATTTCAAACGCCGACGACGCAGGCGATCAATGCAGAAATTTGAGGTGATCGAGAGCAGCCACGTACGGAACGGGCGCGCCACATCATAGCGATCCAAGTTGGCGTAGGCACGCAGGAAAGTCTCTTGTGCAGCGTCTTCTGCCTCAGCGCGGTTGCCCAGAATGCGGTAGGCGAGGTTGTAAACGGCGTTTTGATGCAGCTTGACTAGCTCGCCGAAGGCACTTTGATCGCCCGATTGTGCACTAAGCAGCCAGACGTGCTCTTGCTCTGCAGCCATGCAACGTGCTCCTAGAAAGCCATACGCACGCTCACGGCAAAGGTTGTGCCAGGCGCTGCGGCTCAACCTGGCCGTGACTGAGATCGCGCAGCGCAGCGCTGAAAGCAGCCAAGTCGCGCTCGGCCAGTGTTAGCTCCAGCCTGACCGACTCGGCGAATGCCTCAGCCTGGATGTGCGCCTTGTACTGCCCGATGAGCAGCCTGACACGCTCATAAAGCCGATACGGCACATCCACAGCCAAGCGGCAGGGTGCCACCTTCTGCCGCACAGACATTGCCCGTATGGCGAGGCGCGCCGCTTCGCTGTAGGCGCGCACCAAGCCGCCCGTCCCGAGCTTGATGCCGCCGAAGTAGCGCGTCACAACCAAAACAACATCGCCCACCCCTGTGCCGCGCAGCACAGCCATGATCGGTGGCCCAGCTGTGCCGCTTGGCTCACCGTCATCCGAGAGCCCTTCAATTAGACTGTTGCCGCAGCCAACCCGAAAAGCATAAACATGGTGTGAGGCGTCAGGCATCTCGGCGCGCACGGCCGCAATGAATTGGCGCGCCGCCGAGACGCTCTCAGCGTGGCTGAGCGAGGCGATCAAGCGCGAACGGTTGACCTCATGTAGCATCCTTACGGGCGCCGCTGGAATCGGGTATTCGTTCATGCGCTGCCTTGCTGAGCGTACTCTGCCATCAGCCGTTCATAGGCGCCTAGCCAAGTCTCCGGAGTGCGCGTGAATTTGGTTATCGTGATCTGAACAAAGTGCGGCAGCAAGGGCAAAATCTGCATGGGCAGCTGATCCCATGCCCCTGTGCGAACCATTTCCTCGAGCCGTCCGCACGCCGCGCTCAGCCACGTCCACTGTGCGCGAAACTGCTCAACCTTGTTCCAATAGTTGCGCTTCTCCCACGCTTCCATCGAGACCTCAATGCCATCTTCAATCTCGCGGAAACAGTAGATCAACGTGGCGACCATATCCCGCGCCTCGGCGTCCACTTCAGTTTTCTGGCCGAGACGTCGCAGAATCTCAGCGGCAGTGCGCATGTGTTGATTGCGCAGCTTGCCCGCGCTCTCAGGGTTGATAACACGGCTCATTGTTCAGCTCCGACTGGTAAAACGTGCCATCCATTATAACAAAGGTGAGACTGTTCAGCGCAAGCGTGGCTGAGGGCGCATCTGGGCACGCGCTGCGCCCAGACCGCCCTCTTGCGCTCAGACGACCAAGTTCAGCATGCCGCGCTCTGCCACGTAGATGACTTTCTTGAGCGCGCCGCCGTTAATGTACTTTTGCACATCTGGCGAGGCGAGCGCCAATGCCACCGCCTCTGACTCCTGCAGGCCTGCCGGCGCCTGCAGGCGGGCGCGCAGCTTGCCATTCACTGAGACGACCAGCGTGATCTCTTCTTCCTTTGCCACATCGGCATCAAAGGCGGGGAAGGGCTGAGTGTGAATGCTGTACGGCTCGCCGATGCGCTCCCACAGCTCCTCAGCGATGTGTGGCGTGATTGGCGCCATCAGCAGGAGCATTGTCCGAATTGCCTCACGCCATGCCTCTGTATTGCGGACGGGAGTCTTGCGCGCTGCCAAGAGCGTATTCTTCAACTCCATCAAGGCGGCCACAGCTGTGTTGAAACTGAAAGTTTCCAAGCCTTCGTCCACCCGCTGAATGGTCTGATGCACCTTGCGGCGCAGCGCACGGATCGCCTTCTCATCAGCTTCACCCTCCACAGCTGGCGAGTCCGTCACTACGCTCCAGACGTCGTTAAGCCAGCGCACCACGCCCTGAATGCCCTGCGAATCCCACGGGCCGCCGCTCTCCCAGCGAAAGCCGAACATCAGGTAAGCGCGCACAGTATCGGCGCCGTACTGCGCCACCAAGACGTCCGGCGCTACTACGTTGCCCTTGCTCTTGCTCATCTTCTCGACGCCCAGCCGATAGCGCAGAGACGCGATCGGCACCACATCACCCACCTGATCGACAATCTGTGCATCCTCAGCCACTTCAAGCGTCACCTGCGATTCATCCAGGCGCTCGATCACAATTACGTTCTCGTTGCGCTTGATAATCTCTCCAATCGCAGTCGTCATGCGGGCATCGTCCGTCGGCTCGCCGAAGGCGCGGGCTACATCGTTCAGGCCTGCCAGAAGATCATTGACGGTATCTTCAGCCTCCTGCATGACCTTCGCCGCCTTTTTGTCGATCACCACAATCTTATGGACATGCAGCGTCTCATTTTGCCAGGTGCCGAAAGCGGCGATGTAGCTGCCTTCCATCGGCTCGCCCAAGATCATGCCTTGATTGTAGAGCGCCAGCATCGGCTCGTGATCGATGGGCGGCAAGCTCGGATCGCGGCGTGAGGCTGCCTCTTTGTATATGCCACAATCGCGCATCGCCTTCGTGAAGAAGCGCGTGTACATCAGGTGCATGGTAGCATGTTCAATGCCGCCTGTGTACTGATCGACGGGCAACCAGTAAGCCGCTTCGTCAGGATCGAAAGGCGCCTTGTCGTAGTGCGGGCTAAGGTAGCGCAGCTGATACCAGGATGAGCACATGAACGTATCCATTGTATCGGTCTCGCGCTGCGCCTTGCCGCCACACTTCGGACAAGTCGTGTTCAGGAAGCTCGGGTGATACTTCAGCGGCGATTCGCCCGTCGGCATGAACTCAACATCATCGGGCAGCAGCACTGGCAGCTGATCCTCAGGTACGGGAACGATGCCGCAGTTAGGACAGTAGATGATCGGGATGGGCGCCCCCCAATAGCGCTGGCGGCTGATCAGCCAATCGCGCAAGCGGTAGGTCACGGCGCGCTTGCCGATGTCCTGCGCCTCTAGCCAAGCGATCACGCGGTTGATCGCCTCACCGTTCGCCGTTGGCGTGCCGTCAAAGTGCGCGCTGTTCACCATCACACCATCGCCAAGGAATGGCTCAGTCATCGTCTCGCCATCCAGTCCGCCTTCAGGCGGCTGAATGACGACGCGGATAGGCAAGCCAAACTTGCGCGCGAAAGCGAAGTCGCGCTCATCGTGCGCCGGCACCGCCATGATCGCGCCGCTGCCGTAGGTCATCAGCACATAGTCGGCGATCCAGATCGGGATACGCTCATTGTTGACCGGATTGATCGCATAGCCGCCCGTGAAAACGCCCGTCTTGTCTCGGTTAGCGGTGGTACGGTCGATCTCGCTCTGCCGCCCTGCCTGCGCGATGTAGGCCTCGACTGCAGCACGCTGTACATCGCTTGTCACTTTGGGCACCAGCGGATGCTCCGGCGCCAAGACCATAAAAGTGGCGCCCCACAGCGTATCGGGGCGCGTGGTGAAAATCAGCAGCGGATCGCCCTGCTCTGTGTGGAAAGTGACGTGAGCGCCCTCGCTGCGCCCGATCCAGTTCGTCTGCATCAACTTGACCTTCTCAGGCCACTTCTCGGGATGCTGCAGCAGCTCTTCGGCGTACTTCGTGATGCGGAAGAACCACTGCTCCAGCTCTTTCTTAATGACGGGCGTGCCGCAGCGCTCACAGTGCCGATCCTCGCCCCAAACTTGCTCGCGGGCTAAGGTTGTGTTGCAGTTTGGGCAGAAATCTACGCTAGCGTGCTGGCGGTAGGCTAGGCCGTGCTGGTAGAACTTCAGGAAGAACCACTGCGTCCAACGGTAGTACTCAGGGTCAGAGCTGATCGCCTCGCGCTCCCAGTCGAACATGGCACCCATCGAGCGCAGCTGCTTGCGCATTCGCTCGATGTTGGCATACGTCCACGTTTTAGGGTGGGTGCGATGCTTAATGGCAGCGTTCTCCGCTGGCAGGCCGAAGGCGTCGAAGCCCATCGGGAAGAGCACGTTGTAGCCGCGCATCCGCATGTAGCGCGCCCGCGCATCAGAAGGTGACATGGCATACCAATGGCCGATGTGCAGGTCGCCGCTTGGATAGGGCAGCATGGTCAGGGCGTAGTGCTTGGGACGGCTGTGATCAATCCG
Source organism: Aggregatilineales bacterium (assembly GCA_046719055.1). Classification (GTDB taxonomy): domain Bacteria; phylum Chloroflexota; class Anaerolineae; order Aggregatilineales; family UBA2796; genus CP2-2F. The sequence continues at coordinate 7,313 of JBDNDQ010000074.1, read as the reverse complement.
CGAGCGGTAGAGCCCGTCGGCTTCCCAGCGCGCCTGCCACTTCGGCTCGATCTCTTGTGGCTTGTACTTCTCAGGCATAAGCTTCCCCCAGATGAATGATGCATAATCGTAACACAAAAAAGGCCAGGCTCATCGGCGAACCTGACCTCTGCTGAAAGCGCGCTCGGCTTAGATTTAGCGGTGTGGTGGCATCGGGCGATTGCGAACAGGCACACGCGCTGGCACGACTTTGGGCGGCCTCAACAGACGACCAAGTTCGTCGAGCAACTCACGAAGTCGAGCGGCGATGTTTGGCTTGTTCGGCTTGCCCATAGGCTATCACTCCCGCTATTGAATACTTGTATTGCTAAAGTATAGCACATCTCGCCTGCCCGTAGCTTGGAAAAGTGTTAGAAGTCTGCACAAGTGGCGCGCGGTCTACTCAACTTGGCACGAGAACGTTGTTTTGGGCGGCAAGGGGTGATAAGATATACATGAGTGTGGGCTAAGTAAGATTGGCTCAGTGGAAAAGGGCATCCAACATAGGGAACTTAGTCAGCCGACGCGCTGCCCCGCCTGTCGGCGCTTTGCGTTGCAGAGAGGAAAAGATTTATGAAGGTTGCAACTGTCATCCTCGCCGCTGGGCAAGGCACGCGCATGAAGTCCGAGAAGCCGAAGGTGTTACATCCCATCGGCGGGCAACCGATGCTGCTGCGCGCTATCCAGACGGCTGAGCGGGTCGGTGCCAATCGGCTGGTTGTGGTAGTCGGTCATCAGGCGGAAGCAGTGGTGCAGGCAGTGGGCGGGCGCGCCCAGATTGTCCTGCAAGCGCAGCAACTTGGCACTGGTCACGCTGTGCTGCAAGCCGCTGATCAGCTGCGTGGCGCCTGCGATCTGGTGTTAGTCACCTATGCCGATATGCCTCTCCTGCGCCCCGAGACCTTACAACGCCTGATCGATGCACAGCGCGCTAACGCAGAAGGCTGCCTGGCCATGCTAACGGTCACCTTGCCCGATCCGCGCGGCTTCGGGCGCATCGTGCGCACTGCTGATGGGAGCGTAGTTGCCATCGTAGAAGAGGCGGAATGCACACCCGAGCAGCGCGCCATCCGCGAGCTGAATGCGGGCGTCTACGCCTTCGATGCTGCCTGGCTGTGGCAGGCGCTACCGCACATCCAGCCCAAATCTAAGGGCGAGTACTACCTAACCGATCTGATCGAGATGGCTGTGGCGGAAGGGCAGCGAGTTGTCGGTGTGGAGGCCTCCGATCCTGACGAAGTGATTGGCATAAATACGCGCGTCCATCTGGCGGAGGCAGAGGCGATCCTGCGGCGGCGCATTAATCAGATGCACATGCTTAATGGGGTGACTTTGATCGATCCTGCCACGACGTACATCGAGGATAGCGTGCAGATCGGCGCAGATACGGTCATCTATCCAAACGTGCAGCTGCGTGGTAAGACGACCATTGGCACGAATTGTCTGATCGATAGTAGCACAATCATCGTTGACTCGCACATCGGCAGCCACTGCCGCATCGTGGCGTCGGTCATTGAAGGGGCTGTGCTCGAGGATCACGTTGAAATCGGCCCGTTTGGACATCTGCGGCAGGGCGCCCACTTGTGCGAAGGCGTGCATTTAGGCAATTTTGGCGAGGTGAAGAACGCCCGTCTGGGGCGTGGCACACGCATGGGGCACTTCAGCTACATCGGCGATGCCGAGATCGGCGAGGATGTGAACATTGGCGCGGGCACGATCACGGTCAATTACGATGGCGTGCGCAAACACAAGACGATCATCGGCGATCAGGCTTTCATCGGTAGCGATAGCCTGCTGATCGCGCCCATCTCCATCGCCTCACACGCGCAAACTGCCGCCGGCGCCGTCGTGACGCGCGACGTGCCATCTGGTTATATTGCGGTCGGGGTGCCGGCGCGTATGCGCCCGCGCCAGCCGAAGGTTACGCAGGAAGCGGGCGATCCGAAAGCGCCGAGCGAATAGCGGCAGGCTCATACAGCGTAAAATTGGGCAAGGTAACAGGAAGTAATGTCTGAAGATCACAGTACGGCTGCGCTGATTAGTTTTTTAGGGCTTGTGCTGCTGAGCGCGATTCTCTCCACAGCCTTCTCAGCTGTCGTGAACGCGCGCAAGCAGCATTTGCGTGAAATTGCAAGCGACGGCGACCGACGTGCAGCGCGCGCCCTCGCTTTGGGCGAAGACGCCACGCGTCTGCTTGTACTGCGGCAGGTGCTCACAGCGCTGCTGCACTTTGTGGCGGCGAGCATCGTCTTGATCGGCGCACAGAGCCTGCTGAGTGCCCTGCAGGCCTCTCAACTGCTCTATCTGGCCAGCGTTGGCGGGCTGCTGCTGCTTGGCGCGCTGATCATGCTGATCTTCGGCGAGCTGCTCCCCGCTGCACTGGCTGCAAGGCAGCCTGAACAGGCTGCCTTGCGCTGGGCGCCTTTGATCGGGCTCTTGGTGCGCTTATTCTCACCGCTCTCAGCGCTGACGCGCGGCTTGAGCAGTTTGTTCGCCGCATCGATGGGCGCGCCCAACGCCTATGTCACCGAAGAGGAGATCAAGACGCTGGTGGACGCCGGCTCTGAAGAAGGCGTCATCGAGGACGATGAGAAAGAGATGATCTATTCGGTGCTGCAGTTCAACGATAAAGTGGTGCGTGAGTTGATGGTGCCGCGCATCGACATCGTCGCCTTGAGCGCCGAGACGACGCTCGAGCAGGCGCTGCAAGTGGCTGTGGCTGAGGGGCATTCGCGCATCCCTATCTACGAAGATACCGTCGACCATATCGTTGGAGTGCTGTACGCCAAAGATCTGCTCACGCGCCTAGATGAGGCGAGTCGGCAGCGTCCGGTGCGCGAAATCATGCGATCAGCCTACTTTGTGCCTGAATCCAAGCGCGCCAGCGAGCTGCTGGAAGAACTACAACGCCAAAAGGTGCACATGGCAATCGTCATCGACGAGTACGGCGGCACGGCAGGCCTGATCACCATTGAAGACTTGCTCGAGGAGATCGTCGGCGAGATACAAGATGAGTACGATCCTGAGGAAGAGGCAGAATATCAGCAGATCGGCGCTGATGAATACCGCTTCGATGCAGGCATTCACTTAGTTGAGGTGAATGAGCTGCTAAATGTTGAGCTTTCGACTGAGGAGAGCGATACGTTAGGTGGTTATATCTTCAGTGTGCTGGGCAAGGTGCCGCAAGTTGGCGAGAGCTTTGAGCGCGATGGGCTGCGCTTCACCGTAGAGAGTCTCGATGGGCGACGCATTGAGTGGGTGCGCGTGCTACGCCTACCGCCCGAGCAGAAGCCCGAGTTCCCCAGCAGTGAGACGGCCGCACTCGCCAAACGATCCACTCGCAGCAATCCTCTCGCCCAGACTTGAAAGGAGAACGTCTCTCATGACCAATGCCGAATCGCCGAGTGTGCGCGCGCTGCGCGAAGCGGGCTACAAGATCACCACGCCGCGCCTGGTCATCCTCGATATCCTAGAAAATTGCGGTGGGCACGTCACTGCCGCTGAGCTGCTGGCACAAGTCGAGGCACGCGATCCCTCGATTGGGCGCGCCAGCGTCTTTCGCACCCTCGATCTGATGATCAAGCTCGGCATCTTATGGACGAGCGTGCAAGGCGGCTCAACCGTCCACTACATGCTGATGCCAAACGGACACCATCATCACATCATCTGCACGAGCTGCCGTAAACGCATTGAGTTCGAGGATTGCGAACTGGGGGCCTTGATCGCCAGCCTAGAAACACGCTATGGCATAAAGATCGAGGGGCATCTGCTCGAGCTCTACGGCGTGTGCGCCGACTGCCGCCCTCACCAGAGCGCGCCCTAGTCATTCGGCGGTGCCTCATCCTCTAAAGCTCTGCGCAGCCACTTCTTGACCGCTTTCTCAAACTGGCGGCGCACCAGCAAGACGCGCCGCCCACATTTAAGGCACTCCAAACCGATATCTGCGCCAATCCGATAGACACGCCATTGATCGCCGCCACATGGATGCGCCTTGCGCGTCTGCACCGTATCGCCCACCCGAACCTCACTCGGCATAGCACTCGCTCCGAGAAATTTTTCAAAAGTGAGACTAAAGTCACAGCACAATCCCAGCCGCTTTGCTAGACTCACCCACGTGAATGGAAAACTTAACGGCCTTTAAGCCGCGTTCTGCGAAGGAGACTCAGTCCATGACGCATATTATCACCAGCTTGTGCTTGCGCGATGGCGCCTGCGTAGAAGTCTGCCCAGTGGAGTGCATTGTGCCAGGCCTGCCCGAAAATGAGTGGCCTTGGTACTTCATCGACCCAGATACCTGCATCGACTGCGGCGCCTGCGTGCCAGAGTGCCCCTACGAGGCGATCTTCCCAGAGGAAGAAGTACCGCAAGCCTATGAGCTAGCTCCTGATCAAGAGGTGCAGCCTTTCCGCGGAGAGCGCTACAAGTCACAGGGCGGCGAGATCATCGATCTGACCGAAGACATCCAGCCCAACTACGACTACTTCAAGAGCGGCCCAGGCTACAGCGCCCTGCAGAAATAAGCTGCCCGACAGTGGGCAGGGTCGGCAAGGTTGACCCTGCTCACACTAGCTCCTCAAGGCGGCGAAAAAAGCACGATGTGGCGCCAGTATGGCAGGCAGGCCCACTCGGCGCCACCAGCAGCAAGAGTGTATCAGCGTCACAATCGGCGCGGATCTCACGCACTCGCATGGTGTTGCCGCTCATCCCGCCTTTGTGCCACAGCGCACGCCGACTCCTGCTCCAGAAGTGCGCCTCACCTGTGCTGAGCGTCAGCCGCAGCGCCTCCTCGTTCATCCAGGCTACCATCAGCACTTGCAGAGTCTTGTAGTCCTGCACAACGGCTGTAATCAGACCGTTCATATCAAAGCGCAGCTGTGGCAGAATTGCCTCGATATCGCTCATGCGAACAGTGCCTCGACTAGTGCCGCGTTTTCGCCAGAACGCACAGGCACACCGCGTTGCTGCAGATGTTGCTTGACCTGCGCAATGCTCACGTGGCGGTAGTGAAATAGACTAGCAGCCAGTGCTGCATCGGCGCCACCCTCGATCAGCGCCTCGGCGAAATGCTCAAGCTTGCCCGCGCCACCAGACGCGATCACCGGGATACTGACAGCCTCAGCTACAGCGCGCGTCAGCGGAATATCGTAGCCGTTCTGGGTGCCATCACGATCCATGCTGGTCAGCAAAATTTCCCCGGCGCCTAAACTCTCGACTTTGCGCGCCCATTCAATCGCATCCAAGCCAGTCGGCACACGCCCGCCGTCAATGTAAACTTCCCAGTGCCCGCTCGTCCAGCGCGGATCGATAGCCACCACAATGCACTGGCTGCCGAAATGCATCGCCCCCTCTGTAATCAGGCTAGGCTGGCGCACAGCAGCGCTGTTCAGCGAGATTTTATCGGCGCCGGCGCGCAAGGTAGCGCGGATATCTTCTATGGTGCGGATGCCGCCGCCCACGCAAAATGGGATGAAAATTTCTTGTGCCACCCGCTCAACGATGCTCAGCATGGTGTTGCGCCGCTCAACGGATGCCGTGATATCTAGCAAGACTAGCTCATCGGCGCCCTCGCGATCGTAGACGCGCGCCTGTTCAACGGGATCGCCAGCGTCAGCCAGGTTGACAAAATTAACACCCTTCACCACGCGGCCGTCTTTCACATCTAAACACGGAATGATGCGTTTTGCCAGCATGCTGCCTCACCTCTCTGCTTGGGCAAGGCGAATCGCCTCTGCCAGATCGATCAGCCCTTCATACAGCGCTGTGCCGAGAATCACGCCCGCAATGTTGCCCGCATCGCGCAGCGCAATGATCTCGCCCAGCGCCGTCACACCGCCAGAGGCGATCACCTGTAAGCCTGTCTGGCGCGCCAGATGAGCTGTAGCCTCAGCGTTCACTCCGATTAGCTCGCCATCCCGGCTCACATCCGTGTAAATGGCATGGCGCACGCCCTCCACAGCAAGCCACTTGCCCAGCTCCACTGCCGAGACGCCCGTCTCGCGCTGCCAGCCATGCGTGACGATTTGCCCGTCCCGCGCATCCAGCGCCACAGCCACTGCATCAGCGCCCCAGCGCGCCACCATTGCCGCCACGTGCTGCGGATGCTCGACAGCCAATGTGCCAAGCACGACGCGCGTCGCCCCTCTATCGAAGGCCCGCTGCACGTCTTCAGGCGTGCGCAGGCCGCCACCGAACTGAATCTGTGCGCCTGTCAGCGCTAACGCCTCGAGGATCGCCTCGTTATCGTTTGCCTCTGCCAGCGCGCCATCCAAATTGACGACATGCAGCCACGTCGCACCCGCATCAATCCAACGTTGTGCCACTGCCAGCGGATTATCGCTATAAACGGTCTGTTGGCGCGGATCGCCTTGCCGCAATCGCACCACTTTGCCGCCGCGTAGATCAAGCGCTGGGTAGATGATCATACGCTCACAGCTCCAAGAAGTTCTTCAAAATACGCAGCCCTGTGATGTGGCTCTTTTCAGGGTGAAACTGCACACCGTAGACGTTGCCATGCCCTACCACTGCCGGGAAATGCACGCCATAAACCGTTTGCGCAAGGATATTCTCGGGTTCGGTCTGGGCGTAATAGCTGTGGACGAAATAAGCGTAGCTGCCGTTCGGCACGCCTTTCAACAGGCGTGACGACTCATCATGCTCCAGCTGATTCCAGCCGATGTGCGGCACCTTCGGGCCTTGCGCCGGAAAGCGCACCACACTGCCGCTCAGCAAGCCGATACCGTTGTGAGTGCCCATCTCGCTGCTGCGCCTGAAAAGCATCTGCATACCTAGGCAAATCCCCAGAATTGGTACGCCAAGCGCTGCGTAGTTGCGCAGTGGCTCGATGAAGCAGCCCTCGTGCAGGCGCGCCATGCCCGCCGCAAAAGCGCCTACGCCCGGCAGGATGATCTTAGCAGCGTTTTTCAGTTCGTCAGGCGCCTGCGCGACGTGCGGCGCAGCGCCAAGCCGCCTCAGAGCATTCACCACACTGTGCAGATTTGCCACGCCCGAATCGATCACAACAATTCGCCCGCTCATCACCTCGATAATCCTTCTGTCACGTTAAGCAGCCCTAATTATAGCAGCTTCCTCTGGCGGCACTAAAAACTAGCCCTCGAGAAGCGCGCAGACGGGTACCCTAAACCCTGCCAACCCACCGCGCCCTTCTAGAAGCTCATCGCCGCCCAGGATGCGGCTGCCGCGCACATCCGTGTAGATGTGCACGCTCCGCGCGCTCGGATAAGCCATCCAGACTGTCTCCAGGCCGAGAGCTAGCCATTCCGCCACTTTGGCAGATC
>JBDNDQ010000073.1:0-15006 GCA_046719055.1 Aggregatilineales bacterium | reverse complement strand
GCCTCGATCGCCCAGAGTGCCATTGACCACGTGTGTGATGCGCAAGGTCGGCTGCGCTGCGCTGGGCTGTTGGCTGATCAGCGCCCCGATCAGGAGGCTGGCAATCGTCAGAATACGCGCAAAGCGATACATTCTTTGCTGCCTTTCCACGCTAAATTACACAGGTACCCTCAGATTGTAGCGGCTGTGAGCAAGGCTGACCAGTTAGACGCTTGCCTGCCGCATCTAGTGCAAATCCTGTATAATTAGGGCAAATCTGAGTGGTGTGCGCCGCCCATCGGCGCTGAAGCAAGGTTTGCATGGATTTCCTACTGGCTGTTCTCTCCTTTGTGATCGTCCTCACGCCGCTGATTCTGATCCACGAGTGGGGGCACTTCATCGCGTGCCGTCTGACGGGCGTGACGGTGCTGGAATTCGGGTTGGGCTTCCCGCCGCGCGCCGCCAAGCTCTTCGAGCGCAACGGGACTGAGTTCACACTGAATTGGCTGCCGTTGGGCGGCTTTGTGCGCCCGTTGGGCGAAGACTTCGTGCGCCCAGTTGGTGAAGAGGCGACCGAGCGCGAGCGGCAGGCCTACCGCAAATATCAGGAAGAGCTGGCGGCGCTGGGCAAAAAAGTGCCGAAGTTGAAGTCGGTGGCAGAGGCGACGCCGCTGCAGCGCCTATTTTTTCTCGCGGCGGGCTCGGGCATGAATGTGGTGGCAGCCCTTGTGCTGCTGATCATCGCTGCGACCATCAGCCTGCCGCCAGTGGCATTAGCGGCGGCCCCTAACTCGCCTGCGGCGGTGGGCGGCGTACAGGCAGGCGATGTGATCACAGCTGTGAATGGCGTCCCAGTGAGCAGCTCAGCCCAAATCGAGGCGCAGATCGAGGCGCAGCGCGATCAGCCCATCACGCTGACCGTGCAGCGCGGCGGCGAGACGCTCCAAATAACGCTGGGCGAACAGACGGGCCGCTTCCCGAATCAGGCGGTGTTGATCACAAGCGTGACGCGCAACATGCCTGCCGATGGCATCTTCCAGCCTAACGACGTCATCCTGAGCGTGGATGGTAGGGTGATGTCGACACAGTCGTTGGTCGAGTATGTGCGCCAGCGCGGCGGTGAGACGGTCACTTTTGTGGTGCAGCGCGGCAGCGAGCGCCTGACCCTAGAGGTCGTGCCGCGTCGCAACGTAGCCGCTGGTGAGCCGGCCGTTGGCATTGGGCTGCGCCCGTTGGAGTTCAATCTGCTCACCGGCCTCGCCCTTGAGGATCGGGCTGAGGGCAAGCCGCTGCCTGAGGCAGTCCTTGCAGGCATCCAGCGGACCGGCTTCATCCTAGAGCAGCTGATCCGCTTCCCGATCGATCTCATTCGCGGCGCCCTAACCATTGAAGAGGCACGTCCGGTCAGCGTGGTCGGCATTTCGCAGCTGGGTGGGCAGGTGGTCAGTGCTTCGGTTGAGGATGGCTCGCCCTTGCGGCTGATCAACTTCGCCGCGCTGATCAGCCTGGCGCTTGGCTTCACCAACTTGTTGCCGATTCCTGGCTTGGATGGTGGGCGCATCCTGTTTGTGCTGATTGAGATTGTGCGCGGCAAGCCGATGGCGCCTGAGCGTGAGGGCGTCATTCACATGCTCGGCTTGATGTTCATCTTAGGGCTGTTCATGCTCTTGGTGGTCAACGATATTGTGAATCCGATTGGGCAAGTCATCCGCTAGCGAGCGAGCAGAGGACATGGCGATCAAGTTTGAGGATGTCATACGCAGCTTAATCAGCGAGGAAGTGCCTGTGACGAAAGGGATGGTACGTCGCCTTTCGAACTTAGGGGCGGCTGAGGAGCAGGTGCTGATCAAGGCGTGGGGCAGTATCCCGATTGCGCGCCGTCACCAGGTGCTGCGCGAGATCGCGACGCTAAGCGAAGCTGACTTCGATACTGACTTCCGCGCCGTCACACACCTCGCCCTGACCGATCTGCACGACAACCTGCGCGAGGCAGCCATCGAGGCGGCTTGGCTGGATGAGTCCGTTGAGATGTTGAACCGCCTGCTGCCGATGGCAACGATTGACTCTTCGCCGGCTGTTCGCGCAGCGGCCGTCGGCGCGCTGGGGCGCTTCATCCTACAAGCTGAGCTGGGCAAGTTCAGCCCGATGCAGGCACGCCAAGCCGAGCGCGTTGCCCTTAAGCTCTACAACAATCGGCAGGAAGATATCCGTGTACGCTGCCGCGCCCTCGAGGCGATCGCCAACAGCAGCCGTGCCGAGGTAGCAGGCATGATCGAGGAGTCGTACCATGATGGCGACTCGCGCCTGCGCGCCGCCGCGATCTACGCGATGGGCAAGACTTGCGATGAGCGCTGGGCACGCTTTGTGCTCCACGAGCTGAGCAGCGACGATCCTGCCATCCGGTTCGAGGCGATCCGTGCCGCCGGCGAGCTGGGGCTGGAGGAGGCCGTGCCACAGATCGGCAAGCTGGTGATCGATACCGACCGCCAGACCCTCGAAATGGCGATTTGGGCGCTCGGTGAGATCGGCAGCGGCGAATCGCGGCGCATTTTGGATCATCTCTTCAAATATGCCGAGGAGATCGAGGACGAGAGCCTGATCGAGCAGATTGAGGATGCACTCGCCAACGCTAGCCTATTCGATCTCTAATGCGCCAGCACTTGCTCGTAGACGGCATAGGTCTGGCGAGCAGTGCGCTCCCAGCTGAAGTGGCTAGCGCGCGCCAAGCCCAGGTTCTGTAAGCTGGCGTGCAGATCGTCTTGGATGAGTACGGCGATGATCGCCCCGCCAAGCGTGCGGGAGTCGTGCGGGGGCACCAGGTACGCTGCATCGCCCACTACCTCTGGCAGTGAAGAAGCCTCTGCTGCCACAACAGGCGTGCCACACGCCATCGCCTCTAAGGCGCCCAGCCCAAAGCCCTCGTAGCGGCTGGGCATCACAAAGAGGCGCGCCATACGGTAGAGCGCTGGCTTGTCCGACTCATCCACCGCGCCGATCCAGCGAATCCACTGCCCCAGCTCCCGACGCGCCGCAATCTCAGCGGGCAAATCGGGGAAGCGCGGCGTCCCCCAGCGTTTGGGTGGCGCGCCTGCCAGTATCAGCGGATACTCATCGCCGACCGACGGCCCAACGTATGTGTATGCTGCGATCAAGGCGCGCAGATTCTTGCGCAGGTCGAATCCGCCTAGATATAGCGCATACTGCTCGGGCAGGTTGTATTTGCGACGCACTTCGGCGTCGCGCTCAGCGCCCAAGCGCGGATGAAAGCGCTCTGAGACGGCTAGCGGGATCGCCGTCACCATCTCAGCGGGCACGCCGATGTGCTGCACGATCTCCTGCTTGGAGAATTCGGAATCTGTGATGATGTGCGCCACGCCTTGCGCTGAGGCGCGCACCAAACTGAAATACAGCCGTCCGCCCAAGCCGCCTTGATAGACCGGCAGGCTGAGCGGGATCACATCGTGGATGGTCACCACCAAGCGCACTGGCGAGCTGAGCGGCGGCGCCCAATACGGCACATGCGCAATTTGGGCCCCGATCTCGCCCGCCGCCTTCGGGAAGGCGCGCTGCTCGAATAGCACCTTGCCGATCTGCCCGCGCCCGGCGCTCACACACAAGGTGTGTACCCCATCCGGCACGTCGAGCAGGGCGCCACCCTGCTGCGGCGCAATCACCGTCAGGCGCAGATCGGCGCAATGTGCCTCGCTCTGGCGCAGACGCCACAAAGCGCGCACCAACTCGCGCACATACTGCCCGCTGCCCGTGTGAGTCTGATTCCAGAACCAAGCGTTAATCGCGATGTGCATAGCTCGCTCCACGATGCATCCCTGCTGCCTAGATTGTACAGCAGGGCGCCCAATTTGCCCGTCTTGCGCAAAATACCCTAAACACGCTAGAGTCAGCGCTGATCAGCTCTGAAAAGTGAGGATATTATGCAGACGATCCGTGTGACGGTCTGGGGCGAGTTTCGGCATGAGTTGAAAAGCGCACAAGTGGCTGCGATCTATCCTAATGGGATGCATGAGGCTATCGCTGAAGGGCTGCGCGCCGATCCGCGCTTTAGCGTGCGCACAGCAACCCTTGATCAGCCTGAGCACGGCCTGACTGAGGATGTTCTAGCGGCAACAGATGTGCTGACGTGGTGGGGGCACGTGGCGCATGAAGATGTGGCCGATGTTGTGGTGGAGCGCGTGCGGGCACGTGTGTTGGGTGGCATGGGCCTGATCGTGCTGCACAGTGGGCACTTCTCGAAGATTTTCAAAGCCCTGATGGGCACCACCTGCAACCTAAAGTGGCGCGAGGCAGGCGAGCGCGAGCGCATCTGGATTCTTGAGCCGAGCCATCCGATCGCTGACGGCTTGGGCGAGTATTTCGAGCTGGCCCAAGAAGAGATGTACGGCGAGCGCTTCGATATCCCTGCTCCAGAGACGCTGGTGATGGTCAGCTGGTTCAAAGGCGGCGAGGTGTTCCGCAGTGGCTGCTGCTATACGCGCGGCAAAGGCAGGATTTTCTACTTTCGGCCCGGTCACGAGACCTACCCGACCTACTATGACGCGAATGTACGCCGCGTCATTGCCAATGCCGCTCGCTGGGCTGCTCAGGGCAATACGCCGCCGGTCACCTTTGGCAACTATCCGCCGCGCGAGGCGCTGCCTTAGCAAGTTTACGCGGATGGCAAAACTTGCTATAGTTTCCTGTAAACCACCTATTGCGAAATGGCGCAAGCCTCATTTGCGCCGCCACATTTGATATTTGGGGTGAATTTGAGACATGGTGAAGGGGCAACGCACCTTATTACCGCCCGAAGATGAAGAACGTTTGAAGACAATCGCCGAGACTGCCTCGCCAGCGCTGCGCCAACGCGCCATTGCCATCCTGGCCTGGCACGATGGCGCTACCGCCGCCGAGACCGCCAAGCGCACAGAGCTTAGCGTTAATCAAGTGCAGTACTTATGGCGTCAGTACCGCCAAAAAGGGCTCGATCTGTTCATGGTCGAGGACGACACGCCTGCTCAATCTCAGCCTGCCGAGCCGCCTGCGCCCACTGATGACGATCGCATCAGTCTAGAGGCACTTTGCCAACAGTATCAAGTCGATGTGGCACATGCACGGCATGTCGGCAGCCTGGCTGCCCAAATTTTCGACGCAACACAGACCGTCCATCGCCTCCCTTCCAGCTTGCGCCCATTGCTAGAGGCAGCCGCCCTTGTCCATAACATCGCCTATGAAATTGATCCGCCCAACCATCACCTGCGCGGGCGCGATATTTTGCTTAACACGCCCTTGCGTGGCTTCTCCGATGATGAACGGCGCATTCTGGCTTGTACCACCTCGTTTCATCGCAAAAAGGTCAATCCCGAAGCAGAGCCAGTCTACATGGCGCTGCCTGAGGACTTGCGCCGCGATGCGCTGGCACTCTCCGCTATCCTGCGGGTTGCCGACGGTCTCGATCACTCACAGACCCAGAGCACAGTCATTGATGCGCTGCACCTGAATGCTGATGAAGTCGAGCTGATCGTCAGCGGGGCGCACGCCGCTGAGGATGCTGCGCAGGCGCAGAAAAAAGCTGATCTGTGGGCAAAAGTTTTCCCGGTGACTGTGCGCGCCCTACCTGCCACGCCCGAGCCAAGCCCACAGCCCGATGCAGCATCGCGCCCGCTCTTTCTACAGCCGATCAGTGTGCACGTTGGCTTGGATCAGACGACCAGTCTTGTGCGCGCCGGTCGATTGTTTGCCACACGGACGCTAGAGCGCGTCGAGCTGCTTCTGCAACACTTGCAGCGCGGCGATCTGAACGTTTTACCCTCACTAGCGCGCGAGGCATTCCGCCTGACCGATGCCATCATCCTAGCCGACGCCAAAGAGCATCGCAAGGAAGCAAAATGGTTCGCCGATACAGTCAACGAGGCGCGTTTGCTCCTTGCGCTGGCTGAGCGCGCCGCTATGCTGGCTGAGGACGCTCAAGAGCAACTCGCCATCAGCGAACGCGTACAAACCTGGCAGGCAGAGGCGCGCGCAGCCTGCGATGCGGTAGATGTGGCACGCTTCAAGCGCATGGCGGAGAGTCTGCGCCTGACCCTGACTGAAGATGTTGATCCCAACGAAAAGGCACTGGCGATTTACCACGTGGGCAAGCTGCTCTGGGAACAACTGACGACCTTGCGCACCGTGATGGAACAGGGGACAAGCGTGGAGGATGCACTGGTAGCTGTGCGCCGTCTGCAGGATTATCTGATCGCCTTCCGCGAGCTGCTCGGCGCTGAGGTCTCACAAGTCTTAGATATGCTCACGCCGCTGGAGAGCTACCTCGCCGCGATCCAAATAGCGCAGGCGCTCATCACACGCTTAGAGCGCCTACCCACTACGGCATTGAAGAAGGCGCGAAAGAAGAATGTACCGCCCGATGCTGCCATCGAGGCATTGCGCACTTCGCAGCATGAGCTGATCGAGATGCTGGCTGACTCACTCTCTAGTGTCTGGTCGAGCGTGAACAGCCTGATCTTTCGGCGCGCCTTCGCCTTAGCAATCGCCGCACCTTAACCTGGAGTATCTGTGGATGAGCTACAGCTACTACACACCGCCTATGCGCGAGCACAAGCCGCGTCATCCATTGGACTATCGCATGAACCTGACGGCAAGCCTGCTCAAGAGCTTAAGTCAGGGTGAATGCTGTGCTTTGGTTGGTGTGGGCAGCAGCGGTAAATCGCGCTTCATGCTGCACTTAACCCGCCCCGAGACCGCTCAGTATCATCTGGGCGATGATGCCTTTATGCACTTCTTCGTGCTGATTGAGTGCAACGCCTGGCTGGAGTGCACAACTTGGGCGGCGTACGAGAGCATCGCTTACAGCCTGGTCAGTGCGCTGCGCAGTGCTGAAAATCCGATCCTGCAGAACGTGCGTCCGCACTTGGAGGGCATGTACGATGCCATTGTGCGCGAACGCAGCATCGCCTTCCGCTATCTGACGAGTGGGATGGATGAACTGATGCGCGGCACGCGCCTGAAGTTCACGCTCTGCTTCGACGAGTTCGACTATGTGATCGAAGGCTTCGATGCGCAGCTCTTCCGTAACTTGCGCGCCCTGCGCAACCGCTTCAAATACCAGCTGACTTACCTAGTCGCCACGCGCTACCCAATGCCGTATCAGCGGCCGCCCGAGCGCCGCGCTGAAGTCGAGGAATTCTACGAGCTGTTCACCGATAACAGCTTTGCCATCGGGCCGTATGACCTGAAAGACGCCGACATCATGATCAAGGAACTGGAGGCGCGCCTGAACTTCCCGCTGCGCCGCGAAACCCGCGACATGCTGATCGACATTTGCGGTGGGCATCCTGGCTTGATGCGCAGCGCCTTCAACGTGCTGGAGACGCGCAAAGAACAGCCCACTCTGCCCAAGCGCATGGGTGAGCTGCTGATCGATGAGCAAATGACGTGGAAAGAGTGCCGGCGCATTTGGGAGTCGCTCATCGGGCCGGAGCGCGCCGTCTTGAAGCGGCTTGCTGCCGGGCGCAGCACCACTCAGGATGAGGCAACCTTGACGGAGCTGAAGGCGAAGGGCTTGGTGGTGGAAAAACAAGGGCAGGGCTTGCGTGTCTTCAGCCTGATCCTGCAGGAGTTCGCCAAGCAGCAGCCCGAGTAGCAGGCGCGCTCTGTAGAGACACGTCAAGCAAGCTCTTCAGCTGCTGATCAGTCAAGCTTGGTGCCAATGCGCGCCACAGCGAAGTCAAACCGAGAGCAAAGCCTGCCCAAGCTGATCCTTGAAGCGAAGCAGCGCCTGCCTTAGATGCTCAGCCCAAAGGAGCGCCATGTTTAACGAAGAATCTATTCAGCAGGTGGACTCGGCGCGCTTCAATGCTGCGTTCATGCGTCCGCTGTACGAAGGCTATAGTTTTGCCCAAATTCCGCAGACTGTGCGCAGCGCTCTGACAGGCGAACCAGGCGGCCTGCCGCCTAAGGCCTTCGGCCATCTGCCGCAGCGCTATCGCAAAGTCGTTTTGCTGCTGATAGATAGCTTTGGCTGGCGCTTCCTGATGCATCACTACGAGGATTATCCCGCCCTCAAGCGCTTTGCCGACTCGGGCGTGATCTCGAAGATCAGCGTCCAGTTTCCCTCGACCACATCTGCGCACGTCACTACAATCAACAGCGGGTTGCCCGTCGGCGAGAGCGGCGTGTATGAGTGGTTCTACTACGAGCCAACTCTCGATGCGATCATCTCGCCGCTCACCTTCAGCTACGCCGCTACGCCGCGCGAGACCTTGCGTAACATCGTGGCGCCGCAAGCGATTTTGCCACAACAGACCTTCTATCAGGCGCTGGCGGCGCATGGTGTGCAGAGCTACGTCTTGCAGGATAGCTCAATCGCTTTTTCCTCTTACAGCAAGACGCTCACCAACGGCGCCAAGGTTCAGTCTTTCCACACCCTCTCGCAGGGTTTGCTGAGCCTAGCGCTCTTGCTCAACGGCCTGAAGGAGCGTGCCTACGTCTTCTACTACTACTCCCCGCTCGACACCATTGCCCACAGCCACGGGCCCGACTCAGCCCATCATCGAGCTGAGATTGACACATTTTTCACGGCGCTAGAGCGTGTTTTCTTCGCCAATTTGCGGCCCGACGGTCAGACGCTCATCATCCTAACAGCTGATCACGGGCAAGTTGAGGTCGATCCAAGCACAACGCGCTACTTGAACCGCGAGCTGCCGCAGCTAGCCCCGCTTCTGCGCGTCGATCGGCATGGCGCACCGCTTGTGCCAGCTGGCTCGGCCCGCGATATGTTCCTGTATGTCAAGCAGGCGCATCTGCAAGAGGCACACGAGATGCTCACAGCGCACCTGCGCGGCTCGGCTGAGGTCTACCGCACCAGTGACCTGCTCGCTGAAGGCTTCTTCGGCGCGCGCTGCTCTGATCTGCTGCGTGCCCGCTTGGGCGAGCTGGTCATCTTGCCGTACGCGCATGAATCGGTCTGGTGGTATGAGCAGGGCAAGTTCGAGCAGAACTTTCTAGGGCATCACGGCGGCCTAACGCCCGACGAGCTGCACAGCGTCTTTCTGCTGCTGGCACACTGATACATTGTCACAGAGCGATCAATTCGGGAAAAGATTGTAGATCATTGTGCCATTGGCATTCAGTCCACTCTCTGCAAACCAACCCACACGTCCTGCAGCGCTGCCGCTAAGGATGCGGACCTGCCACCACATCAGCTCATTAGCCCCCAGCCAGGCACAGCGCGGGCCGCCGATCACCTCGAAGCGCGTATTCGGCGCCACCCTCACACCTTCACCAGCAGCTGGTGCATCACGAAAACGGATGTTGTATTCGTGATGGGTGCGCCCAGCAGCACCTACCCACAGGCGGCCGGGCAGAGAGTGCTTGCAGCTCAAGGTCTCTGGCTGTGCGGATCGTGCCGGTTGTGAAGTTGGTTGGACAGGGCGCACCGTCGGGCTCGGGCGGATTGTAGGGCGAGAGTTACCGCCTGGTTGCCTAGGCGTGGCTGTTGGCTGCACTCTAAGGTCAGGTGTAGAAAGATTATCTAATCGGAGAGGCGAGAAAAGCGATGGGCCTCCTGCCCAGCGTTGGCATCTAGCTGTTGGGACACTACTCAGGAAAGTTTCCCAGCGAGGCAAGCAGCGAAGCCGTTCCAAGGCGCGCATTGAGAGGAAGAGCGCAATACCCCAGCCTAGAATCAGCAAAATAATCACGAAAAAACGTGATAACCAAGAGGGCTGGTACGTCATACTTGCGTTCTACCTTCTTTGCCCTCTGCCCAATGCCATCAAAATGGCGATTATATAGTATATATAGTAATGATTACAGTCCAGGTAACGAGTGTAGCAACAGCAACGGCTATAAACAGCCCGATAATGATGCACGTCGAAACGATGCTCAAAACCGATGGCACTGCATTAGCTGCGATCAGCGCTTGAACAGGCTCGCTGCCCCCACGCAAAGTTCCTAACGTGAAGGTAAGCAGGGCCATAGTGCTTAACAGATTGAAAGCGTTCAGCACGATTAGGTGTGGGTATAAGATGGCAGCGAAATCAAGCAGCAGATCGACGGCTGCTTGGGCTTGCTCGAGCACTCCGAAAAAGGCGTGCCAGAAGCCATGCCTGAGCCATACCCCCTCAACCACTTCATCTGGTATTAGGAGCAGCACAAGTAACGATACGGTGCTCGTCGCAAGCGTAAGAAATACGCTGTGCCGTATCCAGCCGCGTATCGGCAGAGGCAAACGCTCGTAGATATCGAGATTCACCCCACACCACCTTCCAGTGAGCTACTACAGCTGGGCAACATCCTCGACGTGCTTGTCGTGAGTGCTGGGAATGCTAGTCCCCGGCGCGCCTGATGCTGATATGATTTAGTTGTTATGTGTCGTGTCATGATTAGACCTCTTTATAATAGCGTGCTCTGACAAGCATAAGATAATACGAATTGTCTGTCAACGAGAAAAAACCAAAAGTGTTTAGCTTAAAATATTGGGAATTTTGGAAGATGGTGCAGCTGTGCGGCTACCTGTCTTGTTTTGCGCAGCTCTCCCTCAGATAGCACTTGCATCCTACCTCAAAATTAGCCACAATTGAGCCAACTGCCAGTCTAAAGCTTCTGGAGATGTGCTGTTGATATGGGCAATCGCATTCTAGTCGTCGAAGATAACGCCGATAACCGCATTCTGATCACTGATGTGCTGGACTCAATGCATTACGAGGTCATCATCGCTACCGATGGCGAGGAAGGTCTGCGCAAGGCAAGCGCCGAACGCCCTGATCTCATCCTGATGGATATCTCCTTGCCGCAGATGGACGGCCTGACTGCTACGCGCCGCATCAAGGCGATGCCCGAATTACAGCACATCCCGATCATCGCCCTGACCGCCCACGCTATGGTCGGTGACCGCGAGCGCGCCCTCGAAGCTGGCTGCGATGACTACGTCTCCAAGCCAATTGACCTGCGTGAGCTTGCCACCAAGCTCACACACTACCTGCAAGCATGAGCCTGCCCATCCCCTACCCTGAGCGGAACCTGACTGACTCAGAGCAAGGCGCAGGGCGCGATGAGGCCAGCCTGCGCAGCTTGCTCTGCCACATCGGGCGGCAGCTGCACGATGCTGCTTGGCTCAGCGGCATGGGCGGCAGCCTGAGCGCCCGCTTAGATACAGCCCACTTTTTGCTTACGCCGCCCGACCTTGCTAAGGGCTTCCTGCAGCCCGATCAGCTCCTCAAAGTTACCCTTGAAGATGCCTTGAACGCCCACAACGGCGAAGCACGGCTGCACGCCCTGTGCTACCGTCAGCGCGCTGACCTTAACGGGATCTTGTTTACAACGCCGCCCAACGCCATCGCCCTGACGCTTGCCAACATCAGCATGCGCACGTGCGTCCTGCCCGAGGCGATCATCCTGCTAGGCCTAGTGCCGACCGCTGCCTACAGCGCGCCCTTCAGCCCTGAGCAATGTGAAGCCATTCGCCTTTTGATTGCCCAACATGACGCGCTACTTATCGCTCACAGCGGCGCCCTCACTGCTGGGTCTGACCTTTGGGAAGCGTTCTTGCGCATGGAAGTGCTGGAACACACAGCGAGCGTCCTGCGGCGGGCTGCACAACTTGCGCCACTGCCGACTCTGCCACCGCATGAGGTAGCGCGCCTGCTCAGCATCCGCCGCCAGCGCGGCTACTGGCGCGAGGGCGATGCCGAGCGCTTTTGTCAGATGTGTGGCGTCTGCTAGGGCAAGCTGGCTAAGCTGGCTTCGTGCAACATAGCGCGCACCAGCGCCAGCGCTGCCGCCTCTCGCCCATCGGCGTAGAACTCCAAGCCAAGTGTCCCGCTGAAGCCAAGCTGCTTCAAGGTTCGGAAAATGTTCGCGAAGTTGATCTCGCCAGTGCCAGGCGCGCCGCGCGTCGGCACGTCGCCAATGTGGACAGTTGGATACAGACCGTGATAAGCCTCTAAACCGTAGATCAGGTTGCCGGCTGTGCGCTGCTGATGATAGCAATCGAAGGCGAGGCGCAGCTTCGGATGTTTGATCCGTCGCACCACATCAGCGGCGAGGGCGTGCGTGTGCACAAGAATATCGCCTTGCAGATCGAAGGTATTTAGCGCCTCAAACCAGACCTCAACCGATGTTTTTTCGACCAGCTCCATCACGCGCGCCGCCCCCTCGAGCAGATTGGCGTACTGCTCAGCGGGCGTGTAGTTGCGGCTCAGGCGCGCTGACCAGCCATCGGCGTTGATCTGGTTGCTAAACATGAACAGCCGCTTGATGCCGTAGCGCTCAGCCATCTCTAGCGACTCTGCCCATGCCTCAAGGCAGGCGCTGTGCTGCGCAGCATCCACCAGGCTGCCGCATGCATCATCGAAGGTATCTGAGAAGGTCACGCCATGCTGACGGCACGCCGCTGCAATCTCATCGATCGGGCGCTGGCGCCACGCCCAAACTTGCACACTGCGGATGCCCAGCGCCGCACAGGCTGCCACTCGCTCGGCAAAAGGCAGCTCTCGAAACCAGAAGTCAAGGTACGCCGTCAGCGTGAGCATGCTCAAAAGGGGAACTGTCCGCCATCCAGCACCAGGGCTTGCCCAGTCAGCCAGGCGGCATCCTCAGAGGCAAGGAAAGCGACGACGCCCGCTACATCCTCAGGCGTGCCCAACCGACGCACCGGCAGCTCCTGAGCACGCAACTTCAGGAAGGTGCCAGGCTCCCAGCCATTCTGCTTGCAGATCAGCTCGTCAACTTTGTAGCCCATCTCGGTCAGCAAGGTGCCAGGGCAGACGGCGTTGACAGTCACGCCGTATGGGCCGAGATCGATGGCGGCGGCGCGCGTCAAGCCCACTACACCCGCTTTCGCTGCGCAGTAAGCCGCTGAGTTCGGGAAGCCGATCACGCCCGCTAACGACGCCACATTGATAATCCTACCGTAGCGCTGCGCCACCATGAATGGCGCCACCGTCTGCATACAGACCATCGCGCCTGTCAAGTTGACGTTCAAGGCACGCTGCCAATCTTCCATGCGCATTTCTGTGAAAGGTGCGCTGGTGTAGATGCCGGCGTTATTCACCCACACGTCAATCCGCCCGAAGTGCCGATGAATCGCCTCAATAATCGCCCCAACCGACTCGTGATCGGTCACATCGACCTTGTATTGAGCAGCCGGCGGTGGCAGAAAGTCCTCTGGGATGGCTTGCCGATCCAGCATGACTATGTGTGCGCCCTCAGTGGCAAAGCGGCAGCTAATTGCTGCGCCAATGCCTTGTGCCGCGCCTGTGATCGCCACCACACGCCCTGTAAACCGACTCAGCATACAGGAATCAGCCATGTCCCGCCCTAGTGTTTAAAGGATGATAGCTATTGTAGCTGCGCGGGGCAAGTTATTTATGCGCCCTGACTAATGACCTCATCAGAGGTTTGCAGGAAGCACGCCTCGATCTCGGCAAGCGACTCGGCGCGCACGAGCCTGTCGCGCAGGGCAGCGGCATACCTGGTGCCGAGATGATACTTGGTCAGTTGCCCGCGCAGCTCCAGACATGCCTGTTTCTCGGGCAGTTTGGTGCGCCAGAGCGCCAAGCGCGCATGTTGCACGGCGATTTGCGCAATCTCATCAGGAGTCGGTGGTGGCAGGCGCTCGCCCGTGCGGATGTAATGTGCAATATGCTTGAACAGCCATGGCCTGCCCAAAGCGGCGCGCCCAATCATGACAGCATCGCAGCCCGTCTCTTGAAACATGCGCACTGCGTCGTTGGCATCTTTCACATCGCCGTTGCCAATTACAGGGATGCGCACAGCCTCTTTCACCTGCCTGATGATCGACCAATCAGCTGCTCCGCTGAAGCCCTGTGCCGCTGTGCGCGCATGGACAGCGATCGCCTGCACGCCGGCTTGCTCTGCCGCGCGCGCAAATGGCACAGCCGTCAGGCTTTGGGCATCCCAGCCGGCGCGCACCTTGACCGTAACAGGTACCTCGACGGCGCGCACCACAGCCTCCACCAGGCGCGTTGCCGTGCAGACGTCGCGCAGAAGGGCTGCGCCTGCGCCTGTCTTAGCTACCTTCGGCACCCAGCAGCCCATGTTGATATCTACAATGCTAGCGCCACGATCGACCACAAAACGCGCCGCCTCAGCCATCATGGCGGGATCGCTCCCGTAGAGCTGCACGGCAAAGGGAAATTCATCAGCCGACCAATCCAGCATGTCGTAAGTCTTGCGGCTTTTGTAGTGGATCGCCTGGCTGCTGAGCAGCTCAGTGCAGACCAAGCCGCAATCGCCTTGCAAACGGCACAAGGCGCGCAGGGCGTAGCTAGTCTGCCCAGCCATCGGCGCCAGCGTCAGCGGAGTCGCGATGGAGATGCTGCCGATGTAGAACGGCGCAAAAGCGATAGGCGCAGCCGCGATGGGCTCGGTCTCAGCTGGCTTCAACATGTTAGTACAAGAACGGGATCAGCTTTTTGACGCGGCGGCGATACTCGGCGTACTCAGGATACTGCGCTTGCAGCCAGCGCTCCTCTTGCGTGGCCTTGCGGTCGAAGAATAGGCACAGCACAAGGCTGAGGAGAAGCGCCAAAAGGCTCGTCCGCCACAGCGACCAGCCCACTGCACATAAAATCACGCCGCAATACATCGGATGGCGCACAATGCGGTAGATACCGCGCCTCGTCAGGAAGCCGTCGGGCTTTGGCTTTGGGAAAATGGTCAGGTTGCGCCCTAAGTAGAGCGCCGCCACCCCGACGATCAGCAGCCCTGGCGCCCCGATGAGCCAACTGAGCGCTCGGGCTGCGTCCGCCACAGGCGCCGACCACGTCTCAGAGACAAGAGCCGGCGCAAAGATGAGCGCAGTCAGCAGCACCAGCTGCAAAATGACCCATACCTCGCCGCGCTCACTCGACATCTCAGCGCCCTCTATTCGTCTACCACAGGACGAATGCCCTTGTAGACCATCGGGCTGGAGAGGGTGCGCAAAATCAGCTGTGGGCTGCGGCGCGGTAGGTAGCGGCTGAGCTCCTCAGGCGAGAGCGGCTTGTTACCGTTCGGCGCAGCGGC
>JBDNDQ010000072.1:0-15300 GCA_046719055.1 Aggregatilineales bacterium | reverse complement strand
CGCGTCTACTGACTCGGCTGACGGCGCCGAGACCTCCGGCGCACTGCCCAGCCAGTCGAGGTCGAATGCGCTCTCCGCCGCGTCCGCTGGCTCGGCTGCTGGTGCCGAGACCTCCGGCGCACTGCCCAGCCAATCGAGGTCGAACGCGCTCTCCGCCGCGTCCACTGGCTCGGCTGCCTCTGTTGAGGCTTCTGGCGCGCCGCCTGCCTCAAACATACTGAAATCAAACGCAGTGTCTTGCGCTGCTGGCTCAGGTTGTGTGGATCCTCTTGCAGCAAGCGCCTCAAAGTCGAATGTTTCCTCAGCTGGTGGCGCATCAGGGGGCGTCAGTGGCCCAGTCATCAGCCATGACATAGCATCCAGTGGCGCGGCATCAGCGGGTGTGGCAGCGGGCGCCGAATCGTCTAGCCAATCAGGCAAAACAGCGCTTGGCGTGGCAGGCTCGTCGATCAGCCAATCCGGCTGTGGCGCATCAGAGGGCAACGCCTCGTCTGCCAGCCAGTCAGGTACGACGGCGCTTGGCGCGGCCGGCTCATCGGCTAGCCAGTCGGGCACGTCTTCTTGAGAGGTCTCTGCCTCAAACTCCGACCAATCGGGCATGACAAAGGTGGGCTGAGCAGGCGCTTGATCGGCTAGCCAGTCGGGCAGGCTGTCAGTTTGGCGTTGTGCAAGGCGCCCGCCAAGCGGCTTGGCAGGCTGCTCAAAGGTAGGTGCGCTGCTCTCGGAGAGGTTGATGGCATCCAGTGAGCTGAAGACCTCGCCTATGCCGCTGACATCCAGCGCCAGCGCCGCCGATTTAGCACGCCAGTCTAGCCGCTCTAGCATGAACGCAGTCTCTGGGACGGGCACGCCCTCGCCGCGCACAATCTGCCAAGCCAGATGCGGGTCTAGCGCTTGCAAGCGATAGATGAACGGGCGCGCATCGGATGGTCGCTCCATGAGCAGCCACAGCTCTGCCATGATGCGGTTGGCGATCAGGTGATCGGGCAGGATTTCTAGCAGCTGTACGGCCACCTCAGTTGCCTCTTCAGGCCGATCATCCAACCAGAGCGTCTGAGCTAACAAACCGCGCAGATCGTGGCGCTCTGGGTAGCGCTCTAGCAGGTTGTATAGCTCGGCGGCGGCTTCAGCGTAGAGCTTGCCGTTGAAATAGCGTCTGGCGAGGGCAGGGGCAGTCAGTTGGAGTGTAGGCGGCGCTTCGCCATCGCGTTTAGCGTAGAGCTTTTTCAACTCGTCTTGAATATCAGGGTCTTCGGGGGCTTGCTCCCAGACTCGTTCCAGGTGAAAGATAGCGGCGTCGTAGTTTTGCTCGCCGGTGTAGATTTCACACAGGTAGAGATGTGCGTCGCGATCGTCTGGCACAGCCGCCAGAATGCGCCTGAAGACGTCAATTGCCGCTGCGTGCTGCTCGCGCTCAAAGAGTGCTTGTCCTAGAAGGCGGTAGGTTTGCAGGTGCTTTGGGAAGGTCTCTAGGATGTGCTTACAATGCCCGATTGCCTCATCACGCGCCCCGTTGGCGATCAACGTCGAGACATCTTGCAGGTAGGTTCTCAGATTAATTCTCGGCATCAGCTACCCTTGCCCACAACAAGCCATTCTGCATTTATTGTACCGCAGGGCACACAGTTGAGACAAGCTGAGACTGCGCGGTTGGCTGGCAGGCAAAACTTTACCCCGTTAACAAGTCGAAACGCAAAAAGTCTCTATTTTCTCGTGTATACTGAGCTTTGTGCGTGGACTTTTAGTTCTAGGAGTACGGGAGCATGAGTAGAGTGATCAAAATGCGTTCGCAACTTAGGCGATTTATAACAGCGGCTCTGTTCGCGGTGGCAATCCTGGGCACTTTTGCGCTACTGCGCGGCGTCCGAGTGCTCTCAGCGGAAGCGCCGCCAGTCGCACCTACAACGCGCAGCGGCGTGCAGGCATCACAAGCAGCCCTGGTCGCCCCTGATGACGCCTTCGGGCTACAAAGAGCGTTAGAATTTGCGAACCAACGCCCCAGCACAGCTGAGGCATTTCGCATCTATCTGCCGCAAGGGACTTATACCTTCTACGCGAAGGGCGAGATCACGCGCGCATGGCTCCCCGTACTAACTGGCAACGTCGTCATTTACGGGCAGAACAGCGAGATCGTGCTTTCAGGCTATGGTAGCACAAGTCCCGCCCAGTTAATCGTCGAGAGCGGCGCCAGCCTGACGTTGCACAACGTCGTCTTTCGCGGTGAGCGCAATGACGGGCGCGCCATCATCAACAACGGGCGTCTTGCTGTATACGATAGCCAGTTCTATGACGGTGCGCGCACAGCCACACAGCTAGATAGCAACGCTGGTCTTAGCGGCATTCACAATAATGGCGAGCTGACTATCACACGCAGCCTGCTGGCGCGCAACCAGAGCCTTTCCAGCGTAGAGCCGGGCGGCGCATTGCGCAACGCCGGCAAAGCGATAATCACTTGCACACGCTTTGAGGAAAACCGTGCTGAGCGCGGTGGCGCTATCTTTAACGACTACGGCGCGCAGCTCACAGTGACCCAGAGCGCCTTCGTACGCAACCAGGCAAACGGCGGCGGCGCGATCTTCGCCACCAGCCACATCCAAGCCGATGGCAACTGGTGGAACGGGGATACGCCGCGCGTCGAGATGCAAAACTTCAGCGCGGATAGTATCAGCGCTGCCGTGCATGTGGCTGAAGTGGCTGAGGCCGATCCAACCCTGAGCGCTGAATGCGCGCTACAAGCGCCCGTCATGCCACCCGCAGATTTGCTGGCGCTCCAAAACGGTGTTGGCTTGTTCATCGCGCCCGCTGGCGAACCGATTCTCCCATCCAGCTTGAACAGTCGTGCAACAGTCAGCCGAGCGCGCCTTGTAGAGGTGGACTTTAACGCGGCGTTCGCAGCAGCCAACTCCGCCCTGAGCGGCAGCAGCTTTGTCCTGAATCTGTTTGAGGATGTCACATGGGTCGCTGTGAATGATCGCATTGAGCCACACGTCGGCTCGCCAACGGGCTTCACCTGGATTGGACACATTGTGGGCAAGCCTGCCAGCGAAGTCGTGCTGAGCTTCGATCAGGGCACAATGCACGGACACATCAACCTCGTCGATCAGCTCTTCGGCGTGGAATACAGCGGCAGCGGCGGCTTACATTATGTGCTAGAGCTGAACCCTGCTAACTTTGAGCCATGCGGCGGTGGCTTGACACCGCCCGCCACTACGCCGCTGCCTATCGAGAGCACTGAGGCTGTCCAAACTGAGGCACCGCCCTTCCCGCCACCGTCCGATGTGGCAGGCAACCCAATCATCGATGTAATGGTGGTTTACACAAGCGCAGCGCGCTCGGCGGCAGGCGGCACGCAAGCTATGCTGAACGAGATCAACACTGCCGTCAACCTGACCAATCAGAGCTACGCCAACACCAACGTCAACCAGCGTATTCGGCTGGTCTACGCCGCCGAAGTTGCCTACACTGAGCCGAACAATATGAATACTGACCTCAACCGGCTGACCAGCACCAACGATGGCTTCATGGATGAGGTGCATGTGTGGCGCAATCAGTTCAAGGCGGATTTGGTGGCGTTAATCACCAACACTGGGCAGTATTGCGGCTTGGCATGGCTGATGACATACCCAAACTTCAGTAACTATGGCTTCAGCGTCACAATGCGCAGCTGCATCAATAACTTCACTTTTGGGCACGAACTAGGGCATAACATGGGCAGCGCCCACAACCCCGAAGATGCCAGCTCAGCTTACTACTCTTACAGCTACGGCTATCGGGTTAACAACGTCTCAGTACCTTTCCGCACGGTGATGGCATACAATTGCAGCAGTCCAGGTTGTCCGCGCATCAATTACTGGTCGAATACGGCGCTTACCTATTATGGGCAGCCGATGGGCACTGCAACGCAGAACAATCGGCTTTCCCTGAACAACACAGCATCCATCGTAGCGGACTTTCGCACCAACATGCTCACGGATACAGTCGGCATCTACCGACCATCCCACTCACTGCTGTTATTGCGCAACAGCCTTTCCACAGGCCCAGCTGATCTGACTCAGATCTTCGGCGGCGCTGATGACTATCCGGTGGCGGGCGATTGGGATGGCGATGGCGTAGATACAATCGGTGTGTATCGGCGCAGCACAGGGCAGTTCCTCTTGAAGAACTCAAATGCGGTTGGCGCGCCAGTGGTCTACAGTCTCTATCTAGGCTCTGCCAACGACATGCCGATTGTGGGCGACTGGGATGGCGATGGAAAAGATAGTGTCGGGATCTTTCGCCCTTCGAACGGCTTGATCTACATCCGCAACACTTTGACGACAGGCGTGGCCGACTATACGCTGATCCTTGGTGTGCCGGGCGACCTGCCAGTCGCAGGCGATTGGAACGGTAACGGACGTGATGGCATCGGTGTCTTCAGGCCGTCTACTGGCACATTCTACTTGCTGAACAACGCGCAGCAGAATGGCACTTTCTTCGCCGATGCAGTCTTCGCCTTCGGTCAAAACGGCGATCGGCCAGTGGCAGGTGACTGGAATGCTAATGGCATCGATGGTGTGGGCGTTTATCGGAATGGGCAGCTCTCGCTGCGTAACGCGCTCAGCAGCGGCCCGCCCGATCTGATATTCTTCTTCGGCGGCACCGGCGACCTGCCCTTCACTGGGCGCTTCGTACAGCCTTAGCGCAATGGCTTTGGCATAAAGGATCAGCGTACAATGTGCAGCGGTCGTCCGTAGGGCAGCCGCTGCCTTTTTATCCTCAGTTTTTGAGCATTCTAACCTAAAACGAATGATCATTTGGTATAAGATCAGCGGTGAAGTACGGCTGACCAATGTAGCTCATTCTTATGTTATGAAGCCAGCATGAGGAGTTGCTATCATGGGTGATGCACTCAATCAGCATCCGAAAATTCTTGTGATCGATGATGACCAGGCGCAGCGCGATATGATCGCTGACGCTCTGATCGCTGAGGGTTATCACGTCGCCAAGGCATCCAGTGGTGATGAAGGCCTAGCGCTTTTCAAGGCTGATCCGCCCGATATGGTGGTGGTGGACTTCGCCATGCCGCTTATGAACGGCATCGAGTTTGTGACGGCGATGCGCGCTATCGAGACGCGCCGCACGTTAGTCCTCATGTTGGCAGGCTACGCGCAGAGCTTCCTTGCTGCGCTAGATGTGGCTAGCAATGTGGATAGCTATTTGATAAAACCGGTAATGCAGCACGATTTAGTTGAGCGCGTGGCGGACTTATTCGCCGGGCGCTTCTAGGAGATGTTTTCTAATGCATTTTGAGCTTACGCAAGAACAGCTGATGTATCAGCGCGCTGTGCGCGACTTTTGTGAGGGCGAGATCAAGCCCTACGCCGCCCAGATTGAGTCGCAGGGCGATCTGCGCTGGGAGGCCATCCGCAAGATGCCTCAGCTCGGCTTGACGGGCATCCAAGTGCCAGAGGAGTACGGCGGCGCCAACTTGGATACCATCTGCGCCTCGATCGCTGTCGAGGAGCTGGGGCGCGTCTGTGGCTCGACGGCGCTCTCGATCTCGGCGCACAACGGCTTAGGCTGTGCTCCGATTGTGCGTTGGGGCACGCCTGAACAGAAAGCGCGCTTCTTGCCACGCTTGACCAGCGGTGAAGTGCTCGGCGCTCTGGCACTGACTGAGCCTAACGCCGGCTCCGACCTGATGAGCGCGCAGACCAGCGCCATCTTGGAGGATGGCTGCTACGTGATCAAGGGCACGAAGGCCTGGATCACTAACGCGCGCCATGCGCCCGTCATCATCACGCTGACGCGTACCGATAAGACAGCAGGGGCGCGCGGCTTCACGCACTTGCTGGTAGAGACCGACCGTGAAGGCTTGACTATCCATCCGCCTGAGCGAAAGATGGGCTTGAAGGGCTCATCTACGCACATGATCAGCTATGATGGTGTGCGCGTGCCGCGTGAGAATGTGCTAGGTGAAGTCGGGCGCGGCTTCCACCAGACTATGGAGACGCTGGACGCCGGTAGGATCAGCATCGGTGCGCTGAGCGTCGGCATTGCGCAAGGCGCCTTTGAGGAAGCTGTGAAGTACGCCAAGCAGCGCGTCGCCTTCGGTAAGCCGATCAGCGAACATCAGGCGATTCAGTGGATGATCGCTGATGCTGCCCTCGAGATCGAGGCTGCGCGCTTAATGGTCTACCGAGCGGCGTGGCTCAAGGATCACGGCAAGCCCTTCACCAAAGAGGCGGCGATGGCTAAGCTTTTTGCCAGTGAAGTGGCTGAGCGCGTCTGCTTCAATGCCATTCAGATTCACGGCAGCTACGGCTACAGCGCCGAGTTCCCCGTCGAGCGCATGTACCGCGATCAGCGCCTGATGAGCATCGGAGAAGGCACTAGTCAAATTCAGCGCTTGGTCATCGCACGGCGCGTTCTGCAGGAAATGAGCGGCTGATAGGCGCAAAAGTGTGCTACACTTAGTTCAGAACTCATCACGCTACCGGAGAAGCCTATGCCTACCCTCTTCTCACAAGTCGTCTGTCTGACGTGCGGCCATCAAATGCTGCCTGACCCAATGCTGGCCAAATGCGAACGCTGCGGTGGGGCATGGCTGGACGCGCGCTATCACTACAACAAGGTGTGTTGGGCAAATGGCTTGGAGGGACGTCCACTTTCGTTGTGGCGTTACGAGGAACTCCTGCCGCTGAGCGACTCATCGCAGCGCGTGACCGTTGGCGAGGGTATGACGCCGATCATCCGCGCTGAGCGGCTCGGCGAGGTGCTCGGGCACGAGCATATCCTGATCAAAGACGAGCGCCGCATGCCGACGAACTCTTTCAAGGATCGGCAAGGCGCTCTCTCCGTCTCGATCTTGAAGCAAGCCGGCATCAAAGAGTGCGTACTTGCCTCGACTGGTAACGCAGCGGCAGCTTACGCAGCCTATTGCGCACGGGCGGCTATCAAGTTGTGGGTCTTTTTGCCGAGCATGGTGCCTGCCGAGAAGATGCGCGAGCTGGGCTTATATGGCGCCGAGCTGATCAAGGTGACCGGCACCTACGACCAGACCAAAAAGGTAGCCGCAGACTTTGCCGCGCGGCGCAACTTATACTTTGATCGCGGCTCGAAGGGCATTCCGGGCAAGGAGAGCATGAAGACGCTCGCCTTTGAGATCGCGGAGCAGCTGGGCCTTGAGTACGGCGCGGAGGGGCGTTGGATCGCACCTGATTGGTACATTCAGGCTGTTAGCGGCGGCATCGGGCCGTTGGGTGTCTACAAAGGTTTCGTCGAGCTCTACCAAATCGGTCTGATTGACAAAGTGCCGAAGCTGGGCATCGTGCAGGTGGAAGGCTGCGCGCCGATGGTGCGCGCCTTCGAGCGCGGCTTGGCGCAGGCAGAGCCCGTCGTACCAGAGACGCTGATCACAGTCCTAGCGACAGGTGATCCAAGCTACGCATATACCATGCTTTACGAAGCGATTCAGCGGCACGGCGGCGCGATGGTCAGCGTGGATGACGGGCAGGCTTTCCGCGCAATGCGCCGCGTGGCGCGCACCGAGGGCTTCAGCGTTGAGCCCGCCACTGCGGTTGCCTTTGCAGGCTTAGAGAAGCTGATCGCTACAGGAGCCATCCAGCCGCATGAGTGCGTCCTGCTGAACTGCTCTGGGCACACCTTCCCAGCTGAGAAGCACATCCTCGAGGATCAGTACGTACTGGAACTGGAGTTAGGCACAGCGGCGCCCTCGCAGCAGACTGAAGGGCTGGGCGCAGCGCTCGAACGGCTCGATGAGCAGATCACAACGGTCGTCGTTATCGATGACAACCCGCACGATACCCGTCTGATTCGCCGTCTGCTGCAGGCGCACAAGAACTACCGCATCTTTGAGGCGAACAACCCCTTGGATGGGCTGGATTTGGTGCGCCAGCGCCGCCCTGATCTCGTCATCACAGATCTGACCATGCCAGAGATGGATGGCTTCAGTCTGCTAGAACGGCTCAAGGCCGATCCTGAGACGGCGCACATCCCTGTGATTGTGCTGAGCGGCAAGACGCTAACACAAGCAGATAAAGCGCGCCTGAGCGGGCAGATCGAGTCGGTTTGGCTGAAGGGCAGTTACAGCACGCGCGAATTGGTGGATCACGTGGTCAGCACCCTCAAGGATCGTCCCGTTGAGGGCGAGACGGGCGGAGCGATTGCGCTCAAGCACACTGCTGATGCTGCGCCGACCGCCGACGAAACTTTCAAGGTGCTGATCGTCGACGATAATCCGTACGATGCACGTCTGGTGCGCCGCATCCTAGAGGCGAGTCACAAGTTCAGTGTCAGTGAGGCGCGCACCGGTGAGAGCGCGCTCAAAGCCATGCAAGAACAGCCGCCTGACTTAGTCATTCTCGATATCATGCTGCCGGATATGGGCGGCTTGGATGTGCTGCAGCGGATGCGCCAATCGGAGCGCTTGCGCAACGTGCGCGTTGCCGTGATGAGCGCCAAAGAGCTGGGCGAGATCGACCGTTCGCGGCTGCTGGATGCCGTCTTCTGGCAAAAGGCGACTTTAGATCGCAAGCGCTTAGTCGAGGCGGTCGAGTCTCAAATCAAACAGCCGCGCCATTAACGACTGCCCTGTCGCATAGTCACCACCAGCGCAATTAGCGCTAGGATGGCGCCAATGCCTTGAAAGATCGGATCCCGCAGGAATTCAGCGAAGAGGGCTAGTACATTGCCCTCACGCGCCGATTCAGCGATTGCCCTGGCTTCCTGCGCCACGCCGGTGGCAGCCACAATGGCAGTTGCTAGATCTCTCACCATGGCAATCTGCGTAACGCTCAGGTTACTTGCCGGTGAGGCAGTGCGCGTAGGGGCTAGGGTAGCGCCGCTCAGCAGCACACTGAGCGCTGTTTGCGTCTGTTGGAGTGCTTGTTGCATATCCGCAAGTGCAGCAGATGTGGCAGTCAGGTCGTTTTGGACGGCTGGCAAGCGTGTTTGTTCGGCTGTGGCGGTCAGGCGGCCGACTTGTGCAGTTAGGGTGCTCTCTAGGGCAACAATGGTCAGGGCGAGCGAGTCGGTGTTGGGCGGGCGGAACGACAGCAGCGGAATCAGCATGACAATCGTACCGGCAATGGCAATCCAGCCACTGCCGCGCAAATTCTGATAGCGTTTGCGTTGCTCTTGGATGCGGACGCCTAGGCCAATGCTCAGCAGGCTGCCAAAGCCGATGATGGCACCCAACACGCCGCCGAAAATGCCGCTCACGCTCAAGCCGATGCCCATACCAACCCCGATGCACGCGCCAATCATCAAGCCGGCAGGACGGTTTTGCGCGTTGAGCAAACTGCCCAACACCCCGCCAGCCACGCCAACTACGATGCCACCCGCAATGCCGCCAAAGCCGACGATAAACGCGATCATGAGCGTGAAGATCAGCACTACGATGAAGCCGATCTGCGCACCGATATTGCTCTCTGGCTCCAGCCGTTCGGGTGCCGAGCTGCGACGTGTGGGAGCAGGCGGTGGCATCTCGCGCCCGAACGCCTTGCGCAAGTCAGCCATGAACGGATCGGCGGGCGCGGGAGTGACTTGTGCCTGAACGCGGGCAGCGCCGCTATCTACCACGATCAGGACTGAGATGGCGGAGATCAAGCCTGCGATCACCACACCATGAAAGCTCAGCCACCACAAATTCGTCTGACCGCTTTCAAGGGCAGCCTGCACCAGTGACCAGTTCAAGAGAGAAAACAAATCGCGGTTAGGCAAGTTCGCCCAGAATAAACCGCCGAACACAATCAAGCCCAAGCTTAGAGCAATGCCGACAAACAACGTGCGCACGGTTTTTATCCTTTGACTACTCGCTTGATAGTCCGCTTGAGTATACCCGTACGCAAGCCCTAGAGGCACTGCTGGATGTACTACCTGAGCTTGTTACTCGGATGCCAAATGCTCTTTAATGTGGTGCTGCACAGCAAAGGCCGCTGCCTCAGCCCGATTAGACAGGTTCAGCTTGCTCAGCAAGTTGCTAACGTAATTGCGGACGGTGCCCTCGCCTAAGAAGAGCCGACTGGCGATCTCGCGGTTGGTTAAGCCGTCGGCGATCAGCGCCAAGACACGCATTTCCTGGGAAGTGAGCTCGGCAAACAGCGCTGCTTCTTTGTTCTTCTCGGTATGGCGTAGTTCACGGAAGATCGCTTCAGTCATGGACGGGTCGAGCGCTGACTCGCCGCGCCCAACTGCCTCAATGGTGCGAATCAGGTCATCGCTGCCGATGCGCTTCAAAACGTAACCCGAGGCACCCGCCCGAATCGCAGCGAACAGCAGATCGTCTTCGGCGTAGCTGGTCAGCATGACCACCCGCGTGTTGGGCAGCTGCTGCACGATCTTCTGACAGGCTTCCACGCCCAGCATGCCGGGCATCCGCACATCCATGACCACCACATCTGGCTTGTGCTGCAGCGCCAGCTCAACTGCTTCCTCGCCGGTGGCAGCCTCTGCTACCACGTGCAAGTGTGCATGCTGCTGAATCAAGGCCCGGATGCCCATCCGAACGACTTCGTGATCGTCCGCAATCAGGATGCGGATCGGGTGAGGCGTTTGGCTCATGGCTTCCTCATCATGGCTCTGCTCAAACGGCGCAGCACTGTTGAAGTAATACACAGCGCTCTCCGATCTCTACAACTTCGGATACTGATTATAAAATAATTGGCTTTTGAGGGAAAAGTCAGGGACAAATGTGAGTAATTTTAGGTGATAAATGTCGCTTGCTTTGGGCAAAGCGGCTCAAGCGCATTATGCTTGGCTGAAAGAATGACTGCACTGGTGGGCTGATGGCAAAACGCGAACAAATGCACGGCGGGAGTGGGCACTCCCGCATGGATCGCAGCGAAGAGAAGCTGCACGCGCTCAGCGAAGCAGTCCGTGCCGTGACCGCTGAATTCACGCTAGAGCGCATCCTGAAACGCTTGGCTGAGATCGCGGCACGCATGGTTGGGGCGCGCTACGCGGCGCTGGGCGTGCCCGATAGCATGCAGGGGCTCTCTGAGTTCCTCGTTTACGGCATGACCGAAGATGAGATCGCGCTGATCGATCATCCGCCGGAAGGGCACGGCTTGCTAGGGCTGCTGCTGAACAGCGAGCAGCCGATTCGTCTGCTGCGCCTACAAGATCATCCCAAGTCGGTCGGTTTCCCAGAGCACCATCCCCACATGACACATTTTCTAGGCGTGCCGATTATCTCGAAGGGGCAGGTGCTTGGTTCGCTCTACCTGTGCGATCGCCTTGACGGGCAGCCCTTCACCGACGACGATGAGCGCATGATCAGCTTGTTAGCGGCGCACGCAGCGATTGCCATCGAGAACGCGCGGCTCTCAGAACAGCTGCGCCGACTCGCCGTGCTAGAAGAGCGCGATCGCATCAGCATGGAGCTGCACGATGGCATCATTCAATCTATCTACGCCATCGGCATCAAGCTGGAGCTGATGCGACTGAGCGCACCAGAGCACGCCGAACAGCTGACTGCCATCAACGCTGACCTGAATCGCGTAATCGAGGACTTGCGGCGCTACATCCGTGACTTGCGCGTCGGCGTCGAGCTCAGCCTGACCCTGCGCGAGCAGATGAACGACCTCGCTAAGCGCTTCCGCGAGGTCTGTTCAGCGCGTCTGGTCATGGATGTCTCTAACATCACCAATTTGAACGAAGATCGGTTGCACGCCCTGCTGCAGATTACCCGCGAGGCGCTCTCTAACATCGTGCGGCACGCCCACGCCACTGAGGTCTACGTAGATCTGCACGAGACGCCGACACATATCACGCTTGTCATCTCGGATAATGGCAAGGGCTTCGATCCGAAGACGACGACGCCCGGCATTGGCTTGCGCAACATCCGTCAGCGCGTGCGCCAGCTAGAGGGCACTGTCGAGATTGAGAGCCGGCTTGGGCGCGGCAGCACGATCACAGTCATGCTGCCAAACACGGCTGAGCGCACCTAGCCAGCTCACTGGCCGCCGCGCAGGAGCAGCCCCAGCGGATTCTCAATCAGCGCTGTGAGCTGTTTGAAAAAGCGCGCCGCCGGCGCCCCATCTACCGCGCGATGATCGAAGGTCAGGCTGAGGGCGAGGCGCGGTCGGATGACGATCGCGCCGTCGTGAGGCACAACCTTCTCCACAAGCCGCCCAACGCCTAGAATCGCCACTTGCGGCAAGACCACGATCGGGGTGAACAGGTCTACCCCGAAGGCGCCTAAGTTGGTGATAGTGAAAGTGCCGCCTTCTAGGTCAGCAGGCAGACTTTTGCCTGCCTGAGCACGCTCGATCAGCACCTTGAGCGTCTGATGAAGGTCGTCGAGGGCGCGTTTATCAGCATCATGCACCACAGGCACGATCAAGCCGCGCTCAGTATCGACTGCCAAGCCGATGTTGATCGCCGCGTTGTGGCGCAAGCCGCTGGGCGTGAAAGTGGCGTTGAGATCGGGGAACTGGCGCAAGGCACGGGCCGCAATTGCGATGAACAGCGCGTTGTAGGAGAGTTTTTCGCCCAACAGCGCCGAAATTTGCTGGCGCACTGCAACCAAATTGGCTGCATCCGCCTCTGTGGTCAGGGTGACCGGCGCGACTTCGGCGTGGCTTTGCGCCATGCGGCGCACCGTCAAAGCGCGGATCGGCGTGAAGGGCGTGATATCGACTAGCTCAGCAGGTTCAGCAGCTTGAGCGGCTAGCTGTGCTTCTACATCAGCGCGCGTAATTTTGCCGTCGCGTCCGCTGCCATGCACTGTCGCCAGGTCGAGCGCATGCGCCTGCGCCACACGGCGTGCGAGAGGGGTGGCGGTGGGCAGCTTAGGGAGCGCAGCGCGCACATCTGCCTCGTGGATGCGCCCAAATTCGCCGCTGCCGTGTATGCCCTCTAGATCGATGTTGTGGGCGCGCGCTAGACGCTTGGCGCGCGGCGTGGCGCGGATGCGGCGGGCAGGCTGAGGCCCTGAGACAGCTTGCGGCATGCTCTGCGCAGTACTCGGCGCAAAATCAAGTGCAGCCCGCGAGCTCGACTCGTCGATCACCCCGACAACCGTGTAGACAGGCACGCTCTGGCCTGCCTGCACCAAGATGCGCGTCAGGATGCCGCTAGCAGGTGCTTCGAACTCAAGCGTGCTCTTATCGGTCTCGAAGATGAAAAGCGGTTCTCCCTCGCGGACGTACTCGCCCTCGCTTTTGAGCCACTCGGTCAGTGTAGCTTCAGTCATGGTCAAGCCGAGTTTCGGCATGAGTAAGTCAGGCATGGCGGTGGCGACTCAGCTCAAATATTTCGACAAGTCCACAGGTGGGTAGCTGACGCGCTCGCCGTATTCGCGCCGTTCGCGCTTGTAAGTGGCGTCCACGCCCAGCTTCGCCCCAACTCCGCGCGCGTCGCATGCCGGATCCATCTGGTGGTTCTGCGCGCCCGGCACCACAAAGGTATCCTGTGCCCAGTCCACTCGATTGACCAGCGCCCACAACACATCGGCGGGGTCATAGATGTTGATATCAGGATCGACCACAATACACACGCGCGGATTCAGGTGCGCGCCGAAGACCGCCATCGCAGCGTTACGCGGCTGACCAGGATTGCTCTTCTCCAGCTGTACCACGACCATAAAGCCGTTCGTGTAGGGTGGGATGTGCACCGCCTTAACTGTCGGCGCGATATGCTTGACGGCTTTGAAGATCATCGGCTCACGCGGCAAGACGTTGCCGATGTAAATGTGCTCAGACCAGCCCGGTATAATGGTCTGCCAGATAGCGCCCTCTCGATGGCAGATCGCCGTCACTTCGAAAACCGGGCTCTGCCAGACCTCGCCATAGTAGCCGTGAAACTCCGCCAGCGGCCCTTCGCCGCGCCGCACATCTGGCAGGATGTGCCCTTCGATTACCCATTCAGCGTGCGCAGGGATATCCACATCGACGGTGACCCCGCGTGCCACTTCAATCGGCGTGCCACGAATTGCGCCGGCGATCTTCAGCTCATCATCGGGATATTTGACGCCTGCTGCGATCATCAGCGCCGGATCGAGCCCGATGGCGATGGCGCACGGCAGCGGCTCACCGAGCCGCTCCTTCTTGGAGAAAAAGCGCCCGACATCGCGCCATTCATTGATGTTCATGCCGAAGGTGCGCTGACCTAGCACTTGAAAGCGGTTGTAGCCGAGATTGCCGCGCGTTCGGTCTTCAGGGTCGTTGCTGACTGTGACGCCACCCGTGATAAAGGCGCCGCCATCGTGCAGGGCGTGGTGCGGGATTGGCAGGCTGTATAGGTCGATTGCCTTGCCCGTAAGCACGTGGGCTTGCCAGGCTGCGCGCTCGACGCGGCGCGGCGGGATGCCGTTAGCGGGCTCCAACGCGTGTGCCATCACTGCGTTAACCTGCTCCGGCGCGCAGCCGAGCGCCAGTGCGGCGCGCCGCTGCGTGGCAACTGCGCTCGAGAAGATGCGCTGCTCGGGGAAGCCCTCGATGCACTCAAAAAGCGGCGCTGCCGCCTGACGTCGCTCTAGGGTCGCTGCTACATTCGCCAATTCGTGCTTCAAACTGACCGACCGTGCAATATGCACCAGCTCGCCGTGCGCCTCTAAGACGCTCAAGAAGGATCGCAGATCGTAAATTGTCTCTGGCATCAGATTATTCCTGCAAAATGCTGGTTGGGCAGATTATAGCGCGCTGTGCAGGTCTTGCCGATGCCGCTCAGGGTATGGGCAGTGTCCAACATTAAAAAACAATAGGGAATTTTGGACATGCACAGGAAAGGCATATCGCTCGTTCCAGGCGTACGTCAAGCCCTACATCGCCTCTGCCGTCACACGGTAAGCTGGCTTTTTGTCTGCCCGACATGGGTGAACAGCTCATCTAGCTCAATGCCTGCACCTGCTCGGGCAGCAGGCGGAGGCAGAGCCTTAGCGTGCGCCTTGACCCAGTTAGCCACACTCTGGGGGCGGAAGCTCACACCCTCGAGGTAGAGCTGCACGGGGTTGGCGGATGCTCGTTAGCGTTGGGCGCAGACGTAAGCACCGTGCCGCTTGGCGCAGCAGCCCCGAAAAACTGCTGCGCCGTCTCCTCACTTGCCCGAGCCAAGCGTCAAGCCTTGAATGAAGTAGCGTTGTAGGAAGGTGAAGACGAAGACCGTCGGCAAGGTGGCGATTAAGGCGCCTGCCACTAAGACGGGCCAGTCTGTATTGAACTGCCCTTTCAGAGCTGCCACGCCCGCCGTCACAGGTTTCTTATTTGCGCTGCTGATCAACACGATCGCCCACAGATAGTCGTTGAAAATCCACGTGAACTCCAGCGTAGCCAGCGCCGCTAAGGCGGGCAAGCTCAA
>JBDNDQ010000071.1:0-15414 GCA_046719055.1 Aggregatilineales bacterium | reverse complement strand
TTGCGCACGTTCAAGCTAGCCAGGGCGAAGTCCTGAGCAATGAGTGCCCCGCCGATGGGCGAAGGCGTGCTGAGCGGCGGTAGACTCGGTGTGGGCGTTGTGGCACTGATCAATAGCGGTGCGCCAGGCATAAAGAGCATCAGCAGCGCCAGGCCAACGACCAGCAGCTGGAAATGTGCGGAAACGTTTCGCATAACTGTCCTTGTCGTAGTGATAGTAGAGCAGGCAGCGCAGGACGCTCACCTGCTCTGAAGGCAAGCATTGCGCTACCAGCTGGCAGCCGTCGGTGTTGCAGTTGGCGTGCGACTCGGCGTGACGGTGAAGACCGGGATCGGAGTCGCTGTGATAGCGCCCGGCGCAGCCGTTGAAAGCGCGCGCGGCTCTGCGGTCGCTGTTGGCGGCAGGCTGAGCGTTTCGCGGGTGCGCGTGTTGATCGTCCACAGCTGCGTTGGGCTGGCATATATGACGTTGCCAGGCAAATTGAGCGTGCGCCGTTCGATCAGAGCGCGTAGAGCGCTCTCTACGCCCACGGGGCCTGTGCCGCTGATGATCAAAATAGCGCGCTGCGGCGCAGCAGGCGCGGTGATCAGCTGCAACACACCGATATCGTAAGCAGGCGGCAGGCGGTAGGTCACTGAGTCAACAACTTGTTGAAGCGCGTCACTTTCGGCCTGGAAGGGCTGCGGCAAGATGGCGTTAAGCGAACGGATGTAAGCGTTGCGCGTGGGACGCCCAAGCGCAATGATGTGATAGTCGCTCTGCTGCGCGTCAGGTGGCGGGCCACCAAGACTCACGCGCGGCGTGAAGCGCGTGCTGCTGGTCACCGAGCTGCCCAGAAATGCCATCAGGCGCAGCATCTGAGCTGTTTCCTCAGCGTTAGGAGCATCAGGCAGGACGAACCAGATATCGCGCAGGTCGCTCAGGCGCGTGAAAGGCGAGGGGAAGCCGCTCAGCAGCGGGACGCGCGCGGGCGTATCATCGGCGCGGCGTGGCAAGTAGAATGTGCTCTCTGGGCGCGGCATCAGCCAGACAATCACATTGGGTAGAACGTCACAGGCACGTGTATCGACTAAGCCTGAAGAGTCAATCTGGATGAGCAGCGTGTTCTGCGCGCCGCTGATCACGCTGAAGGGCGGGATGCGCGCCTTGAGCTGCGTGATGCGCTCATTCGTGCGCGGATTGCGCAGGAAGGTGCTGTTGAGCGGCGTTTCATTCATGAACAGCGTCACTGTTGCGTTTGCCTCTGCCAGCGTGTCAGAATAGTCGAAGCGGAAGTCTAGTGAGGCGTCATCAGTCAAGACGAAGCCATCAGGCATGCTGAAGACGATCTCGCCAAACTGCAGGCCTGCGCCATAGATCGGCGCGTTGATATAGCCTAGATCGGCAAACGTAACGCGCTCTGCTAGCACTGCATTGGCATCCACAGCCGGCGCCTGCCCAATTTGCGAGACGAGCGCGACCGGCCCGCCCAATCCGATGACAGCAGGCGGCCCGCTCAGCACTTGAGCCGCCTTGCGCAAGCCATCGGGCGTTTGAGCGGTCACAGCGATGATAGCAGTGTTGGGATTATCGGGGTTGACGATGATTTGTGCGATGCCGTCTTCAGACGCTATGCGTGTGCTGCCGACGAAGAGGCTGCCATCCGGCTCTAGGCGGGTGGGGAAGCGCCGAGCAGCGTAAGCAGCATCGATGGCGGCGTGCTTGCCGATCTGCCCGATCCACAGCTGATTGGCGAGGCGATCGGCGTCGGTCAGTGCATCGGCGCGCACAGCGTACATGCGCACGCGGTTGCGCGAGAGCGCTCCGAGCGCAGCCGCAAGGCTGGCTGCTGCCTCGTAGTCGAGCGGTTCGGGCTGGGCGGGCAGCACGAAGGCCACCGTCTCGCCTAAGGCGGCGGGCGTGTTATTGTAAAATGGGCGTGGGTAGAGCGAGAGATCGAGCGGCGGCGGCAGCAGACGGTACTGAAAGGCGATTTCTGAAGTGGCGGCAGCAACCCGCAGACGAGATTCGATGCCCTGCAGACATTGATCGCGCCCATCGAGGGTGAGTTGGATGTTGTGATCGCGCACAGCTGGATCGGCCATCAGCTCGGCGGGCAGCGGCACTTCAATCAGACGGCGTCCCACCCTATCAGCCGTCAAACTGATAGTGGCGATCGGCACATTATCCAGGCGCACGCGCAGCACGGCTGGCGGCACACTGACGGGCGTGGCTAACCCAGCCGCAACGACCAGCCCGTAGTCCAGGTCGAGGCGCAGCGTGTTAGCGCCGCTCGCCAGCCAGTTATCGGGCACACGGAAGACAAAGCGATTGCTGCCTTGCGGCGTACTCAGCTCGATATCGCGCACATTGAAAGCGGCTAGGCTGATGTTCTGGGCTATCAGCACAGCCTCGGGCAGCGGAGTGGGCTGCGCCGTCAGCAGGCTGCGCGGCGTTGGCGTGATGGTCGGTGTTGCCGGCGTTGCCGTCGGCGGATTTTGCAGCGCGGTCAGCTGACTGGGGCGGATGACTGAAAGGAGCAGCAGGACGCCCAAAATGGCAGCCAGTGCTAGCACAAACGTCAGTTTTCGCATTAGTCTCTCTCCTCAAGAGCCGCGACAGGCAATACGGCTTGACTCTGCTCGCGCAGCAGTGCATTGCGGCGGTCCCTCATAGCCTGTGAAAGCACGCTGGTGCTGGCTGCCAGCGCAAACATAATCCACATGTAGCGGGCGTAGTCGCCATGCAGAAAAATGCTGGTGATCAGGTATGAGACGATGCCCAGCTGCAGGGATGCTGTCCAGGCCACCCAATCGGGGCGATCCAACTGGCGGAATTGGCGGCGTGCACGCGCCGTGCTCAGCAGAAGCGCCAGCAGAATGCCGCCAAAGGAAAGTATACCCAAGGCGCCCATCTCGGCTGCCAACTCCAGGTAGAGGCTGTGCGCCCGCCGATCTTCAAGGCGCGGATCGAGGCCCAGTACAACGGAGTACTCAAGGTAGAGCTCGGAATAGTTGCGCTTGCCAACGCCCAAGATCGGATTATCGGCGAACATCTGCAGCGCGATGATCATCTCGCTAGAGCGCCCGCGAAGCGAGGCTTCCGTCTGTACAGAAGTGTTGCTCGAGAGCGCATCGCCGAGCGTCAGTAGGCGATCGACGTAGCCGCTGGGCAAGATCGGCAGCACAAGCGCGACTAGCACGACGCCAATGGAGGCTGCTCGCAAAAGGTTGTACTTGCGCTCCAGCACTAGCAAGCCTGAGACGACGATCAGCGCCAGGAAACCGCCACGCGAGTAAGTGAAGATCGCCGCGCCTGCGATCAGCACTGTGCTCAGCATCCCAATTAGCCGCCCGCTGTGCGTTGTGCCCGTCAGAGCGCGGTAGGCTGCCAGCGGGAAGACCATCAGCAGGATTTGCGCGTAAAAGTTTGGATCGTCCAGTGGGCCAGTCACGCGCAAATCGTCCGTCTCACCGACGATCTGGTGCACGCCCGACTTCGCCAAACCGAAGAAGGTGTTATCGGTATCGCCTGTCAACGTGTGGTACCAGCTCAGCGCGGCGACTAACGCTGCGCTGGCGATCAGCGCCCACAGGGCGGTCGTGAAGGTGTGCTCTTCATCGCACAGCTGCACCATGATGATCAGGATGGCGAAATCTTTCAGCCAGTCGATCAGGCGATCTAGCGCAGCAGACTGATTGGCTGCGGCGAACAGCACGGAGATAGCTGCCACGGCACCATACAAGACCATAACAGCTTCCACGCCGCGAAAGACGAGCGGCTTGCGTTTCAACACGATCCGATTCGCCAGCACACTGACCACAATGAGTGCAATTAGCGGCTGATTGATCTTTGGGATGCCGAAGCTCACTTCCAGGGCATCAGAGAGGTTCAGATAGGTGAAGACGACGAGGAGATACAAGCCTACCTGCGGGCGCAAAGCGACCCACAGCGCCACAAACGCACCGATAACCCCGCCGGCAATCAGCGCGGCTGAGCTAGTCGATGCCATCAAGTAGTTTGCGATGATGACGGCGATCAAGCCCAGCAGGAACATGCCAGCTGGCAGCAGCTGCTCCAGCAGGGCGTGGCGCCGCAGGAAGTTACGCACGCCCAGTACCCCGCGTGAGAGCGACGCGTAACCATTCTTGGGTAGGGCACCAGTGCTCATTGCGTATTACGCTCGGTAGGCGGCTCAGAGCGCGGCGCTGCGGCGCTGTCTTCTAGCAAGCGATCTAGCTCGGTGCTGGTGAAAGGCATGTTCGGATCGCCTTCAAGCGGCGCTGCGGCGCCGGTTTCAGCCTCAAGGGCAAACGGCTGGGCTGAAGTGCGGATCAAGTGCAGGCTGTTTTCGCCCTGCTGGCGCGCCATGCGCAGAGCCTCGTTAGCTTTGGTCAGCATGGTTTGCAAATCCAACGAGCCGCCGCTGCTCTCTACAATGCCTGAGTTGACCATGAAGTTAGCGATGTAGGCATCCACGTTGAAGGTATGCGTGCGGATATCCTGATGGAGCGATCCGATCAAGCGCTGCGCCTCGTGGGCGGGCGTCTCTGGCAGCAAGATGGCGAAGGTGTGGCGCCCTAAGTAGGCGATGATATCGCCGGCGCGGATTTTATCCTGCAGGCGCAGCGCTGCGGCGCGCAGGAGTATATCTTCTGCTTCGGCAGGCAGCAGCGAGAAGTCCTCGGTTGGGGTGAGGCGCAGCAGGGCAAGGCTGAGCGGGCGGTTGCGCGAACGAGCACGGTTGATCTCTTCCACAAGGCGCTGCTGGAAGTAGCGCTCGTTGTAGATGCCCAGCTTGGGGTGGCGAATGGAGGCCATCTCGAGGCGCTCGGTTGGGCTGCGCAGATATTCCAGCGTGAAGGCTAAGCCGGCGCCCAGCACAAAGCCGACCATACCGCCCAAAAGACCTTGCTGTGCACGATTGACGGGCGCTTCTTCTACATTCGGCGGGTCAAGCTCCTCCAGCCCGATGAACTTGTAGAGCGCGCTCGCGCGTGCCATGCCTGCTACACCAATGGCTTGCGCCAGACGCTCGACCAGTGACGCGCTTGGGCCGCGCACAATGACGATGATCACGTTTGACTCAGGCACCACGTTGCAGGCAATGCTGTACAAGTCCCAGTCGATCACGTTGGGATCAATATTGCCGATCTGCATAGCGCGGTCTACTACCGAGCGGCTTTTCATCACCTCACAGTAGGTGACGAAGAGGCGCTGCCTACCAGTGAAGGTATCCAGCGCATAGAGCGTATCGCCGACGCTCGTCAAACCTTCGCCCAAGCGCGTGACGTAAGTAGCCGTCGATTGATAGACTAACGGGCGCGAGTAGCTCCAGAACACAGCAAGGGTGAGCGAGATCAAGGTCAGCGGCACAACCAGCCACCAGCGCTTGAGCAGAATTTGCAGATACAGGCGTAATTCCATGTGGTTTCCCTAACCTGGCACGTTGAAGGAAGCTCAGGCTGAGCTTCCTGATTCTGATTGTACTATGGAACTGTGTGCGTTCAGCGCTTTTTCACACTTTTTTGACAGTGTGCCGGTGAAGCGCAATGACTTTTTTACAGGTTGTCAGTTTTATCGCTATCGCTAGGGCGCGGCTCAAGCCGACTTAAAGTAGAGAGGCGGCGCGGCTCTGGCGGGAACACCGGCGGCAGTGGGCGCGTATCCACCTTGTGATCGGGGAGGCTAGGAGTTGGCTCAGTTGGGCGCTCAGCGGGTTGAGGCGGCACCGAGAGCTTATCGGTAGAAGGTGTTTGTAGTGAGCCGGTGCTGGTCTGCGCGCGCAGACGACTGGTACTGCTGCGCTGAGCAGGCGCTTGTTCAGGCGGCTGACTGGCCTCAAAGCGCTTGGCGGCGAGGATCGCCTCCGGTGTGCCGATATGCTTGAGCGCGGCAGCAGCAGTGCGCGCCACAGCTGGGGAGGGATCTTTCAGGGCTTGGATGAGCGGCTCAGTTGCCCAGACAGCCTTGAGCTGACCGAGTACCGCCGCAGCATTACGGCGCACCTGCCAGTCGTTGCGGCGCAGCGCTGCCAAAAGCGTGACGACTGCCGGCGCGCTCTCTAGCTTGAGGAGTGCCTCCGCAGCAGCGAGGCGCACCTTAGCAGGCTGCAGCAAGTTGCGGAAGATCATAATCAGGGGCTCGGCGGCGTTGCGATC
The DNA here is from genome assembly GCA_046719055.1 of Aggregatilineales bacterium. Classification (GTDB taxonomy): domain Bacteria; phylum Chloroflexota; class Anaerolineae; order Aggregatilineales; family UBA2796; genus CP2-2F. The sequence continues at coordinate 9,274 of JBDNDQ010000071.1, read as the reverse complement.
GCCCAGCTGACCCAACGCCTCGCAAGCTGTGATCACATCATCGCTGCGCGTGCTGTTGAGCATCTTGATCAAGCCGCGTACATCGCGATTCTTGATCATGATTTCCACGTGCAGGTCGTGATCGAGGTACTGCAGTGCCGCCGAGATCGCTGCGTGAACTTGCCAATCATTTTCTACGACCAGCTGCGCCTGTAAAGCGGGCACGGCTTGCCAGGCGCTCAAGGCGCGCAGCGCTGCCACGGCACTGCGTCGTATCACAGGATCAGGGTGGCGCAACGCCGCAATCAGACCGTCAATATCGCGTTTGGTCTGCAGAAGCCATATGTTTGGTGCAGCCATAGTGCACTCCTAAAACTTGGCTAACCTTGTATCTTACGTTAGCCCTGCGCGTTGCAAAGCCGTCTCAATTGTCTCGCTGTTGGGCTGAAGCTCGTGAGCGATGCCGAAAGGCGTTTTGTGCGCTGCAGCGAAAGCGGCTAGCGCATTCAGCGTGGCCCGCGCTAGTGAGCTGGGCAATGCCGTTGGATGCAGCCCTGCGCTCTCAAGGGCAGCCCGCAGCGGCGCGGTATCTTTTTTGTGCAGCGCTGAAGTCAGCAGGATGCCGCACGCCACACGGTCAGCGTAGCTGAAGGCGGCACCTTCAGGTTGCTGAGCTGCAGCCTGCGCAAACAGATGCTCTGTGCCACGCGAAGCGCGCTGATGCCCGAGTAGATTATCTAGCTGTACGGTCAGGCACAGCAAATCGACCAAGTTGGTAAGTGCCTCAGGTTCGCCCTTGCCAACGCTGCTGGCAATTTTAAGCGCCTGTGAGGCGATGTTAGCGGCTACGGAAGCTGCCCAAGGCAAGAAGCGCGTCTCTGGCGTGGTGCGGTTGTGCTGATGAGCGTAGCCCCAGTCCATCAGCGCTGTAATAATGGAGAGGACATCGGCAATCGCGGCGATAGGCAGCTGCTGGCTCAGCACGGCTAGGTCGAGGATGACCTCGGTGGCTGCGCCTGTAGTGATGCGCTCGCCGTTCAGGCTGATATGCGGTGTTAGCCACTCAGAGTCGTTCAGGGCGCTCGGCACCACGATCAGCGGCTTCTTGGTGTGGTGGGCAACGTACTTAGCCGCGTTCAGGGCGATTGGATCGCTGCCGACCATATAAATGACCTCAGCGGCCGTCGGCAAATTTTGGGCAAGGTACTCCAAAAAATCTTGAGTGTTCTCAACGGGCATGGCTTGCACTAGCAGCGGCAAAGTCAGGCTGCTGCGCAGAGTTGACCAAGCCTCAGCCGAAGTGATCAAGGCGACAAGGCGTTCTTCTTGCATGCCGCTGAGGGCTGCAAAACGAAGGGCGGGTAAAGGCAAAACGTTCATGCGTCACGCGCCGCCAGCAGGGCGCCACTTCTCCTTTCGGGTGCAGAACACGCCTTTAAGTGTAAACGCAATTGCCCAGAACGTCGAATCGATGTGTTAACGCCGTTGGAAAGTGTCCAAAATTAAGCGGAGACGAAGATGTGCGCAGGGTGGCGCGGGTAACGCCGCTCACGCGCGCCGGTACGTTTTTGAGCCTTGCCACGCCTGTGAGACTGTGCTACACTCTCAGCGTAATTTGGGGAGTGGCCAAGCGGCAAGGCAGCGGACTTTGAATCCGCGATTCGCAGGTTCGAATCCTGCCTCCCCAGCAGGTAGGCGGCACTAAGCCGCTTTTCTAGTCGCCCCGCGCTGCGATCTCGGCGAGCAGCTCAGCCGGGCTAGGTGCATAGTTGCCCACGCGCCGAATCACAAGGCAGGCAGCGTAGGTTGCCAGCCGAGCAGCCCTCGCCAGGTCGGCGCCCGCCAACAGCGCTAACGTTACCACTGCCACAACTGTATCACCAGCCCCGACAGTATCGTAAACATCCTCGACCTGCGGTGCAGATACGTGTTGAACGCCTGACTCATCGGCTAAAGTGATCCCCTGCGCGCCGCGCGTCAGGCACAAGCCGCGCCGCAACGATAAGCGCGCACGCAGCTCGCCCGCTGCTGCCGCAAAGTCGTCATCGGTGCGCAGCTCGCGCCGCAGGTAGCGCGCCGCCTCATCAGCGTTGCACTTGACCACATCGAAGCTGCTGTACTTCTCCAACTCGCCCTGCGAATCGGCGATGCGCAGCGCCGAGTGCGCCCGCACGTGCGCTACGACCTCAGGTGTGAGCAGGCCGTTCAGATAGTCTGAGCACACAATCGCATCGAAAGGCTTGTGCAGCTCAGCGCCGATCCGAGCGGCGATCTCCGAGCGAATCGGCGACCGATCCAAGCGATCTAGACGCGCTACCTGCTGCGGAAACCGCAAGCCGATCTGTGCCATGATGCGCGTTTTGGTGGTTGTCTGGCGCGCAGGGTCTGCGATCAAGCCATCCACGCCAATGCCGCGCGCTTTGAGCAGCTCGCGCAATGTGGCGCCATTCTCATCGGCACCGATCACACCGATCTGCTCAGCGTGACTGCCCAACCCAGCGATGTTCATAGCCGGATTAGCTGCCCCGCCGCCGATCACCTCGCGCCGCACGAACTCCAGCACCGGAATGGGCGCCTCGCGGCTCAGGCGACTGGCTGTGCCGATCAGATACTCATCCAAGATAACATCGCCAACCACCGCCACGCGCCAATTCGCTAATCGCGGCACCAGGGTGCGCAGTAACTCAGCCATAGCGTCCGCCGATCCCTTCAAAGGCACGCGGTGCCCGCGAACCGCGCAGCAGCACGGCGATCACGAAGCGTGGCAGCCGACTCGCCATGCGGCGCAGGCGCCACGGCTGCCTGATCAAGCGATGCAGCCACTCTAAGCCGATGCGCCGTATCCATAGCGGAGCGCGCTGCGCCGTGCCCGCCACAAAATCAAAGGCGCCGCCCACCCCAAGCGCCACCTTCACCTCTAGACGCGCTAAATTGCGCGCCAGCCACTTCTCCTGTTGCGGCGAGCCATACGCCACAAATAAAATATCCGCTTGAGCACGATTAATCAGCGCTACGATCTCATCCTCGCACTCAGGCGAGGGCTTGCCGCTGTGCGTCCCTGCGATGCACAGAGTCGGGAAGCGCTCTTGCAATTTTTCCGCTGCGCGCGCCGCCACACCCTCCGCTGCGCCTAACAAAAAGAGCCGCCAACCCTCGCGGGCAGCCCGCTCCGCGATCAGCAGCAGCCCATCCGAGCCAGTCACCCGCTCTGGCAGTGGCGATCCTAAACGGCGGGCCGCCCACAGCAGCCCCACCCCATCCGCTGTGACCAGCGCCGCACGCCGCAGAATCGTGTAGAACAGCACATCGCGCTGCGCTAGCATGACCAGCTCAGGGTTGGCCGTGCAGATCAAACGGGCCGCAACCGCCTCGCGCACCCACGCCCCGATCTGATCGAGCAGCTCGGCAAAGGTCAGCCCATCAATTGGCACACCCAGCACCTCTAGGGCGGGTCTGCGCGCCCGCTGCGCGATCTCAAGCCGACTTTCGCCCCTGATCAACGCCTCAGGGGTGATGCTGCGCATACAAGTGCGCGCTGCGCAGCCGCTGCGCAGGCCGACGCTCTGCCCGATGTAGGCGCACGGCGAACACAACGCGCCCGAACGTACGATCACAGCCTGCTGGCTGCTCGGGCGCCACGCGCTCCATGCGAACGGATTGGTCGGGCCGAAAGGTGTGTAGAGCGCTAAGCGTGGGATCGCGGCGGCGAGGTGCATCACGCCGCTATCACCGCCGATGAAAACTGCGCAGCGCTCCAACACAGCCGCCAATTGCCCAAGCGTAGTCTGCCCGACTAAATCGTGGTAGGGCACCTGCAACAACGCGCGCAGTGCCTCCGTCTCATCCCCTGCACCGCCCACCAGCACAATCTGTGTGCCGTGCAGACGTGCAAAATGGACGGCTGCCGCTGCGTAGCCGGCAGCCGTCCAGCGCCGGGCTACATTCAATGCCCCGCTGCCGCTGTGAACTGCCACATAGCCTGATTCGGGCAATCGCTCAGCTGCCCATGCCCGATCCGCCTCAGAAATGCCCACACGCAGCGGGAAACGCTCAGGTGCATCGGGCACGCTGAGCAGTGCCGCCACTTTTAGCCAATAGTCGGCTTGATGGAATGCGCCAAAGCCATGATCAGGGACGCTGTGGGTCAGGAACCAGCCGCGCCCATTTTGCAGCCCTGCTCGGATTGGCGCGCCCGTCCCCAGCACCATGACGGCGTGCTTGAGCGCACCGAAACGCGTGCTGAGCTGATGAAAGAGCAGGACGGCATCGTAGCGCTGAGCGCGCAGCCGACCGATGAAGGCGACGAGCGCGTGCAAGGCTGCAGGCTTCACGACGTCGGTGAGACGCTCGTAGGCGCGCAAGGGAAAGATCAGCACTTGGTCGGCCAGCCCGGTACCGTTGAGGATCGGCGCCGCGTGCGCGCTCGTCAAGACGTCTACACGTGCCTGCGGAAGTGCCTGGCGCAGGGCGCTCAGGGCGGGCGTCGCCGTGATCAGATCGCCAATATCTGAAATCTTGACGCACAATAGGCGCGCTAGGGGCATGCAGCTACCTCACAGAGCGCTTGAAAGGTCTGTTGGGCGGCGCGCTGCCATGTGAAGGCCGCCGCTTGCGCGTAGCCCCGCTCGATCAGCTGCGCGCGCAGCGCCGAGTCACGCACAATCTGCTCGATCCCATCAGTGATATGTGCCACATCCAATGGATCGACCAGCAGCGCCGCCTCGCCCGCTACCTCAGGCAAGGAAGACGTGTTTGAGCACAGGACGGGCGTCCCGCAGCGCATTGCCTCGAGCACGGGAAAGCCGAAGCCTTCGTGGAGGGATGGAAAGACAAAGGCAAGTGCGCCGCTGTAGAGCGCTGCCACATCCGAGTCGGCAATGTAGCCTAGCAAACGGAGTCGGGCGCGGAATGGGCTCGGCAGCTGCGCAAATAGATCGCGTTCAGGCTCGAACAGCCAGCCGACCTGCCCCGCTAAGACCAGGCTTAAATCGGGATCGCCGCTGCGCGTCAAATAAGCAGCGAAAGCTCGCACAAGGCGCGATAGGTTCTTGCGCGGCTGCAGCGTGCCAAGAAACAGCAAGTAGCGCTGCGGGAGATTGTGCGCTGACTGCAACAGCGCGATCTGTCGCTCTGAAGCGCGCGCAATACCCTCTACAGCAGGATGCACAACACGTATCTTGCTTTCAGAGACCCCATACTGGGCCATAAGATCGCGGCGCGTGGCAGCTGAGTCGGTGAGGATGCGCTCAGCACGCCGAGCGCTGTGGCGCGTGGTCAGCTCAAGATAAAGCCGTTCTTTCAGGCGGTGCGCGCGCGGAAAAAAGCGATAGCCGAGATCGTGAACAGTCACCGCAGCGCGCCCGTGCATGAGGAAAGGTAGTGTGTGGGCGGGCACAAAGGTCACATCAGGCTGATGGCGCCACAGGGCAAGGGCAAAGCGGGTGTGCGTCCAGGCGCGGCGCGCAGGCAAGATGTAATGCCGTACATTCGGCAGGTCAGGCAGCAGATCAGGCGGTGGCACATCCCGAAAGTACAGACTGAAGCGCTGATCGGCGCTCTCAGGTAGCCGCAAGAGCGCGCGGATCAGCTGGAGGGCGTAATTTTCTGTGCCTGTGCGCCGCGCCATTGTGATACGGCTGGCATCAAGGGCAATGTGCATAGCTCGGAGTCAATTGCGTTGGCGCCGAGCGCGCGGCAGCCAAAGCAAGGCCAGGATGATCAAAAAGAACGGTGCAAGATTGGCTAGGCTGGTCGAGATATCAGCGGGAACAGCTCCCTCCAGCAGCGGGAGCGCCACCGCACCTGCCACAAATAGCGCTAACGCCACTAAGACAACACCACCCTCGCGCCCGCGCGCGAACAGGTAGCCCAGCAGCAGCGCCGCGCCAATCGCCATGATCCCGAACGCCCAAAGTTGGGCGGGCGTCAGCTGACCATCTGCCGCTAGCGCCGCCAGGCACAGCCAACCCAGCAGCGTCGTGCCCACGCTGAACAGACCGCGTTCCCGCCTGCCGTTGATGAAGAAACGCGCCACCAGCGCCAACGCCAGCGCCCCAACTCCCGCGCCGACGAGGAGTGAGGGTGGATAGTCCTGCACATCAGGTGTGATGCTTTCGCTCAGCAGCAAAGTGCCGTAGCCGATCAGCAACACAGCCGGGACGGCCATACTGAAATGCGCACGGCGGCGGCTGCGAAACTGGGTCAGGCGCGCTGGACGAGCTAAATCTGCTTCAGCGTTGGCATCGGCAGGGTTCAGTGCGGCTGCCTCGGCGCGGATGGGCGGGCTTGCTGCCTGCTCGGGATCAGACGGATCGGCAGCGGCTTGGGCAGCTTGAAAATCTTGGGCGCTGGGCGCTTGCGACTTAGACAGCGGGTCTTGGGTATGCATGGCGCTCACTGAAAGACGAAAAAGGCGATAGAGAGGCGCGGTGGAATCAGCACGCCGCCGCTGTTACGGACTTCCCACTGGCCGATGCGCACGCCGCCTTGTGAAGGCATCCGCCCGCGCAGCGGAAAACGGGCCTGCTCACCTGGTCGGACGGGCTCGGTGTTGCTCATCTCGATGCGGCGCGGCAAGTTGAAGCGCTCGCCTTCCACATAGTTAATGCTGGTGCCAGGCAGCCAATCGCAGTTGCCTGTGTTGCGCAGGATCACGTCAGTCTCCAGGATGGAGTTGGCGCGGATCGGATTCTTGGGCGCACGCGGATCAGGCGGCTCAGGCGCGATCAGCTCGTATTCCAGCACGCACAGCCGAGCTGTAGCTGTGTAGTCAGGCGTGGGCGAGACGAGCGCGCGCTGAGTCTCGAAAAAGGCGACGATGGTCTGCTGCAAGACGGTAGCAGTCGCATTGGCAGCCACGACAGTTGCTGCTTCAATCGTCGCTGTGATGTTGGGCGTGGGCGTCGGCGTGTTGGATGGCGTCAGGGTGGCCGTTGGGGTTGGCGTGAGTGTGGCGGTGGGGGTTAGTGTCGGCGTGCGCGTGAAGGTTGGCGTATGGCTGGGCGTGGCAGTCGGCGTGCTGGTCAGGGTTGGCGTGAGCGTCGCGCTGGGCGTCAGCGTGTGGCTGGGTGTAACAGTCAGGGTATGTGTGGCAGTTGGGCTAGAGGTGCTGGTCAGCGTTGCTGAGGGGGTGGGGCTAGGCGTGCTGGAAGGCGTCTCGGAGGCGCGCAGGGCAATGCCAAGCAGCGGCACCTCGCCATTGGCAAGGCTGAGCGCCCCGATGATGCCGATGATGCCGATGAGCAAAGCGGTGCCAATCCCAAAGGGCAGGCGGCGCCTCGCCACGGGCGTGCGGAGGGCGGGATGCTCAGTGGTGGTGCGTGTCGTCGTGCGAGCAGGCGCCTCTGGTGGGCGGGGCAGCAGCAGCTGAGCGGGGTCGAGTTGGGCGGCGAAGGCGTTTATGTCGGCTAGCATCTCAGCGGCACTTTGGTAGCGCTCTTCAGGGTCTTTCGCCATCGCCTTCATCACGATCTGCTCGAGGGCAGGTGGGATAGACGGATTGAAGACGGAGGGTGGGGTGAGCGGATCGCGCACATGCTTGAGGATGATCGCTACAGGCGTGTCACCATCGAAGGGCAGCCGACCCGTCAGCATTTGGTAGAGGATCACACCCATTGAGTAAATGTCAGAGCGCTCGTCACTGTTTTCGCCCAAGCCGTGCTCTGGCGACATAAAAGCAGGCGTGCCGACCATGCCACCGCTGAGCGTCATGGTATTGCCTGAGAGAATTTTAGCGATGCCGAAATCGGTCAGGACAACGCGCCCGCCACGATCGAGCATCAGATTGGCGGGCTTCAGATCGCGGTGGATCATGCCCTGCGCATGTGCATAAGCAAGTGCCTCTAGGGCCTGGCGCATGATGCTGATCACCTCAGGCAGGGGGATTAGCTCACCACCTGGACGCGCCATGTAATCTTTCAGGGTCGGGCCGTCGATTAGCTCCATGACCATGAAATGGCGCATATCGTTGGGCGAGTCCTCATCGGGCACCTGTGCGAAGTCATAGACCTGCACGATGTTATTATGACGTAGACGGGCCACGTTGCGCGCTTCGCGCCCGAAACGTTCAGCAAATTCTTTATCGTCGGCGAGGAAGGTATGCAGCACCTTGATCGCCACGTAGCGATCAAGGGCGGGCTGATACGCCTTATAAACCTCCGCCATACCGCCGCGCCCAAGGCGCTCTACGGCTTCATAGTTACCGAACTTCTTCACAGATGCAATCCGTGTGCTTTTTTGAGTAATACTGACGCCGCAGGCTAGTATAGCGCCATCGTTCCAGCCATACAACCTTTTCTAACGGCGAGAGTGCATAGAATAAACGATTTGGGCACGAGTAACTTCCCTAGAAGGTATGAGCTTCAGCTTACCTGATGACTGCCAGAGGCAGTGCAAGGCTTCGTGCATGCCTGAAACAGGCGGCAGCTCTACGCTACCTGCCCATGTCCAGAGCTTCGTGTCTGTTTTTAATTTGGACACTCCTGTGCCAAGCCTTGTAGACAAGGCGAGATAATCGTGGTAGATTATGCTATCACAATTGTCTCAGGAGAATTGCTGTGTTCAAGACATTTCGGCGCAGTTGGGAGCTGACCAAAATTTCCTGGAACATCCTACAGAAGGATAAAGAGCTGCTCACGTTCCCATTCCTTTCCTTGATCGGCGTGCTGGTCATTTCGTTGATCCTTGCGCTGCTATTGATGGGCTCGGGCTTCCTGCAGGCGTTGGTAGGCAGCGACGATGCCAGCTTTGCCGCCTACATTGTCGGGATTGTGGTGCTGTTCCTGTACTACCTAGCCATCTTCATCGTGGTAACCTACAGCAACGCTGCGCTGACAGGCGCCGTCTTCATGCGCTTCGACGGCAAAGACCCCAAAGTGAGCGATGGCTTCGCCATTGCTAACAACCACTTAGGCGCCATTGTGACCTTTGCCGCGATGAACGCCACAATCGGTGTGATCAGCATGCTCATCAGCTATGTGGGGCGCGAGAGCAAGAATTTCGTAGTGAGCATCTTGGCAGATCTTCTCGCCAGTCTGGTGGATGCGGCTTGGGCGATCGTCACCTTCCTTGTGGTACCGATCATGGTGCGCGAAGGCAAGGGTGCGCTGGAATCGGTCAAGCGCAGCGGGCAACTGGTACGCGATACGTGGGGCAGGCAGATTGTGGGTAGTGGTGGCATCAGCGTTGTTTTCGGTCTAATCGCGCTGGCTGCCTTCCTGGCGATCGGCTTGCCGCTGTTTATCCTAGCGATCGCGACGAGCTCCACTTTCTTGATGTTCTTCGCAGTGATTGTTAT
>JBDNDQ010000070.1:0-15917 GCA_046719055.1 Aggregatilineales bacterium | reverse complement strand
GTCGCCGATCCGAAAGCGTTCCGTGATACGTTCAGCATCTTCATACAGGTCGGGGCGGTGGCAGCAGTGTTGGCCTTTTACAGGCGCGATCTAGAAGGGCAGGTGCGGCGTGTCGGGCATGATCGGGCGGTAGCGCGCTTTTGGCTGGGCATTGCGCTGGCCTTTCTGCCTGCAGCGATTGTCGGCTTTGCGCTGCGCAGCGTAATCAAAGAGGTCCTATTCACGCCGCTGGTCGTCGGGATAGCGCTGCTGGGGGGTGGGGTGGTCTTCCTGCTGGTGGAGCGGCGTCCGCGCAGGGCGCACATCGCCGCGCTAGAGGCGATCAGCCTGATGCAGGCGCTCTTGATCGGTGTGGCGCAAGTCACCGCACTGATACCGGGCGTCTCGCGCTCGGGCGCCTCGATCGTGGGTGGCTTGCTGGTCGGTTTGGATCGGCGCACGGCAACGGCATTCTCGTTCTATCTCGCCATCCCGACTCTAGGCCTAGCCACGCTCTTCGATCTGCTGCTGGCGCTGCGCGACGGGGCGGTCGTCGTTGAGCAGCTGCCGCTCTTTGGCGTTGGGGCGTTGGTCTCGTTTGGGGTGGCGTGGCTCTCGATGGCGTGGCTGCTGCAATACGTCTCGCGCAATAGTTTCCGCCTCTTCGGCTACTATCGGATTGTGGCAGGCGCGGCGATCATCGGGTTGGTGCTCTTCACAGAGGTTCTGGCGGGCTAGGCTGTGAGTACGGTGCTGATACGGCGCTTAGAAACGCTTGAGGAATATCAGGCTGTCGAGCGCATCGAGCGCGAGGCGTGGGCGATCGCTGATCCGCGCGATTTGGTGCCGCTGCATGTGCTGCTCACGGCGCAGAAGAACGGTGGATTGGTAGCGGGCGCCTTCGATCAGGATGGGCAGATGCTCGGCTTTGTGTTCGGCTTTTTGGGTATGGCACCTGATGGGCGCTTGAAGCATTGTTCGCATATGGCAGCGGTGCTGCCTAGCGCGCAGGGGCGGGCCATCGGCTACCGTTTGAAGCTGTTTCAGCGCGAAGAGGTTTTGAAGCAGGGCATTGAGCTGATCACATGGACGTACGATCCGTTGCAGCGGGTCAATGCGTGGCTGAACATCAGCAAGTTGGGCGCTGCTGCCCGCATCTATCATCACAATTTGTATGGGATGATGACTAGCGGCTTGAATGCGGGCGTGCCGTCGGATCGCTTTGAGGTGGAGTGGTGGTTGCAGAGCGATGCGGTCAGGGCGCGCCTTGAGGGGCGCTGCAGGCTGCCGCGCCTCGCCGAGCTCCTAGCTGAGGGCGCATCGTTCGCTTTGCAGGGCGTCGAGAGCACGGAAGGCTTTGTGCCGCAGGCTTTGCCACACCAGGCGCCGCACGAGGTCTACCTAGTCGAGATTCCCTTCGACTTCAACGCGCTCAGAGATGAATCGCTGGCTTTGGCGAGAGCGTGGCGGCGCGAGTCGGGGCGGGTGCTGAGCGGGTTGTTCGCGCGCGGCTACGTCCTGCGCGAGTTCCTGTGCGAGGATGGGCGGGCTGTCTATGTGCTCAGGCGCTAGATAGCACGCTCCGCCCGCAGTAGCTCTTGACAGGCGACTCGGGGCGCGGTATGCTCAGAGTGTTCAAGGCCCTTTAACAACCACATAAAGGCGTGCTACAAGCGCTCAGAGGGGCTTGCAGTGTTTCAAAGTATCAGCAGCGATCAACTTATCTAAGACGCTGTGGAGGCAGCGAGGCGCTGCTAAATTGAGATTCAACACAATGCGATCGCTTCCCGTAAGCGCAAGACTTTATGAACATTAAAGTGGAGTCGAGCTATGCTTCTAAAGCGCGTTTGGATCGAGCAGGGCAGCGCAGATGGCTTCGATCCATACCACGATAGCACAGACGTGGTCGTCGAGACCTACGACGGGCAGATGTGGCTCTCACACTTCGTCACGATCCCTTTTCTGCAGCGGCAGATGTACGTCAGCTGTAAGGTGGCAGAGGACGAAGCACAGCTCCTGCCGGTCCGCTTCATCTCAATGGAAACGCCGCACGTCATCGTTGAAAACCTGCTGCCAGAGACCATCGAGGATACTATCGAGAACCTGATCACGCTCGGTACCTTCGAGAGCGTCTTCATGCCATACTATGCGCCTGATCTGCTGCCTGAGGACAGCGTGGCGCTCAGTCAGTGAGCAGCAGAGCTAATCCGAGAGCGCTTTCTAGGCACACGCGGCTGTGAGGCGTGCGCAGTGTCTATCTGTGCCTACCCGTGCGCGCAGGCACCTGCACAGAGCGAGGGAACATGTCCGAACGCTATGAAGAGAGCCAACTCTATCGCATCCGTCATTCGCTGGCGCACGTCATGGCGCAAGCCGTGCTGGAGCTCTTCCCAGAAGGGCGCATTGCCATCGGTCCGCCCATTGAAGACGGCTTCTACTACGATTTCGACCTGCCGCGCCAGCTGACCGAAGCCGATCTGACTGAGATCGAGGCGCGTATGCGGCGCATCATCAGCGGCAACCATCCGTTCATCCGTCGCGAGGTCAGCGCAGAAGAGGCACGCCACCTCTTCGCCAATCAGCCCTACAAGCTAGAGCTGATCGACGGCTTAGAGCGCGGCGGCTATGATGAAAACGGCAACAAGATCGCCGAGGCGCCGATCATCAGCACCTATCGGCAGGATACCTTCGAGGATTTATGCCGCGGGCCGCACGTGGCGCACACTGGCCAGCTCAATCCGAACGCCTTCAAGCTGATGAGCATCGCCGGCGCCTATTGGCGCGGCGATTCGCGCCGCCCGCAGCTGCAGCGCATCTACGGCACAGCCTGGCAGACCGCCGCCGAGCTAGAGGAATACTTACATCAGCTGGAAGAGGCGAAGGCACGAGATCACCGCAAGCTGGGCGAACAGCTCGGTCTGTTCACCTTCAGCCCGCTGGTGGGTAAGGGCTTGCCGCTCTGGAAACCTAAGGGCGCCATCCTGCGCGATATACTAGAGCGCTTCTTGCGGGCTGAGCAGTTGCGCGCCGGCTATCTGCCCGTCGTCTCGCCGCACATTGCTAAAGTGGACTTGTACCGTACATCCGGGCACTATCCCTACTATGCCGAGAGCCAGTTCCCGCCTATGACGCTTGAGGATGAGGAGTTCATGCTCAAGCCGATGAACTGTCCGCACCACATCGAGATATATCGCAGCGAGCCGCGCAGCTACCGCGATCTGCCGCTGCGCCTGGCTGAGTTCGGCACGGTCTATCGCTACGAGCAGAGCGGCGAGCTGACAGGCCTGACGCGTGTGCGCGGCTTCACACAAGATGATGCCCACATCTTCGCAACGCCAGAGCAGCTTGAGGAAGAGTTCATCGGGGTGGTACGCCTGATCCAGCGCATCTTCGACTTGATGGGCTTCCACGACTTCAGAGCGCGAGTCGGCACGCGCGATCCACAGAGCGAGAAGTATGTTGGTGCGCCTGAGCTGTGGGAGAAAGCCACGCAAGCGATCATCAACGCAGCCGATAAGCTCGGCTTGCCCTACTACGTGGCTGAAGGTGAGGCTGCCTTCTACGGGCCCAAGCTAGATTTCATCTTCCGCGATGTGCTCAAGCGCGAATGGCAGCTCGGCACCGTCCAAGTCGACTATAACCTGCCCGAGCGCTTCCAACTGGAGTACATGGGCGAGGATAATCAAGTGCACCGACCCGTGATGATCCATCGAGCGCCCTTTGGCAGCCTGGAGCGCTTTGTGGCGATCTTGATCGAGCATTTCGGCGGCGCTTTCCCTGTTTGGCTGGCGCCGATCCAAGTACGTCTGATCCCGGTTGCCGATCGACATGTGCCCTACCTGCGCCAGGTGGCTGCCAAGCTGATCGAGGCGGGCCTGCGTGCTGACGTCGACGATGGTAAGGAGCGCATGAACGCCAAGATCCGCAAGGCGCAGGGCGAGAAAATTCCCTACATGCTCATCGCCGGCGATCGCGATGTCGAGGCGGGCGCCATCTCGGTGCGGCTGCGCAGCGGCGAAGACTTAGGCGGGATACCCGTTGAGGAGTTCATGCGCAAGGCACGCCAGGTCAACGACTCGAAGTCACAGCGGCTGATGCCGGAGCAGGACTAGCGCTCAAGCGGCGCGTCATCAAGCGATTCTAACGACTCATCAGCTTCGTCGACGTCGGGTGCGGAATGACCATTTGCCTGTTCAGGGGTGAGCTTGGTCACGCCGCGCTCTTTGTTGATGCTGAAGCGATCGAAATCGCGGGCAACGTAAGTATTCGGAAAGATCGTGCGCGCTTCAGCCAATACATCGCGTTCACGGCTGCGCCGCGAGAGATGCGTCAGGATCAAGGTCTGCACGCCCGCCTGAGCGGCCAACTGCGCCGCCGCTGCTGCCGTCATATGCCCAAACTGGCGCGCTAGGTCGGCGTCGGCGCTCAGATAGGTTGCCTCAGTGACCAAGGCATGCGCATCCCGCACATACTCCACGATATCGTCCGTGCGCCCGACATCGCCCGTGTGGACGTAGCGCGCGCCGCGCTCTTCAGCGCCTAGCACATCATCAGGCCCTATGACGCGCCCATCCGCCAGCATGATCGGTTCGCCGCGCACCAGATAGGCGCGCTCGGGCCCGAATGGCACCCCCAGCGCCTCAGCCTTCTCAGCCAGGAAGGGACGGCGCGCTTTCTCCTGGAAGATGTAGCCAAAGCAGCCCGGGCCGCGATGCGTCACAGGGAAGGCGCTGATGGTGAAGTCGCGGCTCTCGAAGAAGACTCCCTCTTGCACCTCTACCAAGTCAATTGGGATCGGTACCCGCTCGTTGCGGAAGACGACGCGATAGATCAAGTCTTGGACGCGCTCAAGCGCCCAGCGGCTGCCATAAATCGCCAGCTCGTCAAGGCTTTCCCAGCGCACCAGCGTGGAGAGCAAGCCTGCCAGGCCCAGAATGTGATCCAGATGGCTGTGCGTGAGCAGAATGCGATTCAAGCGCTTGAAACCGACGCCGCTGCGCAGAATTTGGCGCTGTGTGCCCTCGCCGCAGTCGATCAGGAAGCGGTGCTCCTTAGCAATCAGCAGCTGCGCAGAGAGCCCACGATGCACTGACGGCGCTGAGGCAGAGGTGCCTAAGAAAAGTAGCTCAAACATCGGCCCTGCCTACTCCACGCGGATTTTCCTTAGAAACAGGCGGTCGCTGCGCGGAGTCTCGCCATCGTAGATCGGCAGACGCTGCCCATCGCGGTCGCTGTAGGCGCCGATGGAGAGGAAGTAATCGCCGCTCGGAAAATCGGGCGGCAAGGGCAGCTCGATGACCTGAATGAAGACGTCCCGATCGCGCAAGAGGCTGGACTCGATGTTCAGCACATCATGCTGCAGCGCCGGCGGGATATCAGGGTTGCGCAAGATGTGTGCAAACAGGCGCAAGCCCGCCACCTGCTCACCGTCGGCACGCCAATAGGTGATCAGATTGAGCGTCTGGCCGCCGCGATAGGACTCACCTTCCGGCAGCAGGCGATAGCCCTCAAAGGTCAGGTAGCCGCCCATGCGCAAGGGCAGCTGAGCGGTCTGGCCATTGGTGCGGCTATCTTCAGGCGTCCACCAGGCTTGGCTGAGGATAACCTGCCCAAAATCATCAGCCACGATTTGCTCAGCATCAACGAGCAGCACGCTGCCGTTGGGCAGTCCCTTTACAGGTATATCCGTGGCATTTTGCAGCCAGGCCGCCAATGGTGCAGGCAGGCGCAAGCGCGCCGATGGATAGGCGAAGGCGTAGCGTTGCGGTTCGCCGCCGCGCGTCAGCACCAGGGCAGTCAGACAGTTGCTGTAGCGCAGGTCGAGGTCGTGGCGGTGCAGCATCCAGTTCAGCAGAAGCGGATCGGGGCGCGCTGCGAAGCGATGCTCAGCATTTTGTGCTGCTGAGCCTTCATCCAGCGCAAACGTGCAGATCGAGGTAGATAAGCCGTCATCAGCCCGATCCAAATAGGCAGCCAGGTGCCCGAGTCGGGCGCGGTAGGCGCGCTGCACATCGTCCCGACTGGCCCAGACGCGAAAGAGCAGGTCGCTGGCGGCGAAGAGCGTTGCCGCTGCAATGGCGAGCGTGCCAAAGAGGAGCAGGTGGTCGGCGGTGCGGCGCGGCAGGCCTGCGCGGAAAAAGTCGGCTAAGGTGGCCCCGCCGGCGCCCATCAGCAGCATGATGGCAGGCAGCGCGAGGAGCTGATGGCTGAAATTGAGCGTCCCACGTGTCCAGGCATCGGCCAGCAAGCCGAGCATCAGCGCCAAGAGCGGCAAGGCATAGTTTGGGGCGCGCCGAAAGCGCCGTATCGCCTCGACCAGGCCGATCAGGAAGAGCACAAAGCCGATCGGATTCAACAGCGGCAGGGCAGGTAGGTTGTGTTGAGGCAACACATCGCCATACACGCCAATTCCACCGATAGCTTGCCAGATTCCGCTCAAAAATTCGCCAACGCTCTCAGGCCGATTCAGCCAGAGCGTGTTCAAACTGCTGATCGGGAACGCCCGCACAGTGGCGCCAATATATGGGATGGCGGCAATACATGCGATCAGCAGGCTGAAGAGACTGTAGCCGATCACCCGCCGCGAGATCGGTTGGCGCGTCAGGCGCAGGTAGGCGACAAAGGCGATGAAGAGCGGCACGAGGAACAAGCCGATCCAGTGCGTGTACGCCGTCAGCGCTAGGATGATGCCGAGCAAGACGTACGTTGTCGATCGAGGCGATGACGGCACAGTCACTCGGCGCAGATGCACAGCCGCTGCAGTCAGCAGAAGGGCGAGGCCGATCAGCGGGATGGCAAGCGCCTCTCGCGTGATGGAGCGCCCAACAATGATTGCGTAGAAGGTCAGCGCTGTGCCGATAGCGGCCACTAAGCCCCCGAAGTGCCCAAACAGCCTCCGCCCTAGCCTGTAGAGCAGGGCAACGCTCAGCAGGCTGCACCAGACAGCAAACATGCGCAGCGGGAGCTGGCCTCTGCCTGCTAAGGTACCCAGCCAGCCGTATAGCGCCCCAAATAACCCCTCGCGCCCGCCATTCGGATCGTCCACGTTGTAAAATGAGGCGATCGCGCCGCTGCGCGCTGAGATGGCAGTCTCCAGTTGGACGATCTCTTCATCGCGGAGGCCTTGCGGCAGCGTGGTCAGCCCGATGATGCGCAGCGCCGCCGCTGCCAGTAACACAGCCGTGATAGCTGCTAGTTGTGTGCGCTGTGCCAAAACATCCTCTATGCGATGCGAGTAAATAATGCTGAGAGTATAGCACACACGGCGCGCTTTTTCCTTCAGGCCCAGATCCGCTGTACGAAGTGCTCTAGTCCAGCCACTTAGCCAGGATATCCCTAAGGGCTCCATCAGCAGCCATAGACTCCAGCGCAGCGGCTACTTTGCCCGCCAGCGCTAGGTCGCGGGCGCGCAAGACGATGCGGTAGCCCTCAGAGTAGATCGGCTCAGCAGCAATGCCCAACCTGGTTTGGCTGTGCTCACGCAGCCACAGCCGTGCCGTCAGATGATCCACCAGCGCCGCATCAGCCCTGCCCTCAGCGACGGCAACGAGCGCTGCGCTTGGCTCGGTGTGCCGCTGAACGCTCAAGGCGCGCAGACGCCGTTGCCAACGCCGCGCTTGCTCATCACCGATGCTCCCGTACTCAACGGCGAGTATTTTGCCGTCTAGCTCAGCCATACGCTGATAGCGCTGATCCTCTGAAATCAGGAAATAGCCGCCATCAAGGTATGGGCGGGTGTACACAAAAGTATCCAGGCGGAACGGATCGAGCGGTAGAGCGGCGATTAGCATATCTACAATGCCTGTGTGCAGCGCATCATACAGACCATCCACGCCCATCGGCGCGACCTGCAGCCGCAGCCCGAGTCGCCGCGCTACTTCAAGCGCGATATCTACATCCAAGCCGCTGATCGCCTCGCCATGCATGACTGCGAACGGATAGTAGCTCGTGTCCATGCCGACGATCAGCACACCGCGCGCCTGTACGCGCTCCCAACTGAGATCAGGGCGGAACTGGTAGCGTCCGTAGCGCACACCCTGCACAAACAGGAACAAACAGCACAGCGAGGCAATCAGGCGGCGCAGCGTGTGGAAAAAGGCTGCGTTACGCGTCGGATAGCGCCTGATCATGGCGAGTCGCCCCAGCCCCGCGCCCAGCGCTGAACTTCCTGATAAATCGGGCGCGGGCGGAACTCCACAGTCACGAACGCGTAGCCATCCATATAGTTGCGGTAGAGCGTCGGCGCGCGAAAGAACCAAAAGCACAAGTGGCGCACGCTCGGCCAAGCTGTCTCGACGTAGCGCAGCGCCTCCAGCGTATACACGATGCGCTGGCTAGGGCGTACGGCATTCACCCAGCGCGGATGATCGTTCCAGCTCGTCTCGGTGATGTAGACGGGCTTATCGCCATCGCCAAAGGCGCGCATGATCGCCAGCAGCAGCTCAAAACGGCGGAAATTCAGGCGATCGGGCGCTGGTGGGTCGTCAGGCGGCCGGGTGAAGCCGTAGGTGTGGATTGCTAGCGCATCAAAGTAGGCGCCGCCACCCGCCTCATACATCCGCCGTAGGTAGATCAGATCGGCTATGCCGCTGGCGCCATTCTCAGGCTCGAGGGTCGGTGCCAGCGCTGCGCCCAGAATTTGCACTTCAGGGTTTGCCGCGCGCGCCGCCTCAGAGACTAGTTTCAGAAATGTGACGTACTCCTCAGGCGAGACGCGCCGAAAGCCCCACTCGAAGTACAGATTCGGCTCATTCCACGGGATGATGTGCGTGACTATGCCGCGATAGCGCGCCGCAAAGGCTGCCACAAAAGCTGCGTAGTCGGCGTAGCGCTCAGGCGGCAGGTAGTTGAGCGAGGTCGGCTGGAGGCGTGGATCGGGGCGCGCCCAAGCCGGCACAACGCCTAGCCGGGCGATGATCGTCAAGCCTTGCTGACGTGCCATACGGATGATGCGATCGGGATGGTGCCAGTCGTAGACATCTTGGCGCGGCTGCACGTACGCCCAGGGAAAGAACTCGACAATGGCAGGCGCGCCCATCTCGCGCACCATGCGCAGCGTGCGCCAAATTTTAATGTCCTCGACCTCATCGACGAGGCGCGTGTGCATGCATAAGATCGGGTGCTCCGTTTGAACGCTTTGGAGCAGCTCCGGGAGGATGCGTGGGCGTGCGGGCGCCAGGTTGAGCAAGATCAGGGCAAACAGCGCACTCCGCAGCCCGATGCCGCGCCGATCCCACAGCCAGCGGGCTAGCCGGCCCGCCCGATAGGCCCAGTGTGCAGTTGCCCTAGCCGCGCGCATCGTCCTCGAGCAGGCCGTAGAGCATCAGGTCAATCATGCCATCCAGCCAGAGCGTCTGTGGCATCAGGCGCATGGCGAAGCGGGCTACTTGTGGCAGGGCGCGCTCCGAGATGATGTAGCCGATCCACATGGCGATCAGCGTGCGCCCAATCACCGCATCCGAGACGGGGCGCAGCTCATCGTTCGCCTTCATGCGGCTTAAAATCTGAGCTGCCTTTGGGAAGATGGCGGCGCTGAGGTTGCTCAGGAAGGTGCCGTTGTTGCTCTGCGCATCGATGATGGCCAGCTTGAAGAACTCCTCGTGGCGCTGCGCCACCGCCACCAGACGGTGCATCATATTGCGCAGGATGTCAGCAGCGCTCTCGCCTTCCACGGCCTCTAAGGCGGCTTCGAGCTCTGCCTGGGGCGAGTAGGCGCGCAGCATCGCAGCGAGCAGCTTCTCTTTGTCGCTGTAGTAGCGCTGTACAGCCGTCAGGTCGAGCTTGGCACGCTGTGCCACTTGCTCCAGAGAGGTCTCAGCGTAGCCGTGCTGGGTGAAGACCTCGCGCGCGGCGGCGAGGATCAGCTCACGGGCGTCGGGTGGGCGTCTGAACATGGGTCCTAGCGCTTGCCACCCCGGTTAACGCCCAAGTCGCTGATCTGCCGCAGCAGGGCGAGCGCGGCGAGGCTGAGTCGGAAGAGATCAGCAGTGCTGATCGGCTTAGGCGGCTGTCCGTTGTTATTTTCTTGAGCGCTGCGTGCATATAGATGTGCCGAGAGGAAGCCTAGCAGTGCACCAATAGCGCCGCCCAGCAGATACACAGATGTTTTCCAGTCGCGGCGCGGTGCAGGCACGATCTCAGTCGGTGGCGTTGGTTTTTCGGTCATGCTCAATCTCGTCGTCTGATTCTGGGATACGAATAGCGCGGAAAGGTGCGCTGATCAGGCGCTCTAGAGCAGCATAGCGGACGTTCAAGGCAATCACAGGCTGCACGGCGCGTCTGGAGAGCGCCTGCATTCCCAGATTAACGCGCCGCGCAAGGCGATGTACACGCCCAAGCGTTCCGCGCGTCCCGATGTAGGCCCGCCGCGCACTATAGGCCAACACAACCAGCAGGATGTAGGGCAGCAAGCACAAGATAGCCGTCGGGAGTGTGATCAGCAACGACATAAAAGCCGCCGCCGTGCTGAAGCGCTCGGCGCTCAACGCCAGCGCCAAAAAGCTAGGTACGATCACGCTCAGCGCGACCGTCAGAGTCAACAGCAGGCCAACGCGCCAACGCATGAAGCGTCGATGCGTTCGCACACCGCGCGCTAGGCGCTGCAGCTCTGGATCGGGCAATTGGCGGCCCCAAAAGCGGCTCACAGGCAGCAAGTCCTTTCAGCTGGGATTGTAGCACACTTTTGGCCTAGCCCAACTCCTTTTCAGCGATCACCACCTGCGCCACGCTGCGCTTGGCGGGCACCTGCGCAAAGCTGAGCCGAAAACCTGCCTCGGCGAAGCGCTCATGCAGGTTCAAGGGCGCAGCGCCGCGCTGACCCGTCAGCCGGTAGGCTAGCTCGATGCCTCGCTGCGCTGCGCCCTTAGTGGTGAAAAGGGCGTTCGGCACAATGATCAACCGTCCGCTCGGTTGCAGCACGCGGTGAACCTCGCGCAGTGTGTGTGGCGCTAGGATGAAGGCGGTTGGGAAGGTGCTGATCGCCGCGGCGAACGACTGGGCCCGCAAGGGCAGCTGTTCGGCGCGCGCACGCACAAGGCAGACCGGGACGTTGTTACGCCGTAATTTGTGCCCTGCGATTCGACTCATATACGGGCTCAAGTCTATGGCGAGGCTTGGGATGCCAGCTGCGTGCAAGTCCAGCTGAAGATTGCCCGTACCGTGTGCTAGCTCCAGCACGGGCCCGCTGATGGGCGGCAAAAATTGTAAGGCAGCACGTTGCCACAAGCGCCACTCGCCCAGGCTCACCACAAAGCTGACCGCATCATAAGTGAAGGCTAGCTCGTTATAGAGCAGGCGGAAGCCGAACTTCACTAGATGCCACCACGCGCCCTTGATCGTCTGCATGTGCACTCCTGTGCAACAAAAAACCTCTGGACTGCCCAGAGGTCATGTGAGCGGGCGACGAGATTCGAACTCGTGACCTTCTCCTTGGCAAGGAGACGTTCTACCACTGAACCACGCCCGCTAATCTGGCCTAGAGTATAGATCGCTTTGCAAGACTTGGCAAGAGGGAATTTTTGGGGAGACTGCACAAAAGACTGTGCATCGCATCACGTCATGCGCACTCAGGCACTCAGCAGCAGGCTCGACTGACTGCACATACAGCACATCCTGCCAGCCTGCTAGCTACCCTATTTGCCGTGATGAATTCACGCGATTCAGCCACTCGCGCGCCGCGAGAAAGTGTGTTAAAATGAGGACTGCATCCAAGACGGCATACACGCCGCTGTGAGTGAGTTGACAGTAGAAAGTTAACACATGATGGACATTGGGAACATCCGCACGGTCGCCATCGATGAAGAGATGCGCGATAGCTACCTTGATTACGCCATGAGCGTGATCGTGGCGCGCGCCCTGCCCGACGCCCGCGACGGACTGAAGCCAGTGCATCGCCGCATCCTCTATGTGATGCATGATATGGGCTTGCGCCCCACCGCGCCCTACAAAAAGAGCGCCCGTATCGTAGGCGAGGTGCTGGGCAAGTATCACCCACACGGTGATGGCGCTATCTACGATGCTATGGCGCGCCTGGCCCAAGATTTCTCCATGCGCTACCCCCTTGTAGACGGTCAGGGCAATTTCGGCAGCATTGATGGTGACTCGCCAGCGGCAATGCGCTACACCGAAGCGCGCCTCGCCCCAATCGCCGAAGAGATGCTGCTCGACCTCGAGATGAACACGGTGGATTGGACAGATAACTTCGATGGCAGCCTGCAGGAACCAACCGTGCTGCCAGCCCGCCTGCCCAACCTGCTGGTTAATGGTTCCAGCGGCATCGCTGTCGGCATGGCCACCAACATCCCGCCGCACAACTTGCGCGAAGTAGCCGCCGCCGTCGCCTACATGATTGACCATTACGACGACCTGGACAACGTCAGCGTAGACGATCTGATGCAGTTCATCAAGGCACCCGATTTCCCGACCGGCGCCACCATCATCGGTGGCGAGGCGCTGCGCGAAGTCTACGCCACTGGGCGTGGCAAGCTGATCGTGCGTGCCACTTGCGAGATTGAAGAGATGAAAAACGGGCGCTCTGCTGTTGTCGTCAGCGAAATTCCTTACCAGCTCAGCAAGACCGCCCTGATCGAACGCCTAGTACAACTGGTGAAAGAAGGTCGGCTCGACGTCATCAGCGACTTGCGCGATGAGTCCGACCGGCAGGGTATGCGCATCGTCATCGAGCTGAAGCGGGGCGCACAGCCGCTTAAGGCGCTCAATCGGCTCTACAAGTTCACCCAGCTGCAGACGACCATCAGTGTGCAGATTTTGGCGCTAGTCGAAGGCGAGCCGCGCACCATCAGCCTGAAGCGCGCCCTGCAAATCTACATCGAGCATCGTCGCGAGGTCATCCGTCGGCGCTCCGAGTTCGAGCTAGACAAGATGCGCGCACGGGCGCACATCCTTGAGGGCTACCTGAAGGCGCTGAATGCTATCGACGCGATCATCAAGACGATCCGCGAGGCACAGGATACAGAGGCGGCCCGCACGGCGCTGATCACCTCATTTGAGCTCAGCGAGGCGCAGGCGCGTGCCATCCTAGAGCTGCAGCTGCGCCGTCTGGCTGCGCTTGAGCACCGCAAGATCGCCGAAGAGTACGATCAAGTGCGCCAGCGGATTACCTACCTTGAGGATTTATTGGCGCACCCTGCTAAGATTCTGACCCTGATCAAGAGCGATCTGAACGAGGTGGCTGAGAAGTTCGGCGATCCGCGCCGCACCCGCCTCGATACAACCGCCAGCGCCGAGATCGATGAGGCGGACTTGGTGCGCGATGAAGAGGTGCTGATCGCCATCACGCAGCGCGGCTACATCAAACGCTCGCCTTCAGCGCTTTATCGCGTACAAGGGCGCGGCGGGCGCGGCATGATGGGCATCACAACGCGCGATGAAGATAACGTAGAGCATCTGCTCAGCGCGAATTCGCTGGGGCACGTGCTCTTCTTCACTAACTACGGCAAGGTCTATGCACAGCGCACCTACCAGCTGCCGGAAGCCGATCGTGCAGGTAAGGGCACACTGCTGACCAATTTATTGGCGTTGGGCGAGGATGAGCGCGTCACAGCCGTCGCTTGCGTGGAGAGCTTCGAGAGTGGCTATTTTGTGCTGTGCACGCGCAAGGGGCGCATCAAGCGCGTGAAAGCATCTGAGTTCGCTGCTGTACGCGCTAATGGCTTGATCGCCATCTCGCTTGAGGGAGATGACCGTCTGCAATGGGTGCGCCGTACTTCAGGGACGGATCGGCTCATCCTTGCCACAGCCAACGGGCGCGCGCTGCTGTTTGAGGAAGAACAAGTACGTCCAATGGGACGCACTGCGACGGGCGTGCGCGCTATGCGCCTGCAGGCAGAGGATTACCTAGCGGGCGTGGATGTAGTCGACCATGAAGTGACCGAGCTGCTAATCGTGACGGCGCGCGGCTACAGCAAACGCATCCCCATCTCCGAATATCCGATCAGGCGCCGCTTTGGCATGGGCGTGCGCACCATCAGCCCGAAGGCGTTGCAAAAATTCGGCGTCATCGTCTCTGTGAATGCGCTGCGCCCGAACGACGAGGTAACTTTCATCACGCGCAGCGGCATGACCTTGCGCACACGCGCCGATTCAATTCGCCTAACAGGGCGCGCCGCGCAGGGTGTGCGCGCCCTGCGCGTGCACGCCGACGATCAGGTGGTGAGCGTTGCCATCGTGAAGGCCTCGCCCGCTGAGACGCTCGAAGTGACTACCAACGGTCATGGCGGGGACGCGGCGCTCAGCCTGCCGCAAGCTGACCGCGAAGAAGCTCCCGCTCTGAACGGTGATTCGGCTGAGGGCGACTACCTGCTGGACGTAGAAGACGACCTTGAGGACGATTTCACGGATGATGAGGCTGACTCGGAGGCTGAGGGCGAGCCTGAGAGCGATACAGAAGGCGAGTAAGCGCCGTGTACGCCCCGCCTGAATTCAATGCACCTGTACCGCCCCGCCCACCGATGGCGCAAGAGCGCGTGGTTGGCTTGATTGTGCTGCTGTTGTTCTTATTGAGCTGCTTTTTCTTCGCGCTCAGCGCCGATGAAGGCGTCTTCAATCCGCTCAACACTGCCCGCCCGATCACGCAGACCTGGCGCGCCCAAACAACTGGCACTCCGCGGCCGCCACGCCCAACGCCAACTTCGCGCTTTGGCGGCGGCGCTGTGCAAGATACGCCACTCACTCAGCCCGAAGTTGTTGTGTACAGTGCTAGAGGATCATACCATGACGCGCCAAACCATCAGCTCTGGCTCACGCTGGGAGGCTTTGGCAGGTTACGCACGGGCTGTGCGTATCGGGCGCCATCTGTGGGTCAGTGGCACGACTGCCGCTGACGAACACTCACAACCTGTTGCCATCGGCAACGCCTACGAGCAGGCGCGCTACATCCTGCACAAGATCGAGCGCGCTCTCCGCGAGGGCGGTGCCACACGTCGCGACGTCGTCCGCACGCGCATTTACATAGTCAATCGGGCTGATTGGGGGGCGGTGGCGCGTGCACATGCCGAATTCTTCGGCGATATCCGCCCAGCCAACACGCTCGTGGTTGTAGCGGCGCTGATCGGGCCCGAATACCTTGTCGAGATCGAGGTAGAGGCGTATCTGAGTGAATAAATGTGTCACAAGTGTCTTAGCCGACTTGACAACAATTGCTATATGTTGTATAGTCTAGCTGACGTCAGCCGTAGGAGGACTACTCATGAAGCGTTTGTTAGTCTCTTTTACGACTTTCACAGTCTTGTTGCTCAGCTTTGCCGTGGCACCTGCACCGGCGTATGGGCAAGGTTGCGAGGTGACATTCACAGCTACGTACACCAATCCTTTCAATACCGGCATTCCCGCCACAGTAGAGATCAGGACGGCTCCACCGCCGGGCGGCTCAGTCCTAGCATCGGGATCCTTCTTGTTCCCGCCAGGCACTTCCACACAGACTTTCACGCTGACGCTGTCCTCGCCTTACACGGGACCCGTCTATGGGCGCATTTTTAGCTTGTTCCCTAGTAACGACACCGTATACGGGCCGCTGACGACGAACTGTGGTGGCATCAGCTCGCTTGAGACCTGCGTCGTCACCTTTGATATAACTTACACCAAGCCGCCGGGCAACCCGGCTAGCACAGCCACTGTCCAGCTGCGCACAGCGCCAGGTGGCGGTGGGACGCTGCTCGGCACGGCCTCGATTAACTATCCGCCTACCGGCTCATCGCCCATGACCTTTACCGACACTGTCAGCATCAACGTGCCAGGTGGTTATCGAGGCCCAGTCTGGGCGCTTGTGCTGGGGGCAGGTGGCGCCGGCACAGGCGAGTTCGGCCCGCTGCAGGCAAACTGCGGCGCACTGGGCTGCGTGAACTTGCTCGGTGCCGGCCAGGGCAAGCTAATTCGCCCGACGCCGCTCTACTGGGCGCCGCGCCCTGACGCTGTCAGCACCA
>JBDNDQ010000007.1:0-77220 GCA_046719055.1 Aggregatilineales bacterium | reverse complement strand
AAGAGCTGCCCTGGCATCGGCATTGCCCGAAGTAACATGGTTACCCCTGCCCAATGGCGGCGAGGAAGGCGAAAAGACGCTTACCGATGCTGCTATCAGTCTGGCGATGACCGAAGTGCCTGATTACAGCGCCCTACTAATCGGAGTTGGCATGGGGCGCGCCCTGAACGCCTTCACACTGATCGAGACCATCCTGACACAAGCTGAAGGGCAGTTGCCGCCGCTGGTGATCGACGCTGACGGCTTGAACATGCTCGCCACGATGGACGAGTGGTGGGCAAAGATACCGCCGAGCACTATCTTGACCCCGCATCCAGGCGAGATGGCGCGCCTGGCTAAGCTGCGCCCTGAAACCGGGCAGACGCCTGTTCAGCAAGTCCAAGCCAACCGTCTACGCCTGGCTGCCGAGAAGGCTGCTGAATGGCGCTGCATTGTGGTGCTGAAAGGCGCTTTCACCGTCATCGCAACGCCAGAGGGCGAGGTCGCTGTCCTGCCGACTGCCGAGCCAGCTCTGGCGCGCGCCGGCACAGGCGATGTGCTAGCGGGCATCATCGTGGGTCTGCTGGCGCAAGGGCTGCAGCCGTTCCAAGCAGCTATGAGCGGCGCGTACCTGCACGCCATGAGCGGCAAGCTTGCTGCTGTGCCCACGCGGAGCAGCGCCCTCGCTCAGGATGTGATCAGACACCTACCTGAGGTGATCGCAGCCTTAGAAAATAGCCGCACCGTCTGTTAGGATGCTCATCCGCCGTCTTTTAGTTGAGGGAGCTCAGTGTGAACCAAGCTGATCTATTGCACGGTCTGAATGAGCAGCAAATCGCAGCGATCACAGCACCACCTGCCCCCACGCTCGTGATCGCCGGCCCAGGCAGCGGCAAGACCGCTGTACTGACTCGCCGAGTCGCTTATTTGGTCAGCCAATTGAATGTGCCGCCACATCAGATCATGGCAGTCACTTTCACCAACAAGGCCGCCCGCGAGATGCTCGAGCGCATCGAGCGCTTACTGGGCGAAAATTTGGGCGGCTTAACGATCGGCACCTTCCACGCGATCTGCGCCCGCATTCTGCGCCGCGAGGCGGCACGCGTCGGTATCTCGCCAAGCTTCACCATCTACGATACTGACGACCAGCTCAATGTGGCGCGCATTGCCCTAGCGGAGCTGGGTTTAGATGAAGATCGCAGCACGCCGCGCAAGTTTCTCAGCGCGATCTCGCGCGCGAAAAATGAGCTGATCACGCCCGAGGAGTATCCGCAGGGCAATTATAGCGACCGTCAGATTGCGCAGTTTTACGAGCGTTACCAAGCGTTGCTGCGGGCTGCCAACGCGCTCGATTTTGACGATCTGCTGACGTATTGCGTCATCCTTTTCCGCGATCATGCCGATGTGCGGCAGAATTATCGGGCGCGCTACACTCACATTCTGGTCGATGAGTTCCAAGATACCAACACTGTGCAATATCAGCTGGTGCGGTTTCTGACGGGCGAGGACGGCAGCCTGTTCTGCGTCGGCGATCCCGATCAGAGTATCTATCGTTTTCGCGGCGCTGACTACCGCAATTTGTCGTACTTCCAACGCGATTATCCGAACGCCAATCTGATCCTGCTGGAACAGAACTACCGCTCACATCAGCTGATCCTCGACGCAGCGATGGCGATCATCAACAAGAACTCGGATCGCATCCGCAAGCGGCTCTACTCGGCGCGGCGGGACGGCGCTAAGATCACCCTCAAACAGTTGAGAGATGATGATGACGAGGCGCAGTACGTCGTGTGGACACTTCGAGAGTTGGTGCGGCAAGGACACTACGCTTACAAAGACTGTGCAGTGATGTTCCGCACGAATGCGCAGTCCCGTGCTTTAGAGGAGACGTTCGTGCGCGCCAAGGTGCCTTACAAGCTGATCGGCGGCGTGCGCTTCTACAGCCGACGCGAGATTAGAGACTTACTCGCTTACTTGCGCGTGATTCAGAATCCAAGCGATGATATCAGCTTGCGGCGGATCATCAACACGCCACCGCGCGGCATCGGCAAGACGACCCTCGCTAAGTTGGAGAGCTGGGCGCTCTCGCGCAACCAGAGCCTCTCGGATGCGCTGAGCGCTCTACGCAGCGGGCAGACTTCGCCCTTCAGCGGCAAACCACTCGACGCGCTGGTGGAATTCGCCGCCTTGCTGGAGGTGTGGCGCAACTTGCGCGATAGCATGCCCGTCGGCGTGCTGCTGCGCGATGTGCTGGATCAGACCAACTACCTGCAATACATCAACGATGGCACATCTGAGGGTCTCGAAAGAGCTGACAATGTGCGCCAACTAGCCCTTGCAGCAGAGGCACAAGGCAATAAGCCGCTGGCGCTCTACCTCGAAGAGATTGCACTAATCTCAGATGTAGATACCTACGATGAATCGGCTGACAGCGCCGTCTTGCTGACCTTGCATGCGGCGAAAGGCTTAGAGTTCCCCGTCGTCTTCATTATCGGTATGGAAGAAGGCTTGCTGCCTCACGCGCAGGCGCTGGAGGATGAAGAGGAGCTGGCCGAAGAGCGCCGTTTGATGTACGTGGGGCTGACGCGGGCCAAGGATCAGGTTTATTTGACGTGGGTGACACGGCGTATAGGTTATGGCAATGGTCTGGGTGAGCCGGCAGTTGTGTCTCGCTTCCTAGCGGATATCCCGCCAGAGCTGACGGTCGGCTCACCTGTGCCGAAGCGCGGCGCAAGCGCTCTAGCAGCACAGCGAGAGGACGATCGCTCCACGCCGACGCGCCCGGCTTGGCGCTTGCCACTGCCACCACAGCCGACGATGCAACGCCCCAATCGTCCGCTGTCGAGCGCTAACATCAACACCAGCAGCCTTTATCGCAGCGGGCAGCGCGTCTACCATGAAAAGCTGGGCGAGGGTGTGATCATCGCCAGCCGCTTCGTAGACGGCGATGAAGAGCTAGACATCCGTTTTGACAAGCACGGTTTGAAGCGACTTTTCGCCAGTATTGCGCCGATCAGGATGCTGGATGACGATCAGTAGGACATCAATCACTTGCCCGCCCTTTATCCGGCTCGGGTTCGTGGCCGCGCGGGATGGTCTGAAGGCGGGCTGCCACGCGCTGGATGATCGCCTCTGCCACAGCTGTTTTGGTCTGCTGCGGCAGAGATATGGCGCTCCCATCGGCGCTGAGGATGGTCACAATGTTAGTATCCACCCCGAAGCCTGCGCCTGCCTGACTGACGTCGTTGGCAATGATGTAATCAGCGTGCTTTTTCTCTAGCTTGCTGCGTGCATTCTTCAGTAGATCGCGGGTCTCCGCTGCAAAGCCGACCAAAACATGCGGTCTACCTGTTTTAGCGCGCCGCTCGCCAACTGTCGCCAGGATATCCACTGTTGGCACAAGCTTCAGCTGTAATGTCTCGCCCGTCTTTTTGAGTTTGTGTGCAGCCGTCTCTTCGGGGCGGTAATCGGCGACGGCTGCCGCCATAATCAGCGCGTCAGCCTGAGCAGAGTGCTCCATCACAGCCTCAAACATCTGTTCCGCACTCTCAATGCTAACCAGCTCAGCGCCATAAGGCACAGACAGCTCGTTTGGCGCTGCGATCAGTGTGACGTATGCGCCGCTATCTATAGCCGCTTGTGCGATGGCATAGCCTTGCTTGCCGGACGAGCGATTAGTGATGAAGCGCACTGGATCGATCGCCTCGCGAGTGCCGCCCGCCGTCACAACTATGTGCCTATCGCGCAGCGCACCCCATTCGCGCCCTAGCGCGCGGCGCGCCGCACCCAACAACGCCCATACTTCTGGCAGCCGACCGCGCCCGACCATGCCGGATGCCATCCGCCCTACCTCAGGCTCGATTATCTCTGCGCCCAACTCGCGTAGGCGTGCCACATTGGCTGCAACTGCTGCATTCTCGTACATGCTGCCGTCCATCGCTGGCGCAATCAGGATCGGGCACTTTGCCGCCAGAACTGTGATGCACAGCAAGTCATCGGCAAAGCCGTGCGCTAACTTGGCGAGGTGTTGCGCAGTGGCAGGCGCAATGAAGATTAGATCGGCGCCCTCTGCCAGACCGACGTGCGCTACATGTGTCGGCAGGCTCTCGCCGCCCGATGTGCGCCACAAATCCGTGTAGATGGGCCGCCCCGTCACTGCCTCGAAGGTCAGCGGAGTCACAAAGCGCGTGGCAGCTTCAGTCATGATCACATCTACATCAGCGCCCGCCTGAGTGAGCTTGCTAGCCAGGTCAGCCGCTTTGTAGGCGGCAATGCTGCCCGTCACACCTAGCACGATCCGTTTATACTCAACGACGGAGATGCGCTCCACAGCTATACAATCCTTGAGATGCTGCCTTCAATACCCGCCTATTTTACCCGTCTTTTGCGCCGCGCTGGATATTCTGTGCGTAACACCGCCAGAAAGATCAAGATCGAAGCGAAGGGCAGCCATCCGCTGCCGAAGCCTGCCACAAGCGCATAGAGCAGCGCACCAAGCGGAAATAAGGCGCCGCTAGCTGCATCGAAAGTCAGGATGCCAAAGAAAATCAGCGGCGCCACCAACAAAAAGTAGCCGATCAGACTCGGCGCGCTGAAAGTGATCTGTGCAAGAATGGATGGATCATCCTGCGGCTGCTGAAAATAGAGCGCCCATAGACAGAATGCGAAGATCGCCGCCGGCAGCAGCAGCTCCAACGCAGGGATGCTGTTGTTGGCAATGCCAATTGTCAAGCTCAGGAATAGCGGCACGCCACAGGCAATCATTTCCCACCACAACAGGTTCAAATTCAGTTCGCGCAGCACCTCGAAGCGCGGCATGAGAAATGTGTAGAGCGCGCCCAGCCCAATGAATGGCGCTAATAAGTAGAACTGCGCTATCTCGCGCAGCGGCGCACCCCAACCAATGTTCGGCTGAGCAGGATACCACGCTACCCAAATCCCCCACGCCACACCGACCAGCGCCGCAGCCCCGATCGCCAAAAGCGGCGGTGCGACGCCGCGCATCACATATAAAAACAGCATCAAAGCCAGGAAAGCCGCCCCAACCTGCAAGCCCAGCACCCGCACAATCAAACCAATCGGTACGCTGTAATAGGCGCCGTGATTAACGATCGAGCCACTTAACAAGCCGTAAACGCCACACGCTAGACCAATCGCCGCCGGAGTGTGCACCTGGAAGCGCACTATCACATCCAGCAGGAAGCTCCCCAACGCCACATACAGGATTGCCAGGATCGGCCACTCATACCATGCCCGCGCCGTCGGATTTTGCCAGACGACGATCTCGGAGAAGGTTAGCAGCGTCAAGCCGAAGACAAGGCGCAGCCGCCAGATGGAGAGCCGTGCGCGCGGTCTGAAATTTTGGCGCAGACGGCTCAGTGCCTCGCTCAAGCTGTGCGGCGGGCGTGACTCGGTCTGTTCTGTTTGCATACAGGCCTCTGCAACCTTTCTCAGTCGCTCAGTCCCAGCACACGGATATCATCGCTTGAGGCAGGCGGATTGTAACGCCCGATCAAGACCCAGAAGCTCAAGTTGAAGAAGATAGCGCCAAACAGGGCCACATTGAGCGTGTTGTAGGCAATGATGCGCGCCCGCTCGATGTATTGTGGCAAGGCACAGCGCCCGAAGAGCGTGAATGGACATGGCTCGTTAGACATGCGGAAGATCCCGTAGGCGCTCACAATGTAGATGCCGAACAGCACAAAAAGCAGCGAAATTAGCCGCTTTTTGCGCTCAGTGCGTTGCACCAACATCAGCAGGCTTGCCAAAAAGATGAAGAGCAGCAGCGCGCCGCCAGCGTTGATCACATCAACTCTCCACAGCTCCTTTTGCCCAAGTGCATGCTAGAAGTTTCGCCCAAAAGGCCGAGTTCTGCCAAGTGTCTAGCGCAAGCGCTGCATCAGCTTTTTGTAGGGATCGCTGCCCGCCTTGATCGTCACTTCGCGAGCGCGTCCGCCATCTTTGGGCGCGCCAAGTATGCCCAACTCACTCAGCAAGTCCATCAGCTTAGCGGCGCGCGGATAGTCAATCGCTAAGCCGCGCAACAAAATTGAAGTGCTCGCCTCGCCACGCCGCACCACTAGGTCGATCGCCTCTTCCAGCAGCGGATCGGTCTTGCCGAGCGCCTCACGGCGCGAGATGCCGCGATCCCACGGCGCCTGCCCTTCTGCAACAGCGATGCCGCGCTCAGCAGCCCACCCTCGCCAGTAAGCAACGACTGCCTCCACCTCTTCATCGCTAACGAAACAGCCTTGCACACGGCGCGGCGCAGCCGCATCCGGCGCCAAATAGAGCATATCGCCGCGCCCTAGAAGGGTCTCCGCGCCCACATTGTCCAGGATGACCCGCGAATCGACACCAGAGGCAACGGCAAAGGAGATGCGCGCTGGGAAGTTAGCCTTGATCAAGCCTGTGATGATTTCCGTGCTGGGGCGCTGCGTGGCGAGCACCAAGTGGATGCCGACAGCGCGCGCCATCTGAGCCAAGCGCGTGATGGTGCGCTCGACCTCTTCTGGGCGGCTCAACATCAAGTCGCCAATCTCATCAGCGATGATCACAATGTAGGGCAAGTGCTCGGCGGCGCGGTGTTCGCCCAGCGCACGGTTATAAGCCTCAATATTACGTGTGCCCTGTGCCTCCAGCAAGCGGTAGCGTCGATCCATCTCACGGGTTGCCCAGCGCAGCACATCCACGATCTGCTCGGTCTGCGTCTCGACTGGGCCGAGCAGATGCGGTAAGCCGTTGAAGCGCGAGAGCTCCACAATCTTTGGATCAAGCAGGATCAACTTCAGGCGATCGGGCAGGTTATTCATCAACAGT
Source organism: Aggregatilineales bacterium (assembly GCA_046719055.1). Taxonomy (GTDB): domain Bacteria; phylum Chloroflexota; class Anaerolineae; order Aggregatilineales; family UBA2796; genus CP2-2F. The sequence goes on along the minus strand of JBDNDQ010000007.1, from coordinate 70,422 downwards.
GCCACGATCATCGCTGTGATGCAAACCGACTTACCAGAGCCAGTCGTGCCTGCGATGAGCAGGTGTGGCATAAGCGCCAGATCGATCGCCACTGACTCACCCGCCACATCGCGCCCTAGCGGCACGGCTAGGGGCGCCTCGCGCACGCCATTGGGCGCCTCTGGATCGGGGCGGCGGAAGACGCGCGCAAATGCCTCGCTCTCCATGACCGGGCGCAGCGCCACGATGCTCGGCTTGCGATTGGGCACCTCAATGCCCATGTACGAGTAGCCTGGCACGTACGGCTGAATGCGCAGCCGTTTGGCGGCTAGGGCTAGGGCCAAGTCGCGCTCCAGCGCAGCGATTTTGTTGACGCGCACACGCTGCGTCACGACTTCGCCGCTCTCAGTCGTCACCTCGCGGAAGGGCTGCACGGCGTACTGGGTCACCGTCGGGCCGATCTTCACATCCACCACTTCCACATCAATGTCGAATTCCAGCAGCGTATCTTCAATGATACGCGCGTTGCTGTTGATCTCCTGCTCGGTTGGCTTCTCAAGATCAGCATCTCGCAGCAGGGTGAGCGGTGGTAGATTCGGTCGCGGGTAGCTGGCGCGCAGCTCGCGGAAATCCTCCACGCTGAACTGACGGCGCCGACGCTCTGGCGGCGCGGCGAAAGGCAGCGGGGTGCTGACCGTCCTGGAAGGAGTGAGAGGTGCTGGCAGCGGTTCAGGCGTCTGGAAGTCGGGCAGGGGCGTGGCTGGCTCATCCTGTGCGGGGCTTGGCAGCGTTGTGGGGCGCGCAGCTGAGGCAAGCGGCGGCACGCTGAAGGGTTCAGCGGGCGGCTGAGGTGGGGCGCTCTGTGCCACCGTTGGCTGAGGCTGCGTCGCCGTGCGTGAGGGCGGCACAATTGGCGGGGGGGCGGGCTGTATAGGCTCAGGCGACGTGACAGGTCTCGTAAGATCGGGTACCTCGAAAGCGGGTGCTGCCTCAGGGGCTGCAGCGGGCGGTGCTGCGGGGGTGCTGACGCGCCTCAAGAAGCGGTTCTGACGCGGTATTGGTGCAGGGCGCGGTGCAGCGGCACGTTTTTTAAGCGCCTCGCTTAGTTGCTCCAGGCGTTTGCTTAGCGCCATGCCCCATGCTTTGATGTGCTTGCGCCGCACCCCAAAAATGGCGCCGATAGCAAGGACAATCGTTATCAGATAGATAAGCACTGATAGACCAGAGCCGAAGAGCTTTGCCATGAGTTCCCCCAAAGCCCAACCCAGATGTCCACCGCCCAAGCCGCTGCGCGCCAGAGCGCGTGGCTCAGGATCGGCTGCCAGTAGGTGTAACAAGGCCAAGAGCGCCAAGAAGGCAATCTCGGCTGAGAGCAAGCGCCGCCACGTTAAATGAATCTTAATGCCCGAGCGCGGCAGCACAATCAGCACGCCGATGACGATCAGCCCGACCGAAAAAAGTAACGCACCGAAGCGCCCGAACAGCTGGCTGATGAAGTCCGCCCATTGATCCGAGAGCGAGAGGATCGCTGCCGTTGGTGTGCTGCTCAGCAGCGTCAAGATCGAAACGACACCTAGCGAGACGAGGAACAGCGCCGCAAGATCATCTATCCAGATCGGGCGTTTCTCGTATGCCTCGTAGAGCTCGTGTGGATTCTGCAGGGCGCGCCGCCACAGCGGCAATGGCGCATTAGCTGGGCGCTTCGTCCGCTCGACCACGCGCAAAGGCGCGCCTATCTTGGTGCGGCGTGGCGTCAGTAGGTCGGGCGTGGTTGGCGAGAACGTCCGACGGCCTACGCCCGTCCCACGCGGACGCTTCGCCGCGCCCTTAGGCGGTTGCGGCGGCGATGCAGGAGGAGGTGCTGAGGTCGCCTTGGTTGACCCTCGTCTAGCCATATCGCATGCTCACTCAATTGCCTCTAGCTTACCACTCAGCAACCCTATTGTGCCACATTTAGAACAAAGTTTCTAGTGTTTGAGTGATGGCGTGCGGCGTGCTACACTGGGAAGCTGGGTATATTTTGAGCAAGGAAATTTTCTTTGGCAGAGCTAGCTTTACAACTCTATTCTGTGCGCGAGGCACTCCAGAGCGATTTCGAGGGCACTCTGCACCGAATCGCTGACATAGGCTACCGCGCTGTCGAGACGGCAGGCATCTATGGCGGCAGCCCTGAACAAGCGGCGCGCCTGTTTCAATCGGCGGAGCTGCGTGTGGTGGCGCTGCATGCCATGTTGCCACTCGGTGAACAAAAGAACGCCGTTTTGGAGATGTTAGAGGCGCTCGAGGCCCGGATACTAGTCTGCCCGTGGGCGTCTTCGGAGCTCTTCACTAGCCTCGAAGGCATTCAACGCGTCTGCGACCTGCTCAGTGAGACGCATATACAGTTGCAAGCGCACGGCATTCGTCTCGCCTTTCACAACCATCACTTTGAGTGCATCCCGCTCGCAGATGGCACAATACCGCTCTTCTATATGGCGCAGCGCCTTGTGCCTGAGATCGCTTTCGAAATAGACACCTACTGGGCGCATGTGGGTGGCTTGAACGTGGCAGATGTGCTGGCAATGCTAGGTGAGCGCGCCGCATTGTTGCACCTTAAGGACGGGGACGGCAGTCTGGACGAGCCAATGGTGGCGCTGGGCGAGGGCATAATGGACTTTCCTGCCATTTTGCTGCACAGCCGCGCTCAAGCCTGGATTGTCGAGCTAGATAGCTGCGCCACTGACATGTTCGAGGCCGTAGCGCGCAGTTTTGCTTACATGCAGCGCTTTAGTGGCGCCTAGCGTGGTTTTTCGGCGTGCGCCCAGCCTTGCCAGCTGCGCGCCTGCCACGCGGCGTACAGCGCCACCGCACCAACACTAGCGACGTTCAGGCTGCCCACATGCCCGCGCATGGGCAGAGTGATGAGCAGATCGCAGGTATCGCGCACCAAGCGGCGCATCCCTTCGCCTTCACTGCCCAGCACCAGGCCCAGCGCAATGTTCAGATCGACGCGATCGATGGGCAAAATGTTCGGCCCAACATCCAAGCCGGCCAGCCACAAACCGTATTCCTTCAGACGCTTCATTGCTTGCACCAGATTCGGCACTTGCGCAATGTTCAAGTGCTCACAAGCGCCTGAGGAAGCGTTCACTACTGCCGGCGTGATGCCCACACCACGCCGATCTTGCATCACCACCCCGTGCACACCAACGGCATCAGCAGTGCGCAGTAACGTACCTACATTCTGTGGGTCTTGCAGCAGGTCGAGCAGCAGGACGAATGGCTTTTCGCCTTGCGCCTCAGCCGTCTCAAAGATTCTGTCAATCTCGATGTACTGATATGCGCCGACGCGCAACGCCACCCCTTGATGGCTGCCGCCTTTTGCCAAATCGTCTACCATGCGGCGCGGTACGCGCTTGACGGACAAGGCGCGCTCATCGGCTGCAGCCAGAATATCAGCGATGATGCCGCGCTCTTCCGTGCCCTCAGCCAGGAGCAAGTGCTGCAGACTGCGCCGCCCAGCGCGCAATGTCTCTAGAACGGCCCAGCGCCCGTAGATCACCTCAGACATGTTCACTCCAATCGGTAAGTGGTACCCTCAGGCCGATCTTCTAAGACCACACCTAGCTCTTTGAGTTGATCGCGGATTTGATCGGCACGGGCGAAGTTCTTCTCGGCACGAGCCTGCTTGCGCACCTCGATCAACAAGCGGATGAGACCATCGGTCAGGCGCATGTCGATGCTGTGCGCCTCACCTGGCGGGATGATGCCCATGACCTGCCCGCCTAGCTCATTGTAAAGTGCTTCAACTGCCAGCAGAGTCGCCTTGTTAACTGGTTCGCCGCTGTTGAGCAGCTTGTTGACCTCACCTGTGAAGGTCTGCAGAGCGGCAAGAGCAGTTGGCGCGTTGAAGTCATCATCCATAGCAGCAATGAATTGCTGGCGGCAGGCTTGGATCGGCCCAGCCAGGCGATTTTCGCCGTCTTCGGGCGCAGCTCTCAAGCGATCACGCACTAGGCGGACTGCGCCTGTCAAGCGTTCCCAGCCGCGCTCGGCCGCGCGCACTGCCTCGTCACTGAAATCGATCGGGTTGGTGTAGTGCGATTGGAAGATGAAAGCGCGGATAACCTCTGGGCGGTAGCGCGCTAGCGCGTCTTTGATGGTCACAAAGTTGCCCAGCGACTTAGACATCTTCTGCCCGTCAACCGTCAGGCTGCCTACCAAGAGCCAATAGCGCGCAAAGGGAACGCCATTCGCCGCCTCGCTCTGAGCGATCTCACACTCGTTGTGCGGAAAGATGTTATCGATGCCGCCGCCGTGAATGTCAAAGGTCTCGCCCAGATACTTGCGCGACATGGCCGAGCATTCGATGTGCCAGCCTGGATAGCCGCGCCCCCACGGGCTGTTCCACTGCAGGATGTGCTCCTCAGGCGCAAAAATCCAGAGCGCGAAATCTTCAGGATTACGCTTGCCGCTCCCTTTGAGCATCCGCGTGCCCGTCGCCTGCTCTTCCAGCCGCCGGTTAGAGAGCTTGCCGTACTCAGGCCAGCTGGCCACATCAAAGTAGATAGCGTCTTCGGCGATGTAGGCGTGCCCTTTGCGCAGCAGCGCCTCGATCATCTCGATCTGCTCTGGGATGTGGGCGCTGGCACGCGGGCTGATATCCGGGCGCACCACGCCGAGCGCATCCATATCGGCGAAGTAGCTGCGCGCGTAAGTCTCGACGATCTGCATTGGCAGGGCAGAGGCCTGACGCGCCTTCTTCAGAATGCGATCTTCACCGCTCTCCAGCAGATGACCGACGTCCGTCAGGTTTTGTACATATAACACATCGTAGCCGCTGAAGCGCAGATAGCGCACAATCAGATCGAAGGAGATGTACGACTTGGCATGACCGAGGTGCGAATGGTCATAGACGGTCGGCCCACAGACGTACATGTTGACTTTGCCCTCGTGCAGCGGCACGAATTCTACTTTTTCGCGCTGCAGCACGTTATAAACGCGCAGAGCCATGCGGGGAACTCCTGAATAGAGTGTGTTAATAAGGTTATGCGGCATTATTGTACGGCAATTTCCGACGCTAGACCAACGTTCATTTGTCAGATCGGCAAAGGGCGGTATGATCGGCAGCATTCTGTGCATTCGCAGAGATGAGGTTCAGAGAATGCGATATTCAACCTTCGGACGGCTTCTCCTCGCGGTGCTGATCGCCTTAGGGCTAGGCGCTGTGATGCTGAGCCAGAGTCCTGCTCGGGCGCAGGGCATTACTGGCTCCAATTGGGAAGGCTACTACTGGGCGAACCCAACTTTCAGCGGCAGCCCAGCCTTATTCCGCATTGATCCAGCTATTTTATTCAACTGGGGGACGGGCTCGCCTGCGCCGGGCATCATCCCAAACGATAACTTCAGTGTGCGCTGGTATAATCGCATCGCTTTTGCTGCGGGCACGTATCGTTTTCGCGCCGGCGCCGACGATGGTATTCGCGTTGCCATCAACGGTAACATCATCATCGATCGCTTCACCCCAGCGGTGGGTGGTTTCACCGTCAACACAGCGGATGTAGTGCTGGGCGCTGGCACATACGAGATCATTGTCGACTACTACGAAGGCGTTGGCGAGGCGGGCGTTCTGTTCGACTGGACAGTGCTGGCCGGCGGTGTGCCAGGCGTAGGCGCAACACCATTCCCAACGCCCGTAGGTGCTACGCCGACCAAAGTCCCGACCATTAGGGCTGTTGTGATCGTCGATCGGGCGAACATCCGCAGCGGGCCAGGCACCAACTTCCCAACCATCGGCGAAGCCTTCCGCGATCAGCAGTTCGTCGCCATTGGACGCAACGGCGATTTCGGCTTCGAGACGTGGTATCTGCTCGATCTAGGCGATGGCAGGCGCGGCTGGATGTTCCGCCAAGTTATCTACGTCTACGGCGGTAACCCGGCTAGCTTGCCGCGCACACGCGAGGTTATTGATGCCCCTGCTATTGCTCCAAGCGGCGCAGAGGCGCCAAGCGGGCGGCCGCCTGCCGTGCAGCCCTTTGAAGTGCGCGGCGTGGCGCAGAACAACGCAATGGTGCGTAGCTTCCCTAGCCTGAATGCCGAGCGCATCGGCGTGATTCCCAAAGGCGCCAGCTTCCAAATCCTGAAGTTGAGCAACAACCGCGCTTGGGTATTCGTTGTCTATGAGGATTTGCGCGGCTGGACCTATGTACCGAATATCCTCGTAACCGTCGGCAGGCTCGGCGTGCTGCCGAGAGGAAACACGGCACCATAAACAAGTTCACAAGGTGGCTCTTCGCGTTACGCGTCGGGATCGGCAGCTTGCTGGCGTTGCCGATCCTGCTCGGCACGCCGGGCCGCGCGTCAACGCGCCCGTTCAGTCTGCCGTTCAGCGTGCCCTCAAGCGTGGAGACGTGGTTGCTGGAGCAGCATTACGGCAACACGCAAGAGGCGTTCGTCTACGGCAAATATTGGTACGCCGCTGGGCAAGGGCTGCACTTCGGCGTGGACTTCGAAGCGCCGTGTGGCATGCCCGTTACAGCCATTGGCGATGGCGTAGTGCGTTGGATCGACAACACCAACTTCGGCGCCGAGCCGCATAACCTAGTTATCCAGCATGAGACGCTCGGCTACGCCTCTGTATACGGGCACTTGCGCGCGCGCTCGCCGCTGATGGTGGGGCAGCCTGTGCGGCGCGGTGAAGTTGTGGGCGAGGTGGGCGATCCAGATGGGACGTGCCGATCCCGCCCGCACTTGCACTTAGAGATTCGCTCTCTAGATTACCGTCTTGCTTACAACCCTGCCACGCTGATTGAAGCAGACTGGGATGCTCTGGCGCAGCTAGGCCGACCCTTTGGCATCGCTTTCGCGCGCGACCTGAGCGCACCACAGCGCTGGCAAGACATCCTCGATCAGCCCATCATCCAGATGGGCAACGCACTGCTGAATAACTATCAGCGCGCCTTTCCACCAACGGCGCGCCTAGCGCCGACGCCCTACACGCCGCCCGCTTTGCCGCCTTTGACTGCAACTGCTTTCGAGGGCACCCGCCTGACCGAGCCCGGCTGTTGCAGCGGCGCGTGGTGGCAGCCCAATGGCGTGCTCGCCTATGTAGCTGAGCCGAGCGAGCGCTTTCCGCCAACACTCTCGCCAGACGGGCGCTACGCCTTCACTAACGATAACGGACGCGCTATTCTGCTAGATCGGCTCAGCGGCAAGCGTATACCGCTGCTCACGCGCGGAGCCTGGCTCACTTTCTCGCCCAGCGGCAGGCAGTTGCTCTGGCACGTCCGCGTCAGCGATTATTTCCCGAGCGGGCAGCCGCGCACCGAAATCTGGGTTGCCGATCTAGGCGGTGAGGCACGTCTGGTGCGCACGTGGCAGGGCGGCGAGGTCTACTGGCTGGATGACAAGCGCCTGCTGCTGACTGAAGCGGCACCCCGCACGCAGCGCTATACGCTCAGCGTGCTGCACCTTGCCGATAACCGCCTTGTGACGCTCGGCAGCTTTGAGAATTTACGGCGGTTGAGTGTGGCGCCCGGTGGCGATCACGTAGCTTTCTTGCTGCCCTTCCAAGCTCAACCGAGCGACTCAGGCGTCTACGTGCTCCCCACACGTGAAGGCGCCCAAGCGCGCAAGCTGCCCTTTGTCGGGAGCTTCCGCTGGCAAGACTCGGAGCATTTGCTCTACCTGCCCTACATGAGCCAAACGCCAGCGCTGCATCGTTATAGCATCAAAAGCGGGCGCGACCTACGCCTAACGGGCGATCCTGATTTGCTGCGCATTGCCAACGACGAGTGGTCAGTTGCGCCGGATGGCAAACAGTTGGTAATTCGCTCAGCTGCTGATGGCGCGCTGTGGCTGCTCAAGTTGATCGACACGACTTTCTAGAGCTCAAGTTGCTAGGCGTGCTTGCCCCAGTCTGCTAGGAGCAGCCGCGCCGCCACCCCGCCGCTGAGCGTGACCATCGGCACGCCGCCGCCAGGATGCGCTGTGCCGCCAGCGAAATATAAGCCACTCACACCGTGCGCACGGTTGTGCGGCCGCAAAAATGCTGCAAAAGGTGTGTTAGATGATGTGCCATACAGCGCGCCGCGCCGTGCGCCAGTCAGCCGCGCAATGTCGACAGGCGTCAGCTGATGCTCAGCCCGAATCTGGGGCGTGACGCCGAATTTGGCTAGAGTCTCCAACACTTTATCGCGATAGCGCGGCGCATTTTTCGCCCAATCGTAGCGTTCACTCAGAGCAGGCGCGTTGATTAGCACAAACCAATTCTCCATGCCTGGTGGCGCGTGTTCAGGGTCGCTCTTGGCAGTGATCGCCACGTAGACGGTTGGATCGCTGGGCGGCACGGCACGCTCGAAGATGTCCTGAAACTCGGCGCGGTAGTCTTGCGTGAAAAAGATGTTGTGATGCGCTAGACGCTCATGCTGCCCCTCCACGCCGAGTAACAGCACGTAGCCTGAGCAAGATGGCTCTGTCTGCAGCAGGCGGCGCACATAGGCCGCTCTGACAGCCTCGCTGGGCAGGAGTTTCTCGTAGACTGTTGCTACGTCCACATTAGCGATGATCGCCTTTGCCGAGATGCGCTCATTGCCCACTTGCACACCCTGCACCCGCCGATTTTCAACCAAAATGCGCTGGACGGGGCAGCCTGTGTAAGTCTCGACGCCCAGCTCAGCAGCCAGCCGCGCCATCGCCTGTGCGACAGCATAAATGCCACCGCGCGGATAATATACACCGCCGTTCAGCTCCACATGCGCGATTACATTCAGCGTGGCGGGCGCGCGGTACGGACTGGCACCAACGTATGTGGCGAAACGTCCCAACAGCTGGCGTAAATGCGGCGAACGGACAAAACTGTGGATGGCTGCGTCCATTGAGCGCATAGCATCTACGCGCAAGGCATCTCGGAGCGGTACCTTGAACAGGCTGGCGGGCGTTGGCGGTGTGTCGTAGATGAATACTTTGCCCGTAATGCGATGCAGGCGCGCTGCATAGCCTAGATAAGCTAGATAGCCCTCTACATCGCGCGGCTCGATCTGTTGTATTTGTACGAGCATGCGTGGCAAGTCCCTAGTGGCATCCAGGATTGTGCCATCGCGATAGAAATAACGCGTGAGCGGCTCGGCGGGCTGTAGAGTCAAGTAATCCGCTGTGCGCCTGCCGGCAGCCGCAAACAGCTCATCGAAAACGTGGGGCATCGTGATGACTGACGGGCCGGTATCCCAGCGGAACCCTTCGGCGCGCCACTCGCCCATCTTGCCGCCTAGGCGCTCGTTCTGTTCAAAGATGATGACGCGCTCGCCTGCTGCAGCCAGGCGTATGGCTGCGCTCAAGCCGCCGATGCCGCCGCCGATAATCACGATCGGTTGCTCTGCCATGTTAGACCCCTTTCATGCGCAGCGTGCGCCCTTTCCACTGAACCCCGCCGTGACGCAGCCGCCAATACAGCGCTTGAGCCGCAATGCGCGTCATCAAGATGACGGAGAGCGGCATGAAGAACGCATCTATAAGGCGCTGGCGCGTCGCTGCTGCTGTCAGCATGCGTAACGCGATCACGCCCGCGCACAGGAGCAGCGGTAACAGCCCAAAGCCGCTCAACAGCAGCCAGACGAACGGCGCGACATACGCAAGCCAATGCAACACCGTCGAGATGAGCAAAAACGGCACACTGTCGCCGTGCCCCGCTAGGATGTTTTTAGCGAAGCCATCCCGTACAGCTGACCAGCCCTGATACATGCGACAGCTGATCAAGCCGTTGCCATCGAACATGCGCAGGCGTAGACCTGCCACCTTGATCCGTCGCGCTAGTGTGACATCTTCCACTACTCTGTCGCGTACCGCCGCGTGCCCGCCAATTTTCTGGTATGCCGCCCGCCTGAAGAGCATGACTTGTCCGTTCGCCGCTGCGAAGATCATCCAGCCTGAGTAGTGCACCATAACGATCGGCAAGTATGCAAGGATCGCAAACAGCATCAGCGGCACGATCAGGCGCTCCGGCCATGTCTGCGTGACTTGAGTCGCCCAGACGGTGAGCAGATCAGCCCGTGTCCGCTGCGCCTGCGCCATCAGCGCGCTAAGCGCCTCTGGAGCCCAACGCACGTCGGCATCGGTAAAGAGCAGCCATTCACCTTGCGCCGCCTCGCTCAACTGATGACACGCCCAATTCTTACCGCCCCAGCCCTCGGGCAGCGGTGCGCCGCTCAAAAGGCACAAGCGCGGGTCATTGCCTGCCGCCAGGCGCACCACTTCGCCTGTGCCATCACTAGAGCTATCATCCAGCACGATTAGCTCAAAGTTTGGGTAGCGCTGTGCTAACAGACTCCGCACGGTCTCGCCGATGACCGCTGCCTCGTTGCGGGCAGGGATCAAGATTGAGACGAAAGGCTGCTCTTGCGGGCATAACCGACGCAGACGCGGCAAAAGCAAGACATTACTGATCGCTGTGAGGCCGAAGATGATCAGCGCGCCGCCGCTGATCAGCGTGATGAAGGCTTCAAGCATTGCGTCGTTCGAGGAGTCTCAGCCGCAACGGCAAGCCCAGATCAGCGCGTTGCTTATACAGACTGACCAGCAGGCAGCCGATCATCACAGCGATCAAGCTCTGCTCCGCGCCTACCAGGATGAGGTAAAGCAAGCCACTAATGATGGTCAGGATGACCGCCCAGCCGCTGACTGTGACCGTATAAAACCAAAAGACGAGCAAGATCATCAGCACTACGGGCATGTAGAGTAAAGTCAAGCCGATCCAGATGCCGCCCATCGTGGCGATTGCCTTGCCGCCCTTGAAGCCCAAAAACGGCGAAAAGGCATGCCCCAGCACCGGCGCAAGGGCTACAGGCACGATCTCTGCACTGCGAATGCCAAGCATCCAGTGCGCCAAGCCGACAGGTGCCGCACCTTTAGAGATATCCAGCAGCAATGCTGTGACGAACCACAGCTTGCTCCCCGCGCGTAACACATTCGTGGCGCCCGGATTGTGATCGCCATAGGCGCGAATGTCCTTACGAAGGGCCAGCTTGCCAATCCAGACCGAAAAGGGTAGCGCGCCCAGCAGAAAGCTTATCCCCGTCCACAACAGCCAGCTGCTCATACCTCCCGCTCCCGACCGAGCCAAAGTGCCGCTGCCAAAAAGCTGCCCATCGCTGCCGAGCCGACGATACCGGCGCCCACCAAGCCCCAGAAGAGCGTCACACCACCCGTCATGAAGAACCACGTCGCCCCGTAGAGAAAGAGAAGCGGTCGGCGCGGCAAGTTTGAGCGTGGCGCTGTTAGGATCGTCATCAGTGCTGAGGCCAACAGCCAGCCGCCATAGTTGCTCAACGGGATGCCAAAGTAGACGCCCACCTCTTGCCAGCGCCAAAACTCCCACGAGACGAGCAACGGATCGAGAAACAAGTCCCACGCCGTGAAAGCTAGCGCGCTCACGCCGATGAAAGCTGCGCGCCGCAAGCGCGGTTGATCGGCTAACGGCTGCGTGATGCTGAAGCCAACCGCCCAAGCTGGCGGCAGCATCATCAGCCAGGCTAGTGGAATCAGTAGCGGCACGCCGCCTAACTGTGGCTGTAGGCGATCGGTATAGCTGTAAAAGCCGAATGGGAAGCCCGTCTGATGCCCGATCCGCTCAACAGCCCAGCCGATCGCCACCACAATCAGAGCCGTGAGCGCGATCCGCAGCACGCTCCAACGCTGCGCTAAAAATGCCACCCCGACTGCCACTTGAAAAATCACGCCCAGACTCAAGGCTGCAGGCGTTGCCTCATCGCCGAGCGTCCAGCGCCCAACCGGCAAGCTGATCATCGCCAGCAGCCAGCATATCAGCAAGCCAAAAGGCAGGCGATCAACGCGCTCCAGGCGCAAGCGTGCTGCCAAGATAGTCATATCAACTGCTCCACAAACTCGCGCAGCCCACTTACGACTCGCGGCCAATAGGGCGCACTCGAATTGATGACGTCATGCTCAGCAGGCACCTCAAGGTAGTGCACAATGCCGCCGTAGCGCGAGACGATCTTGCGAGTCAGCTGCGGCGTCACGAGCGTATCATCCGTACCTTGCAGGATAAAAGCAGGCATTTTCAGCTGCGGCGCTAGGTTGAAGGCGCGCTGACCAACTTGCCTAATCTGATCAAGGACGTTGATCGGCAGCCGTAAGTCACGGATCGTCTGCAGGGCTTGCGGATCGTCAAAATCAATGTCGGGCATGAAGTTGCGAATACCCTCGCGTACCTCTGGCTTGGAGAAGTCGAGGCGCAGCAGGCGAAATGGGCGTACCTCTGGGAAAAACACTCGAAGGACAGGCATCATGCGCCAAAGCATGTTATCGATTTTGCTGAACGGCGCCGTCAAAATCAGCCCATCGGGCGGCACTTCAGCTGCGATGCATATGGAGAGCGCGCCGCCCATCGAGTGCCCGACTAGCACCACGGGTGTGTGATCGCGCTGCAGCGCTTGTAGCGCCTCCCGCACAGCTGCTAACCACTCGTGGTACGTGCGCGAGGGCAGAGTCTCGATTTGTATGCCAAAGCCCGGCAGCAGGATACCCTGCACCGTCCAGCCCAACGCATTCATGCAGTCGGCAAGAGGGCGCATATCCGCAGGGGTGCCAGGGAAGCCATGCACCATCAGTGCTGCTGGCTTGCCCCCTTGCATCAGGAAGGGAGCGTGCTCGACGCCTTGAAAGATAGAACTTGGCAGTAACACAGCAAACTTAATCCTCCCGACTGTAACGTGGCACAATCAGGGCGTTGATCACATCCCAGACGAAGAGCAGCCCGCCCTGTATCACTACGCCGATGCCCATGCCACGCTGAAACTCAGCGTTGGCGCCACCCCTCTGGGCGGCGCGGCGCGCCCAGCTTAAGCCGCCCAGCATGTAGAGGATATCTAAGCCGGCGTTCAGCCATAGGATAGCGCGAATGTTGCGCGCCTCGCGCGCCATGCGCTCAGTCGAACTTGCATCAGGCTGAGCGGCACGGCGCTCATTGCCTTTCTGTCCTAAAAAACCAATCGCGAAGTTCACAACGCTCCAGCCGACTGCCTGTGAGCCAACACCGCGCCAAAACGGCGTGAACGCCTGCAGCGCAAGGCCCGCGCTGAAGTTGATCGCGTTCCATGCAATCAAACGCCGCGAGAGCTTCTCATAAAAGCGCCAAATACTCGGCTGAGAAGGCATAAGCTCACGGCGTTGCTGTTCAGTTAGCTGCATGTAGTTATCCAACACGGCTACTCGCTCCTGATCTTGACGGTTTGCTTACGATTGAACAGATTGCGCAACGCCGCGACGTAGCGCGCTGCACGCGCTTTGCTCTCAACAGACATCACGAGCGTCATGCCGAAGGTGATCAGCACATTCACGATGAAAAAGAATAAGAACTCTTCCAGCGGTAGACGCCCTAAAAGGAGGATGTTCACCGTCTGCTCAGGATTGATCGTCCACGTGCCGCTGCTGATGGCGAGCATATCGGCAGCTGAGAGATAGAGCGTCGTCGGCAAGATAGTCAACCACACAACGCGCCGATTCTGCCACAAGATATCAGCGCCGAAGGCAGTCTGCAGCATAATTGGCGGCAGTGCCCAAGCAAACAGCAGAGCCATGTATGTGCCAGGTCGCCAGCCGAGTACCAGGATCGCCACGAAGATCAGCCAGCCACTGAACAGAGTGAGTGTGCTCAGCTGGCGCAACCGAACGCCGTTGTGGGGCATCGGTGCTTGCTGGGGCGTGTGCCGTATGACCATCAACAGCCAACTGCCCGTTAGCAGCGTCATCAGCACGAAAAAGGTGTATTCCTCGATCGGCACGTACCAGATCACTAGCCCAGTCACCAAGTTCGGGTCGTACCACCAGACGCGAGTCGCCACTAGATAGTTATCCCAAGGCGTTGTGTAGATGACGGCGACGACCACGTGTGCAAGCATGATCCAGTGTGCGTGCCAGCTGCGCAAGTGTGCAGGCACACCGATGCCGCGCCGCGTATCCCAAAGTGCTACTGCCCACAGCAGCATGATGGGCAGTACTACAAAAATCGCTAGGAAGCCAAAGTAAGTCATTGCGAAGGGAGGGCCTCCCTGTAAGTCACTTGTTAAAACGGGCACGGCGCGCCTTGCGCCAGATGATCGGCAGGCGGCGCAGTTTACCTAAGGCGCTGACGCGCGCACGTCTGCGGAAAACGTCGTAATCATTTGCCTCGATATCATTCAGGATGGCGCGATAGAGCTCGGCGGCAGCAGCAATGGCAAAACGCCCCTCGCCGTTCAACAGGGCAATGCCCGCCCACGACTCAGCGTACAGCTGGCGGTTGCGCTCGATCTGATAGCGCATGAAAGCACGCCAGTTCTGCGTGACTCGCCCCTCGGCAATATCTTGTTCGCTGACACCGAAGGCGCGCAGTTCATCCTGAGGCAGGTACAGCCGCCCATTGCGCCAATCCTCGCCAACGTCGCGCAGTACATTAGTCACTTGCAACGCCACGCCCAGCTTCACAGCATACGGAATTGCCTCTTCGCTGGTGAAGCCGATGATGTGCATCGCCATCAAGCCGACTGTCGAAGCAACGCCGTAAGCATACTCCGCTAAATCGGCGAAGGTCTCATAGCGGCGCGGCTGCAGATCGGCCGCACAGCCCTTAATCAGCTGGAGCGCGTATCCTTTGGGGATGTGATAGCGTGCTTGCGTATCCGCCCACGCCACGGCTACCGGCTCGCTGGCGGGCGGGTGTGCTAAGCTGATGGTATGTTGCCACGCCTCAAGGTGCGCAGCTCGATCGGGGCTTTGGCTGTCGTCCACGATGTTATCGGTTACGCGGCAAAAAGCGTAGAGCGCACGCACAGCGCAGCGCTTCGGGTAGGGCAGCAGCGCAGATGCCATGTAGAAGGTGCGGCTATACAGGCGCGTTAGCGATTCGCAGTAAGCGTAGGATGCCGCAAGCAGGTTCTCATTGTGTTGTGTGGCACTCTGAGCAGTATGACTGTCCAGCGCCTCAAGCGCGCGCACCAGCAAGCGATATTCCCAGTTGTTGGTCGGTAGTTCTACCTGCATAGCCTCACCTTTCACCCTGAACTAGGCACCTACAGGCTTTGCCACAGGCTGTACACGCCGCGCGCTTGCAGCATCGCCGATCAGGTTCTCGACGATAATCGAAGAGGAGAGCACGCCTGGCAGGCCCGCGCCCGGATGCGTCCCAGCGCCGACGAAGTACAGGTTCTCAAAGTCCTCTGAGCGGTTGTGCGGGCGGAACCACGCCGATTGCAGCAAGATCGGCTGCACCGAGAAGGCTGAGCCCAAGTAGCTGCCCAGCACATCGCGGAAGTGCAGCGGATCGATGTAGTGCTCAGCAATGATATTCGCTTGCAAGTCGGGCAGGTACTCCGCCTCTAGGAATTGCATGATTGCATCGCGATAGGGCTTAGCATACTGCGTCCAGTCGGTGCCGCTGCCCAAATGCGGCACTGGCGAGAGCACGTAGAAGTTCTCGCAGCCTTCCGGCGCAATGCTCGGATCGGTGATGGTGGGCATGTGCAAGTACAGCGAGAAATCCTCTGCCACGCGCTTCTTCTTGAAGATATCTTCCAGCAGCCCCTTGTAGCGCTCGCTCAGGATGATGTTGTGGTGTACCAAGCCGCTGTCGAGGTAGCGCCGTTTCGTGCCGAAGTAGATCACAAACAGCGACATGCTGTACTTGTAGCTCTCGATGCGGCGGTTGGTGTACTTACGGCGGTATTGCTCTGGGATCAGGCTGCGATAGGTCGTGGCGACGTCGGCGTTGGAGACGATCGCGTCGGCAGGCAAGACTGTGCCATCAGCTAGGCGCGCGCCAGTGACCTTACGCGCCTCCACTATAATCTCTTTCACTTCGGCATTCAGCGTGATCGTGCCGCCCAGCTCCTCGAAGAGCCGCCCCAGCGCCGCAACTACAGCGCCTGTGCCGCCCATTGCGTAGTGGATGCCCCACTCGCGCTCTAGATAGTGAATCATCGCGTAGATGGACGGGGCATCGAACGGGTTGCCGCCGATCAACAGTGGATGGAACGAGAAAACGCGCCGCAGGAAGTCATCTTTGATGAATTGCGCCGCATAATGGTAGACGCTCAGGTAGCTCTGCATCTTGATTAGATCGGGCGCGACCTTGATCATGTCCCACAGGTGCAGGAAGGGCTTATCAGCCAGCTCGATGAAGCCTTTCTGGAAGATCGCTTTAGTGGTGCGCATAAAGCGCTGATAGCCCTCTCGATCGGCTGGATTCCAACGTGCGATTTGATCGAGGATGAAGGACTCATCGCCGTTGTAATCGAAGTAGCGTTTGTTGTGATCGTAGATGCGGTAGAACGGGTCGAGCGGCACAAATTCGATGTAATCTTCGCGTTTGCGCCCTGCAGCTGCAAACAGATCGTCGAACATGAACGGCGCAGTGATGACTGTTGGGCCGCCGTCGAACTTGAAGCCGTTGATCTCGTAGACATAAGCCCGGCCGCCCAGCTTGTCGCGCTTTTCGAGGATGTGAACGTCGTGTCCGCGTGCGGCTAGCCGAACTGCTGCCCCTAAACCGCCGAAGCCGCTACCGATAATGATGATACGTGCCATACGTCCTGTGAACCTTGCTAGTTGGTTGTATAAGCTTAATTGTGAGCATTGGGCAAAGTTTTGGCAAATCAGTGCAGGATGCTTTGGATGAATGGACGGTGAGATTTCAAGCTGCTTGACGCGATCCAGATTAATCTTAGGAGGCTTTAGGCAAAATGACCAGTCTCCCGAGCAACTGGGGGCAGGCGCAGCTCTCACCCTTTACTGCGCCTGGAGTGGTGTAATTTTACTCGCTGAGCAAGCGCGCTGCAGAGTTGACTAGCGGATCGTGCAGGATGGTGTATAGGCGCTTTACCTCGCGCAGCAGATTAACTCTTTCGCTCTCAGGTGCCAGACGTGCCCGCAACCAGAGCGCATCAGCCTGCCCTTTGCGATAGCCCAGCTTGCGAGCGAGCACCTCTGCCTCGCGAGCGAGCTTTTCCGCCTCTTCGATACCCCCTTGTGCCAGGTGTATCTCGCCGAGACGCACTAACGCACGCGCCACTGCCTCTTGATCGCCTAGCTCCCGGCTGACGGGCATAGCCGCCTCCAGGAGCGCGCGCGCCTCGTCGTAGCGGCGCTGCGCGATCAGTGTGCGCGCTAGATTTGACTGGAAAACCGCCTGCCAGCGCTTGCCTTCGCGGTCGGTCGGCTCAAGAGTGCTGAGCGCCTGCCGGTAGAGCTGCTCTGCCTTCTGCAGATCGCCCAGTTCGTGCTGCGCCTGCGCTAAGTTGCTCAGCTGGACGGCTATCAAAAGCGGATCGCCCAGCTCACGGCTGATCGCTAGCGCGGATTCCAGCATAGCAGCGCCCTCACGTACCTGACCCGTCATCACATGGAACCATCCGTAATTGCCTAGACGTACGCTCTCAGCGCGGCGGTTGCCCGATTCTTGCGCGATCTTCAGCGCCTGCTCGTAGAATGACTTGGCCGTCTCCACCTCGCCCAAATCTGTGTAGAGCGTCGCCACGTTAGAGAGGACGAAGCCACGCGTTGCAGCGTCGCGCACGTTGTTGAGCAACATGGTCGCGCGCTCATAGTCGGGCATAGCAGCGTTGATGCCAGAGAGCGAACGGCGCACAGCAGCGATGTCGCACAAGGTGCGCGCCGCCTGCGCGTGGTCGCCGCTGGTCTCGAAGAGCGAGAGTGCCTCTGTCCACTTCTCAAGCGCAGCCTGATCGTTGCCCTGCTTATGCAGCAGCGCCCCGATCTGCCGTAGGGCAGCGGCGCGCCCTTCGCGGTGGTCAGGATCAGCACTGGCAAGGCTGAGTGCTTCATCAAAGAGTGCAAAGGCCTTTTCGCTGTTGCCCAGCTCCTGATGCAAGCTGCCCAGCGTGATCATAGCCCGCACGCGCTCAACATTGACGGCTTGCGGCTGCAAGTCGAGCGCGCGCTCCAAAGTTGGGATAGCGGCAGCATAGTTGCGTTGAGCGCGCTGCACATTGGCCAAGGTCATGAGCGCGTTCACCTCAGCTGCGACATCGCCAGCCGCCTGAGCCGACTCGAGTGCCGCCTGCGCTAATTTCTCGGCATCAGCGTAGTGACCGAGCCGTAAATGTGCGCTGGCGCGCTGCGAAAGACTCTGGAACGGGTCGTATTCATGCGGCAAGGCGATGCCACGCGCTTTTAGTTCCTCGACGCGCGACCAGAAAGCCAGTGACTCGGCATACTGCCCGTCGCGGTAAAGATGATCAGCTAACACACACGACCACAGTAACTCTTGTTCAGGTTGCTCTTGCTGTTCAGCCATGCGGATGGCTTGCGCCAAGAGCTTGCGCCCGCGATCAGCCTCTCCGAGGTGCAGATGCGTCTGGCCGGTGCGCCCTAAGATGTATGCTGCTTGCTGCGGATTTTGCATTGCCTGTGGCAAGATTTCCTTCAGCAGGCGCAGCGCGTAGCCTGCATTACCCTGACGCAAATAGACATCAGCGAGGTTGCCCAGCGCAAGGTTGACTGTGGCTGTATCGTTAGCGCGCCGACCGAGCGAGAGGGCTTCTTCGAGGAACTTTTGAGCCACTTCGAGCGCGCCGCGCTTCAGATGGTAAGCGCCCAGGTTCAACAGCGCCCGCCCCTGCCGAAAAGGCACCTCAGCACGCTTGGCAAGCTCAAGTGCCTCTTGGAAAGCGGCTTCAGCCTCATCGAATTTGCCCGATTCAGTGTAAAGCGCGCCGAGCTGTCCCAAAAAGACCTCTTGCACGTGCGTCAGCCCTTCGGTGCGCGCCTGCTCTAGCCCTTCGCGGTAGCGTGAAAGGGCCTGCTCTGGCTGACGGGCACGACGCAGCGCCTCAGCTTCATTCAAAATCTGGCGCAGCGCCGCCTCTTGCGGACTGATACTCGGCTGAGCGCCGCCAAAGATGCGCGCCACAAGTTCGCGTAGTTGCATCGTTCACAGTCCCTTGTGATGTTAGTTGCTTACAGGCTGCAGAAGGCGAAGGCGTGCAGCCCTTGCTCAAAATTATAGCAGCAGCTTGCGCAGAATAACCTAAAGGCGCAATGAGCTGTGCTATAATCGCGGTGTGCAGCTACTGAGCAGGATGTGAGATGTTTCTCAGCCGTGTTGCGCCCGTCTATCGCCGCGATGTGCCTCGCGTGGCTGGGCTTGCCTTGCTAATCGGCGCAATTGGGGCGGCCCTGATCGACCATCCTGGCTACACCGATGCATTCTACTACTACAACGCAGCGCAACGCATGGCAAGCGGGCTAGGCATGACCGACGCCGCCATCTGGACATACATTGGCGCGCCTGCAGGCCTGCCCATTCCGAGCCATCTGTACTGGCAACCGCTACCATCGCTGATCGCTTTCGGCGGTATGAGTCTGTTCGGTGTGAGTTTCGGTGCGGCACAGCTGGCAATGCTGCCGCTTTACGGGCTGATGGCTGTTTTAGGTTACGCGCTGGGCGCGTTATTGGGAAAATCACGGCGGATAGCGTGGCTGGCGGCACTGCTGACCCTCTTCAGCGGCTATTATTTCCCGTATTGGTTCACGACGTCTACCATTGCGCCCTTCGGAGTTTTCGGCGCGCTCAGCCTGCTGAGCATGGGCGTTGGGCGCAAAGCCAATGCTTGGACGTGGTTCATTTTGAGTGGGGCGTGTGCCGCGCTAGCCCACCTGACGCGCTCGGATGGGCTGCTCTTGCTGATCGTCCTGCTGATTGTGGCGCTATGGCGCGTCCCGCTGTGGATAGGCATCCGATCGGCGGCGGCAGGCCTCGCAGCTTACATTGCACTGATGGCGCCATGGTGGCTGCGTACTCTGATGGTGACAGGTGCGCTGCTGCCTGTTGGCGGGCTGGAAACAGCCTTCATGCGCAGCTACGACGAGATCGCCAACTATCCGCCAGGCCTCAGCTTGGCGCATTTTTTGAGCTGGGGCCTCGAAAACATTCTTGCCTCGCGGCTGTGGGCCCTGAGCGTGAACGTCCCGCGTTTCATCGGCGAACAGGGCCTAATTGTGCTCACGCCGCTAATGCTCTTGGGCGCATGGCGCAAGTGGCGAGAACCGATCCTGAGCGGATTTTTGCTCTGCGCACCGCTTTTGTTCGGCTTGATGACCTTCATCTTCACGTTTCCGGGCGTGCGTGGCAGTTTGTTTCACAGCGGCGCAGCGCTGATGCCGTTTTGGGCAGCACTCGGCGCGGTTGGTCTGCACGATGCGCTGGTTTATCTGGCGCTGCGCCGCAAATGGCGTCTTGGTCAGGCCAAAGTTATCTTCGGAGGTGCGTTGGCGGCTTGGGCAGTTCTGCTCAGCCTGATGGCGCTCTCGAATCAGCGGGCGGCATGGCACAACCGCGAGGCATTCTACCGAGCGCTTGGCTTGCCGCGCGAGGCAGTCGTGATGATCAACGATCCGCCAGCCCTTTACTACTTCACAGGGAATATGGGCGTCGTCCTGCCCAATGCCCCGCCGAGCGCGATCAGCGACCTGGCGGCGCGCTACGGCGTGACGCACGTCGTGCTCGATCAGAATTACACCAAGCCAATGGAAACGCTCTGGCGCAGGCAAGCGGTCCCTTTCTTTCTCGATCATGTGTATTATGATGGTACAGTCCGCATTTATCGCATCCGCACGCAAGGAGCAGATCGTGAGACTAACTGACCTGCGGCGCCGTGATGCTTTCTTTGTCGTTTTGGCGCTGGTCGGCGTGTTGAGCTACCTATTGGCGGCGCAGCTGGGCGGAGGGTTGGGCTTCCCGCTCGACGACGCATGGATTCATCAGACGTACGGGCGCAACTTAGCCCAGACTGGCACATGGTCGTTCGTAGCCGGCGTGCCGAGTGGAGGCTCGACTGCGCCGCTCTACACGCTGCTCTTGGCGCTCGGCCATTGGCTGAGCGCCGAGTATGTATGGTGGGCCGCTTTGCTGGGCGCGATGGCGCTCGCCCTGATGGCGATGTTCGGGGCGCGCCTAGCCGAGCGATTGTTCAGTGGCGTGCCCAACGTCGGATGGTGGACTGGTATTGGGCTGTGCCTGACGTGGCACCTGCTCTGGAGCGCGGTCAGCGGCATGGAGACGGCGCTGTTTGCAGCGCTCGTTGTAGTCGCTTGCGAGGTGGCAGCGCGGCAGTTGCAGGGCGATCTGTCGCTGCGCGCACGGCTGATTGGAGGCACAGCGCTTGGCGGAGTTTGCGCAGCATTGATCGCGGCACGTCCAGAGGGGATGCTGCTGGCAGGTTTGCTCTGCATCACTATCCTGCCCGTTCTAACGCACGATCGGCGCGCGGCAGCGGCATGGCTGATCGGAGTCTGCTTGATGGGCGGTCTGTGCCTTGCGCCGTATTTTCTGCTCAACGTGAGCGTGAGCGGCGCGCCCTTGCCGAACACGTTCAGCGCTAAACAGGCGCAATTTGCGCCGCTGCTGGCGCGTGGCTTGCCTGCAAACTTCATGGCGATGCTCACCCCGCTCTTGGCGGGCCCCCAGGTTGCGCTGAGCGTTGGCGCACTGTTTGGGGCAGTCTGGCTATGGCGTCAGCATGGGGCGATAGAGCGCCCTTTCGTGCTGGTGCCGCTGATCTGGTCGCTGGGGCTGATTATCCTCTACGCAGCTCGCCTGCCCGCTAGCTACCAGCACGGGCGCTATGTCATCCCTGCTCTGCCAACGTTCATCATCGTCGGAGTAGGCGGGACAGTCCTGATCAGGCGGACGCTCAAAGGGCGGCGCAAAACGCTGATGGGCCTAGCGGTACGCAGTCTAGTTACGCTGTGCTTTGTGTTATTCCCGCTCTTTGCACTGATCGGTGCAGGCGTCTTTGCTGAGGATGTACAGATGATCAACACCGAGATGGTGGCAGCGGCACGCTGGCTGCGCGAAAACGTGCCGCCTGAGGAGCTGCTCGCTGTGCACGACATCGGGGCGGTCGGTTTCTTCGCCAATCGCCCGGTCTTGGATGTGGCGGGCTTGGTGACGCCAGAGGTAGTGCCGTTATTCTATCAGCCAGAGGCTCTCTACATGCTGATGCGCGAGCGCGATGTGCGCTGGCTGATGCTGATGCCCGATCAATGGGCATGGCTGTGGTGGAATCGGGCGGAAACGTTTGGGCGATACTTCTGCCGCGTCTACGACACGCGCGGTCGGATGGGCGGCACACACATCTATCGCTTTGAGCCGAGCGGAAAATGCCCTGTGTAGGTGTACTTTAGAGCATGAGTGAACAGCCGCAAAT
This sequence comes from Aggregatilineales bacterium, assembly GCA_046719055.1. GTDB lineage: Bacteria > Chloroflexota > Anaerolineae > Aggregatilineales > UBA2796 > CP2-2F. The sequence continues at coordinate 48,247 of JBDNDQ010000007.1, read as the reverse complement.
CTTGCTTTTGAACGGGCCGAATCTGAATCTGCTGGGCAGCCGTGAGCCATCCGTCTACGGCGCGCTGACCCTAGCAGAGATTGAGGCACGCGCTGTACAGCACGCGGCGCGGCGTGGCGCGCTGCTGCGCGCTTTTCAGAGCAATCATGAGGGCGCGCTGATAGACGCAATTCACGAGGCGCGGGCGTGGGCGTGCGGAGTCGTGATCAATGGGGGCGCTTACACGCACACCTCTGTTGCACTGCGTGATGCTCTCAGCGGAACCGCTCTGCCCGCCGTCGAGGTGCATCTCTCGAACATCCACGCCCGCGAGTCGTTTCGTCACCACTCATACTTGGCGGCGGTCTGCATTGGGCAGATTTGCGGCTTCGGTTGGCGCAGCTATGTGTTGGGCATAGATGCGCTGCTGGGGCATCTGGGCTTGCTGCCAGAGAGCTGATTGGGCACAGTTGCCGCAGAGCGCGCCTTCATGCTACGCTCTAGCAGTTATCGGTGTGTGTTTGTAGAGGTAGAAGACGATGAGCAAGTCACCGAATGGGCACGCTGAAGAAGGACGTCCGACAGGCAGCGCGGGGCGTCCGCTGCACCCGAGTTTGCAAGCCGTGAACGACAGTATGCTGGAAGGTCTGGGGCAGCTGGCCGATTACTTTGGCTACAATCGTGTGATCGGTAAGATGTACGGCGCTCTGCTGCTCAGCCCAGAGCCGATGAGCCTTGACGATCTAGTGGAGCATCTGAGCGTCTCGAAGGCGAGCGTGAGCATGAATATGCGCATGTTGGAGAATCTAGGCATCGTGCGCGAGGTGTGGGTGCGTGGCGATCGACGCAAGTTCTACGAGGCTGAGTCGGACTTCTGGAAAATTCTGACCAACGTGCTGGGTGCCCGCGAGCTGCGGGATGTGAATCAGGCGCTCGATGTGCTTGAGGGTAACATTCAGCACTTGCGCGAGGCGATTCCAAGCATGGATCAGGCCGATCAGGCACTGGCAAGCTACTACGTCGGGCGCATCGACCAAATGAAGGACTTTTTCCGCTTTGCCAAGCTGATCCTGACCTCTATCCTAGAGCGCAGCCGCAGCATCAATGTCAGCGACGTCAAACGCATCGATATCGAATAGGTGACTATGCAGCTTGAGATATTGCCGGCCGACTTACCAACTTTGCGCGGCTTCCGCTTGGGCGCTCTGGATGCAGGCCTGTACGCCTTCTTCGGCAAGCCCACACGCCCCGACCTGACGCTGATCGCTAGCGAGACTGACTGCACCGCTGCTGCCGTCTTCACCACTAACTTAGTCAAGGCAGCACCTGTGCTGCTTGATCAAGCGCATCTTGCCGCTGAGCCGAGCACAATCCGTGCTGTGCTGATCAACACAGCCTCTGCCAACGCCTGCACTGGTGAGCGTGGCCTAGCAAATGCTGCCCAATGCGCTGCCTGGACAGCTGAGGCACTCGCCTGCCGCAAAGAACAGGTCTTGGTCATGTCCACTGGCGTGATCGGCACGCATCTGCCAATGCCGCGCCTACAGGTCGGTATTCAGCGGCTTGCCGAGCAGCTCAGCGATGCGCCCGAGATGTGGCAAGCAGCCGCCCGCGCCATCATGACCACCGATACGCGTCCAAAGCTTGCCCATGCCACCTTCGGCGAGGCGGCGCTGATCGGGATTGCCAAGGGCGCTGGCATGATCGCACCCAACATGGCAACCATGCTCAGCCTCATCGCCACAGACGTCCGTATCTCACCTGACCTGCTGCAGCCAATCATGCGCCGCGCCGCCGATCGCTCGTTCAACTGCATTGTGGTCGATGGCGATATGAGTACTAACGACACAGTCCTGGTCATGGCGAATGGCCTAAGCAGGGTTGTGGTGGATGAGCAAAATGCAGCGCGCTTCGAGGCGGCGCTCACTGAGCTCTGCATTCGCCTCGCACAGGCAATCGTGCGCGACGGCGAGGGGGCCACCAAGTTCATCACGATACACATCACAGGGGCACGCAGCGCCCTTGAGGCCCGCCAAATCGGTAACACAATAGCCACCTCTGCGCTAGTCAAAACAGCGTTCTACGGCGGCGACCCGAACTGGGGGCGAATTCTGGCGGCGGCAGGGCGCGCTGGCGTGCCGCTCGATGCAGCGCGCCTCTCGCTTTGGTATAACGATCTTCAGCTTGTGGCTGACGGGGCGCCGCTCAACTACGATGAGGCCCGCGCTAAGCTCCACGCTCAACAGAGCGAGCTGACCGTGCGGGTCGATCTCGGGCTTGGCGCGGCAGAGGCAACGCTCTGGACGTGCGATCTGAGCCACGATTATGTCAGCATCAACGGCCACTATCGCACTTGAAACATTTGCCACCAGCAGGCACTCGCCACGAATATCTTGATCATCGCTTATGGGAGAGGAAGTGGCATATGCGCAAGTGGCTTTGTAGGTTGATGATCGCGCTAGTCGCGGCGCTTCTGCTGCCGCTGACTGCAAGCGCACATGGAGGGACGGGCGGCATGTTGGCAGTCATCGATCTGAGCGGCAATCTGATCATCTACGATGCTGAGGGCACTAATGCGTTCCCGATCACGACGGATGCAGACGGGCGCACGAAGGTCTACCAGATGCCGACGTGGTCTACTGATGGACGCTTAGCCTTCTTCGGTGTCAGCGTAGAACAGAGCGATCCATACTCACTGCGCATGTTTGTGGTTGAAGAGGTGCAGGTAGGCGCGCCCTATCAGGTTGCTTACAGCTCACAGGAAGAGGTGCTGACCTACGCCTATTGGGCGCCTGAGAATTGCCCAGCGGGCAACTGCCGAGACTTGGCGCTGCTCTACACACCGCCTGATCGCAACATGTTGGGTGTGCGCCTGATTCGGGATACGCAGGGCGTATTTGAGGTGATCGAGGTGGCGCGCGGCGCGCCATTCTACTACAGTTTTGCGCCCGACGGCAAGCGCATGCTCTGGCATCGCTTTGGGCGCCGCCTGGAGCTGTACAATGTAGCTGATAACCGCATTGAGGCGACCTTGCCCGAGCTCTCAGGCAGCTTCCAAGCGCCGATGTGGTCACCTGTGGCGGGCGATGAGCGCCTGCTCTTTGCTGCGCAGAGCGAGACTGATCCAGAATTGAGCGATTTAGTGATTGCTGAGGGCGACTCGCGCCTGAAGCTGCTCAGCGATCAGCCAGCGCCGCTGGCATTCGCCTGGAACGCCGATGGCACATTGGTAGCGGTCACCTCAGCCTTTGGCGCGCTGCAGGTGCTGGATATCGCCAGCAGCACAACTCTTGTCAGCAGTCAGGTGGGGCAGGTGGTAGCGCATTTTTGGTCGCCACAGGGCGATAAACTCGCCTTTTTGAGCTTGCGCCGTCCTGCCGCCACACGCCAGACTGGTTTCAGCGGCAATGGGCACGCTCCTGGCGACTTGCAGCAAGGCGCCCAACTGCAACTGACGTGGTACATCCTAGAAGTAGCAACGGGCACAGAGTACGCGCTGGACAGCTTCACGCCCACGCGAGAGATGATCTATTTTCTGAACTTCTTTGAGCAGTTTGCGCGCAGCCACACATTTTGGTCGCCGGATGGGCGCTACATTGCTTATGGCGCGCTGATAGCTGAGCAAGGTACTGCCGAAGTGCGCATAGTTGAAGCTGAAGAAGGCGGCGCAGTACGCAAAGTTGCTGACGGCGTCATCGGTATTTGGAGCTGGCGCTAGGTAGCAGCAGGGTGCATCCCCCGCGCCCTGCTACATGTATTCCCACACACTTTCGCCCCTGAGGATGCGCTTAATCTGATCAGGGAATCGGTCGGCATCGATCGGCTTGCCCAAGAAGCCATCGAAGCCAGCCGCGCGCGCACGGCGGAGCTGCTCTTCGTTGGCGTCGGCTGTGACAGCCACAATCAGCGTGTTGCGCAGGCGCGGGCTAGCCCGCACCTTCTGCAGGGCTTGGTAGCCATCCTCGTAGGGCAGGTGAATATCCATCAAAATTAGGTCGACGCGCGGCAATGTATCAGCGAACTGTGCCACTTGCCAGCCGGAGGTCTTCCATTCGCAACGCTGAACACCCATGTGGGCAAGCAGCCGTGCAATCAGCATGAAGTTGCGCATGTTGTCTTCGACGACCAAGACACAGGCCTCAACTGGCTCAATAGGGGTGCGTTTTACTTCAGCCATGGCATTGTATGTCTCCTCGATGTGAGCGCGATGCGGAAGATGACTTGGCGCTCAATTATAGTCTATTGGCTGATCCACAGTTAGGATATCTCAATCTTATTCAAAGATTCAAACATAAACCGACACGATCTGCAACAAGTGATTTAACTTCTTGCGGCTGGCAACCCGCCCACATTCTAATCACACCAATTCAAAACCTTGTGATCTTTTTTTATGACAGGCATTTTGCTTTTTGCCGAAAAATCCCGTAAGATTGTATTGATGGAGCATTGCGGAAACGAGGTAAGGTTTATGGGTCTTGTTAGTCTAGTTTATGTCAGTTTCGCCACTCATCCGATGAGCGAGAAAGAGCTGCGCATGCTTCTGGAAGAGTGCCGCACCAATAATCAGCGCCTGAATGTGACGGGCATGTTGCTCTACCGCAATGGCTTTTTCATTCAGGCACTGGAAGGCGATGAAGAGGTGGTCGAGGAGCTGTTCAGACAGATCGCCAAAGACCCACGTCACCAAGATGTGCTGCGCGTCTACAAAGCGCCGATCCTTGTGCGCTCCTTCCCGAATTGGACGATGGGGTTCAATCATATTGGCGATCATCACCACTTGGAGATGGAGGGCTACAGCGACTTCTTGGAAAAGCCTAGCGCAGAATACTTCACGCAACAACCTTCTCGCGCGCAGATGCTCTTAGAGAGCTTCCGCAACGAGACATTCTTCTGAAGCCTGTTACTGCGCGGCGAGACGTGTGCCAAGCTCCACATCGCCGCGCAGGGCCGCTGCGATTTGCCCTGCCGCTGCGCCGCCCATAATCTGCACTTGCAAGCCTGGCACACGCTCAATCAGCGCCAGCATTGCCTCTACTTTAGCTGCCATCCCACCCGTCACATCCGTGCCACTCGACCTGCCTAGTGCTGCTGCCACTCTCGGAAAATTCTGCGGCGTGATGCGCGGGATGACCTGCCCGTCCACATCGTAGACGCCTTCCGTCTCGCCCAAGAGTAAGATACGCGCAGGCTGCAGATGTTCGGCTAGGTAGAAGAAAATCGCCTCTGTGGAAAGAATTGTGCCACCGCGCACCACGTCAAAGGCAACATCGCCATGTACTAACGGCACTAGTCCGTGCGCCAAAGCACGGCCGATCAGCTCACTCTCCAGGCTGATCAGCTTGCCATCAGCGCAGCGCGCCGAAGCAGACGGCTGGAAGCCGAGCATCGGCAGACCCACCGCGCTGAGCGCTTCCAGGATTAGGCTGTTGAGTCGGCGCGCCACCAGACTCACCTCTGCAAAGCCACGCCATTCAGCTGCTGTGCGTACGCCTCGCGCTGTGCCGTACTTTTGCGCCACAACATGCCCGAAAGAGCCGCTGCCATGCCCAATCAACAGGGGGTGCTCAGGCGTGTAGACCTGAGCGATCTCAGCAGCTGTGCGCGCCATGATCTCGGCCCGGTAGGCTTGCTCACCCCGTTTATCGGTGATGAGCGAGCCACCCAACTTCAAAAAAGTTAGCATGCCCGGTCTACTCCAGGTGCATCAGCCACGTCTGTACAGCCCCTGCTTGGCGCAGCGCCTCCCCAACAGATGGCGCCAGATCGGGCTCGACCAGAGCGATCAGGCTGCCGCCACGTCCGCCGCCGCTCAGCTTGGCGCCGTAAGCGCCGTTGTTACATGCCACCGTACACAAGCGATCGAGCAGCCCTGAAGAGACGCTCAAGGCGCGCAGCAGAGCCTGGTTGAGGTTGATCAGCTCGCCGAGCGCTTCACCAACATCGCCCGATTCGATCAGCGCCCGCGCCTGGCGCACAACCGCCCCAATCTCGCTGATAATCGCGCCGTAGTGAGCCTGGTCGCGCGTGTAGAGCCGCCGCACATCGCTGACCGTCTCACGCGTGGAAGCGCTCACGCCGGTATCAGCCACTACGAAAGTCAGCGGCGCGCCAACGCGAAAAATTTCTGGAGCCTTGCCACGCACGAAATAGACCGGCTGCTCGTAGACGATCACTGTGTTATCAATGCCGCTGGGCGTGCCGTGATGCAGCTGTTCTACTCGATAGACTAATTGATTGAGCGCCTCGCTTGAGAGCGGCGCCCCGAGTGCAGCGCTCAGCGCGCGCATTAGTGCCGTGCTGACGGCTGCGCCACTGCCAAAACCGCTGCCAATCGGGATGTTTGAGCGCAGTTCAAGTGTGAGATCGGGTGGTGCCTTGCCCAACGCCTTCAAGACCAGCTGCGCTGCGTAGATCAGGGCGTTGTTTGCCTCATCAGGGGCCTCACTCTCAGGCGAGACATGCAAAGTCACACCGCCAGCAGCTCCAATGATGCTCAAGCCGCTGCCATGCGGCGCCGAGGTTGCCATCACTTGCGCCTGTAAGGCTGTGAAAGGCGCAGCAATAGCTGGCTCGCCATAGACGACTGCGTGCTCGCCGAACAGGATCACCTTACCAGGTGCACTGTAAGTGGACATGGCTCATAAAATACGATCTAGCCAAGGCGGCAAGTAGATCAGCCCACCAACTACTAGCACAAACAGCACAGCCGCGATCAACAATGGCTTATCCTTGAAGAGCAGCTCATCCGGCGCGCTGCCCTCGCCTTTAACGTGAATCAAGTACAGATAGCGGAACATGCCATACAGGGCAAAGGGCACGCTCAGCAGCATCAAGCTGCCCGTCAGATTCGTGCGCGCCTCGAAAGTATAGAAGGTGTAGCTGATCAGCGTGGCGTTAGTGACCATGCGCAGCATATCGTCTAGCAAGGGTAAGTTGTAGTCTTTGTAGGTGGCGCGCACGTCCTGTGCCGCCTCCGCCAGCATGATAAGTTCCTGACGGCGCTTGCCAACTGCCAGGAAGAGCGCTAGCGCCCCAACGACCACATACAGCCATGGCGAGAAATTTGTCACGTTGATGACAACCACGCCAGCAATCACGCGCATGATGAAGCCGCTTGCCACTGTGATCACATCGATGATGACTACGTTTTTCAGGTAGAATGAGTAGGCAAGGTCTTTGGTGTAGTAGGCGATCAACACCAGCGCTAACGGCACGCTGACCAAGAGTGCGCTCAGCAGCGTCACAATCGGCAGGCTGACGGCAGCCAAGATTGCAATCGGCATGGGCAGTTGCCCAGAAGGAATAGCCCGATGCTTCTTCTTGGGATGCAGCCGGTCGCGCTCAATGTCGACGATGTCGTTCAACACGTACACTGCGCTGGACATTAAACAGTAGAGCCCGAAGGCTGCACAGACGCGCGCCAAAGCATCTAGCTGCCCAAGCTGCCGATCGAAGAGGATCGGGATGAAGACGAACAAGTTTTTTGTCCACTGGTTTGGGCGCATGGTGCGGATCAAGCCGCGCAGCCATCCAGGTAGTACGCGCCACATCGCTAGGATTGGCGCAGGGGTGAAGGTAGCAGGTTTTTCCAAGTGTGTCTTGCCCTTGAAACTGCATTTCGCTACCATTTTACAACACAGTTGGCGGCAATTGCCAGCGGTGGCCTAACAGAAGGCTCACGGTTGCCCCCTGCCGAGCAGGTAGTCGATCACCATCTGATTGATGATAGTCTCAACAGGGGCGCGATCATCGGTGAACAGCACATTGGAAGGCATCGAAGGGCGCGCGCCGCTGACGGCTGCCGCCAGCGCACGGCGCAGCGCTACGGGCGCTTCAGGCAGCAGGTTGGTGTAGTGCGCTGCCAAGGTTGTGATGCTGGTCGGTTGGGCGGTGCCGACTAGGATGGTGTTGAACGAGTCCGCCACATCGATTGTATGTACTGAGGGAAAGACTTGCTGCATGGTGTGCGTCATTGCCTCGATCAGCCGCCGATCTTGTGTCCCGTCGGCGCGCACTGTGCGTCCAACGTTGATCGCCACCACACCCTGTGGCATCAGCGCAGCACGGGTTTGGCTGAAGAACTCGACAGTGGTGAGATGCCAAGGTACATACGGTACACGGTAGGCATCTATAGCGATCACATCGTAGCGCGCGCCCTCTTGCGCCAGACGGTTTAGAGCAAAGCGTCCGTCTTCCACAATCACACGCAGATTCGGCTGATTCATGCCGAAGAAGCGACGCCCTGCCTCAACAATAGCTGGATCAATCTCGATGCCGTCGACATGTAGGCCTTCGCCAAAGATGTCCGTGTATTGCGTGCTGATAGTGCCTGCTGCCAAGCCGATCACACACAGGCGCTCGATTTTGGGCTGCGGGTTGAAGTACGGTACAGCAAGGAACAAGTCCCATGTGCCGCCGAAGTCGCGCCGCTGCGGATGCCAGACCGAGTGAATGCCTTGCCCTTCGTTCAGGCGTAGCTCGCGCGTGCCAGCCTCCCACAGGGTGACAAATTCGCCGTTCACAATTTGACCGATCGGCGCTGTCAGCTCCAAGACCTGGATGTAGTTGTAGGCGGAGTCATGTTCCCATAGCAGACGACTGCCCTGCGGCGGCGCACGCAGCGGATTACTTTGCGCACTGATGGTCAAGAGGATCAGCAAGAGCGGCATCCAGGCGAGGCGCAAGGCAAGGCTGCGCTCGGCCGCGCCAAGCCCGAGCAGCCCGATGAGGGCCACGATCAGCAGCAGCATGGCGAACAGGAAAAAGGTCGCTGTTGTACCAAGTGCCGGGATGGTCCACAGCGTTGGCAAAAAGGTGCCCACTAGGCTGCCCAGCGTGGAGATGGCATACAAGCTGCCCGAGACCTTGCCCGCCTGGCCCACTGCTTGCACAGCAATGCGCACAGCAAACGGCGCAACGCATCCTAATAGGGTAATCGGTACGGCAAACAGCACCAGCACTGCCACAAACGAGCCGAGTGCTACGCCTGCCTCGAAGCTGCTGACGGCACTCGCCGCTGCGCTCAGCACGGGGCGCGCTACCAGCGGCACTATTCCGCTGAAGAAAGCCCCCCACGCCATGATCTGGTAGAGGCGCGCCGGGCGCGGCGCCCGATCGGCCAGCCAACCGCCCATAAAGTAACCAACGCTCAGGTAGAGCAGCATCAAGCCGATCACATTCGCCCAGACTAGGTTACTAGTGCCAAAGACGTTGCCGAGCAACCGTGAAGCAGTTAGCTCGATGGCGAGTGTAGTCATGCCGCTGGTGAAAACAGTGACTGGTAGCCACCAGCGGCCATGCTTGCTTAGAGGTTGCATGTGGCTTCAACGCACTTCAATTGGCAACACAACAGCAGCTGTGCGTCCTGTTAGGCTGCTCTGCGCACAAACTGCTACGATGTGCAGACCAGCCGGCAAATTCTCTATTGCCAAGCCGTAGCCGCTATTAGCGTAGCTCGCATCCAATGTGCTTGCATGGGTGTTCTGCACATCTGGACGCGGAAAATCTGCCACAGCTGAACCCAGCAAGTTCTCCTCGCCACTGTAACAGCTGCCGCCTTTGAACGCATAGATACGCCAGATGCCTGGCCCAGCATTCGGGCGCGAGTCAGTTGTATCAATCGCCCAACCAAATATCACAAAAGAGCTAGAAGTGACAATAATGCGACGCCTTTCCCGATCTATCACGCCATTGCTGATGTGATCAACCCACAGCCTCAAGTTCGGGTAGCGCAAAGGCACTCCGACGCCTGCACTGACTGCAGCTTCCGCCATCCAGCCGTATCTCGGCCCATCTGCGCCCTCAAGGCGCACATTCAGCCACAGAGGATTGAACGGATCGTAGAGCAAGTTGGCTTCTAGAGGTAAAGTCATGTATTCGCTGCTCTGAGCCAACACTGTGACTGGCGTTTCGTTAGCGACGATCGCGATCCGCTCATACAAGGTTGATGGGCCTAGGCGGACATTCAGGTTGCCTTCACCTAGTGCGCGCGCGGGCTGCTCGAAAGGCGTTTCCACCGGGCGCGCCGGGATAATAGTCGCTGCCACAGACGTTACGACAATGATGGGCGCTGGCGTCGGGCTGGGCAGAACAATCGGCGTTTCTACATCCAGCATAGGCACGGTGGGCGTAAAGGTTGCCAAAAAGGTTGCGCTCGGCGTCAGCGTACGGGTAGGCGTGTGCGTCGGTGTGACCGTAGGCGTGCGGGTAAAGCTTGGTGTGATGGTGGCGGTCGGTGTATTCGTCGATGTGGGCGTGTGCGTCGGTGTGACCGTAGGCGTGCGGGTAAAGCTTGGTGTGATGGTGGCGGTCGGTGTATTCGTCGATGTGGGTGTGTGCGTTGATGTAGCCGTGTCAGTGGCTGTTGGCGTTAAGGTCAGTGTTGGCAGTGGCGTTTCAGTGAGCGTTGGCGTCAAGGTGGGCCTCAGAGTGGGCGTATAGCTAGGTGTGAAGGTGTGGCTGGGCGTCGGGCTAGCGGTAAGCGTCAAAGTGGGTGTCCAGCTCGGCGTGAGTGTTAGTGTGTGCGTTGACGTTGGCGTGTGCGTGAAAGAAGCTGCTATCTGAGCGGCCCGAGTGCGCAGCAGCGCCTCAACTTGAGTGGCAGCGCGCATAGTGGCATTCACGTCTGGACTGGGGGTGGCAGTTGGGGTCGAGCTGGGTGTGTTGGTCAGAGAGGGGGTGATAGTTATTGTTGGCGTCAGCGTGGGTGTGAATGTAGTGCTCGGTGTGGCGCTAGGCGTAACCAGTGTGACGATGATGATCATTGGCTCGGAAGTGGGCAGCTGAGCAGCTGGCTCAGTTTGTACGAGCGCCTCAGAAGCCTGCACTGTAGGTGTTTCAGAGGGTAGCAAGGCGGCCTGTGTAGACGTAGCGAGAGCTTGGTCGGTCTCCCCTGAGCTGGTGAGGATGATGAAAAAAATGATTATGAGCACAACCAGGACACCACCGAGCCCTGCTATCAAAGGCAGGCGAGAGGACAGTGTGGGCGGGGGCGCGTCGACTGGTGGGCTGAGTGGTGTAGCCGTATAAGGCTGACTCGGCATGACAAGCTCATCGCGCAGCATAGCGCCTGTAGCGTCTACGTCAGCCATATCAGCGTGTGCTTGCGGCACCTGCTTCTGGACTGGGAAGGGATCAGGGGGCGTTGGCTTCGCCTCAATTTCGAGATCAGGCGGCATCTGCCCTGTGAGCGCGATGTTGAACGCCTCCGCTAACTGCCCAGCGGTCTGCCAGCGTAGGTTGGGGTCTTTAGCAAGTGCCTTCGCAACCACGCGCTCAACGCTCTCAGGCAGGTCTGGGCGTAGGCTGCGCAGAGGTGGCGGCGGCTCATAGACGTGTGCGTGCATCATCCCGACGGGCGTTTCGCTCGCGAACGGTAAGCGTCCACTGAGCATCTCGAAGAGCATGACGCCTAAGCCATAGACATCAGCGCGCCCATCTACGGGGATACCGCGCCATTGCTCTGGCGACATGTACAGCGGCGTCCCCATTGAGGTGCCGGGGCGCGTTAAATCGAGCGACTTTTCTCCAGAGATGTGTTCGTCTAGCACTTTGGCAATGCCGAAATCCGTCAGGAAGGCATTGTCACTGTCGTCGAACAGCACATTCTGTGGCTTCATGTCTCGGTGAATGATGCTGCGCTTGTGAGCATAATCTAGGGCTGAGGCAATCTGATTGAGGATACGCGCCGTATCGCGCAGTGGCAAGACGCTCTGTCGGATACGGTCCATGAGCGTGCCGCCTAGCATCAGCTCCATGACCAAATAGATCAGATCGCCCTCTTGTCCGTAGTCGAACACCTTCAGGATGTGGGCATGGCTCAGTTTAGCGATAGTTTTAGCCTCACGGACGAAGCGCTGCGCAAACTCTGGCTGGCGTGCCACTTCTGGCACAATCACCTTGATTGCTACCTCGCGGTCGATATTGTGTTGGCGCGCACGGTAGACAGCAGCCATGCCGCCCTTGCCGATCTGAGCGATAATTTCGTACTGGCCGAATTGTCGGCCGATCAAGTCTTGGCTCATAGTTTGTCAGGCTTCTTTCAGCACCAATGAACTCACGTTGATCCTAACGCAGATTGGTATAAGTCAGGTTTAAGACTTGGCTCGCTAAGGTCGAGAATTCTAAACAACCGACCTGTGGTCATCTTTGCGTTAGGCTCTAGCGCAATGCGACTGGTCAGACTGTTTCAGCCAAACGGCAGCTTCCATACACCTAATCACCCGGCTTCTAGGGGGGGAAAGGCAAATCAGGTAACTGCAGATCGCTGATAAGCGTTGGATCAAGTGCATTGATGGCGTCAAACGAGCACAGCGGGATGCTTGTTTGGCGTGTCGTGGCGACGGGCTGCTCTGGGTTGAAGACATTGTAACTCAGCCGTGCCATTTCCGCCATAAGTGCCGAAGACTCTTCAAATTCGAGCCAGCGGCGGTTATACATCAAGACGGTCAGCACAAAATCGCCGCCCGGTGTGAAAATGATCGCCATATCGCCGTGCGTCTCGGCAGCCCAGCCGTGTTTACGCGCGAAGAGGGCATCAGGCGGCAGGCCCACCTCCAGCAGGCCGTTGATGCGATTAGCGCGCAGCACACGGATCATGCGGCGGCACTCGGCAACGCTCAGCTCCTGTGGGAAAGCTGCGATCAGTGCACCGCTCCCATCGCGGGCACAGTAGTATAAGTTTGCCAGCAGCCAGCCTAAGTCCTCAGCAGTGGTCTGGTTGGATGGGTCGGGATTGGTGTAAGACTGATCAGCGGGAATGGGCACCGGCACGAATGGTTGTGGCGTTGGAGTTGGGCCGATGACGGCAGCGCCCGTGAAGAACGAGTTAGCTAGGAAAGTGTTCTTCAAGCCGAAGCGCTGCATAGTCTCTGTAACATACAGTGCGCCGCGATACTCATCACCTTCCCCGATGATCCTGAGCAAGGCATTCGAGGAAAGATTCTCACTGCAGATAATCATCTCAGCGAGTAGACGCGCTTGTTGCGGCGTTGGCGCTGAAGAAGTTTTGCGGAAAAAAGCGACCAGCAGCGGCACTTTGGTCAGGCTAACGCCGCTGTAAGCAATATTCGGATTGATGTTGAGGCTCTCGCCCGTCTGCAAGTCCATCAGGAAGACGGAAGCTTGCTTATTGCTGAAGGGGGCGAAGTTCCGACTGAGCAGCAGACTGTAAATCGTTTCGGCGAGCGCACTAAGCGCAAGATTGCTGTTGCTGCGCGGCGTGGCTGACCAGAACGGCTCAGCTGTGACGACTATCTGCGGCGTGGGCGTCAAGATCGGTGCGCCGAAGCTACGCTCATCAGTCAGAGGCACGCTGCTCAGATCGCCGAAGAGCGTGACCGTATCGCGGAAGACCCAGCCGCGCCCAGTGATGTAGTTTGGGTAGACGATCTCCAGCCACGGGAAAGTGGCATGGCGGCGCAAGACGGCGTAGCGCTCGCCGCGCCGAATCTCGCCAACGCGCGGAAAATCTACTCCGGGCCCGAAGCGCACGTTTGCAAAATCGATCGCCTCGATGTACACAGCGGCACTAAGCGTCGGCGTTGGGGCCTCAGGTGCGGGCTCTGTAGCTTGGGCGGGCGCCGTGCCCATGATTGGTGGGCCGCCTGTGAAGGGCGTGATGCTCAGCGGGGTAGGATCAGGCGGCGCCGTTGGGCTGAGGCTCAGGACTTGCTCAGTGTACGGTACAACGGCCAGACTGCCCGTCACAACGACCAAATCTTTAAACACCCAGCCCTGCCGATCTGGCAGCTGCAAGAGCAGCCAAGGGAAGCGGGCGCTCTGCCCGATGATCGGGTAGCGTGTTCCGCTTGTGATCTCGCCTACAATTGGATAGTCGATGCCGGGCCCAGCGCGCAGATTAGCGCGTTGAATTGCTTCTGCTTGTGGCAGATTCTGCCCTGCGGCAGCGCTCAAGCTGAGCAAAGCCGCCAGCAGAGCTGTGAGGGCAAGGCTCAAACGGCGAAAAACGTACATCGGCATGCGATCTCGAGTACCCCGCTATCGGCAAAAACGCGCAGCATTAGCGGAGTCGCCTGCTGCATCGAAGGCGCGGCAGGCTAGCTCGCGCGTGTTCAGGTAATTCGGCGCGATCTCCATCAATGTGGCAAAGACCTGCGCTGCAAGCGCAAAGTTGCCTGCATCTAGATAGCCGCGCGCGCTGAGATAGAGCTTGGTCGCGTTGATGGTGAACTGCCAATCGGTATCGGGTAGGGCACGGATTTTGAGCGCTTTCTCGATCACCACAACCATCTCGCTCAGGCGCCCCTCAAAGCGATACTGATTGCCCAGCGCCTGGTAGACAGTCACCAACATATCTTCTACCTCGCGGCGGCGGAAAGTACCGTCAAGGGCGCGCAGCGCTTCCAGCCAACTCATAGCGCTTTCCCAATCGCTGCGGCGCATTGCCTCTTGACCGCGCACGAAAAGCTCCTCAGGTGCGAAGGCGCCGCTGGCGAGGGTCGGCGTGGGTGCTTGGGGCAATGCGGTTGGCGTAGCCGTTGGCGGCGCAGGAGTCGGTGTGGCGGTGGCGAGTAGGCCCGCTTGCGCCGTGCTGAGACAGCTCACCGCTTCAGGATTGAAGGGTTGCAGCTCCAAAATGTACTGACAGCGCCCACGGGCTAGGCTGTACTGTCGGTTAACTAGATCGCTGGCGGCGAGTCTCAGCTGCCCCTCTAATGTGCCAGCTAGGGCTACAGCACGCTGAGTCTGGCGTGCGAGGCCGCCATCGCGCCAGCCAGCTAGCCCCGCCAAACCAACCATTCCCACGAACATGAACAGCAAAAACAGGGCTACCGTGCCAATCAGCAAAGTGTTGCCGCAACCACCTGAGGGTGGCTCCTCTTCAGGCAGAGCGATGGGACGCGGCTGTGTATCCTCAAGGTTGTGCGGGTCAGTCATAGAAGAATGAGCCTTTCATGAGCGAACACGCTCAAGGGCAGAAAAATTCGTCCGTCATATTCGCCGAAGATTGTGATCGGCGCGCCAGCGCTGACTCCAAGCAGACGGGCAAGGCGCGTCTGCTCAAGCGCAGCGATCGGCAGCCCATCGCCATTTGCGTCGACAAGGACGAGTCCACCGCTCTCGTAAAACGGCGTCAGGTTTGCCACTAGCATCCCGATTCGCTCTATCCAAGGGTTGGCGCTGAGCGCCACTGCATAGACGCTAAGCGCCGAGCGGAGCGTCGGATGGGCGTGGGGTAAGTCGGTTGGGGCGGCATCCACTGAGATGCGCTGCTTGGCCAGGGCGCGCAGCGGATACGCGCTTGGGAAGTAAACACACGCCGTCTCCAGCCAAGTGGCGGGCGGGAAGCTGCGCTCTAGGCTGCTAGGCATGCTGCGCGGTGCGTAGTCCAGCAGGAGGGCAATTTTGCCCGTCTGCAGGCCGAGCAACCAGGTGCGCTGCACGAGCAGTCTCTCTTCGTTCAGCTCGGTCTGCCTGCCAAGCGAGAGCCACAAGTCAGTGATGCCAGGCTGCGTCAGCAGCTCAGCCTGTCTCTCTGTGAAGCCGACAGCTGTGCGCACATCGGCGCGTTGCTCGGGCGTCAGCTGATCAAGGCGCATGTAAGCTTCCACCAACAGGTGCAAGCGCCCTATTGCCTCCAGAAGGCGCTCCGACCAATCGGGCTCGCGCTGCAAAGCCGCACCGATCGCTGCTAGCTGGCGTGCCACGCCATGTGACTGTGCATCCCACAGGTGCTTCGAGATCGTCTGCCACGTCTCAAAGCGGCGGGCTTGCTCAGCGCCCAAGCCGCCGCGCACTAGATCGCGCAGCCATTGCGCCAGCGCTTGCAGGCCGTCGCGAACTTTTGTCTCGCGACTAGTGCCACGGCGTGGCAATTGATTGCTCTTTGCTTTCGTCATAGTGCGCTTATCATAGCGAATCGCGCCCTGTTTTGCCACGCGCTAGAATTAAAAGACGCTCAAAACATTCTTGCGAAAGGTTTCTACAGCATGCGCCGTTTACGAAAAGTTTTACTGATCCTCGTGCTGATCGCAGCAATCGTCGTGCTGGCAGCAGGTGGGCTGGTCGTTTACTCACTGCAGCGCCCGCTGCCACAGTTAGCGGGTGTGATCAGGTTGAGCGGCTTGGGTGCGCCCGTCACGATTTACCGCGATGCACAAGGCACAGCACATATTTACGCCAGCAGCACGCGTGACCTTTTCTTTGCACAGGGTGTTGTCCATGCGCAGGAGCGCTGGTGGCAGATGGAATTTCAGCGGCATGTAGGGCAAGGGCGCATCAGTGAGCTGACCGGGCGTGTGGAAAGCGTGCTGAATACCGATAAGTTCATTCGGACAGTCGGTTGGCGGCAAGCGGCTGAGAACGACCTGCGTGCGCTCTCGCCCGAGTCGCGCGGTGTGCTGGAGGCGTACGCGCGCGGCGTCAATGCCTACATCAGCGGGCGCAGCTCATCAGACCTGGCGCTTGAGTATACGCTGCTAGGGCTGACCGGCGTGAACATCAGCGTAGCGCCTTGGGAGCCGCTGCACAGCCTGGTTTGGGGTAAGGCGCTAGCTTGGCAGCTCTCTGGCAACCTCAATTTCGAGCTGACCTACCTGAATGTGGTGCAACGGCTGGGCGAGGAGCGCGCTGCAGAGTGGGCGCGCGCTTGGCTGCCGGAATATCCTTTCGAGGCGCATCAGCCGATTATCCAGCAGTCCGACCTGCCGATTCTGCCCGCCGTCACGCGCTCCAGTACAGAGCAGCTCTCGCCACAGCGGCTCGGCCTCCTGCAACATGTGATCGAGCGCGGCTTCAGCCCAACACAAATCGAGCGCGCCTTCGGTGCCGCTGCCAGCAACAGCTGGGTTGTCGGCGGGGCACGCACAGCCAGCGGCAAGCCCCTCTTGGCGAACGATCCACATTTGCAGCCACAAATGCCCTCGCTGTTCTATGCTATCGGTCTGCATTGTGCGCCCGTCAGCGCTGAGTGCCCGTATGACGTTGTCGGCTTCAGCTTGCCCGGCGCGCCCGGCGTCTTGATCGGACATAACGGGCGCATCGCCTGGGCGCTGACCACCCCCTATACCGACACACAAGACCTATATGCGCTGCAGATTTCGCCCAACAATCCTGATCGCTACATCGTGGATGGCAACGAGCTGCAGATCAGTGTTTCCACCGAAGAAATTCGCTTCGGCGATGATCCAAACAGCGTCTTCATCAACGTGCGGCAGACCATCTTCGGCCCGATCATCACCGATTTGCCCTTCTACTCGCGCTATGCGGCGCGCCCGCTCGCTTTGCGCTGGGCAGGCAACGATCCTGAACGGCCCTACGATCTGATCGGCTCGCTGCTGGCTGTCAATCGTGCCCAGAACTGGGAAGATTTCCGCGCTGCCTTGACCGACTGGCAAGTGCCATCGCAAAACTTCCTCTATGCCGATGTAGATGGCAACATCGGCTACGTCTTGCCCGGCCGCGTGCCGATCCGCGCCGCCGATCACAACGGCATGACGCCGGTTGATGGAAGCACGCGCCGCTACCTTTGGCAGGGCTACTTGCCCTACGAGCACATGCCGCGCCTGTTCAACCCTGAACGTGGCTACATCGTGGCGGCAAACCAACGCGTCGCACCGGATGCCTTCGCCGCTCAGCTGCAGGAGCGCTTCGGCACCGACCTGATTTACTTCACCAATTTCAATGCCGATTACGGTTACCGCAGTCAGCGCATTCACGATCTGCTCCTCGCGCGCACTGATCACACCATCCAGACTTTCGCCGAGATACAACAGGATACCTATAACACTTTCGCAGCTGCGCTAATGCCCATCGCGCTCAGCCTTGATCACGGCACGGCTATTCCAAGCGCTGCGCTGGACTGGCTAGGCCGTTGGGAGTTCTCCATGCGCCCAGAGAGCGGCCAAGCGGCTTGGTTTGCCGCCTTCGAGTATGAAATTGCAGCGCGGCTGTGGCGCGATGAGATAGGTAGCGTGCCTGCCCGCGATGGGCGCTTCATGTGGTCGACTATGCGCCTGCTCGACGAGCCGCAGGCTGTATGGTGGGACGATCTAGAGACACCTGACGTCCGCGAGACGCGCGATGATATCCTGCGGGCCGCCCTCGCCGCCGCCAACCAAACCCTCGCAGCGCGGCTCGGGACGGATTTCAACACGTGGCGCTGGGATGCCCTGCACAAGATTAGCTTCATCAGCAATCCGCTTGGGCAGAGCGGCATCAGCCTGATTGAGAACTACGTGAACATTGCTGATGTACCGATCGGTGGCAGCGCTGCCACGCTGCATCGCACTAGCAGCTATGGCGATGATCCCTTCGAGGTCACCGAAATTGCCACGTTGCGCGTCATCTTCGACTTCGCCGATCTAGAGCGCAGCGTTGGCATTCACAGCACAGGTCAGAGCGGTCATCCCGCCAGCCCACACTACCGCGATCTGGTGATGGCTTGGGCACGCTTTGAGGCGTATCCCTTGCGCCTCGATCGAGCCGCTGTTGAGGTTTCAGCCGTGCATACGCTCACTCTGCAAGGCAACTGAGTGGCGCGATCGGTGTGAGCAGGCAGATGCACCTGCTCACATTCGTGACTTGCTGCACAAATTGCTATAATACTCATAGATGTTGTTTAGTGGCGGATCTCCGATGCTGAATCTACCGCTTGCACATGGCGCACTCGGCTGGTGGGATGAAATTTTTGTAGCGCTTGCCATCGGTATTTTCATCGTGATGTTCCTGGCGCCGATGTTGAACACAAGCTTGCGGCGCGGACGCGATGAGCCGATTGAGGCGCGCGGGGCAACACCCAAGCAGACCTCAACGGCTGAGCAACCGCCCGATACTTTCCGCTTGGAGTAGGCTTGCTGTGCATCGCCGGCTTCTCATCTTGCTGCTGCTTCTATCGGGCGCCGTGCTGAGCACGCCCCAGCCTGCAGAGGCGCATGGCTACCTGATTCGCGTCATCCCAGATAACCGCGCAGTGCTGTCCCGCCCGCCGACCCGCATACAGGCATGGTTTAGCGAGGGGCTAGAGCCACGCTTCAGCACCATCAGCCTGACTGACGATCGCGGCAACCCAATTCCGTTGGAGGAGGCAGGCGTGGTGCTTAGCAACACCTCACAGCTCTCGGCACGCATCCCAGAGCCCTTGCCGGATGGTGCTTACATCGTCAACATGCGCGTTGCCTTCGCCAGCGATGGGCACATCTATAACGAACGGCTCGTCTTTTGGGTCGGGGTGCAGGGCAGCGATCTAGCAGTTAGTGGTGAAGGCGCGATCATCGACCCATTAGAGGCAGTCTGGCGGGGGATCAGCTTGCCAGCGCTATATGCGCTCTTCGGCGGGGCGCTGCTGTATACGGCTGTGCTGCGCCCCGCTTGGGATAATCCGCGCTATCGTGCGGGCAGACTGCCGCCGCGCCTAATGAGTCGGCTGACGGTGTTGGCGTGGATGTCAGTCGGGGCAGCTGCACTTGGTACACTCCTGGCGATATTGCAGCAGAGCGCTGCGCTGTTCGCTGTGCCGCTGGAAGCCGTTCTGCGCGATGGGCTGTGGGATGTCGTCTTGAACGGCACAACTATCGGCGATACGTTGCGGCTGCGCCTGATTTTGTTAGCTGCCATCGCCGCGATGCTCTACGGCACGAGCTATCTGCGAGAGCGCTTGCCCGACTTCGTAGCGCCGCTGTGGATTGCTATCATGGGTGCGGGGGCGTCGGCGCTGTTCACCTTCTCAATGAGCAGTCATGCCGTCGGCAGCGATCTGTGGGCAGTGCCATCGGTCTTCGCGCATTGGCTACATATGTTAGCTACAGGTGCATGGGCGGGTGGGTTGATCGGTTTGGCTGCTGTGCTGCCGGTTGCGTTGGCGCCGCTTGATGAAGGTGGCAAACGCGCTGCCCTGACGGCTGCGCTGCGGCGTTTTGCCATTTTAGGCGTTGGTGCTGTGTTGATTTTGATCACAACGGGTGCCTATAACAGCGCCATTCAAGTTCGGCAGGTCAGTGACTACGTCACAACGCCCTACGGGCTAATTTTGCTGGCAAAGTATGCGCTGGTCGCGCCGATGCTGCTTCTTGCGCTCTACCATCACCTGGTCGTTGGGCAAGATCAGCTGACTGCGCACCTGCGTGAGCGCTGTGCCGCCCTGCGCGAGCGTTTGCCGCACTTACTGCCCAGCATTCGCCTGGAGGCAATTTTAGGCGTCATAGTGCTGATCGCCACTGCCATCCTGGCCTCAAATGCACCACCACTGCCCACGCAGCGCGCCTCTGTGCCGCTGCTGACGGCAAGCGGGGCCTCAGGGGCGCTGAGCGCAACGTTGACCTTCGATCCAGGCGGTGTGGGCGGCAATACCTACGAACTGCTGCTCAAACGTGATGGAGAACCGTTAGCGGGCGCGCAAGTTCAGCTGCGCTTTGCCTACCCCGAGCTTGATCGGCGTGCCCGCGCCATCCCGCTGGACGATGCCGGCGATGGCATCTACCTCTCAGCCGGCTTGGAGTTGGATCGAGCAGGCGTATGGTGGTCACTTCTGGATGTGACGCTGCCCGGTCAAGCTGAGCCAGCGCGCATCGCCCTCACAGTCGATTTGCCCGCCGTATCGCCTGCCCTGAACTTACGGCAGCCGTCTGTGCTCAACTGGCTGAGCGCTTTCGGCGTCCTAGCTGCCTTGACGCTGCTGAGCGCGCCGCCAGTCATCCGTCGTATGCGCGCGGCTCGCTTTACGCCAGAGATCACCTTTATCTTCATTGCCCTCTTGATTGTGACGGTGCTGTTCAGTGTTGGCGGTGCCTTTATCATCAGCGAGGCAAGCGCGCAGACCGATCGTCTGCGCAATCCGCCGCCACAAATCGTTAACCCTATGCTGCCTGATGCTGACTCGATAGCGCGTGGTGCAGCAGCATTTGCACAGAGCTGTGCTGCCTGTCATGGTGAGCGTGGCGATGGGCTTGGCGCCCGCGCAGATGAATTTGCGCGCATGCCGCGTCTCCGCACTTTGGTGGAAACACGCCGTGACGAGTCGCTCTTCAACGCGATTCAGCGCGGCGCGGGCGCTATGCCCGCTGTGTCTCTGCCCGAGCAGATTGCTTGGGATGTAGTGAACTTTTTGCGCTCGCCCGCCTTTCTAGGGCGCTAGCAGGTTCACTGGTAAGGTTGCCTAGTAAGTACATTTGTATCACTGGCGCTTTAATCTTATAATCACGCTAGAAGCGACTTCAGCGCGTGTAGTGGAATGTGTCTCAGGCATTCTGTAAACTCCACAGCAAGAGGTGTTAGGCTATGGAGCAGGCGGCAGATGGCTTGATTGGCAATCGCTACAGACTGGTCAGGTCTGTTGGTGAAGGTGGGATGGGTGTCGTCTTCGAGGCAGAAGATCGGTTAAGCGGTTGGCTGGTGGCGCTCAAGCGCATAAAGGTGGGCCCTGAACATGACTACAGCAATACCTATCAGCGCCAACAGCTTGCACGAGAGTTTCAAATCCTGGCGGGCTTGCGCCATCCACACATTATCAGCGTGCTCGACTTCGGCTACGACAAGAATTGGCAGCCTTACTTCACGATGCCCCTGCTGCAAGGCGCAAGAAACATCCTTGATGTTGCTGCAGAGCGAATGCTCCATGGCAAGGTGCGCTTGCTGATCGAGACTTGTCAGGCGCTCAGCTATTTACATCGGCATGGCATTCTACACCTCGACCTGAAGCCGAACAACATTCTCGTCGAGCCGGATGGGCATGTGCGCGTGCTAGACTTCGGGATTGCCACGGATTTGTTCAGTGCGCCTGAGACGAACGGTACGCTGGAGTACATGGCGCCAGAGATGCTGAACAGCGAAGTGGTCAGCCCTGCCTCAGATTTGTACGCGCTGGGCGTGATCGCCTATCAAATCTTCGCAGGGAAACATCCATTCGCGTCCAACGGCATTGCTCAGCTCATCTATAGGGTGCTGACAGAGTTGCCTGACCCTGAACTAATGGATGCGCCACCTGCCGTACGCCAAGTTGCACTCCGCCTGCTAGCTAGGGCGCCTGAAGAGCGGTATCGAGACGCCTATGAGGCGATGCTGGCTTTCTATGACGCCATACAAATTCAACCGAGCGAGTCGCGCTTCCTGCGCGAGAGCGTGCTGCAATCGCCTAAGTTTGTCGGGCGTGAAGAAGAGCTGCGTGCCTTCGATGAGGTGTTGACGGCGGCTTTGCAAGGGCATGGCACTGCGTGGTTAATCAGCGGCGAGAGCGGTGTTGGGAAATCGCGCTTGCTGGACGAAATGCGTATTCGAGCGCTGGTTAAAGGCGTGATGGTGCTGCATGGACAGTATTCAGAAGGCGCTGGAGGCCTGTACAGCGCGTGGCGCACCGTGTTGCGTCAGCTTTTGCTCTCTGCGCCAGTGGATGACGACGAAGCGCTGATCCTCAAGACGATCGTCCCCGACTTAGAGCGCCTGATCGGGCGGCGTGTGGAAGGCACAGCCCGAACGCCTGACGAAAATCAGATGGCTAAGCTGCTGATCGCTCTCTTTGAGCGAATTGAGCAGTCGGCTCTACTCATCATCGATGACCTGCAATGGGCAACTGATAGCTTGAACATCTTGCGCCAGCTGAGCAGAGTGGCTCCGCAGCTACCTTTGCTCGTTGTAGCAGCCTACCGCAGTGATGATAACCAGTATCTGTACGGCAAACTGCCTGATATGCGCCTGATCAAGCTGCAGCGCTTCACCGCTGAAGAGGTCAGAGCGTTGTGCCACTCAGTCATTGGCAACGCCGAACATCTGAACAACTTCCTCTTCGAACAAACTGAAGGCAACGCGTTTTATCTGACTGAGAGCTTACGCATCCTTGCCGAGACGTTAGGCAGCCTTGAGCACATCCGTCAGGCAGGGCTGCCAGCACAAGTTTTTTCCGAACGAATGCTGCTGATTGCCAAGCGGCGCCTGGAGCGCTTGCCCGAGCGTTATCAACGTCTTGTGCAGATCGCTGCGGTGATCGGCCGCGAAATTGACTTTGACCTGTTGGAGCGCGTCGGTGGCACCGCTAACTACGACGACTGGCTGATTAAGTGTGTGGATGCAGCCATCTTTCGCATCAGGGACGGCAGTTGGTACTTCACGCACGATAAGCTGCGCGAAGGCATCTTGCACACACTAAGTGCTGAAGTGCGCCGTGCTTATCATCGCGCTGCGGCTGAGGGAATCGAAGCGCTCCACCCCGATCGTACTGATCACGAACTCGCACTCGCTCTGCACTGGCGCGAAGCAGGCGATCTGGCAAAGTCAGCCCGCTATTGGCTCGCCTATGCCTCGCGTGCCATCCGCAGCGGCGGCGCCTCAGCGGTACAGCCCCATCTTGCTGCGCTGTTAGAACAAATTGAGTCGCAGGCTCAGCTCACAGCTGAACGCATTCAACTGCACATGTTGCTGGGGCGGTGTGAGAGCGAGCACGGCGCTCATGAATGCGCTAAGCAACACTATGAAGACGCTTATAGCCTAGCTCTTTCTGTGCAGGAGATCAGCGCACAGGCGAAGGCGCTCTTCCGGCTGGGCGAAGTTGAGTACAGTAGGAGCAATTTCACTAGCTCTGTAGAACATCTTAAAGCAGCTTTGGCGCTCTTTGAGGGGGAAGGTGATTTTAGCGGCGCGGCTCAGTCACTCTATGTGCTTGGACACATCCAGGCAGTCCACATGAATCTCGATGAGGCCGATCGATACCATCAAGCTGCCTTGCAGCTGGCTGAGCGTCACCAAGATATTCCAAATTTAGCTCGTGCACATATGGGTCTGAGCGACGTGGCACGTCGCCGACGCGACTACCAACGCGCCGAGCACCACGCCAGAATGGCTATGGATTGCTACACAACACAAGGTGAAGACCGCTTGCTAGCCACCATTATCATGCGCCTGAGCCTGTCATACATGGGTGAAGGGCGCTTTGAAGAGGCTCTGAACCTGGCTGAGCAGAGTATCCGGATCAGCGAACGGCTCGGCGACGTCCAGGAAATTATGTCTGCCGTTGGGAATATCGGCTTTGCGCTAGCTCAGCAGGGGCGCTTTGAGGAGTCACGCCGTTACTTTGAGCGCTGCATCGCTCACGAGCGCAAGTATGGTAATTTGAATGCCCTAGCTGTTCGGCTGGGCGCTTTGGCACAGGTGAATGTGCAGTTGGGCGATTGGCAAGCCGTGCGCGCCAATTTGTATGAGTGGCTGCAGCTAGCGCACCGCTTGAATAACTGGCCAGGCTTGCTGCATGGCTTTTACGGCATGGTTGATCTGGCCCTACACGACGGAAACGCCGTACAAGCCGCCGAATGGATCGGTGTGATTGAGGCGAATGCCGTAGCAGAGTACCTTGACCCTGATGAGCTGGCACGCCTGCGTGCAGCATGCCTCGCCCAACTGGATCAAAATCAGCTTGCCGAGAGCCTTGCCTATGGCAAAATGCTTGACCTGAACAGCCTCGCCGAGAGCCTGCTGAACGACTCTGAAGGCATCTTCGGCGCCTTAATCGCCGCCTAGCCAAGCGACTCAGACTAAGCTGTGTTTCAAGGCTAGCGAGACTGCCTCGGCGCGATTGCTGACACCCAGCTTTGCCAAAATGCTGCTGATATGATACTTAACGGTCGAGCGACTGATCACCAGGCGCTCGGCGATCTCTGGATTATTCAAGCCCTCTGCCAAAAGCGCTAGCACCTCGCGCTCGCGCTCAGTCAGACGGAAGTCGGGCTCAGGCGGGCGCGTCACGGCATTGATGAGCGCCTGAGTTGCCTCTGGCGAGAGCGTACGCTGCCCACGCCGTGCAGCGCGGATGGCATTCGCCAGTTGATCATCGCTCACGTTCTTCAGCAGATAGCTGGTAGCGCCAGCTTGCATGGTAGCTGTCACACTGCGCGTATCGCCAGTGCTGGAGAGGGCAACGATGGCAATTTCTGGGAAGCGTTCACGCAGCTGGCGCGTTGCTTCGATGCCGTTCATCTCCGGCATGACGATATCCATCAGCACAATGTCGGGCTTGTGCTCTTCACAGACCTGTAGTGCCTCGGCACCGTTGGCAGCCTCGCCGACCACTTGCATATCGGGGAAGCCGCGCAGAAATAGGCTTAATCCGCGCCTCACCATCTCATGATCGTCGACAATCACTACACGGATCAGTTTACGTTCGCTCATGATTGTGCCTCCGCTCTCCAAATTGCTTGGAGTTGCGTCCCTTGATTTGGCTTACTGATTAAGTTGAGTTGAATGCCTGCTTCGCGGGCGCGCTCGTGCATGATGTGGATACCCATGTGATCGCCGCCAACAGCTTGTGGATCGAAGCCGCGCCCATCGTCCTGAATCAAGAGTTCGGTGCGCTGGGCGGTGCGCGCTAGATGAATTTTGATGTGCTGCGCTCGGGAGTGCTTCAGGGCATTGTTCAGCGCCTCCTGCGCTAGGCGAAAAAAGGCAATTTGCACATTCGGTGGCAACTCGTTCTTGCCTTCGGCGTGGTAGACGACGCGCATGCGCGAGCGCCCTTTGATGGTCTCTGCCAATTGGCGGATCAGATCGCCCAAATCGGCTTCCAGCAAGGCACTCGGACGCAACTCTAAGAGCAGCGTGCGCATCTCAGCGAGTGCCCCCTGCATCAGATCGGAGAGTTCACGCAATTCAGCGCCGATGCTAGCCGGATCAGTTTTCCATTGGCGGATAATCGCGTTTGCTAGGATGGTGGCGGCGAAGAGAGTCTGCGTGACCGAGTCGTGCAGGTCGCGAGCGAGGCGTTGGCGCTCTTCAAGGGCAGCTAGCTCGCGCGCTTTTCGGTAGAGCTGTGCGTTGCTAAGGGCAGCTGCCGCCTGATTGACGAAGGCGCTCAGGGAATCAGCGTGCGAGGCGGTAAAGAAATGTGGCGTCATGCTAGCAAGGTGCAGGAAGCCTATCACCGTCTCGCCGACGCATAACGGCGCAGCAAGGCAAGAGCGGGGTACGCGCACACCGGGAAAGCGGACCCAACCATCAACGGCATCTACATCGGGGATGATGCAGAATTTGCGCGTGTGGTACATCAGATTCAGGTAATCGATCTCGGTGATGTTCAGGCTGATCGTCGAGAGAATGGCTATCTCCTCCTCCGTCCAGCCGTTCATCTGCACCAGACGTGCCTGTGCCCCTTCCAGGAGCATGATGCTGGCTGCATCATGTGGGATGATGCGCTTTACATTGTCCAGGATGCGCCTGAGAATCTCGTTCAGCTCGAGGGTGCTGTTGAACGCAGCGACTGTATCGCGCAACAGCTCAGCCAGCCTGCGCTGTTCTCGCTCAGCCTCTTGCAGGCGCTGCATATGTAGTGCTTCCATGATTGCCTCTGGGATGCGTGAAAGGTAGGTGCCTTGTTCATCTTGGATCAGGTAGTTGTGCGCACCGCTCTGGATGACCTGCACAGCAGCCGAGATATCGGCATGGCGTGTGATGACAATGAGTGGGGCAGTGGGCCTGTGCTTCAGCAAATCTAACACGTTGCCATCTGTGAAGAAGTAGTCGGAAAGAATGACATCGATCGGCTGTTGCTTCAGGCCTTCAAGAGCAGCTGCTAAATTCGCCGCCAAAATACATGAGTACGGGAGCCCTTGTGCGTCTACATATCGAATGAAGCGCTGCTGATCGGCAAGATCGTCTTCAACGAAAAGCAAGACTACGGTTGTTTGGTTCACACACATCTTGCGCTTGTGTACAAGCTTTCGCAACTACCCCAATTGTAAGCGCGAATGGCTGCCGAAGGCGATCCGTTCTTCGCCTAGTTTTAGAGCACAACCTTCTCCTAGCCACCTGGCCAGGCTGGGATGCCTAACT
Source organism: Aggregatilineales bacterium (assembly GCA_046719055.1). Classification (GTDB taxonomy): domain Bacteria; phylum Chloroflexota; class Anaerolineae; order Aggregatilineales; family UBA2796; genus CP2-2F. The sequence continues at coordinate 21,505 of JBDNDQ010000007.1, read as the reverse complement.
AAATCTAGCCAAGCGTGTAATGGTCTAGCGAACAATTTCTATGTAAGCTATATCTTGTAAAAAAATCGCAAAAGCAAACAGGATGCTCTATGCCCAACCAAGCACAACAACCGCTCCGCTTGCGCCTTCGCTTGAAAATACGCCAGCAACTCGTGATTATCTTCTCAACGTTGCTTGTCGTGTTCTTGGCAGTGGCGTTCCTGGTGAGCGCCTGGCTCTTCGAAGAGGCTGAAAATGATCTGTGGGCAGGTCGGCAGCGCGATGCTGCTATGAGCGCCGCTGCGCAGATACGCAACCTGATCGACCAGGCGCAAGGCATCATAGAGACGGTGGCAGAACTTTCACCGTTTGCCTTCATCTCAAATCCGCTGCAGCCGATCCTGCAGACCAATCCGAAGCTGGCGGAAATTGCACTTATCTCATTGGATGGGCGTGTTATCGGGCGCGCCTTTCGCACCAGCGAAGGTCTGTTCGCCAATACGGATGACGTCAGCACGCTTGAATGGTTCGAAGGAGTGCTCGAGGCGCCGCAAGGGCTTTTCTACCTAGGCGAGCTTGAGGTTGATGAGCAAGGTAGAGCCCAGCTCATGCTAGCCAAGCGCATGCCTAATGACTTTATAGTGGTTGCCATCCTGAATATGGATGCGCTCAACCAAATTGTGGCGAGTGCCCGCTTCGGCAAGACGGGCATTGCCTACGTGGCTGAGGCAGAAGGCCCAATTATTGCTTACAGCGACCCTGCTCTGCACGGCAAGTCAGTTGATCTGTCAGCGCATCCCGTGCTATCTGTTGCTGAGGACCGGGATTACATCGTCAGACTGGGCGAACTGCCTGACGATGCCAAAGTGTATGCGGAAGACAACACCGACTTTCAAGGCGTGCCAGTGTTTGAGACAGCAAAAGTTGTGGCCGGCACGGACATAATCGTATTCGTCCAAAACGCGCAGTCTGAAATTCACGAAAGCCAACATCGCGCCAATGCCATTCTTCTGTTTGCGCTGGGCGTGACTGCAATGCTCAGCGCCTTGATTTTGCGGCAAGTGGTGCGGCAGGGCGTTGAGATGCCACTGGAGCGTCTGCAACAAGGTGCCCAACGCGTAGCACAGGGCGACTTGACCTGTCAGGTGCCAATCAGCTATCGGGATGAAATCGGCGACGTGACCGAGGCTTTCAATGCCATGATCAATCAGCTGCGCGAACGTACGTGGCAGAAAGCGCGCCAGGACGTGCGCTTACGTGCGCTCTACGAGCTAGCAGCGAGCACGTCCGATCTAGAGACGCAGTTGAATGAGGTCTTGCGCGTTGGCGTAGAGATGCTGAACCTAGAAGTCGGCACGATCGCGCGCATCCAAGATACGATGAACATTGTGCTGTACGCCTATCCTGCTGATGGCATAGTCAGTGTAGGTGCCCGAATGCCGCTCAGCCAGACTTACTGCGATTTGACACATCAGGCTAGCGCGCCAGTGATTATTGAGCACATGGGCGAGTCGCCTTACAAGGATCATGCTTGCTACGCGGCAATGGGCATGGAAACATACATCGGCGTGCCCTTGATGGTGACGGGCAACCGCTTCGGCACACTCAGCTTCGCCAGCAGGCAGCCGCGCTCCGAGCCGTTTGCTGCCTTCGATAAAGACTTCTTCCTGCTGATGGGCCAGTGGGTGAGCAGTCTGCTGGAACGCCAGCACAAAGAGCAAGCCCTCGTGCGGCGCGATGTACTCCTCACGGCGGTTTCGCTCTCGCAGCAGCAGCTGCTCAGCTTCCCGACATGGGTTGAGGCTGTGCCGCATATCCTCGAGCAGCTGGGTGTGGCTCTGCACGCCAGCCGCGCCCGCATCTTCCAGAAGTTGACTGACTCCCCGCCCGATGTCACGCTCTTGGACATGCGCTATGAGTGGGTAGCTCAAGGCATCGTGCCGTCTATACACGCGCCCGAAATGCGTGCTGTGCTGTTCTCAGAAATCTTCCCAACCTGGCTGGCTGACTTCGAGGCTGGGCATCCTGTCAGTTGCCTGGCTAGGACTCTAGAGGGGGCAGCCCGTGAGATGCTGGACTCGCAAGGGATCATCTCGCTGGCGGCTATACCGATCCTGGTTGAGGGGCAGCTGTGGGGCGTGCTGAGCTTCGATGAGTGCACAGGCGAACGTATGTGGGATGCACTGGAGCTGGAGCTGCTGGCCGCAGTGGCAGCCGACATCGGCGCGGCTGTTTCACGCCAACGCCAAGAGCGCGCCTTGCGCGAAAGCCGTGAGCGCCTACTACAGATCGCCAACAGTCTTCAGGGCGCCATCTACGAGTTCTTCGTGGACGAGGATGTCTGGCGAATTGGCTATATCAGTCAAGGTATCTACGCACTCGCAGGTGTGACGGCTGAAGAGGTAATGGCTGACTTGAACAGCCTTATCCGCCTCATCCACCCTCAAGATATCAAGCCATTCACTGACTCAGTCAACGCTGCGCTGAACGATTGCAGCAATTGGCGGTTTGAAGGGCGGCTCTATCACAAGCAGACGGGTGAACTGCGCTGGTGGCGCGCTGAATCTAATGCCTATCCAGAAGATGGGCATGTCATCTTCAAGGGTGTGATCATGGATATTACTGAGCGGCGGCGCGCTGAGGAGCAAGTTCAGCGCCAGAATGAGGCGCTTGTCAAGGCGAACCGCGAACTAGCGGTAGCGCGCCGTCAAGCGGAGGTCGCTAGCAAGCTGAAGAGCCAGTTCCTTGCCACCATGTCGCACGAGCTGCGCACACCGCTCAATGCGATCATCGGCTACACACAACTACAACTAGCGGGTATGGTCGGCGAGATGACGCCAGAGCAACTTGCCTATCAGGATCGTATCCTGGTCAATGCGCAGCACCTCTTGCAGTTGATCAACGAAGTGCTAGACCTATCCAAGATCGAGGCAGGGCGCCTAGAGCTGGCTGAAAAGCCCTTTAACTTGCTTGCCTGCCTGGGCGAGGTAATGACACAGAACAAAGTACTTGCCGATAACAAGGGGCTCACCTTCACGCTTGAGGTGGACGAGCGCCTACCAGAGATGATTGTCGGCGATTATGGGCGTACTAAGCAGATCATTATCAACTTAGTCTCCAACGCGATTAAGTTCACCGATCAGGGCAGCGTGACTGTGAAAGCCGAGCTGGCTGATGCTAATAACTGGCGCATTAGCGTCATCGATACTGGCACAGGCATCCCGCCACACCAACAAGAGGTAATCTTTGACGAATTCTACCAGGCGGAAAACGGCTTGGATCGTGGTGGCACAGGCTTGGGCTTAGCGATCGTCCGTAAGCTGGTGCTGATGATGCGTGGCAACATCCGCCTGAGCAGCGAAGTTGGGCGCGGCAGCACCTTCATTGTTACGCTCCCACTTGTGACTGAAAAGCACACAACACAAACGCTTTCCTCGATCATGGAGGGGTAAAAAGTTATGGGTCTTCGCGCACCTGAGCCGATTCGCGGTGAAATCCGCAAGTGGACTATCCTCATCGTGGATGATACACCTGATAACTTGATGGTAGCATGTGCTGCGCTGAATCACTTCGGCATCCAAGTGCACACAGCCAGCGATGGCGAGGAGGGCTTAAAGTTGGCACGCGAACTCAGGCCGACGCTCATCCTGCTCGACATCAAAATGCGCAAGATGAGTGGCTGGGAAGTGCTGAAAGCTATCCGTCAGGATGAGGCGCTCTCGCGCACGCTCGTGATTGCTATCACAGCCTATGCGATGGACACCGACCGTCAAGAAGCGCTGGCGGCAGGCTTTGATGGCTACATCAGCAAGCCGTTCAACTTGTTCACATTTGTAGCAGAGATCGAGCGAATTGCTCTACAATGTATGAGCCACTAAAAACAACAAAGGGAGTGCAGCATGTCCAGCAGTTGGAAAGTCATCGTCGTTGAGGATAGTTTTGATGATCAGCAGCTTGTCTCGCATATATTGGAGCATCACGGCATCCAGGTCTACCTTGCCAAAAACGGCGATGAGTGCCTCCAGCTGCTCACGCAGATCGAGCCGACCTTGATCGTGACCGATCTGGCCATGCTCGGCAAAGACGGCTGGCAAACGCTCGTTGGTGTGCGCTCGAACCCTGCCACGGCGCAAATTCCTGTCATTGCTATCACAGCCTATCACTCGGCCGATGTGGCTGAAGATGCGATCAGGGCGGGCTTTGACGGCTACTTCCCGAAGCCAATTAATCCGCAAACTTTCGTGGCGCGCATTCAGGAGATTCTAGGCCTGCCGCTCTAGCCATACTGCGAAAAATCCGCCTTTAGGCGTATGCCACTTGTGCAGCACACTGCTAAACTATAGGAGCGTGTGCTGCAATTATTTCTGCATTGCGCCAGGAATTTGCGGCATAGGCAAAGCTCTCTTGCTGCCATGTGATTGCCTTTCCCACGCTATCTGCCTTCTGAATCGTGCTATTGAGGAGTCGTTGGATGCAACAAGCCCAATCTGAGCCGCGCCAAGAGACCCCTAAAGCCGGCAACTTTGCCATATGGTGGCGTGTCATGCGCTATTTGCGCCCATACCGCAAACTGGCGGCGTTTGCGTTCATCGGCTTGATCGGGAGCAGCGCCCTTGCCGTGCTGATTCCACGCCTGCTCCGCGAGGTAATTGACGAAGGCATCACTGCCGACGACAACGGCTTTCTAGCGCTTGCGGCCCTACTGATTGTTGGGCTGGGCGTGTTGCGCGGCATGACCGGCTTCATCTTCCGCTATTTCGGTGAGCGTCTCTCGCACTTCATCGCCTACGACATGCGCAATCAGCTCTACAACAAGGTGCAGAACCTGCCTTTCAGCTATCACGACAGGGCGCAGACGGGCACGCTGATTACGGTTGCTATCAGCGATGTGGATGAGGTGCAGCGCTACTTTGCCTACGGCCTGATCGATGGCGCGTACACGCTCTTGTTATTGGTTGGCGCAGCAATTTTGATGTTGACTGCAAATGTGCCGCTGACTATCGTGGCTGCCTTGCCGCTGATCCCGCTAGCATTCCTCTCAGTCAAGTTTGTGGGCGAGGTCGACCCGCGCTGGCGCGCCATCATGGAGCGGTTGCAAAAGCTTGGCAATCAACTGCAGGAGAGCGTGATCGGGGCGCAGGTAGTGCGTGCTTTCGCCCGCGAGCGCCACGAGGTTGAGAAGTTCGGCATGCAGAACAGCCAGCTCTATGAAGAACAGATCGGCTTGGTGCGCCGCTGGGCGACCTTTCTGCCACTCAGCGCCTACTTTGTCACGCTCTCGGTTGGTGCCGTGCTGCTGATCGGCGGTCTGCTCTCGCACTGGAATGTAGGTGGCATCACAGTCGGCTTAGTGGTCTCGTTCAATGCCTATGTGCTGCTGCTTGGTCAGCCGATTCGCTTCATCGGCTTCGTGATCATCCTGACCACGCAAGCTATCACGAGCGCGCGCCGCATCTTTGAGATTATGGATGCCCCGCTGACGCTCAGCGATGCGCCTGACGCTATCCCGATGCCGCCGATCAAGGGCGAAGTGCGCTTTGAGAACGTCAGCTTCCGCTACGAGCCACATTTGCCTCTAGCGCTCAAGAATATTTCGTTTGCTGCTGAGCCAGGCCAGGTGATCGCACTGATCGGCTTGACAGGTTCAGGCAAGAGCACGCTTGTCAGCTTGATCCCGCGCTTTTACGACGTGACGGAAGGGCGCGTGACCATAGATGGCATCGATGTGCGCACCGTTCAACTAGAGAGCCTGCGCCGTCAGATCGGCATTGTGTTGCAGGAGTCGCTCTTGTTCTCAGCTACCGTGCGCGAGAACATTGCCTATGGGCGCCCTGAGGCGAGCCTTGAGGAAGTCGTCGCAGCGGCAAAGGCGGCTAACGCCCACGATTTCATCATGGAGTTCCCTGAAGGCTATGAGACACGTGTCGGCGAGCGCGGCATCACGGTCAGTGGCGGGCAGCGCCAACGGATCGCCATCGCGCGCGCCCTGCTAATCGATCCGCGCATTCTAATCCTCGATGACTCGACTAGCAGCGTAGATATGCGCACGGAATTCCTGATTCAAGAGGCGTTAGAGCGTCTGATGCAGGGGCGCACTTCGTTTATCATTGCACAGCGCCTGAGCACCGTGCAAAGAGCCGATCAAATTCTAGTGATCGAGGGCGGCGAGATCGTCGAGCGCGGCAAGCATGCACAGCTGCTGACTAACAGCGGGCGCTACGCCGAGATTTACCGCCTACAGCTGCAGGATCAAGAGCGCATACGACAAGAGATGCTGGCTTTAGGCGGTCTGGCAGAAGAGAAAGGACGCTAGATGTGGGCTTGATGGGCGCCGCCGTCGCAGAGGCGGATAAGGTCTTTGATTGGGCAATCACTAAGCGCTTGCTGCGCTACCTGGCCCCGTACGGGCGTAACGTGCGTACGGCGTTTTTAGGCGCCCTAGTGACGGTAATTGGCTACATCGCCGGCCCCCCGTTGATCGGCTTTGCCGTTGACGAAGGCATTTTAAAGGGCAATCTGCACTATGTTTTCCTGGGCGTCATTGCCTATCTGACCATAGATGGCGCTGCGCAACTTGGCTTCCATATCCAAGTGCTGAACATGTCCTACGCCGGTCAGCGCGTCATCCAGCGGTTGCGCGATGAGCTGTTTATGCACATTCAGCGCCTCTCGCTCTCGTTCTTCAGCAGCTACGAGACGGGCAAGTTGATCGCCCGTGTGATCGGTGATGTGAATGTGCTGCGCGAGGCGATCACCTTTGCAGTGGTCGGCGCCGTGCGCGATGTGCTGATTCTGCTCGGCATCCTGATGGCGATGGTCTTCATCAGCCTACCCCTGACGCTGATTGCGGTCGTCGTGGTCATCATTGTGACCGTTATGGCAAACTATTGGCGCATTTACGCGCGCAAGGCTTACAACTGGCAGCGCGAGACCAACTCCGCCAACAACGCCGAGCTCTCAGAGGCATTCAACGCCATTCGCGTCACACAGGCGTATGCGCGGCAGGCACACAACTACCGCCGCTTCACTGAGCAGATCAATCGCGCTCACTTGAAGTCCAGCCTGCGTGCGGCTTGGGTTGCCAGCCTGTTCTTTCCGGGCATAGAGCTGGTTGGTGGAGTGGCGCTGGGCGTGCTGATCTTCGTCGGTGGCTCGTTGGTGCTCGAGGAAGCCATTAGCGTGGCGACGCTGCTAACTTTTGTGCTGTACATTGAGCAGCTCTTCTTCCCGATTCGTATGTTAGCCCAGCGCTACAACATCTTTCAGGCAGTTATGGCTGCCGGCGGCAAGATTTTCGCGCTAATGGATACGCCGATCGACATCAAAGATGCGCCCGATGCAATCGAGATGCCGCCGGTCAAAGGGCACGTGCGCTTTGAAGACGTCTCCTTTGCCTATCCGCCGCTGCGCACTTCAGAGCGGCACAAAGCGCGCGCTGCCGATGGCGAGGCTGCTAACGGCAAACTTCGCAACGGTAACGGCGCACATGGCAACTCATCTGATAGCTTGAGCAGCGGGCCGCCTACTGTGCTGCGTCACATCAACCTTGATGTACCGGCTGGCGCAACGGTGGCGCTGGTTGGGCACACGGGCGCGGGCAAGACCAGCATCGTTAAGCTGCTCTCGCGTTTCTACGACGTCACCGAAGGGCGCATCACCGTCGACGGCTACGATATCCGTAAGGTGACCCAAGAGAGCCTACGGCGCCAGATGGGCATCGTGACGCAGGAGACGCACCTATTCAGCGGCACGGTCATGGATAACATCCGTTACGGGCGGCTGAACGCTTCAGATGAGGAAGTAGTGGCAGCAGCAGAGGCGGTAGGCGCTGATCCGTTCATCCGCAAGCTTGAGCACGGCTACTATACAGAGGTGCGCGAGGGCGGTGCCTTGCTCTCAGCCGGTCAGAAGCAGCTGATCGCCTTTGCCCGCGCCCTGCTCACCGATCCGCGCATTTTGATCCTCGATGAGGCGACTAGCAGCATCGACACACAGACCGAAAAAGTCATCCAAGAGGCGTTGAGGCGGCTGCTGAAAGGGCGTACTAGCTTCGTGATTGCACACAGACTTAGCACAATCACGAACGCTGATATCATCGTGGTGATGGATCACGGCATGATCGTCGAACAAGGGACGCACGCCGAGCTGCTCGCCAAAGGCGGCATGTACCGCGATCTCTACACGATGGCTCACGCACGCCCGCTCAGCGCCACATCGCTGCAGCGGAGCGCGAACTAGAGCTGTGAGCTAGCCCACACGCAGATGCTGGCGGAAAAAAGCATCAAAGCGCGCTAGATAGTTCTCGCCCTCTACTTCAAGTGAGCGCGGATGCTTATCGCACTGTGTCGTCCACAAATCGACGTTAACGCCGGCAGCGCGGTATGCCTCAAACAGCTCTTCGCTGTGATAGTAGAAGACAAAATCATCCTGATTGCAGTGGACAAGTTGGATCGCCGTTCTGTTCTCTGCCAGGCGCGCTGCCTGCGCAAGGGCGCCATCTTCCCAGATGCGGTTGCCGGTCAGGATTACACCCCACAGCATCCCGCCTGGCACAATGATGCGCGGAAAGCCGAATGTCTCTGCCTGTTCGCTAGCAACACTGTCTGAACGCGTAAACGGACTATCCGCCCAGACCGCACGGATGCCCGGCTCTAGCGCAGCGGCAAGAATCACGCTAACAGCGCCCATCGACTCGCCCGTGACGCCGATCTGATCGGGCGCGAAGCCGCGCGTCAGCAGATAGTCGAAGGCGCCCAGCACGTCGAAGCGTTCCTCGTAGCCCATTGCGATGCGCCCGTTGCCGACCGTCTCGCCGCGCGCATCGCTCAGGTCGAGCGAGAGGATGTGATAGCCAAGCGAGCGATATAGGGCAGTGCGCTCCAGCACGGCGGGCTCAAAGCGCGAGCTGCGCCATCCGTGCGCCTGAATGATGGCGGGCATGCCCGCCTCGCCTTCAAGGTAATAGGCATAGACGAGGTAATCCTGCCCACGCGCCGGGAACGAAACCGTCTCGTATTTACCTTCGGGCGTCAAGATAGGCGCCTTGCTAGCGACCGTCGAGAGGAAGTTATAGCCCAGGTAGGAGACAACGGTGTAAGCGATCGCGACCAAGACAGCGATCAGGCTGAGTCCGATGGTCAGTCGGCTCCGCCGCTTCGGACGGAGCTGTGAAGGGGTGTTCTGCATAATTAAAACCTCTCAAAAAGTAAATTTAGCACGCCAGTGCGTCAAGCCTGACCGAGCGTCGGCGCATTTTTGCGTACCGTCTCTTCGCCCAGCTTGTCGACCAGCTTCTTGCGCAGCTTAGGCGTCTCTTCTGCCCACTTGGCGCGCAGCTCTTCTTTTGTAGCGTGCTTGCTGACTGGCGCTGCCATACCGCGTAACATCGGGGCAGCACGCCGAATGATCCGCTTAACCGAGCCGCCGCAACTCGGACACACAGGCGCAGGATCGTCGAAGCCGTGCTGTGCCTCAAAAAGCGTCTCACAAGTCAGACAGCGATAGTCGTAGCGTGGCATTGCGCGCTCCTCAACATCTTTCCACTATCATAGCACGCTGCTGCGCAAACTCAACCCCACGTCTCTAAAGTCTCCTTGAAGACGCGCATAAAGGCATCGCCGAGTGCACCATCAGCCACACGATGATCGAAGGTTAGCGTGGCGTAGAGCATCGGGCGGATAGCGAGCATATCGTTACCTTGCGCGTCCGTAATAACAATAGGACGTTTCGTCACAGCGCCTGTGCCGACGATAGCCGACTGGGGCTGATTGATGATGGGCGTGGCGAACAGACTACCAGAGACGCCATGATTGGTCAGTGTGATGGTGCCGCCTTGCAACTCATCGGGCTTGAGCTGCTTGGCGCGGGCGCGGGCTGCCAGGTCGGAGACTTGACGCGCCAGCCCGATCAGGCTCAAATCCTGCGCATTCTTGATGACGGGCACGATCAAGCCTTCGTTCAGCGCAACTGCCATGCCAACGTTCACCCCATTCGGCACAAGCAAGCCATCATCCGTCCAGCGGCTGTTGAGGATTGGCTGGGCTTGTGCGGCCCGCACGATCGCAGCTATGAAGTAGGCTGTCAGGGTCAGGCGGACGCCCTGTGCCGCGAAAGCCGCTTCGTTCGCCTTCCAATGCGCCATTACACGCGTCATATCTACTTCGAAGACGGTTGTGACGTGTGGCGCGGTATGCAGCTTGCTCTCGACCATGTGCTTAGCGATGCTACGGCGCATTGTGCTGTGCGGTATGAGCGTCCCGCCCAGCGCCTGGCTGGCTGGCGCCTGAGGTGGCGCAACGGTAGTGGGCTGTGGCATGGGCGCGGCAGGCTTGGCATTGGCTGCAGCAAAGATTTCATCGGTCGGCTTGAAAAGATCGCCGCCGCCGGGCTGTTCCCAGGGCGCTAGCTCCGCTGCGGGCTGCTTTTGAGCAGCTAGGTACGCCTCAACATCTTTTTTGGTGACTCTTCCGCCCAGCCCGGTGCCTTGAATGCGCGTGAGATCGAGATTGTGCTCAGCTGCCATACGTGCCACAACCGGGCTGTAGCGCTGAGTGGCATCTCTATGTGGCGCGGCGCTCGATGGGGCAGCACCCTCATGCCCGCCCGCCGCTGTGGGGATCGGCAGTGACTCAACCTGCTCATCAGGCTGGCCGATCACGGCCAGCAGCGTACCACGCTCAACAGTCTGCCCCTCGGCAACGTAGATGGCTAGCAGGATGCCGCTAGCAGGCGCTGGGATCTCGGTATCTACTTTATCTGTAGTCACTTCAGCGATCGGCTCAAATTCCTCAACGCGATCGCCGACGCCCTTCAGCCAGCGGCTGAGCGTCCCCTCGACCACGCTCTCGCCCAATTGCGGCATGATGATATTAGTAGGCATCGTCGCGCTCCTCAGTAGGCAGCCAGCTGGCGGATGGCAGCAGCAATTTTATGCGGATTGGGCATGAACGCCTCTTGCAGCGGATGGCTGAACGGCACGGCTGGCACGTCGGGCGCGCCCAAACGCATAATCGGCGCGTCCATGTATTCAAAGCCATCGCTGCTCAGGATGGCGGCAATCTCGGCGCCGTAGCCCATCGTCAGGTTATCTTCGTAGACAATCAGCGCTTTGCCCGTCTTTTTAAACGACTCCAAGATGGTTGCCTTGTCGATCGGCAAGAGAGTGCGCAGATCGATCACATCGCACTGGATGCCGTCTTCACGCGCTACTTGCTCAGCCGCCTGGACGGCGTAGTGCGCCATCATGCCATAAGCGTAGACCGAGAGATCGTCGCCCTGCCGTGCAAGGCGCGCTTTGCCGAGCGGCACCGTGTACTCGCCCGCTGGCACCTCGCCCTTGATGCTGCGATAGCCTTTCTTCGGCTCGAAGAACAGCACAGGGTTCGGGTCGCGCACAGCGCTTTTGAGCAAACCTTTGGCATCGTACGGCGTGGAGGGGATGACTACTTTCAGACCTGGTACATGTGTGAAGAACGCCTCGACGCTCTGGCTGTGATACAAGCCGCCGCCGATGCCGCCACCATACGGCGCACGGATAGTCAGCGGCACACTCCACGCGCCGCCGCTCCGATAGTACATCTTGGCCGCCTCGTTGACGATCTGGTTGAAGGCGGGATGGATGAAGTCAGCGAACTGAATCTCGCAGATCGGGATCAGACCCGCGCAGGCGGCGCCGATACCAACCGCCACAATAGAAAGCTCGGCGAGCGGCGAGTCTACGACCCGCTTCTCCCCGTACTTCTCGTAGAGCCCTACCGTAGCGCGGAAAACACCGCCGCGCTTGCCGACATCCTCACCAGTGATGAACACGCGCGGATCGCGGGCAAGTTCCTCATCCATCGCTTCGCGCAGTGCATCGATTAAGGTCATTTCAGGCATAAACATCCTCGTACAAACAAGATTCTTCAGGGTAAGGAGCGTTTTCGGCGTAGCGCTGAGCCTCATCGACTATTTGACGGGCGCGTTGTTCATAATCCTGTTTTAGGGTGGCCGTTAGGATGCTGCGTTCACTTAGGTAGCGCTCAAAGCGCAAGATCGGGTCGGCGCGCTTGGCTTCCTCAATCTCTTCACGCGGACGGTACGTCCGATCGTCGTCATCGGAGCTATGCGGCGTCAGGCGGTAACATTTCGCCTCGATCAACGTAGCGCCTTCGCCCTTGTAAGCGCGCTGAACGGCTTCATGCATCACATCATAAACAGCCAGGATATCTGTGCCATCCACAGTGACGCCACGCACACCATAAGCGACGGCCCGCTCTGCTACATGGCTGACGGCCATCTGCTGCTCGATCGGCACAGAGATGGCATAGTTGTTATTCTGCACGATACAGATTAAGGGCAGCTTGTGAACGCCTGCCCAATTCATACCCTCGTGCCACTCGCCCTGACTGGTCGAGCCTTCGCCTAGGCAGGTGAGCGCCAGGCGCGGCTGTGATGGGTCGCTTGGATCGACTAAGCCGTTCTCGCGCTTATACTTGATAGCGAAGGCCAAGCCAGCCGCTTGCGGCACTTGGGTTGCCACAGGGCTAGAGGTTGAGAGGATGTTATGCGGCTTGCTGCTCCAATGGCTGGGCATTTGGCGCGCTTTGCTGGTGATCTCGCCCGCCTTGCCGAACAGACTGAGCATGAAATCGCGGGGTGTGATGCCGACTGTCATGCATAGGGCTAAGTCGCGGTAGTAAGGCGCGATGTAATCCACGCCCCGATTGATGGCGAAGGCAGCGCCCACTTGGGTTGCCTCGTGCCCCATGCCGCTGATGTGAAAGGCGATCTTACCCTGCCGATGCAGCACCCAAGCGCGCTCATCGGTGCGGCGCGCTAGGAGCATGTGCCAATACATCTCTAAGAGAGTTTCAGCCGAGAGCTGTGCTGAGGAATGTGAAAGATGCGTTGTCATTAAAGCGGTCAAAGGTATTTTCTCCCCGATCTCAAAACTTGCTTTTGATTATAGCGTTAGCCGCGCCCGCCTAACAAACACTCATTTGGCAGATATTGCAGGCTTGTAACGCCATGTCACAAAAATACAACTGGCATTCCGCGCCATTCTGACTACAATAGCAAAATCCTGCTACGGTTTTTCTGCGTTTGCACGGGAGGCTCTATGCGATGCATTATGCAGTGGAACTGGTCAACCTCACTAAAGCCTACGGCAGCTTCCGCGCTGTAGATAACCTCTCTCTTCAGATCAAGGAAGGCGAGTTCTTCTCGATCCTTGGGCCGAGCGGCTGCGGCAAAACAACTACGCTCCGCCTGATTGCAGGCTTCGAGACGCCCACCAGCGGCCAAATCTACCTGCAAGGGCAGCCGATCAGCGGCGTACCTGCTTTCCAGCGTCCAATCAACACTGTCTTTCAGAACTATGCGCTCTTTCCGCACATGACGGTGGCCCAGAACGTGGCCTTCGGCCTGGAGATGCAACGCCTGCCTCGCAAAGAGATCGAACATCGCGTCCGCGAGGCGCTCGCGATGGTGCGCATGGCTGATCGCGCTAACAGCCGTCCACATCAGCTCTCAGGCGGTCAGCAGCAACGCGTGGCATTAGCACGCGCGCTGGTGAATCGTCCATCCGTGCTGCTGCTGGATGAGCCACTCGGCGCGCTCGACCTGAAACTGCGCAAGGCAATGCAGCTCGAGCTCAAGCAGATTCAGCAAGAGGTTGGCATCACGTTCATCTACGTGACGCACGACCAGGAAGAGGCGCTGACCATGTCGGATCGCATTGCTGTGATGGGGCATGGGCAGGTGCTGCAGTGCGCTACGCCCGAAGAAATTTACGAACGCCCGCAATCGCGCTATGTGGCCAATTTCATCGGCGAGACAAACTTCCTCGAGGGCACGCTTTTGAGCCTGAACGGGACGGCACGCATTCAACTTGAGCCCGAGCTATCCATCGCCGCTGAGCCCTGCCAGCGCGACTTAGCAGAAGGCACACAAGTGACCGTCGCTATCCGCCCTGAGAAAATCGCGCTGAGCGCTGCCAACGGCGATCCCAAGGCGTTGCGCGGCATCGTGCGCGAGGCAGTCTACATTGGCACAGATATGCGCTATTTCGTACGGTTGGGCGAGCGCACCGAGATCGTGGCGCGGCTGCCGAATGCGGGGGCAGCCCGCGATCAGCGCTTCAGACGCGGCGATACTGTGTATGTGTCGTGGGCGGCTGAGAATGCACGCCTCCTAGTCGACTGACTTAGAGGGTCAGCCTGAATCTCTCGTTCGCAAAAGTCACGGAGACTGTTCTCAACTGATGAGGTGATCGCTAGGAAAGAATGACTACAACGGCTTCAACGGGTGTTGGCAGCAAGGCAGCTCGGGCTGCCATTTTGCCTGCGCAGGCGGCGCAAGCGTATCAGCGCCGCTTCGAGCGCTGGGCAGGTTGGGCAGAGCTGATGAGCGCCTTGTATGGAATGGCACTCTTGGTGCGCGTTCCGCTGTTGGGGCAGAGAGACGTCCTGCCGATCGAGACAAGCCTTCACAGATTGGCAGACAGCCTTTCAATGTTGGGCGTTGCCGCAATACTTGTCGCCTTCAGCTTCGCCGACGGCTGGCTAGGTATCCGTTTGCTGCGCGGCGCACCGCTTCAGCGTATCGCGGCAGGCCGAGCTTGGGTAGGCATCGCTCTCAGCCTGCTCTACTACGCTAGCCTGGGCGACTTCGGCGGTGCACTGCTGATCGGCGTGCACAGCGGCGCCCTACTCGCTTTGCTCTCGCGCAACAGCGGCGTTTTGTTGGCGTATCCGAGCCTTGTGTGGCTTGGGATTTTCTTCATTCTACCGCTATTTGGTGTGCTGGCAGCCAGTCTTGGCCAGACGACCGAGTTTGGGTTGATTGACCTAAGCGCACCGAGCCTGGAGAATTACCAACGGCTGATCGCGCCTGTGGGCGTGAGCGGCTTGGTGTATGTGAACATTTTTGTGCGCACGGTCTGGATCGCTTTCCTGACCACGCTGATCTGCTTGGCGATCGGCTACCCATTCGCCTTCTGGATCAGCCGGCAGCCTGAGCGGTGGCGCAACATCTGGCTGATGCTGGTGATGATCCCGTTCTGGACGAACTTGCTCATCCGCACCTACGCTTGGGTGATCATCCTACGGCGCGATGGCGTGCTGAACAGCCTGCTGATAGATTGGCTAGGCGTCATCAGCCGCCCGCTCGACCTGCTGAACACGCCTTTCGCGCTCCTGCTCGGCTTGGTCTACGGCTACTTGCCGTTCATGGTGCTGCCGCTCTACCAGAGCATAGAACGCCTGGATAAGCGCATGGTAGAAGCCGCTCAAGACCTCTACGCCGATCCTGTCCGCGCGTTCTGGCGCGTGATCTTCCCACTGACGTTGCCAGGCGTGGTAGCAGGTAGCATCTTGGTGTTCATCCCTGCCGTCGGTACGTATGTGATCTCGAACGTGCTTGGCGGCGGCAGGTTCTTCCTGGTAGGCAACCTGTTGGAGCAGCAGTTTATCGGTGCGGGCGGCGATAAAGCCTTCGGCGCCGCCTTCGGGACAGTGCTGACCGTCTTGATGTTGATCGCAACGCTTGTGTACTTCCGCCTAGGCAGAAAGGTGAGCTACGCATGACCACTGAGACCACGCGTATTACCGTTGCATCGCCGCTGATCGCGCCGCGCCTGGCCGAATCGATGCGTAGACAGGCGCAATCTCTCACGCGGCTTGGCTTACCGCTGATTAGCACAGCCGTCTTCGCCTTTCTGTATGCACCGATCATCGTGTTGGTGATCTTCTCCTTCAACAGCGGCACACGGCTCGGGACGTGGGAAAGCTTCAGCTTGCGTTGGTATGAGCGCGTCCTGAGCAGCCGTGAGTGGCTCGGATCGCTGCAAGTGACGCTGTGGATTGCTGCCCTCTCAGCACTGATCTCGACCGTACTGGGCACGCTGGCGGGCTTGGCGCTCGAGCGCTTCCGCTTTCGCGGTCGGGGCGCCTACGATAGCATGCTGTACCTGCCCGTGATCATCCCCGACATTGTGATGGCGCTCTCGTTGTTGCTGTTCTTCTCGTCGGTGAACGTCTCGCTGAGCCGCTGGACGGTGCTGATCGGGCATGTGGCGTTCAACACGGCATTTGTGGCAGTCATTGTCCGAGCGCGCCTAGCCAGCCTCGATCCGCGTCTAGAAGAGGCGGCTGCCGATCTATACGCCAGCCCTTGGCAGACTTTTCGGCGCGTGACGCTGCCGCTCCTGCGCCCGGCGATCTTGGCGGGTGCCCTGATGGCGTTCACCATGTCCTTCGATGAGTTCGTGATCACGTCGTTCGTGAGTGGGCAGGGCGATACCACTTTGCCAGTCAAGATTTACTCGTCGATCCGCTTCGGCTTGAGGCCTGAGGTCACAGCAGTGGCCTCGCTAGTGCTGCTGATCTCGGTAATGTTGGTCGCTGTCTCGCTGCTGATGCAGCGCAGCGGCAAAACAAGTTCGGTTCATCACTAAAGGATAAGGAGCGAAACCTGATGGCAAGACGTCTTGTTGTTCTAGCGCTGATCGCCGCCCTGTTGGTCGTCTTGGCGCCAACAGGCGCGCCCTGGCAGGCGCAACAACTAGATAGCGTGCTGTTCGTCTACAACTGGGGCGACTACATCGATGAGGAGCTGCTGATCGAGTACGAGCGGCAGTTCGGCGTGCGCGTAGTCTACGATAACTACGCCACTAATGAGGAAATGTTCGCCAAACTGCAGGCAGGCGCCGAGTACGATATAGTCTTCCCGTCGGACTATATGGTGGCGCGCATGATCGCGCTTGGTCTGTTGGCTCAGATCGACCAAGAGAATATCCCGAACCGCAAATTCCTGGATGAGCAAGCGCTGGACACGTGGTACGACCCTGAGAACTTCTGTGTGCCGTACATGTGGGGGACGAGCGGCATCGCTTACCATATCTCGCTGGAAGAACCGCCCGACTCGTGGGCTGCGCTCTTCGATCCAGAGCAGGTGGCAAAATACACTGCACTCGGCGGCATCAATGTGATGGACGATCAGCGCGAATTGCTCGGTGCCGTCCTAAAGTATCTCGGCTACTCGGTCAACAGTGCTGAGCGCGCCGAACTAGAGCAAGCCCGCGATACACTCCTGCGGGTTGCATCGCAGTATCGCTACTTCAACTCAGCTGACTATCAAGAGACGCTCTTACCAGCCCGTGAGGTGATCATCTCGCACGCCTGGAACGGCAACGCGGCAAAGGCTGCTTCGCTCACGCGCAGTGACGAGCACCCTAACGGCGAGTGGATTTTCATCATCCCCAAGGAGGGCGGCTTGCGCTTCCAAGAGAGCGTCTGCGTGACGGCGAAGAGCCCGCGTAAGGCAACGGCAGAGCACTTCATCAACTTTCTGCTGGAGCCTGAAAATGCAGCGCGCATCAGCAATGCTACGGGCTATCTGAGCCCTAACTTAGGCGCACGCGAGCTGATCGACCCGCTGCTCAAGCAATTCCTGCCTAGCAAGGAGGAACTCGCCCGCCTTGAGTGGATTCGTCCGCTAGAGAGCGACGCCCGCCGCCTGTGGGATGAAATCTGGGCGGAAGTGCGCATCGGCGGCTGATCTTCTGGCCGAATAACCACGCCAGCAAAGACGTGCGCTACGGCCAACAGCTGTGGCGCACAGTTGGTCTAGCTCAGCGTCCCGGCGCAGGATGAAAGGCAACTGTACCGCCTGGTAACTTGGCGAGTATCTCGACGACGCGCCGGGAAACCTGCAGACCGAGCGCAATTTGCGCACGCTTGAGCGCCGAGACGTGCAGTTTGCCTGCATGCAAGCGCGCCATCTCCCACTCTTTATTGAACCAACGCTGCACCCAGCGATAGAAGCGTGTGTTGTGCTTGCCACGCTCAAAGAGCAGCTTATTCTCTGCTGTGAAGGCCCAGTCATCCCCGTCGTGAAGGATGCGATCGCGCACTTGCTGATAGAACTCAGTGCCCGGCAGTGGATATGCAATCGTGGTGCTGAAACTATCGGGCAGCGCTTCGGTCAGCAATCTGACAGAGGCGCGCAGGTCTTCGAGCTCCTCGCCCGGATAGCCGACCATCATAAAGAAGTAGACATGGATGCCCACCTCGCGGCAAGCCTCCGCAGCCCGGTAAATCTGCTCAACTTTGGTGCCTTTCTTCATCGCGTTCAGCACCTTTTGAGAACCGCTCTCTGCGCCGAAGTAAATCTTGCGGCAGCCAATCTCATAGAGCGCCTGCAAAAGCGGCACATCCACCAGGTTAACGCGGCTGAGGCACTCAAAGGGGATGACGGCATCGCGCTGGAGCACCTCAGCGCGCCATTGGAAAATCCACTTGCGATCCACGCCGGTGATATCGTCGACGATGCGGATTTGATCAGGATTATACTGCTCCTTGATCAGGCGCATCTCCTCAGCGGCGTTGGCAGCCGAGCGCGATCGGTACGAGCGCCCAAAGATGCCTTTCTGGCACCATGTGCAAGCGTACGGGCAACCGCGCGTGTTGATCATGCTCATGCTCCAGTAGCCGTGCCGCTCCGTCCAGTGCTTCCGATAGGCGTCATAGTCTACGAGGTCGCGGGCGGGAAACGGGATCGAGTCCATGTCCGTGATAGCAGGGCGCGGCAGCGTAGAGACAATCGTGCCGTTCTCGTCTAGGAAGCGCAGGCCCCGAATGGCGCGCAGGCTGAGCAAATCGGCGCCATGCCGCCCTGTCAGGTGATTCATCAGTTCAACAATCGTGGCCTCGCCCTCGTCCCAGACAATCAGGTCGACTACGCGCCTGCCATCGGCGCCAATGTGCTTCAAATATGCCTCAGGTTTGCCGGTTGGGTCGGGCCCGCCGAAGATGACCGTTGCGCCGTGCCGCTTGGCGATCTCGGCTAGTGCGAGGGCATGCCGACGCACTGTGATCAGCGCTGTGATGCCGACTACCTTCGGCTGATAGCGCACCAGCGCCCGCTCAAAGCCGCTGTAATCGCTCTCGAAGGCGCCATCGTAGACGGCGACGCTGTAGTCGTTTTGGCGCAGCACAGCGGCAAGGTAGAGCAGACCAAGCGGGAAATAAGGCGTCATCAGCTCGCGCTCGACGGGATCGAGCCAGACAAAGAGCGGATTTGCCAGCAAGATATCTACTTGTTCATCAGCAGTGGCACGTACGCACATAGCCGCTTGCGCTTTCTCTCGTGATTGCTCGGGCGTTATAGGCGCTAACTATACGCCCACAAGCCTCAACACGCAAATGCAAGCACAACCAGTGAGATGCCCTTCTTGTTATACAGAAAGACTTAACTTGTTCTATTAATAGTTCATCATATTGACTTGGACAGCAACTCAGTCATAATCATACTGAGATAAGTCATTTGCAGATAGGAGCACCACAATGCTGAGGTACATCCGCCTTTTACTTGCCATAGCGCCTGTATTTGTCTCTCTGAGCGCTGTCTCTACAGCACATGCTGCCCTTGTTGTCCATCCTGGCAATCTGCAAGGCTGGATAATTGGTACCGTTGCGCCTACAGGTATGCCCGCCTTCGCCGATTTTGTCAATGGGCCTGGCGCCCCGCCGCTTGGGACGGGCAGCTACCGCGTCACTATCGCCGCCTCCAACACAAAGCGTCAGATGGGGCGCACAGACTACAACGACACACCGCTCAACGGCTTGAACATCAGCTACAGCACACATCGCTTGGGCGCTAATCCCAATGACTGGTATGTAAATGTTTATATCAACGCAACAGGTGCTCCTGGTCTTGCTAACTGCCGCCTCGACTTTGCACCTAACGCAGGCTCGGTTGGCTCATGGATCACCCACAACGCCATGAGTGCCCTAAATGGCTGGTACAGCAGTGGTATGTGTACTACGCTGGTCAATGTCTCTTTTGCTACGGTCCTAAGCACGTTTCCCTCAGCAGTACTCAGAGCACCTTTTGTGGCGGGCGCGCCTGCGATCATTTTCAACATGGGCGATACAGCAGCTAGCTACGTCGGCTACGATGGCGCCATTGATGCGATCACGATCAATGGCACAACGTGGGACTTTGAGCTGACTGCACCTATGAGTACCTCCCCATACTTCGATCCTGGCGACTGCCGCGTCGATCCGCGCCCAGGCGATCGTCTGGCGATCTGCTGCGAGGCAAACCGCATCGTGGTGTATGGCGTGGCAAACAACAGTCGCGGCTTCCTGCTGAGCACGTTCGACTTTGAAGACCTGGCCAAGGCAGGGCCTGGAGGCATCTACATAGACAAGAAACTGGACGGCGTGATCTCTGCCAGCATGGGCAAGTCGGAGCACATGTGGGTGGCCTGGAACGGCGGCCAGTACAACGCGACGGGTCAGCCTAATCAAGGCTTTGCCAAGCTGGTGCGCTGCCCTCTGCCCAGCTCAGTCGTCGAGCTGCTCAAGCAGCGGGCTGACTGAGCGCTGAACGCACGTGCCACTGTCGAGAAAGGGGCGGGCGGTGGCACGTGCTGTCAAGCGATTGTGATGCCAACCGCCTTCAGCAGCTGATGACGCACAAGCCCTGAGACACAAATTTAGCCTAGCCTTCGAAGTGACGGCACTTATACGTTGTTTGAGGTCTTGACTCAAGAACGGTTTCTAGGTATTGCGTAGAGTTGAAAAGCTAACTCATTGAACGCACAAAGGAGCTTGCTGCAATGTTGAAATACATCCGCTTTTTGCTGACTGTGACGCTCGTCTTTGTCTTCTTGAGTGCCCCTCCCACAGTGTATGCTAGTCCCATTGTTGCCCATCCCGGCAATCTGCAGGGCTGGGTGATCAGGACATTTGGTCTGCGGCCTGAATTTGCTGATTTTGTACAGGGGCCTGGCACGCCCTTGCTTGGGGCAGGTAGCTATCGTGTCAAGGTTAAGACTGGCCAAAAGATCACATTGGGACGCAAAGACTACAGAGGGACGCCGCTCTTCAATCTAGAGATCAGCTACAGCACGTATCCTCCTGGCATTGGGAACGATTGGTACGTGAATATTTACGTCAACACAACAGGCGGGTCCGGCCTGGCTAATTGCCGTCTCGATTTCGCGCCCTATCTTTCCACATCTCCTTCCTCGTGGATTACATACTATCCTATGAGCGCTCGAAGCGGCTGGTTTACCGCTAGTGCTGGCAATGGGACGTGTCCTGCTATTTTTAGTTATCCCACCTACCCAGCGGGTGTCTCTTTTGACGACATCTTAGACGCATTCCCTGACGCAGTGCTCAGACCGGACTATCCGGGCAACCCTGTCATTGTTTTCAACATGGGCGACTTTCTTGACTATGACGGTGCCATCGATGCGATCACGATCAATGGCACAATCTGGGACTTTGAGCCGACTGCGCCCACAACGCCTGCATCAGCAGACTTCGATCCTAGCGTCTGCAGCGTCGATCCACGCCCGGGCGATCGTCTGGCGATCTGCTGCGAGACAAATCGGATTGCGGTGTATGGCGTGGGGGACAACGGCCGTCCGTTCTTGCTCAGCACGTTCGACTTTGAAGACCTGGCCAAGGCAGGGCCTGGAGGCATCTACATAGACAAGAAACTGGACGGCGTGATCTCTGCCAGCATGGGCAAG